>CASENC010000010.1 GCA_949289215.1 uncultured Bacteroidales bacterium | reverse complement strand
TCACGGCTGAACTTGAGGATTTCTGACTTGGATAGTAAACTTATCAGTTGTCCGAACATCGGCTGTCCGAGAAAATGTGTACCTTTGCCCATCGTTATTATAGTTTTGTCGCAGAAACAAAGGTAACGAAAAGGGCTGATTCCCTCGCTTGGAAGTCAGCCCTAATTTTTTTGATGACTAAAAAGTTTTACCGGACAGCAATAAAATAAAATCTCCTCAGGCACTTGATTTTCTTCATGTTACTTGTATTAAACTTTGGCAGACCCGTTAAAGATTCAGGAAACGGCCGGTTATGCTTGCGGTGGTGGCGGCTATTTCTTCGGGGGTGCCTTGTGCCACTATTTTACCGCCTTCTTCTCCGCCTCCGGGGCCGAGGTCGATAACATAATCACTGTTGGCTATAATATCGAGGTCATGTTCTATAATGATTATGGTTGCGCCAAGGTCGAGCAACTGTTGGAATACTTTGATTAGGGTCTGCGTGTCAAGTGGGTGTAGTCCTATGGTGGGTTCATCGAAGATGAATATGCTATCGTCTTGGCGTATTCCCATTTCGGCAGCCAGCTTGAGCCGCTGTGCTTCACCACCCGAAAGGCTTGTGGTGGCTTCACCGAGTGTTATGTAGCCAAGCCCTATGCGGTTGAGCGATTCAAGCCGCGACCGTAGCGTATTGTAGCGCGACAGGGCTTTTTCGGCATCGGCAACATCCATTTTCATCAGGTCGGGCAGGGAATAGCTGTGTCCGTCGGTTGCCCCATAGCGAAATTCTTCACACTTTTGAGCATAACGCGAGCCATGACATTCGGTGCAAGGAATATCCACATCGGGCAGGAATTGCACGTCGAGGCTCACTGTTCCTGTTCCGTCACACACGGGGCATCGCAGTGTTCCGGTGTTATATGAAAAGTCTCCCGCTTTGACCGATGCGGCTTTTGCCGCCGGTGTTTTGGCAAACATCTTGCGCAGGTCGTCATGCACGTTGGCATATGTGGCCACGGTTGAGCGCACATTGGCTCCGATGGGTGTCGAGTCGATGAGTTTTACGTTCTTGATGCCGTCGGCCGAAATACTTTTTATGTGTTCCGGCAATTCCTCGCCATGAAGCATTGCCTGCAATGCCGGTACAAGGCTTTCGAGTATTGTGGTCGTTTTGCCCGACCCTGATACTCCTGTTATTGCCGTCATTCGTCCTTTGGGTATTTTCACATCGAGAGGGTTCACGGTGTGTATTTGCCTTGTGTGCATTTCTATCACACCTACTGAGAACATATCTGCCGCCGCTGTGCGTTGCCTCACGATTTGGGCTTTATCGGAGGCAAGGAACGGGCCTATCATCGATTTTGGGTTGTGTGTGATTTGGTCTATGGTACCTTGGGCGATAATTTCGCCGCCTTTTGCCCCGGCCTGCGGGCCGAGTTCTATCATATAGTCGGCATTTTGCAGAATTTGAGTATCATGATCTACAAGCAATACCGAGTTGCCGTCATCGGTAAGGTCCTTCATCACACCCACAAGGCCCACTATGTTGGCAGGGTGCAAGCCTATCGATGGTTCATCGAGCACATATATCACGCCTGTGGTGCGATTTCTCACGCAACGGGCCAATTGCATTCGTTGGCGTTCGCCGGTCGAAAGGGTAGAACCTGCACGGTCAAGACTCAGGTATGACAGGCCGAGTTCGAGCAGCCGCCGCGAAGTATCGAAGTATGATTGGCTTATGCTTTCGCACATGGGGCGCATATCTTCGGGCAGCCAAGCCGGAATACTTTTTACCCATTCGTCAAGTTGGCTTAGGGTCATTTCGCAGGCTTGAGCCAAGTTGATACCGCCGATGAGCGGAGCCAAGGCTTCGTTGCTAAGCCTTGTGCCGTGACATTCGGGGCAAGTATCCTGTTTCAAGAACTTTTCCACACGTTTCATCCCCTTGTCGTCTTTTACTTTCGACAAGGCATTTTCCACCGTGTAGGTAGCGTTGTAATAGGTGAAATCCATTTCCCCACCCACAGCCGATGTTTTGCTTTTATACAGGATATGCTTTTTTACGGCCGGGCCGTGATACACTATTTCTTTTTCTTCGGGAGTCAAGTCTTTGAAAGGCACATCGGTGCGCACACCCATTGCACGGCACACGTCAATCATCAACGTCCACATCAGTGAGTTCCACGGGGCTACTGCCCCTTGGTCGATTGTCAGGTTTTGGTCGGGAATCAAGGTCGATTCGTCAACGGTCATGATAGTACCAATTCCGCCGCATTTCTTGCATGCGCCACCGCTGTTAAACGATAACTCTTCGGCCGACGGAGCGAAGAAATGCGCGCCGCACGTGGGGCACACAATCTCTTTCCCTGCTGCAACGTTGAGCGTGGGTTTGCAATAATGCCCGTTGGGGCATCGGTGGCTTGCAAGGCGCGAGAACATAAGGCGCAGGCTGTTGAGCAATTCGGTGCCAGTGCCAAAAGTGCTGCGTATTCCCGGCACTCCCGGACGTTGGCGTAATGCTATGGCTGCCGGAACATACAGAATGTCATCGACTTCGGCCTTTGGGGCTTGTGAAATTCGGCGACGAGTGTAGGTTGACAGAGCTTCGAGATACCGCCTTGATCCTTCGGCATACACCACCCCAAGGGCCAATGACGATTTTCCGGAACCCGATACTCCGGCCACACCTACAATCTGGTTGAGCGGAATGTCAATGTCGATATTTTTCAAGTTGTGTACCCGAGCACCGCGTATTTCAATCTTGTCCCGTTCCATCGGTGTTTTTATTTTCTAAAGTGAAAACATGATTTAAAACTCCTATCGACACGATGTATTCTTCACCTTCGAATTTGATTCTGCCCACGCTGCACACAAAATAATTGTCAACTTGCAGCATACCATCGAGAAACAGTCCGGCGATACCCGTGCCTATCATCGATCCCAATATTGTAATGCCGTCATCAGGCTCTGCATCGGTTTTCTGTACCAGTTCTTGAGCCAGTTTATCATTGATTATCTCTTTCAGGGCATCGGTGTGGTCGCTTTTGTCGGGGCACGTCATTACACATGCGCAGGCGATAATCAACAGGGCAAACAAAGTGTAAGTAATGGCTTTCATAGTAAAAAATGTGTGTGGTAAACGAGTTATATATGTGTGTTACATTACCTCCCGGCTGCGGGAAGCTTGTAAATTATTGTGAGGCCGTCGCGCAGTGGAAGGATTACTTTTTCCACACGATTGTCTCGGGCTATATTGTCGTTGAAGTCGAGGATGCCTTGGGTTTGGGCATCGATTTTTTTTCCAGGTTCCACCACTTTGCCATCCCATAGGGTGTTATCGGCAATTATGAAACCACCTGGAGCAACGTGGTCAAATACCAGGTCGTAGTATTCGCAATATTGGCGTTTGTTGGCATCGATGAAAACGAGGTCGAATGTGCCGCCGGTTTCACCGCGGCTTAATATATCACGAGCATCGCCTATGTGCAGCGTTATTTTATTGCCATAAGGTGATTGCGACAAGTGTGTGCGAATGAAATCCTCAAGTTCATCATCGATTTCGATGGTGTGTAATTCACCGTCCTCGGGCAAGCCCTCGGCAAGGCACAGTGCCGAGTATCCGGTAAAAGTGCCAAGTTCGAGAATGCGGCGCGGGGATATCATGCGCACAAACATCTTCAGCAGACGCCCCTGCAAATGCCCCGAACACATACGCGGACGCAAATGGAACAGATGCGTGTCGCGGTCGAGCCGGGCAAGTGTTTCGCCTTCGGGGTCGATGTGGTCGAGGATGTAATCTTCTATTTCTTCACCGTCTTGCATTGTTGTGTTGATTCTAAATTGGGCAACAAATAAGTGTCGTAGTCGGCAAGAATGTCGCCCACGCGGTTTATTTCGAGGAACGAAGTTCCGCGCCCTTCGCCGTAAGCGCCGCCTATGTAGGCTATAAGATAATCGTTTTCAAGTAATCCGAGATTGATGAGCTGCTTGAGCCCCGAATAAAGGTATTCGCGAGAATTGGCTGACCGTTCAAGGTACACAGGGAAAACGCCGTAGTTTAAAGCCAATTGCCTTATCACATGGCTGTAATAGCAAAGTGCCAATGTGGGATTTTTGCCGCGGAACGAGGCTATGTATCGGGCTGTGCGTCCGGTGTAGCTATCGGTGATGATGGCGCGAGTGTCGAGTACTTCGGCCGAATCCACAGCCTGGTGGGCAAGGAACGATGTCACATCGTTTTCCATTTTCGGGTGGTGCTCGTCGTTATGCGGCATTTTGTGCAACATATTTTCGGCTTCTACTGCCACGCGAGCCATTGTGGAAATTGCTTCGACCGGATATTTCCCATATGCCGTTTCTCCGCTCAGCATCAGTGCATCGGTGCGCTGGTAAACGGCATTTGCGATGTCCGACACTTCGGCTCTCGTCGGGCGAGGGCTGGTAATCATCGAGTGCAGCATTTGTGTGGCCACTATCACGGGTTTGTGTGCTGCGATGCAACGGCTTATCAGGTCGTTTTGTATGCTTGGGATTTTCTCGGCAGGCACTTCTATGCCAAGGTCGCCTCGGGCAATCATTACGCCATACGACACCTCAAGAATTTCGTCGAAGTTGTCGATACCTTCCTGATTCTCGATTTTCGCTATTATTTTGATGTGGCTGTTGCGAGAGTCTAATATGGCTTGAATGTCGAGTACATCTTGCTTAGAACGCACGAATGAGTGCGCAATGAAATCAATATCGAGGTCGATGGCGGTGTGAATGTTTACAATGTCGCGCTGGGTGAGTGACGGCAGGCAAATGCTTACGCCGGGGATGTTGACACTTTTACGCGAGCCGAGCGAGCCGCTGTTCATTGCAGTGCAATAAATAATGCCGTCGTTGACGCTGTCGATACGGAAGTCAAGTTCGCCGTCGTCGATAAGCAAGTGTGCACCGGGCATTACGTCGTCGGCTATGCCGGGATACGACAGGCAGATGGTGTCGTGGGTGGTAATTCCGTCGGGTTTGCCTGTCACTTTTATTTTGTCGCCTTCATTGATGTCGATGTCGGCATCACCCTCGTTGGTTGTCGTACGCACTTCGGGTCCTTTTGTGTCCATCAGAATGCCTATGCGGTCGGAAACGGCACGCACATTACCGATGATTTTTTCAAAGCCTTCCCGGTTAAGGTGAGCCGAGTTCATTCGCACCACGTTAAGTCCGTTGTCAAATAGGCGTTGGATGAAATCCTTGTCACAACGCTTGTCGGATATTGTAGCTACAATTTTTGTAAATTTTTTCATACTGTCACCGTGTATAAGCCTAAAACATTATATAATCTCGGGGGCAATGCCCCGGCCACCGACTTTCGGTATAATATCTGTTGCAAAGGTAAGATTTTTCAGCCGTTTCGGCAATATCCCGTTTTTTTCTCAGAAAAACTTGTCGTATGTGTATTTTTGTCGAAATGCCGATTTAATTCAGCGATTTTGCTTATGATTGAGTGTACCTTATGGCAATTCGGGGTTAATTATTGACGGTTTTTCAAAGCCTCGTTCACTTGGGATAGCAATTCGGCCACATATGGGGTAGGATACAGGTTGTATGCCTCGTAAAGGTATGTTTGTGAAAGGGCAATAAGGTCATTTGGGCTCAGTGTCGTGTCGCTGCCTGAATGTAGCAGTTGCATAGCATAGTAATTGCCAAGTGCAAGCAGTGAGTCGTAGTCGTAGTTGTTGATTACGAGTATGCGCCTGTAATATTCCATGGCTTTACTCAAGTTGCCAATGTTGATATATGCCTTGGCTATTTTTTTCATGTATTGGGTATTGCTCGGGGTTTGTGCAAGCAGTTCGTTGGCGATGGCTATAGTGTTTGGGGCATCGTTGCGGAAGTCGTAATATTCGAGCAAATAAATATTGATGTTTCGTTTGAGCCACGGTTGATTGCTTTTAACAAGCAGCAGGAAATTGTTGTATGCACCGGCTTCTCCTATCGAGAACGATACCGAACGCACCCCGTTGAAAAGCGAGTCGAGTGATATGCCGCATTGCTGTGTGCGCGAGAGCATATCTATTTGTGTGGTGCTATCGTTGGTCATCGCACCGGCCACTATGGCCTTGTAATATGGCTCTACTTCTTGCGGCCGTTCGTCAAGCATAAGCAGGTACATTGCCAGTGCGCTGCGCCATTCCTTGTATTTGAAATAGCGCTCGGCACGTATCTTGCGAGTTTCGTAACTATCGGGTTGAGAGGCAGACAATGGAATTACAGCCAATAGTGCTGCCGTGAATATCAATATTATATGTTTCATGAAGAATGCAATATCAAGTTACAGGAATAATAGTCCAATATAAAGGAAGCAGGTTGTTTACCGAATTTGTGCAACGCCATCGTTGAGGTGCAATAACTATTTTGTCGGGGTTGGAATTGAGGTATGCTCCCCACCAATCGGCATATGAATCAGACATGATTACATGGCTTGCCGATGCCAACGTATGCATAAATAATCCGTGACTGATGTTTTGGCTGTCGGTTATGATGGAGCCTTCGGGCAATCCTGATATGTTACGGTCAACCCATTTGCGATTGTCGGTAATTACCGTAAACTTTGCTCCGGGTACAAATGTATTGATGTTAGCCACGGCCCAATTATAATAATCGCTTGTGCAGCATGTGCTTTTCTGTCCCGAAGGGATTTTAACGTGCATTGCCACTGTTTCGGCTTGTGATGGCTCAGGCGCGGGCCAAGATTGCGTAAAATTAAATTCTTGTTTCACAATCTCGGCTATGTGGTCAAAACAAAGGTAACTTGGCTCATTAACTTCAAGAATACAACTTTCTGGAAGATTTTCCAAGTCTTCTTTGTTTTTGGGATTCTTTACGGCACACAATTCTCTGTAAGGGTCGGCCTGCCATGGAAATTTTATTTTTTGAGTGCAGAACCGGTTGCCGTTTGATATGTTGAATATTTCATTCGGTAAAAAGCGCTTGCCAGTCATGCGCACATCGTCATAAATGGCATTGACTGCAAGAAACAGGGCATACTGAAACATTTGTAACCCGAGTTGACCTTCAATTTTTACTATTTTCATTGCAGCAAAGGTAGTGCAAGGTGAATGAAGAAAAAACAAATACTTTTGATTTTTTCTCCCGAGTCGAAGCCTATGTTATACAAAGTTAGTGCAAATAGGATGTAAAAGCATCAAATTGCCGGAATGTTTTATTTGTAGATGAAACGTTGTATTGTCGAAGTCAAAGGCGAATTATGCTGTAAAACATAATTTTTCGGCATAATTATTTGGTGAAATCAATTTTTAGCATGATATTTGCATCAATAAATACATGAGATTAGATAATGTTTTTGAGAACATACGCTTAGACGCTTTTGTTTAAATGTAAAATTAAGAAAACGCTTATAATTATGAAAAAGTTCTTTGTACGGGCGTTTCTGTGGTATTTCCACACATCCGCCGAGGCTTACAAATAAGCCATCAGCTTAATAAGACGAGTGAACATACACGCAAAATTCATGTAATAAAAAGGATTGCAATCCACCTCCTTATTGCAGGTGCGTTGCAATCCTTTTTTATGTCGGGCTGTAATAGAAATATAGCTATTTATATGATCTTTTGAAGATTTCCACACAACCGTTGTGGTCGAGTTCGCACGGGTTGCCGCGGAACAGGCCGCCCATGGTTTCGCGGGCATTGGTGGCAAGGGTGTCGAATTCTTCGGGGGTAATGCCATAGTCGCTCATTTTCAAGTTGGCCACGCCACAAGCCTCTTGCAGGCGCACAAGCATGGATATGAAATCTTCGGGACGGCTTGCATCGGCCATACCCATGGCACGAGCCATGCGCACAAAGCGGTCGTCGCAAGCATGGCGTTCTATGAAATATTCATAGAAGGCACGGGATATCATTATCAGCCCGGCACCGTGCGGCAAATTGTGGTGGTATGCGCTCATGGCGTGTTCAAGCGAATGTTCGGTCGTGCAGCTGCAAATGTTCATCACAATGCCCGAGAGAGTGTTTCCGAAAGCCACGTGTTCACGGGCTTCGAGGTCATTGCCATCGGCTACTGCCCGTTGCAGGTATTGTGCCACATTCTCGATGGCAGTAATGGCATACATATCGCTCATTGCGCTTGCCGTGCTTGATATATAACATTCGGTAGAGTGGAACAGCGCGTCAAAACCCTGGTATGCGGTGAACTTGGGAGGAACCGACAACATGAGTTCGGGGTCAACAATCGAGAGTACCGGAAATTCGGCAAGGAAACCTATTTTCTCGTTTGTTTCATCGTTGCTTATCACGCCGTAAGCGTCGGCTTCAGAGCCTGTTCCTGCGGTGGTGGTGATGCAAACCAACGGAAGTGGCACACTTTGGCGTGGCATGGCTTTTCCGGTACCTCCGTAAATGTAATCCCACACATCACCCGGATTGGTGGCCATGAATGCCATTACCTTTGCTGCGTCCATAACGCTTCCGCCGCCCAGGGCCACAACAAAATCACAACCGTTGTCGCGGGCAAACCGGGAGCCGGCCATTACGGTTGATTTCAACGGATTGGCTTCCACGTGATCGAATAACACGGTTTCCACTCCGGCTTGTTTCAATTCTGCTTCAACGGTGTCGAGGTAGCCGTTTGCCTTGGTAGATTTGCCGTTGGAAATCACTATCATTGCTTTTTTCCCGGGCAACTGTTGGTTGTGGAGTTCTTTTACCTTGCCCGAACCAAAAATTATGTTGGTGGGCACATATGCACAAAAACTTTTCATTTCTTTGTCCTTCAAAATAGGTTATACTTTTTATAATTACAAAATTAGGTTGTATAGATTATATTGCAGGTATATAAATTACCGAAAATATTCACATAATTACTGCTTTCATGGTTGGCTGAAATTCACTAACTTTACAGCAGATAAATAATTAATTATCATGGAAACAATAACCAATAAATTCTTGACTGTAACGATAGCCAATCTTGGTGCCGAATTGCAGAGTATTATAAACAATGATACAGGCCGCGAATACTTGTGGCATGGCGACCCGGTTTACTGGAAACGCCGCTCTCCGGTGCTGTTTCCCATTGTGGGCAGCTTGTGGGATGGGCATTACCGCTTGGGCGGGCATGAATATGCGATGTCGCAACACGGGTTTGCCCGAGATATGGATTTCACGTGCGTAAAGAATACAGGCACAGAAGCATGGTTCAGGCTTGACAGCGATGATGAGAGTCGCCGACTGTTTCCTTGCGATTTTTCGCTTGAGATAGGCTATAAGTTGAGTGACAATTCATTGCAGGTGTTGTGGCAGGTGAATAATCCATCGGTTAAGGATGTTTTATACTTCCAGATAGGTGCGCATCCGGCATTTGATTACAAAGATTACGACCCAGATGCCGACTTGCAAGGTTTCTTCAGGCTTGATGCAAGTGAATGTGAACTGTCGGTTATAGGAGAAAAAGGTTGCCTTAAACGAGAGAAGGGTAAATTGACGGCAATTAATCGTATGCTGCCTATTACGAAAAATACTTTCGATGGCGATGCTTTGGTGCTTGAGGGAAACCAGGTGCATTGCGTGGAATTGTGCGACAGGCAGCAGAAGCCTTATGTGAAGGTGGATTTCAATGCCCCGGTGGTGGGTTTATGGTCTCCGGCTCGTGGCGGTTATGCCCCGTTTGTGTGCATCGAGCCTTGGTATGGGCGTTGCGATTGCGAGCAATTCTCCGGAGATTTCAGCGAAAAAGATTGGATACAGCACTTGCAACCGGGAGGCAAATTTGCTGCGTCTTACTGTATAACCATTTTGTAAATTAAAAAAGTACCGGTACGACTGTAGGAACGTATCCGGTACTTTATATTTTTATCAATTTGTGCACAACCGAAGTGCTGTAGTAAAGCGTGTATTAGTAATAAAGACTTGTAGGAAAAACCTCGTTGCAAATATAGCAGTTCACGGTATTGCAGCGGAAGTAAAAGGGGAAATTATTTTGTGAAAATATAAAATTTAACCTTGATTTCCTTAAATTAATATTGTGTTTAACATTTTGAGCAATACAAATATGCTCTCCCGTCCGCAATTCATCAACAAGTCGATTATACTTAATGCAGGCATAAAATCATGCTTGGTATTCCATATGTTATAGTAAGGAACATCGATTATGCTTTTTTCTGAATCGGGCCGTTTCCCGCCTACTTTTCCTCGCCAATCATCGATTGTTGCATCGGAGCATTTGTTAAAGTGTCCCGTTGCAGTGCTGATAGGCAAGTCAAGAAATTCCACAATCACATCGTGCAAAGCCATATTGAAATCTATCAGCCACTTATGGTGGCAGTCATATACAGCTTTCAAATCATCGGCTACGTATTCAAAAAATGGAGTTTTGCCGTATGCCGAAAACAAGGTCCCCCAGTGTACCCGTCTCCAGTCGCCATGTTCGGCAATGCACAAGTCACGCATCAAAATTCCACACCGGGCATCGGTATGCACCACGGGCACGGTAAGCACTTGTGGCCCGTTGGCTCCCATTATGCGGCAATGATTGTGCATCCACGCATTTTTCCCTATTCGTTCATCGGCATCGATGGCCACATTGCCTCCTGCCGCAAGCATTGCGGCATAATACCTCACATTGCCCATATATGCCGAGCCGAAAACCCGGGTGGTGGCATTGTTGTTATTTATCGGGGTTGGCATCGGTGAAGAAACGGTTCCAACGTATTCCCTTGTCCTTGTCGATGGAAAGTATCACAAACATGGGTGACCCCACGATATGGTCTTCGGGTACGAATCCCCAATAGCGGGAGTCGGCCGACATATCACGGTTGTCGCCCATCATCCAGTAATAATCCATCTTGAATGTGTATCGAGTGGCAGGTTCACCGTTGATATAAATCTTGCCATCGTGCACTTCAAGTGTGTTGCCTTCATAGTTTTTTATCACACGTTCATATATGGGCAGGTTGTCGAGCGTCAGGTCAAGGCTTTCACCTTTCTTAGGTATCCACACAGGCCCATAGTCGGCACGCGTCCACCCATAATCATGTGTAATGGGGTAAACGTTTATCACCTCTTTTGTCGGGGTGGGAATTATGTTGACAATCCACGATATTTTTTTCATCTTTTCGCGCATTTCGGCAGTCAGCGGCAATTGGTAAACCGGGGGTACCGAGCCATCGGGATTTACAGTCAACCCCATGCTCATTGCCCCGAGTTTTTCTTGCGGCATGGTTATAGGCACAACCATTTGGTCGTCACGGCTGATTCCCAGTAAGTCCCATGTAGTTTGGTCGATTGCGCGCCCGTCGGTTTGCACGTAATAGTTGTATTGTACATTCTTGGGTTCTTTCAGCGGTTTGCCGTCGAGGTATATGATATTGTTTTTTATTTGCAATGTGTTTCCGGGCAAACCCACGCAACGCTTCACATAGTTTTCGCGTCTATCCACAGGGCGGTAAATCACGTCGCCATATTTTGCTTTATTGTTCCGGATTGCTGCCCGTCCGCCCGGTTCTATTTCACACAAAGTGTAATAATCGGGGTTCTGTACTTTTAATGCCACGGTGTCGCCTGCCGGGTAATTAAACACAACTATATCGTAAAGTTCAACGTTGCGAAAACCTTTCAAGCGGTGGTAATCCCATTGCGGCCAGTCGAGATATGACTTGCAATTC
Organism: uncultured Bacteroidales bacterium; assembly: GCA_949289215.1. GTDB lineage: Bacteria > Bacteroidota > Bacteroidia > Bacteroidales > Muribaculaceae > Avimuribaculum. Next base: position 5,245 of record CASENC010000010.1, on the reverse strand, counting down.
AGTACCGGAATGGTGTGTTGGGCCAATGGAAAGTGCAATGGGGTATTAGGTACTCGCGGCCCGTATATCATTTTGTTGACCCACAGGTAGTCACCCACAAGAAGTGTCTTTTCAAGTGACGACGATGGTATCTGATAGTTTTGACCTATATATATGAATATGAAATATACCAATACGAGGGCATAAACTATGGCATCAACCCATCCCATCACATAGCGGACAGCGCGGTTCTTGCTTTGTTTCCACCATGTCCATGGAATATATTGCGTAAGGTAAATATCGGCAAGCAGTGGCAGGAACAGTATTACCCACCACGAGCCGAGCCATATCACCCAAGCGATGAATATGGCGGTTACTATGCCGAAACGTATCCACCGGGTTCGTTTCACCCGTGCGAGCCTCTGTTTCAGCGAGCCTCCGACAGGTTCTTGCGCTACAGTGTTATTGTTGTTCATTGCTGTCGTGAGTTAGAATTTAAGCATATCGTCCATACCCAGGAAACCGGTCTTGTCGCCAAGCCATTCGGCGGCAACTACCGCACCCAGTGCAAAACCGTCGCGGCTGAATGCTTCGTGTGTTATGGATATTTCATCTACCGGAGATTTGTATCTTATAATATGGGTACCCGGGACTTCACCCACGCGCTCGTGTTCGATAAGTATTTCATCGGCCTTGTGGTTTTCGTTCTCGGTCCAAGCATTCTTGCGGTCAAGGTTTTCGATTATACCATTGGCCAGGGTGATGGCGGTTCCGCTTGGGTGGTCGAGTTTGTGGATGTGGTGTATCTCCTTCATTTCCACGTCATATTGTGCAAAGCCGTTCATGAGTCGTGCAAGGTATCTGTTTATGGCGAAAAAGATATTCACGCCCAGGCTGTAATTCGACGAATAGAAGAATGTGGCCGACGGAGTTCCGGCCATTTCGGTTTTAAGTTGAGGAATGTGGTCGGTCCAGCCGGTGCTGCCCGATACCACTTTCACACCTGCACGCAAGGCGCGCAGGCAATTGTCGTAAGCTGTGGCCGGTGTGGTAAATTCTATTGCAACGTCGGCACTCTTGAATTGCGGCGAGTCGAAGTCGCCCTGGTTGTCAATATCAATGATGCTTACGATTTCGTGTCCTCGTGTGCGGGCAAATTTTTCGATGGCGTGTCCCATCTTCCCATATCCTATCAGTGCTATTTTCATTGTCTTGTGTAATTTAACTGGGCAAAGATACAGTAAAAATGTTGAAATGAAGAGTGTTGTTATTATATTTAGCATAATTTACCCGGTGTGGTGTAGGTAATTGGAATTTTCGACTAATGTTGTTCGGGCTTAAATGATTACTTTTGCAATTAAAATGTTTTATCGTGAAGGTTAATTATATTAAAGCGTTTATAAAAACCAATATTGGTGCCGCAGTGTGCAATATGTTGATGGCATATGTGGCATTTATGTTATGCCGTGTGGCATTCTTCGTAGTTAATTATTCCACTTTTGCTCCATATATGTCGTGGAAACTTGCCGGACAAATGCTGCATGGGGCGTTGGTCTTCGATACCTCGGCGTTGCTGTATATTAATTCGGCGTACCTTGTGTTGACATTGTTGCCGTTGCATTGGAAAGAGAAAGGCGTGTTTCATTGCCTTACCAAATGGTTTTATGTGATTCCTAATGCCGTTGGTGTTTTAGCTAATCTTATTGATGCCGTGTATTTCCAGTACACAGGGCGACGTACCACAATGACAGTTTTCAGCGAGTTTGGCAATGAAAATAACTTGGTGGGTATTTTCGGCATAGAATTGTTGAGGCATTGGTATCTTGCTTTGCTGTTCATTGTCATGGTGGTGTTGATGTGGAAATTGTTTCGTAAGCCGGGGCGCCCGCAAAATCTTGTCGGTTATTATGTGTCGCAGGCGGTGTCGCTGCTGGTGCTTGCCCCGTTGTCTATCATAGGTATCCGGGGCAGTGCCACTGCCGGAACGCGCCCTATTACCATAAGTAATGCAAACCAGTATGTGAATCGTGCCGTGGAAACGTCGGTGGTGCTGAATACGCCGTTCAGCATTATACGCACCATTGGGAAGGAAATATTTGTCACACCCAATTATATGTCCGACGAGGATATGGTGCAAATATATAATCCCGTGCATCGGTTGGAGCCTGCCGATACTTGCAATCGAGGAAAGAATGTGGTGGTACTTATTGTTGAAAGTCTCGGCAAGGAATATATAGGCTGTTTTAACGGTGGCAAAGGTTACACACCGTTTATTGATTCGTTGGCTTCGCAGTCGCTTACGTTTACCTACAGTTTTGCCAATGGTCGTAAGAGTATGGATGCCATGCCGTCGATACTTTCGGCAATTCCCATGTTTGTCGAGCCGTTTTTCCTCACACCTGCGTCGCTTAACGACATCAAGGGGTTGCCTTCTTATTTGTCGCCATATGGTTACAATTCGGCATTTTTCCATGGCGGGCATAACATAAGCATGGGTTTCTCGGCGTTTGCTCATGCCATAGGATACGACCGGTACTTCGGACTTGATGAATACGAGCAAGATGATAAGTATGGCGGTTACGACGACTTTGATGGCAAGTGGGCGATATGGGATGAGCCGTTTTTGCAATTTACAGCCGACCGTATTGCCGAGATGAGCACGCCTTTCGTGGCGACTGTGTTTACGGCTACTTCGCACCATCCATATAAAATCCCGCATGAATATGAGGATACATATGTTGTGGAAGACGGGCTTGAAATATCGCGTTGCATACGTTATACCGATATGTCGTTGCGTCGTTTTTTTGAAAGTGCGAGCAGGGAACCTTGGTATGAGAATACGGTGTTTGTGATTGTTGCCGATCACACCAATCAGCACAGATTGCCGCAATATGCCACCGACCTTGGGTTGTTTTCGGTGCCTATCATATTTTTCACGCCCGATGGCAGTTTGCGTCCTCAATTACGCAACGATGTCATAGTTCAGCAGACCGACATTACACCTACCTTGTTGGGTTTCCTTGGCTATGATGTACAATATGTGGGATTTGGGTGCGACATTATCGGGTGTAATCCTGCCGAGACTTGGGCTGTGAATTGGAACAATGGAATTTATCAGTTCATGCAAGGCGATTACATGATACAATTTGATGGTGAAAAAGTGATTGCGGTATATAATTTCAAAACCGACACATTACTTTCCTGCAACCTGCTTGGAAGTGTCGATGTGTCGGCTATGGAAATGTACCTGAAGGCTGTCATTCAGCAATATATGCAGCGCATGAACAGCAACAACCTTGTGATAAGAAACTGATATCCCTGAACTTATGGTTTAACGGGTCATTTCATTTGCTTGTCGGTGGCGGCAATAGCCTTGTCTATCGAGTTGCCTCGATATAGCTGTTTCCCCATCGACGTGACAACAATATAATATGGAGTGGAACTTATGTTTATATTGACAAGGCTGCGATTGAGTGTGCCACCGGGTGCCCAGTAATGTTTCCATTCGGTGCTGTCACGCTCAAGCCTCTTTTTCCATCCTGTAGAGTCGGGCGACATCATTATATCCACAATTTGCAACCGTCCGTTTTCTTCGTATTTGTCATATAATTGTTTCAGCTTGTCGATTGAATTTCGGCGGTTACTATCACGATTGTCCCAGAAATACATCAGTGAAGCTTTGTATCGTGCTGTTATAATGGAGATTATTGTGTCTTGGCTGTTATATAGCATAAGTGATGGAATATTGTTACTGCTTTTTTCGCTGTCAAGTTGTTGTTGCAGGGCAAAGTAATTGTTTACAAGTCCTGATGGGCGGGCATCGATGCTGATTCGCTTGAAAAGCGAATCGACACAGGTGGTGTTAGGCAGGTTGGTGTAATCATTGAGCAGCAATAATGTGCTTGAAATGCGGTCGGGGTTGGCGTTGATATATTTTTCAATTGCATTGTTCAGTGGTGTACGGTCGGGCGATGAGTAGAGAGCAGCATTCTGTGTCATGAATTGGTTCCATTCCTCGTTGGCATCATTGCCCTCTATGACTATATGGTTTGGGTCAGACATTGAGCCGGTTATGGTTATGTTGTCGCCGTTTTTCACTGCGGTGCGGGCTATTATGTTTTTTCGGTTGTTGAGCAAGTAAACCACGGTCCAGTCATAATTGATGCCTGTGAGTTCAAAATGCCCGTTGGTCATTGTTATCCATTCCGATTGTAACGTTTCGTAATCTGTAACATACAGTGCACGAATGTTTTGTGTGCCACCGTCGGTGAACTTGCCTTCAATAGTAAAAAATTCGTCTTTGCAACTTGTTGCCATCAGTGCGATGGTTGCTGTTGCTATGGCTAATATGTATTTTATATGTTTATTCATAATGGAATGTTGGTTGTGTTCCATAAAATTATTATTTAGTAATAGTGTCTGGATTTTCGTAATTGGTGATAGCATCCTTCCACTCTTGTGACAGTGGTGCCGATGTTCCAGTTGCAGGATTGAAGCCTACCATTACCGAGCGGCACAAGGCTTTTACCTCGCCTGTAGTTTCATTCATCAGGGCTTGCAGCACATGGAAACTTTTATTGTGGAAATGTGTTACTTGTGTTTTTACTACTAAATTTTCGGTATAATATGTTGGAGCAATGAAGTCGCAATTTATGTTGGCTATTACAATGTCAAGTTTGCCCCAATGGTTCTTTGTGCCGCGTATTGTGTTGAAGTAGTCGGCTTTGCCTATGTCAAAATAGGAAAAATATACCGAATTATTGAGATGTCCGAGCATATCAATGTCGTTAAATCTCATTTGTATTTTTATCGAGTGCCTGAAAGGGTGTTCAATCCTTGCTGTAGCTGTTGTGGCGTGAATTTGTTCGTTGTTGTTTTCCATATATATTTATATGTTGCCTTAAATTACAAAATTACAAACCTTTTGTGATATACCGAAATTTAAATCATGAGAGTTGTTGCCTGGCCTGCTTTTGATTTAAATCAAGATTGGGATGAGTTGTTTTGTTAAACATAGTTAACGGAATGATTGTGATTTCGGCTGATTTTTGTGGTTTTGGGGTGAGGATATGTTTTAGGGCATAAAAAGGGGGAAATTTTTTGTGATTGCATGGTGTTGAGGTGTAGGCAGTTAGTGAAAAAGTGCAAAATTTTTTTGAAAAAAGTTTGGGAAAAATTTGGTGGAATGGGGAAAATGGTAGTACCTTTGCAACCGCAAACGGGGAACGGCGGTTCCCGCCGCGAAAGGAAACCTGCCAATGGTTTT
>CASENC010000009.1 GCA_949289215.1 uncultured Bacteroidales bacterium | reverse complement strand
TACATCAACAAACTCGGCCTCAAAGAGGTCGAACATAGTGAGTTGTGATACATTCGACCTCTTTGAGGCCGTTCCAAATATGAAGGTTTCTTGCTCCGACGGTTCGGCTTCGCCTCACACATCGGTTACCTCAAATTGGACAGCTTTGCCGCCTAATCTGCATTTTGACACATCTTCATGTACTTTTCCTATTCGGCCGCCGGCACGTCAAGGTAAACATACTCATTTTTCAGGTACACCAGGAATCTCCCGTCCTCCTGGAAACCTTCCACCCCGTCGTATATGAACGGTACCACTTCCCGGCCTTTATTATCGATGCAGCCCCATCTATGCCCCAATTTGGCTATGGCGATGTTCTTTACAAACGGCCCTATATAATCATACTTGAACGGTGCAACCACATTACCAGCCCTGTCAACAAGCCCCCATTTGCCATTATTTGACTTCGCGGCGGCAAGGTTATCGCTGAACCGGCTTATGTCGTCATAAATCACCGACACCACAGCCTTATTGTCCTTGCCTATATATCCATGCTTCCCTTTCATGCACACATGGGCCATGCCATCGGCAAAATCATATACGAAATCATACTTGAACGGTATTACCACCCTGCCCACGGTATCAACAAACCCCCATTTGCCATTCATGCTCATGGCTGCAAGCCCTTCAGAAAACTTGCATAGGCTTCCGTTATAAATCACAGGCACTTTTTCTTCCCCGTTTTTGTCGATGAAACCCATTTTCCCGTCCAGGCTTACCGATGCCAACCCACCTTCATACGACATTACTTTGTCGTATTTCACCGGGACGATTTCTTTGCCGGTGGTCCTATCGACAAATCCCCACTTGTTTCCCGCTCTCACGGCAGCACGGCCTTCAATGAAAGGATAAACCTCGGCATACTTAAGCGGCACCACCACCTTGCCCGAAGTATCTACATATCCCCACATTCCATCATTGCACACCTGCACCACTCCGTCGGAGAATGTAACATTCATCTGGCCTACATTGTCATACATTATGGGTATGACCTGCCGCCCATGCTTGTCACAGAAGCCCCATTTGCCATTCATCTTCACGGCTCCCATGCCTTCACTGAAACTGATGACGTTGTCATAGTCGATAGGCACTACCAACTTACCTGTTTTGTCAACAAATCCCCACTTGTCGTTTAACTTCACGGCACCCATGCCTTCGCTGAACGAATTAACATCGTCATAGATAGGCGGAACCACTTCCCGGCCTCGCTTATCGACAAATCCCCATTTCACGCCTGCACACACCGCCGTCATGCCCTCGCAAGTGAATTGTGCATTGTCATACTTCAGTGGCACGATGAAATTCCCGGCCGAGTCAATCAATCCGCACTTACCGCCGCAAATCACCGACACGCCTTCATCAAATCCCCAAATTTCATATTTCTTTCCCAATTCGCGCAATACACTGTCGTTCCTTAACGAATCGTTCTGCAATACTGCAATCACAGCATCGCAAGCCACAGTATCGGCAGCCGCAATGTCTTTTGCATCATCAACCGGTTGTTTCTTGGCATTATTGCACCCCGCAAGCAACAGCAATGCAACCATGCCTGTCAATAGCTTTTTCATTTTGGCAATAAATGTTTACTTGTTATTCATGTTTAATAAAAGCACCACAAAATTGCCAATTTTTTATGACCTGGAAAAGCATACAGCCACCTGATTTTGTGACCTCCGAAAAATTTTAAACTTGACTTTCCCGGCAAATTGTTGTAATTTTACATATCGAAGAAGAAATTACAAGATACTACTATGGACCAAGAAATTAAGGAAACTACATCGAAGGTATATTTCACCACATTCCGATGCCGCCCCGACGAAGGCCCCATCGACAAATTGAAACGCCTCATAAAAGCTGCCGGAATAGGTGGCATCGACATGGACGGGAAGTTTGTGGCAATAAAGATGCACTTCGGCGAACTCGGCAATATGGCTTTCTTGCGGCCGAATTATGCACGCGCCGTGGCCGACACGGTTAAGAGCCTCGGCGGCAAGCCGTTTCTCACCGACTGTAACACGCTCTACCCCGGCAGCCGCAAGAATGCCATCGAACACTTATATTGCGCATGGGAAAACGGTTTCACGCCGCTCACGGTGGGTTGCCCTGTCATCATTGGCGACGGGCTGAAGGGCACCGACGACATTGCCGTGCCGGTCAATGGTGGCGAATACGTCAAGGAAGCAAAGATAGGACGCGCAGTGATGGATGCCGATATTTTCATCTCGCTCACCCACTTCAAGGGGCATGAAATGACCGGTTTCGGGGGAACAATCAAGAACATAGGCATGGGGTGCGGTTCTCGCGCCGGGAAAAAGGAGCAGCACAGCAACGGCAAGCCCATGATAGACCATGACAAGTGCCGCGGTTGCCGCCGCTGTATGCAGGAATGTGCCAACGACGGGCTTGTCTTTGACACGGAGAACCGTAAAATGAGCATCAATACAACCAATTGCGTAGGTTGCGGACGCTGCGTGGGAGCCTGCAACTTCGATGCCATCAGCTTTGCCAACGATGCCGCCAACAAGGAGCTTAATTGCCGCATGGCCGAATATACCAAGGCCGTAGTCGATGGCCGCCCTCACTTCCACATCTCCATAGTGATGGACGTGTCGCCCACTTGCGACTGCCATGCAGGCAACGACACACCCATTATCCCCGACGTGGGTATGTTTGCATCGTTCGACCCACTGGCACTCGACCAGGCTTGCGTCGATGCCTGCCTGCACCAAACTCCACTCCCCGGCAGCCAACTCACCGACGAAATGGCAAGCGGCCACTTCTGCGACCACCACGACCACTTCGACAACACCAACCCCAACGCCGAGTACCGCACCTGCCTGGCACATGCCGAGCACATCGGCCTCGGCTCCCGCCGCTACGAACTAATAACAGTAAAATAACGGCGTAAAACTTCCACCTCACCTATAACACGAAAAGAGGGCGCGCAAAGATGATTTCTTGCATAATAGGCGAGATTTGGTTACTTTTGCCCGCTCTCTTTCATTCTGCGGTATTATTAACGCTCAGCCCGACAGGGATTGAATGGGGATTTTAACTACCAATTCGCATAACTATCTGATTATAAGAAATGACCAATTTAGACATTTGGCTGCTTGCCGTGGGATTGGCAATGGATTGCTTTGCCGTCTCCATAGCCAGCGGCATCATCATGAAGCGCGTCCGTCTGCGTCCTATGCTCGTCATGGCGTTTACATTCGGATTTTTCCAGGCACTGATGCCCCTGTTGGGGTGGATAGGTGCCAGTTTCTTCAGTCATCTCATCGAGGATATCGACCACTGGATTGCATTTGCCATTCTCGCCTTTTTGGGCGGGCGCATGGTGCGTGAATCGTTCAAGGACGAAGAGTGCCGCCACGAGTTCGACCCCACCAATCTGAAGGTATTACTGACGCTGGCCGTGGCAACCAGCATCGATGCGCTTGCCATAGGCATATCTTTCGCCTTTTTGGGAACATACAGCTTCACTACGATACTTCCGCCGGTAGGCATCATCGGACTGGTGTCATTCATCCTCTCACTCGTCGGGCTCATGTTTGGTATATGTTTCGGGAACGGCATCGCACGCAAGCTCCGGGCAGAACTATGGGGAGGCATAATACTGATTGCCATCGGAACAAAGATACTAATCGAGCACATCTTCTTCAGCTAAAAATTCCCCATTCCTAATTTTATATACATTTCGCACAGGTTCACAATTCCCGTATATTGAGGAAACTACTACAACATAACACTGAAATGTAGGAACGCACGGCTCATGCGCCCCACTGCAATGCCATATCCCCCTGTGGAGGTGCACCAAAATGCCGACATTGAAACCGTAGAGACGATGTGCACATCGTCTCTACGACAGCAACGATTGATTTACAATATTTTATAACTGCGACAGTTGTAGAGACGTACCGTAATTAGAACTTGATGCACACTGCGAGCGGCGGACCCGTCAAACCATGCTCACCCTTGATGAGGCACAGCCGAACCTGCGCACCCGCAGTGTGTCATCATTTTCCAATTTTGCAGCACCCACTATTATCTCATTTATACTGCATTCTTTCCTCGTCGGTCAGTGCATAATTCTCCTTTTTTCAAAGCAATACCTTATAAGTATTGTTGCCGACCTTGACAATATACACACCTTTTGCGAGGCCGCTGATGGTGGTTTCATAGCCGCTATACACACACTGCCCGTTCACCGAATAAACCTCGATGCGCCCGGCGTTATCGCCCGTGACGACAATTGAACTGCCATCGGTGACAACCGCAATCTCCTCGCCATGCTCGACATCTTCAACGCCAACCTTAAAATCATATTCCTCAATGGTCTCAAAATTGCGCCACGGATCAACAGCCTCATAATCAGCCTTAGTTCCTACCGGCACATACAAAGTTGCTTTTAATGCATCATATTCTAACTCCTCTAATGCATTATCACCAAAAGAATCAACATTAGCACTTGGAGGAATATTTGCTCTGCAATATACCGAAGTCAAACTGCCACAAAATTTGAACGCAGAACTTCCAATACAAGCCATGCTACTGGGAATGTCGATGGAAGTTAAATTCTTACAGAGAAAGAAAGTATACTCCTCAATGGAAGTAACGCCATCGGGGATGATTATGTAAGTCAGACTTGCGCAACGTTCGAATGCACTCGGCCCAATGTAAGTCAAGCCGTCGGGCAATTCTATGGATGTCAAACTTGCACAGTCTCCGAACACATTCTGCTCAATAGAAGTCAAACCATCGGGCAATTCTATGGATGTCAAACTTCTACACAAACCGAACGCACCTTCCCCAATGGAAGTGACGCCATCGGGAATGTCTATGAAACTCAAACTTTCACAAAAATAGAACGCATACTGCCCAATGGAAGTCAAGCCATCGGGCAATTCTATGGATGCTAAACTTTTACACGCAACGAACGCATATTTCCCAATGTAAATCAAGCTGTTAGGCAATTTTATGGAAGTCAAATTTACACAGTTCCAAAAGGCCCATCCCCCAATGGAAGTGATGCCATCAGAGATGTTTATGGAAATCAATCTTTCACAGCCATAGAACGCTTGCTCCCCAATGGCAACAACTGTGTAGTCCTTAGATTGCAAATTTACTTTTGACGGTATTATCAATTCCCCGCTGTAATTTCCTCCATCATTATAGTCAACGACTTCAACAGTTCTGTCATCTTCTGAGATTATGTCGTAATATATGCCATCTACCTCAAAAACATAAGCCCAGGCTGAATGGCAGGCGAAAATAGCAAACACCAACGCCCAAAATTTTTTCAATGATATTACTTTTTTCATAATCTGATTTTTATTTATGAATGTTTACATTTTTATATATTAACTACTGCATTATATAAAACACTGTAAATCAATCGTTACCGTCATAGAGACGATGTGCACATTGTCTCTACAAAAACGTTACCCTGAAAAACGAAGGAATTCCTAATTCCTAATTATATACATTTCGCGCAGGTTCACAATTACTCGGCCAAAACGCTCAAGCAGGTCGAGGCCGACAGTGCCGTCGGCACCGCCGTAGTTGGAGGCTTGGGCAGGGGCTCGGTTCCCCATCTTGTCGATACCGGTATTCACCGTCACCGAATCAAGGCAGGCTATAGAACCACCTATCTTGAAACATTTTCGAGGCAGGCGGTAACTGCGGGTTATCGACACGCCGCCCATTCCCGCCATGCGGAGCGAATCCACCTGCCCAACGGCCTCAACGGCAGCCTTGTTACCGTCATAATACTTGGGCGACATCACGGTATAATAAGCACCGGTGTCGAAGTGCATCAATAGCGGACGGCCATCCACATCTTCGGCCAAGATTTGCAGGTTCTCACTGTCGGTACGCATCAAGTTGCAGGAACCGAGCGGATTGGGTGTCGATTTTTCGGGTACCACCAATTCGCCACCGTCGAAGTCAAATTGCATCTCACCCATCGAGAACATTATCGGCAACCCGATGACAGACGGCATCATATCGGTGACTTTATCGGCTTCGGGATGCCCGGTGGTATAATCTGCCACCACAAACGGAACATTTGCCCACTTCATACCACCAATACTCAAAGTGTCGGCAACCATTATCTGCCCTTGCCGCACCCCTATTCCCTGCATCACGTAGGAACTATTCAACGGGCGCAAACCAAACTTGCCGACCAATTTATCGGGAACCACATTCACACCGGCACCGGTATCGAATATGCACGTGTCGGCAACACCATTGATTTGCACAGCCACTCTTATGCTGTGCGCCGCAGTATCGCCTGTCGCCGAGTGCATACTGTTATCGGCGAGCATAGGTATTCGGTACTCCCTCACCGGATGCAACGGGCGACAGATGCCGCCAATCGAGTCATATTCCCTATACACCCCGACCAACGGCTGCACACCTTTCACAAAATCGGAATCGCCTGCCCCCTGTGCAACCATTTGGTCAACAAGGCTTTGCAGCAAGTCGGCAGCCGCACCATAATGCCCGCTACGGGCCAAGTCCACGCCAAGCAAATAGGCCATACTGAGTGTATTGCCTCCCATTTGCGCTTGATATTTTCCAAGCAACCGATTAAGCGCAGCCACAGCCGAATCGGGGCGATTGAAGTAATGATGTGCCAACGACTCGGCCATTCCGCAAATCATAGGATGAAGCGAATTGCGGACAGCAGTATCACGCATCTCCCTTTCCAATTCAAACCACCGCCCTTCATTCATCAGCTTTCCTATCCTCTCATCGGCACTCTGCGCCACCGCCATCAACGGCAACAACGCTGCCAACGCAAATATCAATAGTTTATTCATAATCACGCCGTTTTGAAATTATATCCAAATATAGCGCAAATCGATTGCAATCGCAAATCGCGCTTACAAGAATTTGCCGACTATGTTCAATGCTTGGTGAAAACCGTTATCAGCAATGAAATACCGGCAAGACTGATGCCGACTGCAGTGACTCCCGTCCAGCCAAACGATTGCCAAAACGTGCCGGCAAGCAACGTGCCGAGTGCTCCGCCCACGAAATAAGTGGTCATGAAAATGGTATTGATGCGGTTCGTTGCACTCTGGTCTAGCACAAGGGCGCGGGTCTGATTACTGATTTGCACAAATTGCATGCCTATGTCGATTATGATAATACCCACAATATAACCGGCATAACAATCCTGAAACAGGTATATGAGCAACCATGCGGCAATCATCATCGCAGCACCGAAATAATTAAAAGCCCTCACGCCGAAACGGTTCACATAGCCTCCCACCATCGTCGCAGTCAGCACGCCTGCCATGCCGCACAGCCCGAGCAAGCCTATCACATTGTTACCCGCATAGAGCGGTGCGCCGCCAAGCTTGAACGCAAGGCAGGCCCACAAAGCAAGAAAACTGCCAAAACACAACCCCGCCCTAATAGATACTAAGCGTAGCGTGGCATTGCCGCGGTAAAGCCGCCAAAGCGACTTCATAAGCCCGCCATATGTGCCCCTGAAATTCGACGGCGTATCGGGCAAAACCTTCACCACCACGGCCAAGCAAACGAGCATGACTGCCGATGCCACATAATACATGGTGCGCCACCCAAGGTATTCACCCACCAGGCCGCTAATGACACGCGAACCAAGTATGCCCGTGAGCAGCCCGCTAAGCAACAACCCCACGTTGCGAGCCTTGTTCTCGGGCAATGAAAACTGCGACACGAGTGGAATAAAGATTTGCGGCGTCACCGAGCAAATGCCCGTAACCAGCGATGCCGCCAGCACATAATCAAGCGACGGCGACAGCGCTATGCCGTAAGTGGCAATGGCTAGCAGCACAAAATCGGCCACAATGATGGTGCGCCGCTTATACAAGTCGCCAAGCGGTATGATAAACAGCAACCCAAGTGCATAACCCACCTGCGTGACCATCGGGACAAGATTGGCCGCAAACTCAGTCACCCCCAAGTCGGCACTTATGCGGTTAAGCAATGGCTGATTGTAGTAAATATTGGCCACAGAAAGCCCCGCTATAATTGCCAGCACCCACAACAAGGATGCCGGCACCCCCTGATTTTCCACTAATTTCTGTCGCATAACAATTGCCAGGTACTTTTTTCCAAACCGCAAAATTACGCAAAATCAGCATCACGCCCAACAATAAAAAACAAGAGCAACCATTCCGCCAATCCGTTTAAAGGATTAATAAAAGAATGAGGAGCTGGGCTGCAATTCCCAACTCCTCATTCTTAATACCTATTATTAAACGCAACGTTATCCCAAGAAACCGAGCAGCACACCGGCTGCAACGGCCGAGCCAATCACGCCGGCCACGTTCGGACCCATGGCGTGCATGAGCAGATAGTTCGACGGGTCGTACTTCAAGCCCATATTGTTGGAGATGCGAGCCGACATAGGCACAGCCGACACACCTGCGTTACCGATAAGCGGGTTGATCTTCTTGTCCTTGCTAAGGAACAAGTTGAAGAACTTCACGAACAGTACACCCGATGCCGAAGCAATGACGAATGCCATGAAACCAAGTGCAAAGATAAGAATGGTTTCCTTCGTGAGGAACTCCGATGCCTGTGTGGAAGCTCCCACAGTGAGGCCGAGCAGCATGGTCACAATATCGGTGAGGGCATTGCTTGCAGTCTTGGCAAGGCGGGTTGTAACGCCGCTTTCACGCAGCAGGTTGCCGAAGAACAGCATACCCAGCAGCGGAAGACCCGAAGGCACGAAGAAGCAAGTGAGCAGCAAGCCGAAAATCGGGAAGAGTATCTTCTCGTTTTGCGATACGGCACGTGCAGGCTTCATGCGTATGAGGCGTTCTTTCTTGGTGGTGAACAGGCGCATGATAGGCGGCTGTATCACCGGCACAAGGGCCATGTAGGAATAAGCCGACACGGCGATTGCACCCATCAAGTTGGGGGCGAGTTTCGACGAAAGGAAGATTGCCGTTGGGCCGTCGGCACCGCCGATGATGGCAATTGCGGCAGCCTGGTCGGGCATAAAGCCGAGCCACAAGGCCACCATGTATGCGCCGAAGATACCAAACTGGGCGGCAGCACCCACGAGCATCAACTTAGGATTGGCAAGCAGCGACGAGAAGTCGGTCATCGCACCGATGCCAAGGAAAATGAGAGGAGGATACCATCCGGCACGCACTCCGTTGTAAAGGATGTTGAGCACCGAGCCTTCCTCATAAATACCTATTTCATTACCCATTTGGAATGGGATATTTCCGACAAGGATACCAAACCCGATGGGAACGAGCAGCATAGGCTCGAAGTCCTTCTTTATCGCAAGGTAAATGAAGAACAAGCCCACGACAATCATTATCAGGTGCTCATAGGTAACATTGTGGAAGCCCGTAAATTCCCAAAACTGTTGGAAATTACTGGTCAAGAATTGCGCTAAATCCAGTTCCATAATGGGATTACTCTATTACGACGAGATCGGTACCCTCAAGCACCGAGTCGCCCTTGTTTACGTTAATAGCTTTCACCACACCGCTCTTACCTGCGTGGATGTCGTTCTCCATCTTCATGGCTTCGAGGATAACCACCACGTCGTCGCTCTTGAGCGTGTCGCCCACCTTCACCTTGATATCGACAATCACGCCGGGCAGCGGCGACTTAATGGTAGATGCCGTTGTCGGTACCACCGGTTTGCTGATGATTTTTTGACCGCTCTCGGTACGAGGAGCGGCAACCGGGCGCACCGATTTCACAGTCGGGGCTTTCTTTTCCTCAAGCTCCACCTTGTAGGGTACGCCGTTAACTTCAATTTGAGCGATGTTGTTTTCAATATCGCCAACGGCAACCTTATAGTCGTTACCGTTGATTTTATACTTATAAATTTTCATTGCGTAAGTTTCTTTTGTAATAAGTTTGACAATTAACGACGCACGGGAGTTTCACGCAAGGTGTAAATCTTGGAGCTCCACGGCGAATAAGTGCGTTTAACCTTGTTGATGGTGAGAATAGTCTCTTCGAGGTCATGAGTGTTGAGATGCTCATACAAGGCCATCGCAATTGCAGCAATCTCCTCGCCCGAATCGTGGCGCATCTTGGCCGCTGTTTCAACGTCAACTTCCTCACCATGGTGGGCAATCGCCTTCTTGCGCTGAGCCGAACGAGCATTCAAGTACCCGAACAGGTAGAAGCACAAACTGAGCAAAATAAGAGCCGAGAAAACTATGAGCATAGCCACAATAGTCATCACAATACCGCTGCTGTCATGCTCACGGAACTTATCGATATTCTCGTTGGTATCGATGATGATATTGTTGCTGCTTGGAGTGATGTATTTCTCGTCACTACCGTCACGCACTTCCCAGTATTGCGGGTCAAATTTGCCATCTGGCGACGAAACGCCGTCCTGCTTCAAGGCATACGTCTGGTTAGCGCCAAGCGATGCAGGCACCACCACCTCATCGAGCAAGGTCTTGCCATCAGTGTCATAAAGCCCTATCCAGTTGTCAACTCCCGGCGTAAGGCTGAAACTTATGTGGAAAGTACCCTTATTAGGCTCATTGTCGGCAAAAAATACCACGTGTTGACGAGCGGGAATGTCGGTATTCACATCTCCGCGCGGAACGGGGTATTTCGTTGGGTTTGTACTGTCATTTGTAAGGAAAACGGTAGAGATTTCCATATAGTTATAAGTAGAGTTATAAAGCTCTATCCAACCATGCCTCAAGCCATAATCATCTATGTAGTTGCTGTCGTTCTGCACCATAACCTCGTTGATGCGCAACCCACGTCGCCCTTGGGCGAAAGAGGTTGCCGAGACGGCGAAGCACAGCAGCATCAATATTGCTATTCCTTTTATTTTCATTTTGACTTAAAAGAGTATGTGAATGTGAATTGTTACAAAGGAATATTACCGTGCTTCTTGGCGGGGTTAACCACCTTCTTGGTTTGCAATTGTTGCAAAGCGCGAATGATGCGGAAACGGGTGTTACGCGGCTCTATCACATCGTCGATGTAACCATACTTGGCTGCATTGTACGGGTTGCAGAAGAGATCGTTGTATTCCTTTTCCTTGTCGATGATATATTGCTTGAAGTCGGCCATGATTTTTTCGGCTTCTTCGGGCTTGCCTGCTTCCTTGGCAGCCTTTGCGGCTTCCTTGGCCTTCTTTGCATCGCCGGCATAAAGCACCTCGGCAGCACCTGCGGCACCCATAACGGCGATTTCGGCAGTAGGCCAAGCATAGTTCATGTCGCCACGCAATTGCTTACAGCTCATCACGATGTGGCTACCGCCATAGCTCTTGCGCAATGTAACAGTAACCTTGGGCACAGTAGCCTCGCCATAAGCGTAAAGCAACTTAGCACCGTGCAGAATTACGGCATTATATTCTTGTCCGGTACCCGGCAAGAAGCCCGGCACATCAACGAGCGACACGATAGGAATATTGAACGCATCGCAGAAACGGACAAAACGGGCAGCCTTGCGCGAAGCATTGCAGTCGAGCACACCGGCAAGGAACTTAGGCTGGTTGGCAACGATACCCACCGACTGTCCATTGAAACGGGCAAAACCTATGATGATATTCTTGGCATAATCGCGCGAAACTTCAAGGAACTCGCCGTTGTCGATGATTGCGCCAATCACTTCATACATATCATAAGCCACATTGGCCTGTTCCGGGATAATGTCATTAAGAGAATCTTCAAGACGGTCGATGGGGTCGGTACAAGTCACAAGCGGAGTCTCTTCAAGATTGTTTTGAGGAATGAAGCTGATGAGCTTGCGGATTATCTTAATAGCCTCTTCGCCATCCTCAGCCGCAAAGTGTGCAACACCCGACTTCGATGCGTGAACTTCGGCACCACCCAATGCTTCTTGTGTAACATCTTCACCGGTAACAGTCTTTACAACCTTCGGCCCGGTAAGGAACATATAAGAAATGCCCTTGGCCATGATAGTAAAGTCGGTCAATGCAGGCGAATACACGGCACCACCTGCACACGGGCCCAGGATTGCCGAAATTTGCGGCACAACGCCCGATGCAAGAATGTTGCGTTGGAAAATCTCGGCATAACCGGCAAGCGCATTGATACCTTCCTGGATACGTGCGCCGCCCGAGTCGTTAAGACCTATTACAGGTGCGCCCATCTTCATGGCCATATCCATGATTTTGCATATTTTCTGCGCCATGGTTTCGGAAAGCGAACCGCCAAACACCGTGAAATCCTGTGCAAACACATACACCAGACGGCCTTCGATTGTACCGTAACCGGTTACAACGCCGTCGCCGGGATATGATTTCTTTTCTTGCCCGAAGTTGGTGCAACGGTGGCGCACAAACATATCAAGCTCTTCAAAACTACCCTCGTCCACAAGTTGTGCTATACGCTCACGGGCAGTATATTTACCTTTGTCGTGCTGCTTTTGGATAGCCTTTTCACCGCCACCCAAACGGGCTTCTTCGCGAAACCTTATCAGCTCTTGTACTTTTTCGAGTTGAGTGCTCATTTTCTATTGATTAGTGATTATTGTCCTTAAAATTATTTCTTGTTGGGGTCTTCGCAAAGTTCAACAAGTGCACCGCAAGTTGACTTCGGGTGCAGGAATGCGATATTAAGCCCTTCGGCACCCTTGCGGGGAGCCTTGTCGATAAGGCGCACGCCCTTGCCTTCGGCCTCGGCCAACGCGTTGGCAACACCGTCTTCAACGGCAAATGCTATGTGTTGTATGCCGCCGCGACCGCCATTCGATGCAATATATTTGGCTATTGCGCTGTCCTCGGCAGTTGCTTCAAGCAATTCGATTTTGGTCTGCCCCACTTTGAAGAAAGCAGTCTTCACTTTTTGGTCGGCAACTTCTTCGATGGCGAAGCATTTAACTCCCAATACGTTCTCGTAGAAAGGTATGGCTTCTTCAAGGCTTGTTACGGCAATACCTACGTGTTCGATATGCGAAATATTCATAAGTTGATATATTTAAATAAGTTAATAATTTGTTTATGTTCATGTAAGGACATACTCCTTGCAAATGTACTGCAAAATTGCCAATTACCAAAAATAAAATACCACTAACCAACTGTATAAGCCACACCGGCAGCCCATTTTTTTAACAACAATCCGGCACGGACGCTACAGTATGCAACAAATTAGTTATTTTTGCACAGCAATTCAATAAATATACGATTAGAATGAGCAAAATAATACTTACCGGAGACCGTCCCACCGGCCGTTTGCATTTGGGACATTACGTTGGCTCGCTAAAGCGACGCGTCGAACTTCAAAACTCGGGTGATTTCGACAAGGTGTATATCATGATTGCCGATGCTCAAGCACTTACCGATAATGCCGACAACCCCGAAAAGGTGCGGCAAAACATCATCGAGGTGGCTCTCGATTACCTTTCGTGCGGGCTTGACCCGGCCAAGAGCACAATATTCATACAATCACAAATCCCCGAATTGTGCGAACTGTCGTTCTACTACATGAACCTCGTAACCGTGTCGCGCCTGCAACGTAACCCGACGGTAAAGACCGAAATCAAGATGCGCAATTTCGAGGCCAACATTCCGGTAGGTTTCTTCACCTACCCTATCAGCCAAGCTGCCGATATCACCGCATTCAATGCAACCACCGTGCCCGCCGGAGAAGACCAGGAACCCATGATAGAACAGGCACGCGAAATCGTGCGCCGTTTCAACAATATTTATGGCGATACACTCGTAGAACCAGAAATCCTGCTCCCCGACAATGCCGCCTGCCTGCGACTGCCGGGGACCGACGGCAAAGCTAAAATGAGCAAGTCGTTGGGGAATTGCATATACCTATCCGATTCGGAAGAAGAAGTGAGCAAACGCGTAAAAACCATGTTCACCGACCCCGACCACCTGCGAGTAAGCGACCCCGGGAAAATAGAGGGCAATACCGTATTCACTTATCTCGATGCCTTCTGCCATCCCGAGCACTTCACAAAATACCTTCCCGAATATTCAAGCCTTGACGAATTAAAAGCGCATTACCGCCGTGGCGGGCTAGGCGACGTAAAGGTTAAAAGATTCCTTGATGCAATCTTGCAGGAAGAACTGGCTCCGATACGTGCCCGCCGAAAAGAATTCGAGCAAGATATCCCGACCGTGTATGAAATGCTGAAACATGGCAGCGAAGCAGCACGAGAGGTTGCTGCTTCTACCCTTGACCGTGTGCGCCACGCAATGCGAATCGACTATTTTGCCGACGGGCAACTAATCGCCGGACAAGCCCGTAACTACCAATCACAGCAATAATAGAATATCGAACGTCAAACCTACATATTCAATCCCGAACACGACCTTGCGCTCGCTTATGGCACCGAGGGCTACACGGCTCCGCCACGGGCGCAAGTCTTGCGCCGCGACTTGCAAATGCTTCCTGCATGGTTTTGCTGTGAAGATGCCGACATCCTGTCGAAAAACGTTACCGAAGACACCGACTGGCTCAAGCGAATGGGATTGAACGCACACCCTGTAGCCATCAACCGCCTGCAATGCCGCCACAGCCTATACCGCCCGTGGGGATGGAACCTTGACTTGCGCGGACGCCTGCTCAATGCCTGTGTGCCTGCCAATGACCTGCCGACCCGCAAACAAATAATAACTTTGCAAGAACTGTCACACCGACGCTCCTCGATAAAAATACACCGTTTCGTTGCCGATGCCATAGGCACCGTATTGTCGCCAATACCCGAAGAAGTGCACAGCGTGGACGAAGTGCGGCGCTTCAACACGGCACACCCGCAATGCTACATCAAGGCTCCGTGGTCGGGAAGCGGCAAAGGTGTTTACAGGGTACTCGATGCCGACAGTCGCAACTTCGAGACTTGGACTCAAGGCATTATAAACCGCCAAGGCTCGATAATGTGCGAACAGCCGCTCGACAAGGTTATGGACTTTGCCATGGAATTCAAGTGTGATAACGGCACTGCCGAATTTGCCGGATACTCGGTATTTTTCAACGACAGCCATTGCTCATATGACAGCAATATCGTTGCCCCTCAACTTATGATTGAAAAACTCATCACGTCACGATTTTCACACCCGGAACTATTGGCCGATGTTCGCACGGCTCTTTGCAATATTCTTACGTCACTTGTCGCACCATATTACAATGGTTATCTTGGCATCGACATGATGATATACCGCGGCGACGACGGCACATTGCGCATTAACCCTTGCGTGGAAATGAACCTGCGCATGACCATGGGAATGGTATCGGCCTTCATTGCCGACCGTCTGCTTGCGCCCAACTCAACCGCCACATTCCGTGTTACATACCACAAGTCATCCAAAGAAATGTCGGCTACAATAAAACGCCTTTCACAAACCTGCCCGCTGGAAACATCGGGCAACAAAATCATATCAGGCTTCATGCCTCTTACTCCCACTTACGGCGACAGCCGTTTCCTCGCCGGCCTCATCGCCACCGAAACAGGCATCACAAAACTCTGAGCAATTCTGTTAAAAACTCATCAAGCCCCACGACTTTCACTTTTGGGAATGGTATAGTTTTAAGTACATCAAAGTGAGCATCTTCACTTACTATGTAATCAGCATTAGCAATTATCGCGCAATCTACAAACTTATTGTCATCATAATCACTCTTAATGAGGTTAAACTTGAAATGAGGAGAATAAAACCGCGTATATGGACTGTTTACTATGGCTTCTACTATATTTTTTGCTACAATTGTATTGGTAACTCTTTCAAGGATTTCTTGATACTCATTCAGTATTTCATTACTTACACACAACAAATAGCCACCACACATGAAATTATCCCACACCACACGATACCGACTGCGATGCGAAATTGACTGCACTACACAATTCGTATCTAACACGACATGTTTCATCTCCTGCTATACGGTGTCCTCAAATGGCTGTAACGCAACTTCTCCATTTTACTCTCATTGAGGGAGCCATCTTCCCACAATTTGTCGAGTTCTTCGTCGGCCTTGCGCATGAAATATTCTGAAATCACTTTTTTTATTTCAAGTAATTCCTCTTCACTGTCAATCCGAGACATCAAATCAAGCATCTCAATCTGAGCCTTGTTAAAAATTGCATTCTTCATAACATCTCTTTTCTACAAAGTAAAGTTTTTTTTTTTATCTGCACAACATTATTACACTTGTTTTACAATCCAAACGGGCTCTTTAGCTGTATTTTAACACTCGGCGGAAAACATGGTAACAATATTATTACTAATTTCGCAACCTAATTATGGAACACGACAATCAAAACTTTATTCAGCGGCAGGTGCTGCGGGCTTCATTCGCAAGCATTGCAGGAAACGGAGTGCTATCGGTGGCTAAATTGGTTGTGGGCTTCATCAGCGGCAGTTTCGCCGTGGTGAGCGACGGCATCGACTCGGCTTCGGATGTGGCCATTTCAATCGTGATTGCAATCACTGCAAAAATCATGGGACGCAGCCCAAACACGAAATATGCCTATGGCTATGCCAAGGCCGAATCAATCGCCACCAAAATTCTCTCGATGGTGATTTTCTTCGCCGGGGCGCAAATGCTGCTTTCGGCTATCGAAAACCTTTTTTCCGACGAACCTCGCGAAATGCCCGGCATAATCGCCATATATGTAACCGTGGCCTCAATTATATGCAAACTGCTGCTGTCTCTTTACCAAACGGCTGTAGGACGTAAAACAGGCTCATCGATGCTGATTGCCAACGGCATAAATATGCGCAATGACGTTATTATCTCGCTGAGCGTGCTGGCAGGGCTGTTCTTCTCTTTCATATTGCATATGCCCATACTCGACTGCGTGACAGCTTTGCTTGTGAGTTGCTACATCATACGCTCTTCGTTCAAGATTTTCATGGACTCGAATGTCGAGTTGATGGACGGGGTGAAAGATACTTCGGTTTATCGTAAGATATTCGATGCCATCGACAAGGTGAAAGGCATTCGCAACCCGCACCGGGTGCGCTCGCGCAGCATCGGCGGCAAATACATGATTACACTCGACGTTGAAGCCAACGGCAACATGACCCTCTCACAAGCCCACACGCTTGCCAATCAAATAGAACAAAACATACGCCAAAGCATACCCGAGGTTTACGACATAGTGGTACACATCGAGCCATTCGGTACACACCCCGAGAATGTTTTTGGTGTGGAAGAGAAGACACCTATAAAAAATACGCAAGAATGACTATACAATACGAAGGCAGCCAAATAATAATGCTCGGCACAGGTCATGCCACCGTGACGCGATGCTACAACACTTGTTTCTTACTGAAATGGTCAGGCGGCTCAATATTGGTCGATGCAGGTGGCGGCAACGGCATTTTGTCACAATTGGAAAAATCGGGAACAAGCCTGACCGACATACACAATATGTTTATCACCCACGCACACACCGACCACATTTTGGGCGCAGTGTGGGTTGTGAGAATGGTAATACAACTTATGCGGCGCGGCAATTACCGCTGCAATTTCACCATCTTCAGCCACGACAAGGCACTGAATACGTTGCAATCGATATGCAATCTCACGCTGGCAACCGGGTACAATTCCTACATCGGCACAAGGGTACTGTTCCACGAGGTGAAAGACGGCGACGCAATCAATCTGGAGGGAGGCACTTCCATACGCTGTTTCGACATCCACTCAACCAAGGAGAAACAATTCGGGTTCCGCGCCACCTTGCCCGACGGCGTGGATTTGGTGTGCCTCGGCGACGAACCCTACAACGAGTCAAACCGCCAATATGCCACCAATGCCGACTGGCTGCTGTGCGAGGCTTTTTGCCTTTATGCCGACCGTGAAACATTCAAGCCCTACGAAAAGCACCACAGCACCGCGCTCGATGCCGGAGCCATGGCACACAGCCTAAATGCCCGCAACCTGCTGCTATACCACACCGAAGATTCTGCCCTGCCTACCCGAAAGCAAAGCTACACTGCCGAAGCAGCAAAAAACTTCACCGGTCGCATCTGCGTGCCCGACGACCTAGAAGTAATCGACATCAGCGCAATCTAGAATTAACAAATAATTTGCTGTCAGCCAAGCTGCAACACTTAGAAATATAGAGGCGCACGAGCCATGCGCTCCTTCGGTCTAATCACAATGGTGATGACAGGCCCTCTTTGTTCCCACCTTTATGAATTTTGCCACCACTGGTATTGTTTATCAGCTGCCATACAGATTTCAGCAGTATATCGTACTACTCCTGCCTTGCTATTTTTCCGACGCAAAAAATATAAAAAACAATCTTTATTCTTTATTCCTTTATAAAACTTCTTTAAATTTGTACAACCATGGCACAGAACAACCATATAGAGTGCCGTGCAACCTAACATAAAGCTGAACTTTTTTACATGAGAATTTTATCCCTATTCCCAACATTTATTGCCCTGTGCCTGTCATTCCATACTGTGGCACAAGGCTCAAAACCTCTTACCGAATACGTAAAGCCAAATATCGGCACAGCTCACAGCCGGTGGTTCTTCTATACTCCGGCAGCCGTGCCTTTCGGCATGGCAAAAGTCGCACCGTCAACCAACGGCAGCCTTGGCAACAAGGATGGATGGCAAGCCGTGGGATATGATGCCCGGCATAATTCGATTGAAGGATTTGTCAACCTACACGAATTCCAAGTGGGCGGAATTTCAATCATGCCGACAACAGGAGAACTGAAAACCGTTCCAGGCTCTCCCGACGGCTCGGCCGACAATACCGACGGCTACCGCTCGACATTCGACAAAAAAGACGAATACGCCACTGCCGGATACTACTCGGTGCTACTGAAAGACTATGACATAAAGGCCGAGCTTACTGCAACCCGGCGTGTGGGTTTCCATCGATACTCATTCCCTGCCACCGACAGTGCGCACTTGATATTCGACATAGGCCATCGATGGGGCGAAAGCGGCCCGGTGAAAGACGCTTATGTGAAATACCTCGGGTCCGGAACAATCGAAGGATATGTGGTAACCGAACCGGCTTATGTGCAGAAATACCAACCCGGAGCCTCGGTACCTATTTATTTTTACGCCACAACCGACCATTTGCCTCAAGAAACAGGCACTTTCACGGGGGAAATAATCAATGCCAAAGGCGATGAATGTCACGGTCCCGGAGCCGGACTTTACATGACTTTCGACACTCGCGGCAACGCCAACAGTGTGATAGAGGTGAAAGTGGGGGTATCATACACATCGATTGAAAATGCACGGGAGAACCTGCTCGCCGAAGCCGAAGGAATTGACTTCGATGCCGCCCACCGACAAGCCACACAGGCTTGGGAAGAGGCACTCGGCCGCATAAGGGTGGAAGGCGGAAGCGAAGCCGACCGCACAAAATTCTACACCGGACTGTTCCATGCCCTGCTGGGCCGCGGACTTGCAAATGATGTCAACGGTGCTTATCCGCGCAACGATGGCACCATAGGGCAAATCGAAATTGACAAAACTACCGGCAAGCCTATCCATAACCATTATAATACCGATGCCATGTGGGGTGGCTACTGGAACTTGTCGCTGCTGTGGGCATTGGCTTATCCCGAATATTATGCCGATTTTGTACAAAGCCAGCTGCTCGTGTACAATGAAACAGGCTGGCTTGCCGATGGTATAGCCAACAGCCGCTACGTATCGGGGGTTGGCACCAATTTCATGGGACTTGTGATAGCTGGGGCATACAATTGCGGAATACGTGGTTTCGATGTCAACCTTGCCTATGAGGCAGCACTGAAAAACGAGCTCGGGTGGAAAGACCGCCCCGACGGAGTAGGGAAATCAGACGTGGGGGCTTTTGTCGAACATGGCTACTCTCCCTATGTTCCCAGCACCGGGGCCGGCGACGAGTTGCACCGAGACGGTTCTCCATTCGGAGCATCGCACACTCTCGAATATAGTTTCAGTGCCTACGCCGTAAGCCAGTTTGCCAAGTCACTGGGCCGCACCGATGACTACAACACGCTATCACGCCTTGCCGACGGCTGGCGGAAAATCTACGACCCATCGACCGGTTTCATGCGCCCGCGCGACAAAAGCGGAGATTTCATCGAGCCATTCAACCCGTCGCGCCCGTGGGTAGGTTTCCAGGAAGGCAATGCGTGGCAATACACATTCTATGTTCCTCACAAGCCCGGTGAACTTGTGGAACTGATTGGTGCCGACCGTTTCAACAACCGCCTCGACAGTATTTTCATCGTGTCGCGTGCCAACGTGTTTGGAGGCGGAACCACGGTCGATGCTTTTGCCGGCATATCGGGTGTATATAACCACGGCAATCAACCCAATTTGCACATTTCATGGCTGTTTAATTTCTCAGGCCGCCCATGGCTCTCGCAAAAGTGGGTGCGCACCATATGCAACGAATTTTATGGTACCGAGGAAATACACGGTTATGGTTACGGACAAGATGAAGACCAAGGGCAACTGGGTGCATGGTATGTGATGTCGTCGATAGGACTGTTTGACGTAAAAGGCTTGAGCGACAGCCGTCCGTCATACCAGATAGGCAGCCCGCTTTTCGACCGTATCACCATCTCGCTTCCTGAAAATGTACGCAAGCAACCATTCGTCATAGAGGTAGAAAACAACTCTCCCGAAAATATATACGTCCAGGAACTGCGCCTCAACGGCAAACCGCTCGGCACATATTCGTTACCGTATGACCAACTTGTGGCCGGCGGCACATTGCAACTGAAAATGGGTGACAAACCAAATACAAGCATGACACGATGAAAACAACGGGCATTATCGCAATAGGCGCAACGCTGCTGCTCGCCGCAACAGCCTGCTCAAGCAACATAAACGGCGAACATGAAAATTTCACACGATATGTGAACACTCGCATAGGTACCGGCGGACACGGGCACGTGTTTTACGGAGCAAATGTTCCATTCGGAATGGTGCAATTGGGCCCGACAAGCATTCCGCAAGAGTGGGATTGGTGTTCAGGGTACCACATAAGCGACTCTACCGTAATAGGGTTTCCGCACACACACCTGAGCGGCACCGGAATAGGCGACTTGCATGATGTCACCCTCATGCCCGTGACAGGAACAGTGACTTATGCCCGAGGAAATGCCGCCGACCCGCAATCAGGGCTGTGGTCATACTCCGACCGCTCGTGTGAAACTGCCCGACCGGGATATTACGCCACACGGCTCACCCGTTACGACATCGACGTGGAACTCACAGCCACCGCACGTGTGGGGTTTCACAAATATACATTCAACCACCCCGACAGCGCTGCAATAGTCATCGACCTGCAAAACGGCGGAGGCTGGGATAGGGCAACCGAGGCATCGGTGTTCCGCATCAGCGACACCATGCTCGGCGGCTACCGGTACTCGCGTGGTTGGGCAAACGACCAACGCATATATTTCGTGGCTGAGTTTTCACAACCGGTCATATCGCTCGATTTTGCTACCGATGGCGACATTTTCACGCCCGATAGTTGCCGAGGCACCATAGTCTATGCCCGGGCAAACATCGAAGCCCGAGCCGACAACCCGGTTTATGTGAAAGTGGCACTTTCGCCGGTCTCGACCGACAATGCTCGGCTCAACCTGAAAGCCGAACTTCCCGGCTGGGATTTCGACCGATGTGTAACCCGTGCCGACAGTGCTTGGAACAGCGAATTGTCGAAAATCAGGATTTCCACTGCCGACACAACCAAACGTGAAATATTCTACACCGCCCTATACCACACAATGATTGCCCCCTCGCTCTTTTGCGATGTAAACGGCGATTACCGCGGAGCCGACGGCAAGATTTATAACAGCAGCGACTTCAAGACATACACCACATTCTCATGTTGGGACACCTACCGTGCCGCACACCCGTTAATGTCGATAATCCACCCTGAACTTACCCGCGATGTGGTGAATACCTTCCTCTCGATTTACGACAAGCAAGGCAAATTGCCTGTGTGGCACCTGATGGGATGCGAAACCAACACCATGGTAGGCAACCCGGGAATATGTATCCTCGCCGATGCTGTCACCAAGGGATATGCCGACCAACCATACAGGGCATACGAGGCATTACGCAATTCGGCCATGCTCGACGAACGTGGCATGGGCCTTCGCAAACAATATGGCTACATTCCTTGCGACATGATGAAAGAGTCGGTAGCTTATGACATGGAATATGCCGTTGCCGACTATGGAGTGGCGCAAGTGGCCAAGATGGTTGGCGACACCGCCGGTTACGATTATTTCACCCAGCGCAGCCACAGCTACCGCAACCTGTTTGACCCGGGAACACGCTTTATGCGTGGGAAAGACTCGGATGGCAAGTTTCGCGAACCGTTCAATCCCATATCGTCCGACCACCGTAACGACGACTATTGCGAGGGCAACGCATGGCAATATACATTTCTCGTTCCGCACGACCTGACGGGGCTTGTCGGTTGTTTCCCTTCACAAGAAAATTTTATTATGAAACTCGACTCACTGTTCACCGTTGACTCGCAACTCGAAGGCGATGTAATCTCGCCCGACATTTCGGGCATGATAGGCCAATATGCCCATGGCAACGAACCGAGTCACCACATCGCATATTTCTACACCATGCTTGGCCGTCCGTGGCAGACAGCCGACCGCGTGCGGCAAATACTTGGCACGCTCTACACGGCACAGCCCGACGGGCTGTGTGGCAACGAAGATGTGGGCGCCATGTCGGCATGGTACGTGCTCTCAGCTCTTGGCTTTTATCAAGTGGAACCCGCCGGAGGACGCTATTACTTCGGCTCGCCTCTTCTTGACAAGGCAACAATCAAAGTGCCCGGCGGCAAATTCATAATCACCGCGCATAACAACTCCGATGCCAATCGCTACATACAAAGTATCAATCTTAACGGCCTGCCATATCACAAGGCATGGATCGACTTTGCCGATATAACCGCAGGTGGCACTCTTGAAATAGAAATGGGAAACAAACCTGTAAAATGGTACTAATTTATTCTCAAATTTATCATGAATTACAACGACTACACCAAGGCCGTCCAAACCATAAAGACAGCTATTTTGCGCAACCAATATCGCGCAGCTGCATCAGTAAATAAATATCAACTATCTTTATACTATGGAATAGGTCAATATGTATCGGAGAATTCCCGAAAAGGCTTTTTCGGGAAAGGTGCAATCGAACAAATTGCCACCATGTTACATAAAGAATTACCCGGACTTAGAGGATTTTCTGTCTCAAATATAAAAAATATGCGTCAATTCTATGAAGAATGGACACTGGTTCTAAATCGCCAGCCATTGGCTGGCAATTTGGAATTAAACGAAAACTTATTAATCACATCCTTAACAATAAAGCCATTAACCGACGATTTCAATTGGAACGATTTTCTTGCAATAGGTTTCAGCCACCATATGGAAATCATTGCAAAAACCAAATCTTTAAATGCCCGATTATTTTATATACACGAATGTGCGATACATTATTGGAATAAATACACACTTAGAAATTATCTCAAAGCTGACTTGTATCATCATCAAGGTTGTTTACCCAATAATTTCACGCAAACAATATCCAATCCACAACAAGCATTAAAAGCAATACATACTTTTAAAGATGAATATTTACTGGATTTTATAAACGTTGAAGAACTTGATGAACAAGAAAAAGACTTAAACGAACGCATTATTGAAAATTCAATCATAAATAATGTGAAGCAGTTTATAATGACATTCGGGCAAGACTTTTGTTTTATAGGAAATCAATACCGACTCGAAATTGCCGGGGAAGAAATGTTTATTGACCTTCTGTTTTTCAACCGGGAACTAAATTCATTGGTCGCCGTTGAATTAAAATCAGGAAAATTTCGCCCTTCATACTTAGGACAGCTAAACACATACCTCTCTGCTTTAGACAAATACGTCAGAAAACCAAATGAAAATTTTTCTATTGGCATTATACTTTGTAAAGAAATGAACCAAACATTTGTTGAATTTGCAATTAGAGATTATAATAAGCCAATGGGAGTAGCAACTTACCATACAACCGAAGAAATGCCTGAACGCTTGCGCAAAACCTTACCAAAGGTTGAAGATCTGAAAAAATTACTATAAGAATTTTAATATTAAATTATAATGAAAAAAAGCATTTTAATCGCAACTTTATTAATGATATGCTCAATGGCCATACGTGCCGACTACACGCAGTATGTCAATCCCTTGATGGGAACTTTATCGTCGTTTGAGCTATCGGCGGGAAACACCTATCCTGCTATTGCATTGCCTTGGGGCATGAACTTTTGGACCCCTCACACTCGCGGAATGGGCGACGGATGGCAATACATCTACAACGACACCGAGATACGTGGTTTTAAACAAACACACCAGCCCAGCCCGTGGATCAACGATTATGGTTGTTTCTCGATAATGCCTGTAACAGGGCAATCGGCTTTCGACGAGAAAAATCGTGCCTCATGGTTCTCGCACAAGGGAGAAACAGCCACCCCTTATTATTACAAAGTATTCCTCGCCACACACGATGTGCTTACCGAAATCGCTCCCACCGAACGGGCAGCGATATTCCGTTTCACTTATCCCGAGCGTGACAGTTCGTTCCTCGTAGTTGACGCTTTCGACGGCGGCTCGCATGTGGAAATCATTCCCGATGAAAAGAAAATCATAGGCTATACCACCCACAACCATGGCGGCGTACCGGGAAACTTCAGGAACTACTTCATACTGGAATTTGACAAACCGTTTGCCTATACAGCAACCATGAGCGGCGACACTTTGCACACAGGAACCGTGCAACAAACTGCCGACCATGCCTGTGCCATAGTGGGATTTTCCACCCATAAGGGAGAACAAGTGAATGTGCGTGTGGCTTCGTCGTTCATAAGTCCCGAGCAAGCAGAAATCAATATGATGGAACTGGATAACCGCACCATCGAGCAGGTTGCCGCCGATGGCAAAGAAACTTGGAACCGCGCACTTGGCCGCATCGAAGTGGAAGGTGGCACAATCGACCAATACCGTACATTCTATTCATGCCTATACCGCTCGTTGCTGTTCCCACGCAAGTTTTATGAAATCGACTCCGACGGCAACATTGTGCATTACAGCCCATACAACGGACAAGTACTGCCGGGATATATGTACACCGATACCGGCTTTTGGGATACATTCCGCAGCCTTTTCCCATTGCTTAACCTCATGTACCCGTCGGTCAACAAGGAAATACAGGAAGGTTTACTCAATACTTACCGAGAAAGCGGCTTTTTCCCCGAATGGGCAAGCCCGGGGCACCGCAACTGCATGGTAGGCAACAACTCGGCATCGGTGCTTGTCGATGCCTATCTGAAAGGCGTTCAAGTCGATGACGTGGAAACGCTATATGAAGGATTGCTCAATGGCTGCAACAACGTGCACCCCGACGTGCCGTCAACCGGCCGACTTGGTCATGAATTCTACAACCGCCTGGGATATGTGCCTTGCAATGTGGGTATAAACGAAAGTGTGGCGCGCACACTTGAATATGCCTATGACGACTGGTGCATATTGCAGCTTGCAAAAAAACTTGACCGACCAAAGAAAGAAATCGCCGAACTCGAAAAACGCGCAATGAATTACCGCAACACTTTCGACCCTGGACACAATTTGATGCGCGGTCGCGAAGACAACGGCAAGTTCCAGTCGCCATTCTCCCCGTTCAAGTGGGGCGGCGATTTCACCGAAGGTAACAGTTGGCACTACACTTGGTCGGTATTCCACGACCCGCAAGGCCTCATCGACCTGATGGGCGGCAACAAGAATTTCACCGCCATGCTTGATTCGGTATTCACCGTACCGCCGGTTTTCGACGATAGCTACTATGGTTTCCCAATTCATGAAATCCGCGAAATGGCCGTAATGAACATGGGCAATTACGCCCACGGCAACCAGCCCATACAGCACATGATTTACCTGTACAACTACGCAGGCCGCCCGTGGACGGCACAATACCGGCTGCGTGAAGCAATGGACAAGCTGTATTCCCCTACCCCCGACGGCTATTGCGGTGACGAGGACAACGGGCAGACATCGGCATGGTATGTATTCTCGGCTCTCGGTTTTTATCCCGTATGTCCGGGTACCGACCAATATGTGGCAGGCTCACCGCTGTTCAAGCGTGCCACTTTGCACCTTGAAAACGGCAAAAAGTTGGTAATCGATGCCCCCGGTAACAGCGCGGAAAACATCTACATCAATTCGGCCACCCTCAACGGCAAGGAATACACCAAGCTCTATTACCGCCATGCCGACCTGTTGCACGGCGGCACCTTGCACCTCGACATGAGCCCCACTCCCAACTCCGACCGAGGCACCTTGACCGAAGACCGCCCCTATTCATTCTCCAACGAACAATAAAATCATATACAATGGCAATAAACAGGAAAATGAATGTGGAGCCGGGGGTATTGTATGATGCAAACTATGACCCGGAACTGGTCGCAGAACGCATCGCTGCTAAGGAGCTTTGTTTTGAACTCAATAACCTGCGTCCGTCCATGACCATGAAGCGCGAAGAAATTACGCGCCGCCTGCTTGGCAAGGCCGGTGTGAACTGTTACATAGAATCGCCTTTTTATTGCGATTATGGCTACAACATCGAGGTTGGCGACAACTTTTACATGAACGTGGGCTGCATCATTCTCGACGGTGCACGGGTGACGTTTGGCGACAATGTATTTGTTGCCCCGCACTGCGGCTTTTATACAGCCGGGCATCCGCTCGACCACGAACGCCGCAACCTGGGGCTTGAATATGCCCTTCCCATCACCATTGGCAACAATGTGTGGATTGGCGGCCATGTGTGCGTTCTGCCGGGAGTTTCCATAGGCGACAACTCGGTGATAGGCGCAGGCAGCGTTGTCAACAAGGATATTCCGGCAGGGGTATTGGCCGCAGGCAACCCGTGCCGGGTGATACGAGAAATCAACGAGGCCGACCGCCATCGTTATCCCAACATCATAAAACTATAACATTCAAATAAACCAATCTAATGAAACTAAATGCCTTAATACTTGCTT
The DNA here is from genome assembly GCA_949289215.1 of uncultured Bacteroidales bacterium. Taxonomy (GTDB): domain Bacteria; phylum Bacteroidota; class Bacteroidia; order Bacteroidales; family Muribaculaceae; genus Avimuribaculum. Next base: position 84,518 of record CASENC010000009.1, on the reverse strand, counting down.
TATGTGCCGGCATGGTGTGTGGCAATGCTGCTGCACAGGATTTTGATTTGTCGTTGCAACGGCAGGAAATTCAACAATTTTTACCCGTCGATGGTGAGAAAATAAACCATAACGGACTTGTGATAAATCCCACCCCACACGACATTTTACTTGATGAAGGGAAAACCCTCAACATAGTGGGTGGCATAAAAGTTAATGACCGTCAAGGCCGGTTTGCCGACGACGTACATTTCATCCCTGTCACGGAAAAGGGTGTGAAACTCACCATCGACTTCGGTGAAAAAGTTGCAGAGAAAGCAGGTGCTAAAGCCACTCCGGGCGCATATGTGCTCAACATAACTCCAAAGGAAATAACAATAACCGGATATGATGAAAGTGGTGCTTTCTACGGATTACAAACGTTGCGCCAAGTTGTCGGCTCCCGAATGGCAGCAGGTGGCAAACTGCCGTGCATGACAGTCAACGATTATCCTTCGCTACCACTGCGCGGCGTGGTTGAAGGTTTCTATGGCACGCCATGGTCACATGAAGTGCGCCTGTCACTTATCGATTTCTTCGGCCGTTTCAAAATGAATACCTATGTCTATGGGCCGAAAGATGACCCATACCACAGCAGCCCCTACTGGCGACTGCCGTACCCCGACGATGAAGCTGCACGGCTTAAAGAACTCGTGCAGGCGTGCCATCGCAACCATGTAAACTTCGTGTGGGCCATACACCCGGGTAAAGATATCAAATGGAACGATGAAGATTATGGCAACCTGCTACGGAAATTCGAGATGATGTATGACCTTGGCGTAAGGCAATTCGCCATTTTCTTCGACGACATCTCGGGCGACGGCACAAGTCCGGTGAAACAAACCGAACTGCTCAACCGCCTGACCGACGAATTCGTCAAGGCGAAAGGCGATGTAGGCTCACTGATACTATGCCCCACCGACTATAATAAATCGTGGGCCAATCCCACGCCGCGCGGCAGCCTGCCCTATTTCGGCAACAATCTGAACCCCGACATAAAGGTATTCTGGACCGGTGATGTGGTGTGCAGCGATATTACCGCAAGCACACTTGAATGGGTAAACTCGCGCATCAAGCGTCCTGCCCTGTTTTGGTGGAATTATCCTGTAACCGACTATGTGCGCAACATTGTACTGCAAGGCCCCGTTTACGGCCTTGATACCACTCTTTCAAGCAATGAACTGAGCGGAGTGCTAAGTAACCCGATGGAACATGGCGAAGCATCGCGCCTTGCACTGTATGGAGTGGCCGATTATGCTTGGAATATCGGGGCATACAACCCTATCGACAGCTGGGAACGCGCATTGCAGGAAATGGCACCGAGGGCAGCCGAGGCTTATCGCACATTTGCAATCCATTCATGCGACACCGAGACCGGCTACCGCCGCGATGAGTCGTGGGAAACACGCACCTTCGGCATCGACGATTATAACGAAAGCGATGCCCGCGCCCTTGCCGCCGAATTTAAACGCATCGAAAAAGTGCCTTGCCAAATGGAAACAGGCTGCGATAACAAGCTACTGCTTGCCGAATTGCGCCCGTGGCTTGTGGAATTCGGCAAACTGGGTACCCGCGGCAAGCGCATGGTGGAATTGATTGAAATGTTCCGCTCGGATTTCGATAATGCCACATTCTGGAACAAATATGCCGATAACTTAATGAGCCGGGATGACCGCCGCAACTACGAAGCCCACAAATCGGGAACAATGAAACTGCAACCGTTCTATGAAAACGCAATGGAAGAAATGGGTGCACGTTTCCTTGCAAAAATTTCAGGACAAATGCCCTGCAATTACCGTGGATTAAGCTCGTTCCCCAATTCCGCCACCACGCAACCGCAACTGATGCTCGACGGCGATACTGTAACATACTATACCTCGGCATTACCGCAACGTCGCGACAGCTGGATAGCCGTTGACCTGAAAACCGTGAAAGATGTACATTCGGTAAGGATATTGCAAGGCCGCAATTCGGTTGACGATGTGGATTACTTCGACCATGCCGCACTCGAATACTCGGCCGACGGTAAAACATGGCAACCATTGATTGCCGACATCGAACGTCAATATGTGATAAACTGGAGCGGAACGCCGGTAAAAGCACGTTATGTGCGCCTCAAGCGCCTCGACTCACGCAAGACGAATTATGTGGCCGTCCGCTCATTTGAAGTCAATCCGTTAAGCACCGAAAATCTTGGTTTCGGCCTGCAAACGACAGGGAACATTGAAGCCGCCTTGCGCACATTCGACCTCAATGCTTCATCATCGTTCACGCTTGACGGAACCATGACTTTCGATGTTACCGAGGGCACAAAAGGTTATACCTTACTCATGGGCAAAAGCGATGTACCATTAAGCATCACCATGCTTGATGACAAAGGCAATACGCTGCAAGAAATAACCACGATTTCGGCATACACTACATTCACACTCCCCACCGGCACGGCTAAAGTCAAACTCGACTCGGCCAATGCCGACATCATCGAAATCATCCCCTCGCGGTAAAAGGAACAATCCATAACAACAAAAACAAAATGAGCAACGGGCAGCATCAAGTGCCATCCGTTGCTCATTTTTTACCACAAAAAAGGTCGCTTTACCGCTCGTAATCGAAATATGAGAAATCGGCAAATGCCTGTGAAGTCTCGGCAGCCGAAACGGCATATAGGCCAAGCATCACCCCGGTAAAACCTCCGGCAGTTTCACTGCTTATGTAACGTGTATCGGCCTTACCGAGTTCAATGAAATCATTACCATCGACCGAGTAATAAAACGTGTAAAATTCTTTGTCGCCTTTCACACGAAGCCTAACCTCGGCTTGTCTGGGAACAATTACGGTTTTCTCCACATGGTCTATTGCTCCCAAGCGATACCGCAAGTTCACCGCTTGTCGGCCATCGGCAAGTTGTTCCACATATAAATCGTAATGTGCCGATTCAATCATGTAAACACTAAGCCCGGCGCGATCCCCGGTTTCGGCATCTTTCAGCTGCAACGAAGTGCCGGCCGAAAAATCTATATGCTCCTGCCTGCGTGCAACAAAAGTCGGACTGTCATCTCCCGTGTAATCCAGGCTTATAGGAGTAGCGTAAAGGTGCAGTTTCCCCGACTTGAATGTGTATTTTTCAAAATGCGGATTGCGCACATACACCCATTCATGCCCCAATTTGCCTGTTTCAAACGTAGTGCGGACAGGCAATTCCTCAACAGCCTGTTGCGGCAAAGTGGGAACATCCATCTGTAAAGCCACAGTTCCGTCGCCGTTCACCACCGGCCAGGCATTTTTATCCCATCTCACAGGAACGAGGAAAGTTTCTCGCCCCAGATTGTGATGGAAATTGTGATTGCGGAATGCAAGGCACACCGCCCACCAACTGCCATCGGCGGCCTCAACCAAGTCGGCATGGCCTACGCCCTGTATAGGATTACTTTGCGCATTTTGGTTGATATGCGTCAATATAGGATTTGAAGGATTTCCGGCATACGGCCCATATATGTTACGGCTGCGAGCGATAGTAACCTTGTGCCCATATTCCGTTCCTCCCTCCGAGATAAGCAGGTAATACCACCCCTCTTTCTTATAGATGTGCGGGCCCTCGGGATAACGTCCGCCCGTACCGTTCCATATACACCGCGATTCGGTAAGTTGCTCCCCCGTCTTGGGATTTATTTCACACAGGAAAATACCATCCGACGGATTGCTTACCAGGTAGCATTTGCCATCTTCAAAATAGAGCGACGGGTCAATCCCTCCTTGCTTCAACCACACCGGTTCCGACCATTCCCCACGTGGGTCAGTAGTATAAACAATGAAATTACCTTTATCCGATACATTGGTTGTCGTCATGTAAAACGTTCCTTCATGGTAACGAATTGTCGGCGCATATATTCCGCCGGCGGTGCTTGCATCATGCAAAGGGAGTTGTGACGCGCGAGTAAGGCAATGCCCTATTTGCTCCCAATGCACCAAATCCTTGCTGTGAAACAATGGCACACCCGGAAAATACTGGAAGCTGCTTGTTACCAAATAATAGTCATCACCTACCCGGCATATGCTCGGATCGGGATGAAAACCGGGAATTACAGGATTTTGATACCCCTGCGAACTTTGTGCCATGCAAGCCAATCCCATCAACGATACAAGGCACAACATAAATCGTTTAATCATAATACATAAATTTTAAGCCATAACACATTGCACAAATGTACAGAAAAAACCGAAACAAACCCCATCAAAACACGGTATAAATTTTCATTTCCCACAATATAAAAACACGCAGATAACCTGTATAACACGCTTAAAACAGTTCCACCTGCACAAATTATCGCATAATAATTTGCGCAAATTATACAAAGAATATAAATTTACACACATCTTCGATATTAATTAATAGAAACCAATAAAACTACTTTAACTATATGTACCGCATTATTATAACCATCGCTTTGATTATCTTGGCTATGCCCATGTTTGCCGAAACTGCCATAGGCTCTCCTTGCGACGTCATTCCTGTTCCGCAACAGGTGGAAATGGGCAAAGGTGTATATACTTGGCCTGAACCGGATGCCTTTTTCCATATAAAAAACGGCAACGGCCCGCTTGCGAGTTATTTGAAATCGCTAAATAATATGACGGCAACCGACAATCAGTGCAAAGCCGACATTTCAATCACAATAACCGGCGATGCCGATGTGGCTCAAAACGAATCATACTCGCTCACAATAAAACCCAACAAGATACACATCAAGGCGGCATCGGAAACCGGAGCATTCTATGCCATACAATCGTTGCTGCAAATGACGCGATGCGGTACCGTCAAACGACTGCAATGTTGCACCGTCACCGATGCGCCGCGGTTTGCATACCGCGGCTTGCACTTCGACGTGTCGCGCCACTTCCGCCCGAAAGAATTTTTATTGAAGCAAATAGACGCAATGGCGCTGCTGAAGTTCAACAATATACATCTGCACCTGACCGATGCCGCAGGTTGGCGACTGCAAATCGACCGCTATCCGCTTCTTACATCATTGGCTGCATGGCGGCCTTATAAACGATGGGAAGACTGGTGGAACGGCGACCGCTCATATTGCACGCAAGACGATCCACGTGCCTATGGCGGATATTATACCAAAGAAGACATACGTGAAATTATCGAATATGCCAGTGCACGGCACATCAACGTCGTTCCCGAAATAGAAATGCCGGGACACAGTGAAGAGGTGCTTGCCGCTTATCCCGAACTTTCATGCAGCGGCGAACCATACCGCAACGGCGACTTCTGTATAGGCAACGAGGAAACTTTCACATTCCTCGAAAATGTGCTTTCCGAGGTAATCGACCTGTTCCCGTCGCAATACATACACATCGGCGGTGACGAAGCCACAAAAGAAGGTTGGAAAACCTGCCCGAAGTGCAAGCAACGAATGGAACAAGAAGGGCTGGCCGACGTTGATGAATTGCAAAGCTACATGATACACCGCATCGAGCAATTCGTTCAGTCGAAAGGTCGCACCGTGGTGGGATTTGACGAAATTATGCAAGGCGGCCTTGCCCCCGGGGCAGTGGTGATGTCGTGGCGTGGTGCCGAACCGGGCCTTGAAGCCATGCAGCAAGGCAACCCTGCCATCATGAACCCTAACGCATATTATTACCTTGATTACACGCAAGATGCCCCTTTCAAAGAGCCGGTATCGATAGGCGGCTACACTCCGCTCGAAAAAGTGTATTCATTCGAGCCATTGCCCGACAGCATTCCCGGCGATGTGGCCGGCAACCTGCTCGGGGTGCAGGCCAATGTGTGGTGCGAATATATCACCGACGACAGCCATGCCGAATATATGTACTACCCTCGCGCTTTTGCAGTGGCCGAAACGGCATGGTCGCAACCTGAACAGAAAAACTATCCCGACTTCCGCCGCCGTGCACTAAATTTGGTGACGCAATTGCGCTCAATGGGTTACAACACATTTGACCTTGCCAATGAATATGGCGACCGCAAAGAGAGCACCCGTCCGCTCAAGCACCTTGCCCGTGGTTGCAAAGTAATTTACAACCTGCCCTACAGCCGCCAATACCCGGCAGCCGGCGACAGTGCCCTCACCGACGGCGTGTGCGGCGGTTGGACCTATGGCGACAATCGCTGGCAAGGCACCATGCGCGACATGGATGTAACCATCGACCTCGGGAGCATAAAACCTGTGCATTACGTGGGTGCCACATTCCTGCAATCGGTGGGAGCATGGGTGTATATGCCACGGAGGGTTGACATTTACCTGTCGGACGACGGGGAAAACTTCACTCTCGCCGGACAGGCATGGTGCGACGTGCCCGACACGTCGGCCGAAATACGTTACAAGGTATATTCCACTCTGTGCGACGCATCGGCACGATATGTGCGCCTGCACGCAGTCAAGTATCCCAAACGAGGCTCATGGTTGTTTACCGACGAAATAGTAATCAACTGACCTGTATAACCGATATTGTTCTTTATTAATGTAATATGAATAGAAAAAGCATTATCTTTGTGGACATTACATATTATAAAGAAAAATAAGAAAGCCGTATGAACTGGATTATTCTGATTGTTGCCGGATTCTTTGAGTCCGGCTTCGCTTTTTGTTTGGGAAAGATGAAAGAAGCATCAGGCACCGAATGGTATCTTTGGGGTGCCGGGTTCATTGCCTGCCTTGCACTGAGCATGGTATTGCTTGCCAAGGCAGTGCAAACAATACCCATCGGCACGGCCTACCCTGTATGGACAGGCATCGGTGCCGCAGGAACCGTGTTGATGGGCATAGTGTTTTTTCACGAGCCTGCATCGTTTATGCGCCTGTTTTTCATCACCACGCTTATTGCCTCAATTATTGGATTGAAGCTTGTATCACATTGACATAAATCCAAGTCCACCAGAAGAATCGGGACATTACCGACATATATAAACCGCACATTAATGCCACATCGTTGCATCATCTGTAATTTTGATATTTTTTTCAGTAAAATAGTTACACAACAGTAGGTGTAACTATACTATTTTTGTCATAGAGAAAACAAAGTACTGATGTAAAACCACAAAACAAAAACGACATATGAAAAAAACATTGTCACTATTGATTTTGATTTCTGCAATATTCAATATTCCATTTAACACTATGGCACAAGAAAAAATCACACAAACTGCCGGACACGTGCAGTTAGGGGAATTTGCCCCCAAGTTTGCCGAACTCAACGACGATGTTCTGTTTGGTGAAGTGTGGAACCGTCCGGGGCTCAGCCCGCACGACCGCAGCATGATTACCGTTGCCACACTTATAGGCAAGGGTATTATTGATTCTTCGCTCACCCACCACTTGCAATTTGCCAAGCAAAACGGTGTTACCCGCACCGAAATTTCCGAGATACTCACCCACATAGCATTCTATGCCGGTTGGCCCAATGCATGGGGAGCATTCCGCCTTGCTAAAGATGTGTGGGCCGACGACAGTACAGCTGCCGACAACGGAATGGCTACATTCCAACGCGAGATGATTTTCCCCATCGGTGAACCCAATACGGCTTATGCCAAGTATTTCATCGGCAACAGCTACCTCGCCCGGATTTCAACCGAGCAGGTACCTTTCTCGAATGTCACATTTGAACCACGCTGCCGCAACAATTGGCACATCCACCATGCCACAAGCGGTGGCGGCCAAATGCTGGTGTGCGTGGCCGGACGCGGTTGGTACCAAGAAGAAGGGAAACCGGCCGTGCAGATGCTTCCCGGCGATGTAATCCACATTCCGGCCAACGTAAAGCACTGGCATGGCGCAGCAGCCGACAGCTGGTTTGCACACCTTGCTTTTGAAATCCCCGGCAAAGACACTTCAAACGAATGGCTCGAACCTGTAACCGACGAGGAATATGACCGATTAGGCAAGTAATCGATTTACTGCACATCATTTCCACACACAGGGATTGCGTCTTAACGGTGCAATCCCTGCATTGTTTATATACACCGGGCATAAATCAGTAAAGATGATACAATTATCAGTAATCTTGTTACTTATCGCAAATATGCACAAATTACTTTTGTATAACACAAATCTCAAACCATTATGAAAAATCTTTTTATCCTCGTCATGGCAATATGTTTTACCTTGACGCTTAACGCAAAAACGCTGGTGGTGTACTACAGTTTCACCAACAACACCCACGCCATTGCCACCGACCTGCAAGCACAGCTGAGCGATGCCGATGCCATTAGAATCGAACCTGCCCAGGAAGGCCTCGACTATGCCGCCAATGGCTATGAACTGGGTAGCGCATTGATTGCAGCAATCAGGGAAAATCCCGATGATGCATCGTCATATCCCGAAATTAAGCCGGTAACAATCAACTTTGCCGACTACAGCGAAATAATTGTGGCTACTCCATTGTGGTGGGGCAATATGGCCGCACCCATGCAAACGTTTCTTTTCCACAATGGCCACCAAATGGCAGGCAAACAGATAGGGCTTATTGTATCAAGCGCAAGCAGCGGCATCAGTGGCGTTGAAGCCGATGCGCAACGGCTTATCCCCGATGGCATTTTCATCGCGCCAAGCTTGTGGATACGCTCGGCACAAACGTCAAACTGCCACGAAATGATTACCGAATGGCTCGATGAGACCGGTTTCGGGAACTCTTCAAGCATAACCGGAATAACAGTTGACAGGGAAGCTGATATATCATGCAACGGTGATATGCTCACTGTTGATTACGATTTTGACATAATATGCCTCTACGATACCGCCGGACGGACGGTACTCGAAACCACCGACAAGGCCACGGACATAAGCCTGCTTCCCGCAGGGATTTACCTTGTATATGTGGGAAAAGGGCAAACCGAAACAGCAGCAAAGATAATCGTGAAGTAAAGGCTATGGAGCGACGCGATTTCTTGAAAAAGTCACTACTTGTCACTGCAGGAATTGCTGTGGCAGGCAGCGGTGTTATGCAGATATTGGCAAGCAACAAACCAAACAATAAAACAGCAATGAAAATAGTAGTATTGACAGGCAGCCCACGCAGTAACGGCAACTCGGCCTACCTCGCCGAACAATTCATCAAGGGTGCCCGCGAGCAAGGGCATGAAGTATTCCGTTTCGATTGCGCATTCAAGCACGTTGAAGCGTGCCGCGCCTGCAACCGTTGCGGCATGAACGGCAATTGCATCTTCAACGACGACTTCATTGAATTGCGCCCACATTTAATCGAGGCCGATATGGTGGTATTTGCCACGCCCATGTATTACTTTGGCATATCGGCACAAATGAAGCGCGTAATCGACCGTTTTTACGCCATCAACGGACAAATTAAAGGAGCACACAAAAAGGCTGCATTCATGATGACATATGCCGACACGGCAAAAGCCGAAGCCGAACCCATGCTGCTGCACTACCGCACACTGATTAATTACCTTGGCTGGACAAGCGTGGGTGAAATCGTGGCACCCGGAGTGTGGACCGCCGGTTCGATTCGCAACACCGCTTACCCGCAACAAGCCTACCGCTTAGGGAAAAACTTGTAACCCACCTTTCGTAACAAACAATCGGGGTTGTGCCGGAATTTTGCAGCGGCACAACCCCTTTCTTTTATTAGCTCATCGAGCCGGCAATCAGTGACAGCAGCCGCCACAACCGTCATGGTCGTGGTCGCCACAACCGCCACCACAACTGTCGCAACTGCAGCCGCCGCAACTGTGGTGCTGTGGCAGGTCGTCAGGTGTGGCATCGCGTACAAGCATCACGCGGCCCTCATATTCCACATTCTTCCCGGCAAGGCGGTGGTTAAAATCCATTGTCACCTTTTCGTCGCCAACATTTACCACAAGCCCCTGAGCCGGTTGCCCGGTAGAAGTCATCATGGTCAACGACCTTCCCACCTGTACCATATCGTCCATGAAATTGCCGTCGGCATCGTTGAAAATGCTACGTTCAAGTTCCATCACAAGGTCTTCGTTACGTGTGCCGAAAGCCTGCTCAGGCGTAAGCGTGAACTTAAATTCATCACCCTTGGCAAGGCCTTGAAGTTTTCGAGAGAAATCTTCGAGCAATCCCGGTTCTGCCCCATACACAAAGTGGTCGGGAACCTGTTCGGTAAACTCATATTCCAGTGCACGGTTTCCATCACCGTCCACCGAATATATCTTATAGGCAAGTTCTATGTATTTGCCGGTGCTGATTGTATCCATAAGCGTATTTTGAATTAATAATTGTTTATTCGATTATTGTTTTGGTAATCGGTATATTTATTACCGGTGTATATCGCCGGGCCTTCGTCATAAATATCCTCTTCCTCCTCACCATATCTGTCGCGGTCGTCTTTCTGCTCCCATTTTTTCTTTTCGGGCTTGTTCTTTTTGATTTCTTCGGGTTTCTGCTTATCCACCGCAACCTCATATATGTTCCACGACTGTTCGATATCCCAATTCTGCTTCAGGCTTATCTTTTTAGGATAATAATACACCTCCTCGGGTTGCAGATGCAACGCGAAATTTCCGGTATCCCATTTGCCGTTGCCGTTACGGTCAAGAACGATGCGGGCATAATAATCACCGGGAGTGACATTGCTGAACACGGCATACCCGTCGCTGCCCACCGGTGCAGTACGCTGCACGGCATCGCCCGAATTAAGCAGTTCCACAAATGCCGGTCCTGTGGCAGGTGTAATACTCAAATACAAGTTGGCATATTCCTCCAATCCTCGCACTTTGAACTGCTGTTCGATTGTCTTATTTGACGTGCCGTAAATTCCGTAAACAGCCATCGAATCGATATGCAATTTATAAGTGGCACCAGGCTCCCATTTCACAGGCATCGTCCACTTCATTATCTCATGCGGTTTCTCGGCAACAAGTGCAGGCACCGGCAACTCTTCCCATAGCGAGTCTTCATACTGTTTCCATAAGTGGAAGCCACTCATCATTATGGTATCGATTGGTTCCACCACCTCGAAAGTAAGCGGAGCATCCACCTCGACAGTGGTAGCCGATGTCAATTTGAAATCAAAGAACGGTATCCTTGCAAGCGAGTCTTTTGCCCATGTACGTAACACGTTGGCAAGTTCTATGCTATCGGCGCGAGCTTCCATCTCGGCCTTTACGGTATCGCGCTCAGTTTTGCGCTCCTCGGCACGCTTGCGCAATTTTTCAAGGTTTTCTTCATATTCTTTCTTCAGTTCCTCGTATTTTTCGGCCTCGTCTTTCTTTGATTTCTCAAGTTGGCGCTTATAAGCATTCTTGATGTTCACATAAAGCGTATCGGTCGTATAAGTGAGGTTTTCGAGCGTATCGGTACGCAGGTAGTTGAGCGTAATCCTAATCGAGTCGTTGCGGGCAAGAACCGTATCGGTAATCCAGTAAAACAGCGAATCATTGAATTCCGACCGCTGCAATCTGTACCAATCGGCATCATCGCGCACCTGTGGCTCTATGATTTTAATCGTGGGCAATGTATCGCTGTGCGCACTGAACTTTATGTATATGCGTTTATAGTCGGGACGCTCGTAGGCATACAGGTATTGCGACACATATCCCTCGTTAGACATCGACAACAGAATGTCATTCGGGGTAAACACCGTGTGCACGCCTTGCGTGACGGTATCCACAGCCATGCTTTTGGTGAAAACGGTATCCATGGTCATTTCCCTGTATGTGTCGGGAATGATGGTATCGAGCAGGAATGCCATATCCTCGGTACGCACAAACTTATAATCGCGGTCGGCATCATTAAGGGCATAAATTCTATACCGTCCCGGCTTCAAGTTGCGGATGGTGAATTGGCCACGGTCGTTGGTACGGGCCACACGGTCGAATTGCAACTTGGTAAACGCCGAGTCGTCGAGATTGCTGTGAATGCCCACCACCACTTTTTGCATCGGCTCAAGGTCTCTGGCCCGCAACACTATGCCCGACACTTGCAGTGTATCGATTGTGTCGCCGGTGGAAAATGCGAATGCGAAATCCTCAAGTGGGTTATTCTCGTTGTTATCCTGTATGCAATTGGCAAAATCTATCGAATATGTGGTGCCAGGCCTCATGGTATCACGGAACTCCACGGTAACCTTATGCCCCAGTGCCGTCAACCGCGGCATTTCACGTTGAACCGGCGAATACATCACCTTCTCGCTTTGATCGACAAGCGTCACCACTTCGTCAAATTCAAGTTCAATGCGGTTGCCCTTGAAATTAAGGGTATTCGGGGCGGGGTTGCTGCCAATGAATATGGGCGGATCCATATCCACAGGCCCACCGGTAGGCGACCCTATCGAGGCGCATGAATACAGCATCATGGCGGCCAATGCCGCTAATATCAAATATGGGGTATTCTCTAATTTCACAGTCGCATTGTGTGGATAATGTGTGAAAAACGGCGTAAAGGTAGTAAAATTTGCCGACACATCAGTTCATACAACTCCGTTTTATGGCTTTTTGCAATTGATAACTTTTAAAAGGGCAGATAAAAATTTCAAACTTTGATGTTTTGTTGTATATTTGCAAGCTGAAAATGTGCGGAATAAATTTTAACAAAAATAATAATTAACTAACAACAACACATGCAAAGTAAAGGTTTTATTAAGGTATTGGCCGTAGGCCTGTTTCTTGTGTGTGCGTTTTACCTGTCGTTCACTTTTGTGACTCGCCATCATGAAGGAAAGGCTGCCGATTACGCAGCTGCGATGGCCGGGACAACCGACGTGGCAAACGATACTTACAAGACTTACTACAACGCCTACCTTGACTCAATCGAAAAGGAGAAAGTGTACCTCGGATACTACACTTTCCAGCAAGCTCGTGAAATGGAAGTCGGCCTCGGCCTCGACTTGAAAGGCGGTATGAATGTGACACTGCAAATCTCGGTGCCCGACATTCTCAGGGCTTTGTCAAACGAAAATCCCGATCCGAAATTTAACCAGGCAATAGCCATGACCGACTCGTTGCACCGCAACGACAAGGATTATGTGGCTGCATTCTGCGCCGAATACCGACGCATAGCCCCCGAGGGTCGCCTGGCACAGATATTCCGCAACGTGGAAAGGGTAAAACCCAACGATTCCAACGAACAGGTTGAAGCAATCCTCCAAGATGAGGTAAAGGCTATGGTGCGCAACTCGCGCAACGTGCTTGCTACCCGTATCGACCGCTTCGGTGTGGTTTCTCCCAATATCCAGGAACTTGAAAGCACCGGCCGCATACAGCTTGAAATGCCGGGCGTGAAGGAACCGGAACGTATGCGCAAGCTGCTGCAAGGTACTGCAAACCTCGAATTTTATGAGACATATACTTTGCAAGACTTGCAACAGGCACTTGCACAATTCGCTCAAGAAATAGATGCACACAATGCTGCCGACACCACCAAGACGGCCAAGCCTCTCTCGCAATTGTTGGGCTGGAACAGCGGCATGGTAGGCGGACCGGTTATCGGTCTCGTAAGTGTACTCGATACTGCCGAGGTTAACCGCGCTTTCCATTCTGCAACGGCAGGTCGCTTCTTGCCCACCAACTTGAAACCGTGCTGGACAGTGAAGCCTATCGATGAGCGCGGTATGTATTACAACCTTATTGCCCTGAAAACCGTTCAAGGCAAGCCCGTGCTCGATGGCAGTGTGATAACCGATGCTTCAAGCGAATATGACAACTTGCAAGGTAACGTGGTTTCGATGACGATGAACGATGAAGGCGCACGTAAGTGGGCACGCATCACCCAGCAAAACCTCAACCGCTCGGTGGCAATAGTCCTTGACGAGAATGTATATTCTTATCCCAACGTCAACAGCGTAATCGAGGGCGGACGCTCTCAAATCACAGGCAGCTTCTCGGTTGAAGAAGCAGCCGACCTTGCCAACGTGCTCAAGAGCGGTAAGATGGTTGCAAAGGTCAACATCGTCAGCGAAAGCGTAATCGGCCCGTCTCTTGGCCAGGAAGCCATCGAGGCCGGTATGATTTCGTTCGTTGTGGCTTTGATTATCCTTATGGTATTCTTGGTTGCCATGTATGGCTTCGGTCCCGGTATGGTAGCCAACGTGGGCATACTGCTCAACTTGTTCTTCACAATGGGTATCCTTGCATCGTTCCATGCAGTGCTCACATTGCCGGGTATCGCCGGTATCGTGCTCTCGCTTGCAATGTCGGTCGATGCCAATGTGCTTATTTACGAGCGCACCAAGGAAGAACTTCGCAACGGCAAGAACCTGAAAGCCGCAATTGCCGACGGTTACAAGAATGCTTTCTCGGCAATCTTCGACTCTAACCTCACGTCAATCATCACAGGTATAATCCTGCTTGTGAACGGTACAGGGCCTATCAAGGGCTTCGCAACGACACTTATCATCGGTCTTGTTTGCTCATTCTTTACTGCAATATATATCACACGCGTTATCATCGAGGCAATACTCAAGCGCGGCGGATTCAAGAATGTAACATACACCACGGCTTTGAGCCTCAAGGCACTCATCAACACCAACATCAATTTCATGGGTAACCGCAACAAGGGCTTCGTGATTTTCGGTGCCATCATCGTTGCATTTGCCATATTGTTGGGCGTTCGCCAACTCAGCCCGGGCATCGATTTCTCGGGTGGCCGCAACTATGTGGTACAATTCGACCATGAAGTGAGCACGGTGGACATACAAAATGAACTTGAACCGTTGTTCCCCGATGCATCGGTAAGCGTTATCACCATCGATAATGATACCAAGGTTCGCATCTCGACCAACTATAAAATAGACGATGACAGCGAAACCGTAGATGACGAGATAATGGCTATCCTGTATGAAGGATTGAAACCGCAGATTGGCGACATGAGCTATGACGACTTTAGCGTATCGAACGAAACCATCGGCGTGGTATCGAGCGAAAAAGTGGGACCGGCTATCGCTGCCGACATGACTCGCGATGCATCATGGGCTGTGTTCTTCTCGCTCATCGCAATGGCTCTTTACATCTTGCTCCGCTTCCGCAACATTGCCTTCTCGCTCGGTGCGTTGGCAGCCGTTGCATTCACGGCTTATGCCGTAATCGGCATCTACACGCTCTACGGCTTGTTCCCGTTTGAAATGGAAATCGACCAAAACTTCATAGCCGCCATATTGACGGTTATCGGTTACCAGGTAAACGATACCGTGGTGGTATTCGACCGTGTGCGTGAATACCGTGCCCTGTATCCCAAGCAAGACTCGTTCACGCTGTTCAACAATTCGCTTAACAGCACACTGTCGCGTACCTTGGTTACAGGTCTCAGCTCGTTGCTTGTGCTTATCGTAATCTTCATACTTGGAGGTGAAACAATCCGCAGCTTTACATTCGCAATGGTTATCGGTATCGTAATCGGTACATTTGCATCACTGTTCATCGCTGCCCCGCTTGCTTTCGTAATAAGCAACAAGCAAGAAAAGAAAGCCGCAGCCAAGGCTGCAACCGTGACGAAGAAATAATTCACTTTTGTCATAACCCCAAAGCTATGCGCACCCCATGCGGCTGCGCATAGCTTTTTTTATACCGGTTACACTGATAAGAAATTACCGGCTCATACCCCATATCAAAGGGCAAAAAAATGTCGGCCGACACACATAGCCGTCCGACATTTTTAATTCTAAAAACTATTCTGTCAATTCTGCTTTATTTTGCTTGTTACGTGGTCGATAAGCAAGTGCGTTCCGCGTTCTCCGGGTTTGCTTGGTTTAATCCAGTCGTAAGTATATTCCCACCAAAATACTCCGCCAAAACTGTTCTGTTTCACCCATTCTATCTTTGCATCGAGCGACCGCAAGGTTTCAACAGTCATAAATTCATTTCCGTCGGGAGAAAAGAAATATGCGCATTGCGGTCCTTCACACCATTTTTCAGTCCATCCTTCTTCAAGCAGCGGAGGCAGCTCGTTTGAACCACAATAACGACCGTAATCACGCAAAGTTTTCCCTTCAGGTACAGTTTCACCCGGCTTGATGCCTTTGTATTTAAAACCATAACAAGCCAACCCTATGTGCAACTTGTTTTTCGAGAAATATTTCCAATCAGAATCGGTTATGGCACGTTTAATTTGGTCAAGCGGACAATTATGCGAAGCCGATTTACCCCATATTCCGCCACCCATGTCATAAAACATGATATTAATCCAATCGACACATTCACACAATTCACGAGCCATCTCGGGAGTATAGTGCCTATAATGATGCAACGCAGTTGTAAGCCAATATTGACGGGCACCACCGCCAAGCTCGGTGAGTTCCCGCCTTATTTCCTGCATAAATCTCAAGTGCAAATCTTCGGTGATGGTATGCTCCCAGTCAAGTTCTATCCCGTCATAATCATATTTCCTGACGTATTCGGCCATCATTGCGGCAAATTTCTTTCCACGTTCAACCGACGATGCAATGTCAACGAATTCCGTTCCCGGGAACGAACACAATATTTTCCCTCCTGCCTCATGCACAGTAGAAATGAATTTCTTGATTAAACCGGGCTGCGCATATTCATGCTGTTGCACATATTTGCGGTTAATTTCTGCTTGCGACAGGTCAAAATCCTCGGCTTTCCATTCGGGAGCAGCCATAAAATAAATGAAATCAAAATCGGCAAGCTCGGCTTTTACAATATCGTTGTCCGATTTTATATCCGACTGCACTACATAAGTAGCGTTAATGATTTTTTGCTCTTGCGCATAAATGGCTGAAGCAAAAGGCAGGCACGACACCATGCCAATGGTAAAAAACAAAAGTTTGTTCATGTTAAGTTTATTTGAAAAATTTAATACATACAAATATACTGCATACCGTAATTTTACGCAATGACTGCACCAAATACAGGCACACATTTGCGAAATATAAAATTTGCTATTACTTTTGATGTCGAAAAAAATCATAATCAAATAATGCATCGGTTATTACCTATCATAATAACTTGTGAAATCTTAATTTCGGCAGTTTCTTGCACCACAAGACATAACAATGACCAGGCGGAACAACAGGCCATGCAGCCCACGACCGCCAACGACACTGTTTCGTTGCTGTCCCGGCAAGGGAAACAACGCTTGCTGCACAATGGAACAAGTGATACGATATATGAAGTGGTGACTCAGGTTTTTGCAGCCCGCATGGAAGGAGACTCCATAGTAAAGGCCGGCAAACCTGACTATGAACGTGAATTCAGTGCATTTCCAAATGAAGACACGTGCGTATATGACACACTGGGCCGTGTTGACATGGTTTGCGGTATTGCCGACGGAATTCGTTATAAATACCTGTACGATTATGACAACAGGCAACTGAGCGATGAACGCTACTACCAAAACGGCGAATTATTCTACGACCGCAAATTTATATATAACCGCGGACAACGTATCAACACCATCGAAGAGCTTTATATAGCAGGCAGCAAGACCATCAACGAATACCCTATCGACACATCAAAAATAAAATTCAAAAACGGGAATCGCATAGAATTTGGCGACACGCCAGGTGACTATACCATAACCGACCCTCGCGGAAATGTGATAAAAGAGTCGTCATATAGCGAAATGGACGATTACAGCAGCGTCATAGAATACACCTACAACGACCGCGGTTGGCGCATAAGCATCAATTGTGAAGGCGAATACCTATACACTTATGACTATACCAACATAGATGCCCACGGCAACTGGCTGAAAGCCGTAATACGCTGCAATGGCAACCCATACGGCATAGTGGAACGCACCATCACATATTATTAATATCCACCAACAACAACATTTTGGCAAAAAGGAATATATAAAAAACAACGCACCCGGGCTTTTTCAGCCCGGGTGCACCATTTATAGTCGTCTGAATACAATTCTTACTTCTTCAACACCTTGCTATATGATATTTCGCCGGCAGTGGTGATTTTCACAACATATACACCGGCAGCAAGGTCGGTTACATCGAGCGATGTAACGTCGGTCGCATCGAGCATCATGTTGCCATCGAGGGCATATACCTGTGCATCGCATGGAAGCGAGAAGTTAAGCACGTCGGCCACAGGATTGGGATAAACGCTCACTTGCTGACTTTTGTCGGCAGCTATATTTTCCACCCCGGCAAATTCTCCGTAGGCAGTGAATGTGATACTGCTCACCGGCACCGTGGTGTGGGCAGTTGCAACACTTGTACCGTCACCGACCATACCGAAGATATAGTCTTCGGGATTCATGTTTTCGATAGTTGCGTTGCTCAAGTCAACCGAATAGAACAGCGAAGCCTGCTTTGCACGGTCGCTCTTTTGCTCGTTGCAACCATAAATGTATGCAACGTCACCAAAGATTGCACTGCCTGTGATTGCTTCATTGTAATCGTTGGCATCACCTTCATTATATCCTGTGGCTACAGCCCAAACAGTGTTAAGGTCAGTTGTGCTAATGGCAGCCACATACATATCGCTGCTCGAAGTTGCAGTAATATCAGAGTCAAAACCAAGGGCAGTTTGGAACATACCTGTCACAATCAGCTTGTCGCCTGCAACCTCCATGTCGCCAACCGAAGTTGCTTGTGTATCCTCGCTCACCGATATGGTGGTATAATTCTTCACTTGCGCAACCTTTGTTTCGGCATTGGCAGCAACAATGGTATAGCCATAGTTGTGTCCGCCTTCACTCGGCATTGCATTGACAACCTGCTCGGTTGTATTATATGCCGAAACATTGACAGTACCTACCGAGTTGAATGCAACATATAATTGCGAACCGACAGCAGCTGCAGTCAGTGAAGAGACATTCTCATCGGCAGTATTTCCATCTCCGCAAAAACGGCTTTTCAGCACAACGGGGAAAGACACCACTTCAAGAGCTTCGTTGAATTCCACAACAGCTCCGGCTGCCGATGGTGCAGCCAAACCGAATTCTACGTTTGCATAAGAACCTGAAGCCACTGTTGCAGAATTGTCGGCAGTTGAGATTGCACCTTTGAGATCGACTACCGCATGTACCGAGCCATTCAAGTCGAGCAATTTGCTTATTCTGCAATAAGTATCGCCTTCCAGAATCATTGCCCACAGGCCATTTTCTGTTGCATAATTATTAAGTTCGGCGTCTTGCGTCGGAATTATCGTTCCAACGGCGAGCAGCACGCCTTCGGCATTATAATGTGCAACAAACGATGCAGCCTTGAATGCCAAAGGTTCACCATATTCCTCATAACCATTAATGGTCTTGGTGTTACCGTCGGTGCTGCCTACAACCACCTCGTCGGCATAAGTACCGGCAACGTAAACGCCGCCATCACCGTCGGCAAGCATAGCCGAAACTGTTGCCGAACCCATGAGTTGCACTTTCCATTTCTCGGTCATGCCCGAGCCGTATTTTATAACAAATGCATCGCTGGTTGTGAGCGGAGACATTTCACCAAAAGCCGTGTCGAAATTACCCGAAACATACAAGTTATCGCCACTGTAGGCCATTACATTTTTTGCCGGGGCATTCTCGGCATCAGCCAGTATGCCGTCGAGCGACACCGAGGTCCCGCCTGTGAACGACATTGCCGCATTGAGCGCACTGCCGGCCGACAATGCGACAAGAGCCAAACATAAAACAGTCTTTTTCATCTTTAAATCTTTTTCTTTATGTGGTTATTTTCGTATAAATGCGTGTAAAATCAATTTGCCAGGTTGGGATTTGCCTCGATGGCTGCCGACGGTATGCGCACCGTGTAGCGGCTATCGTTCTGTTCAAGTGTGTAAGTTACACCCTGATAAGTCTTTGTGAGCTGTGGGCGCGTGGTGCGACGCAAGTCAAACCAACGATGCCCCTCAAATGCCAATTCACGGCGACGCTCGGTGTAGATTTCCTCGCGCAATTCATCACGCGACATTTCATTCACAGCGGCTTCACGCTTGGCATAATAATTGGCTGTGTAGCGGTTCTGCATAAGTGTGAGCAGGTATCCGCGGGCCGCCTGCAAGGCATCCTCGCCTGTCGAGGCTTCAAGTGCGGCTTCGGCCGCATTAAGGTAAATTTCACCCACGCGGAACGAACAACTGTATTCATTGCTGCCACCCTTCTTCACAGTGATGTTCGACGAAGTTTGACGGTTGAAATATTGTGTACGGCGCAAATCTCCCGAAATGTCATACAAACCATAAAGCTCCGAATTCACCTTTCCTGCACGGTCGTAATAGGCAGTCATGACCTGTTCAAGAGCCACGATGTTTTCAACCGACTGATAATGGTTGGGCAGTTCGGTGGTAACATCGGAAAGTGTGCTTTTCACTTCAAGCACACGACGCGAAGCTGCAAGCGACTCTTCCCAACGCCCCATGTAAAGGTACACACGCGAACGCAACGCATCGACCGAGAGCGTGTTGAACCGGTAGCGATATTCGCCCCAGTCATCCACATTAAGCAACCTCTCGGCCATATCCATATCACTTATTATTTGGTCATATATCTCCCCCACCGTATTGCGCGAAAGCACATTGTAAGGGTCGGTGTCGAGCTTCAACGGCACTGCCTTGCTTGAATAAGGATCGGCAAGGGCGGTATAAGGCTCGCCATACAGGTTAACGAGCAGGAAGTGCATATATGCCCTGAGCATATATGCCTCGCCTTCAAGTTGGTCGATTTCTTCGGCACTGCCTTCGGTGATGTTGTCGCGGCTTTCTATCAGGTAATTGGCTTCATAAAGCACTTGATAGTAGCTGCGCCAGTTAAAAGTGGCGGTAGTCGATTCGGGCGACACATCTTCCCACCGCCATATATCAAGGTAACTGTTCAAATCTTCTTGCGAAACAGTGGAATTAAGCACAAACTCGTCGCTGCGGAAAGTGGCAAGTCCGCGGTCTTCGGGCACAATGGAATAAGCCTCGGTAAGCATCTTGCGATACTCATCGGCAGTGGTAATGATGACACGCCCCACCGGCTGAATGTCAAGGAAGTTGTCACAACTCGTTGTGGACAAAGCAGCCAATGCCACCGTGGCAATGCCATATATTCTATTAATATTTTTCATCGGTGTCAAACCTTTTTTAGAATGTAACATTCAAGTTAAACGAGAACGACTTGGGAATGGGCTGAGCAAACTCGTTACCCATGGTTTCGGGGTCCAAATAATTAGTGTAATCAGCACCGAAAACCAACAGGTTCCTTGCTTCAAGACCTATGGTAACGCGCTCCATATTGGCCTTTCGGCTTATTTCCGACGGCAATGTGTAAGCAAGGCGCAGATTTTGCAAGCGTACATGGTCGTTGCGTTTCACCCAAGTGTCGAGCGAACTGTAAAGCGAATATTCGGCATACTGTATGTATTCGGCCGGGCGGTCGCTGCTGTTCATCAGCACAGGGAACGTGGTGTTGGTGTTATCCGGTGTCCAACGGTTAAGTATGTCACGATTGCTGTTCATTCCGCGGTCATAATTGGCCGGGCTGTACGACGGCGAGCAACGCACATACGACTTGAGATTGAAAATAAAGTTCAAGCTAAGTTCCCAATTCTTATAGGTAAACGTGTTCATCAAGCCGCCCGAGAAAAGAGGATCGGTCGAACCTATGTAGCTGTACAGGTTGCGTTGCTCTTCGGCCGTGAGCGTACTTGCCCCGGCCGAGTTAAGTTTGAGCAACTCGGTGGCAGTCACCACTTCGCCCTGCTTATTATAAAACAACGGATACCCGTCTTCATCAAGCCCTGCCGATTTCAAAGCAAACAATGCACCCACCGGATACCCTTCACGCCCTGGCGTGGTTTGATTCGACGGAATTTCTTCACGCAACACCTTATTGGCATTCCATGCGAAATTGAAATTGGTGGTCCACATAAAGTCGGGAGTGTGTATATTGCGCGAGGCAATGGTCACTTCCACACCTGTGTTGCGCATGCTGGCCCAGTTTACAAGCATCTGCACATAACCGGTTTCAAGCGGCAACATCCGTGCTGCGATAAGGTCGGAACCGTTACGGTTATAGAAATCCACGCTCAAATTGATGGCATTGTTAAGCACACCAAAGTCGATACCGGTCGAGAATGTCTTGGTCTTTTCCCAACGCAAGCGGCTGTTGGGTGGCGTTGACACCGATATGATTTCTTCGGTAAGCCCCGGCAGTATTGTCACATTATTGTAGTCGCCCATCACATATGACGACGTGTTTTTGTCGATGTTTCCCTGGATACCGTATGACACACGCAAGGCAAGGTTATCAAGCCACTCGGCATCTTCCATAAACGGTTCATCGCTCAATCGCCATAATCCGCTCACCGAATAAAGCGGCAAAAAACGGTATTTTTTGGCCACGCCAAACATATCCGAGCCGTCCATACGCACACTGCCGCCTATGGTGTAGCGACCCAACAACGAATACGAACCGGTTGCATAGAACGATGCAAAAGCATTCTCGGTATAAGTCTCGGCATATAGCGGATACAACTCGGCCCAACTTTCATCGGGGAATATCACCGGCTTGGTTTGCAACGTCTTGCGGTCATAACCGTAACCTGTAGCCGAAACCGACTCATACCACGTCTTGCGGATTTCGGTACCGGCCATTAATTCCACCTCATGAATGTCGGCAAACTTGTCGGAATATTCGCCTTGGAATTTCCATGTCACCTGCCGCTGGGTGCTCGACGAAGCGGTTTTCTTGCCACCTTCGGGCAGGAACGACTCTCCGCCCAATGTGGCAAGCGTGGTGCGCTCCACATCTTTGCGCATCGCATAAGTGTTGCCGTCGGCTATTTCTTCTTTGTCGCTGTCGTCAAGCTGCAAGCCGAGTTGGGTAAACACCTTGAATTGATCGTTGAAACGAAACTCCCCATCGAAAATCGCAGTCACCGATTTTGATTCAAGTTCGTAACTGGTTCCATCGCGTTCTTCAAATATGTTAAACATCAACTCGGAATCTTCACGTCCCTGAATGTCAACGTCATAGTTATATGAGCCATCTTCATTGAAAGGAGTTTGATACGGATTGGCACGGCGTGAATAATAAACCGGGTTGGTAAAACCGTCGGCATCGGTAAGGTTCGACTTGTTAACACGACGATTGGCAAATAGCGACGCGCCCACACGCAACCTGCGGCTCAGGCGATAAGATGCCTTAGCCGTCACATTCAAACGATTAGCCTCGACACCCACCACATTGCCGCGCTCATCGGTATAACCTACCGAAGTATAATATGTGGCCTTATCGTTTCCTCCCGATACGCTCAAATTGTATTCCTGGCTCACGGTGTTACGAAACAATATGTCGTTCCAATCGGTATTGATATTGCGCAATTGATTTATCTGCGCTTGGGTGCTGCCCGACAGCGCTCCCCAACCACCTGCCTTGTAGGCATTGGTTTCTCCGGCTGCGGCAATGATGCGGGCCACCTGGCCCTTGTTTTCCCTGTAGGTGTATGACGTGCCAAGCAGGGCAAGTTCAAGATCTACCTTCTCGTTACTGTCGAGCAGGTTCAGGCGATCGATACCTGTCTTTGGCGAATAGGTGATGCGCGTGGAAAAATTCACCTTCGGTGCACCCGAACGACCCGATTTCGTGGTGATTACAATCACGCCATTGGCAGCACGCGCCCCATATATGGCAGTGGCGGCGGCATCTTTAAGCACAGTTATCGTCTCGATATCGGCTGGATTGATGCCTGCAATCGAAGTTGAATATATCTCATCGATGTCTTTCAAGTCTTCCATCGTAGGCAGCGTGGTACCTTCAAGCGGGATACCGTCGAGCACCCACAGCGGTTCCTGTGTGCCATTGAGCGATGCCGTACCACGAATGCGAATCTTGGGCGAAGCACCCGGCGCACCGGTCGAAGTCACCGACGAAAGTCCGGCCACCTGTCCGGCAAGGGCTTGGTCAATGCTCATCGCGCTACCCAGCATATTGTCGTTCACAGCCACCGTCTGTATGGCTGCCGTAAGTTTACGCTTTTCGATTTTTTGATAACCTGTAACCACCACTTCGCTCAACTCGGTAGAAGCAGCTGTCATGGGAATAACCAGGTGGTCGAGGTTCCCTTTCAATTCCACAGTCATTGGCGCATATCCCACATAACGGCAATCCACCGCCGTAATCCCATCGGGAACAACAATGGTAAAATTCCCGTCAATGTCGGTAAGCGCGTTCACATTGCGTCTGCTGCTTCCGGCGGCTTCGAGTGCCTTCTCAGGCACAATTATCGTAGCCCCCACAAGCGGCTGTTGGTCTCCGGCATCAACCACGCGGCCTTTTACCGTCACCGATGCAACTGCCGCTGTAGCCGAAACCAATGATAACAACAAAAATAAAATGAATTTTTTCATTATAATGTAAAATAGTATAATAGTAGTGTTATGAATAAGTCTATTTTATTTCAAGAGCATTCTCGATTCTCAAAATCAAATCTTTATAGTGATAACGAGTTGCTTCGTCAGAAGTACCTGAACGGCTTGTCAACAAGTCTTTTATACGCAACAGTTCTCCACGTTTAACCGATATTGCATCGCTAGTGCGGGCTATCTGCGAGCCATAGAAACTTAGCTCGCGGCGTGTTCCGCTGCGCTCGATGTCGGCGGCATGATATGGGCATATACTGCAATCGTCGGGGTCGAGTATCTGTCCGCCCATTATAGAACGGTTGACCTTTATCCCTTCCGAGGCCGAAGCTGCCGTGATAAGGGCATCGACAAAAAGCTTTTGCGTGTTGCGCTCGCTCACCGTGGGCAAGCCGCCGCGTATGGTCACACCGAAGATGCTGCGGTGCAAGTCGTTCATCAGGTCAACCGTGGTATATGCGTCCTTGCCATTACGGCTTTCGTTTTCAAGCATTCGCAGCAACCGGTCGTTATAGAGCAAGTCAAAAAACAAGTATGCCTGGGCATTCTTGAATATCTGCGAAGGAGAATATTCCACCACCCCGTTAGGAGTGCTGCGATTAAGGAACGTATAATCCGAAATTTCGGTATTGAAAAGCCAGTCTTGAGTGGTGAACACATTATCTATAAGGAATTTCACTGCCGCTTTTTGTTTTTCTTTTTCGACATAGGTGAAAGTCTTCACCCCGTCGCCGACAGTGGTGTTTTCAATATATATGCCACCCACATTGGCAAGCACATGATAAAGGTAATAATTCCACTGGTTGACCACGGCGTAATACAGGCGCGAAGCCTCGTCATACGTCTGGTTTCGCTCGCCTGTGGTCGTCCATGCTATGAGGTTGTCCATAACCACTTTCAAGTTTTCGATACCGAGTTGCGACGAACGAACGGCATCGTCGCCGAGATCCTCGCTTTGCGCACGGGGGTCAACAGCATCGCGCGACGGCTGTGCCTCGCTGAACTTGTAAAGCGGCCCTGTGTGCGAAGCAAGCAGCTCTTGCAACCCGTTTTCTTCACTATCGGCATTGGGATACCACCGGTAAGCATATTCTATTGCGAAATAATCATACGGGCCTATGTGCGGCGAAACGTGCGTAACACCATCGCCGGGCTGAGCCACATAATTAAATCGGGCATAATCCATAATCGATGACGAAGTGCTGTTGAAACGGTCGGTGAATTGCTTGGAACGCAACGAGTCGGTGGGAATGGCGTTCGATGCTATCATATTGTGGCGCAAGCCGAGCGAGTGTCCCACTTCGTGGCACACCACAAAACGCATGGCATCGCCCATAAGGCTATCGGGCAACAAAGTTGTGCGGGCGGCAGGATTGATTGCGCCGGTTTGCACTGTAATCCACTGTTGCAGCATCGACAGCACATTGTGCCACCACATGATGTCGGCTTCAAGAATTTCTCCCGTGCGAGGGTCAAGCGTCGATGGCCCCATGGCATTCATCTTGGTACTGGCCGCATACGTGAGTGTCGAATAGTTGATGTCATCGGTAGCCACTGTATCGGGATATTGCTCCACCACTATGGCGTCTTTAAACCCTATGCTCTCGAACACACAGTTCCAGTCGGTAATACCTTCAATGAGGTATGGCCTCCATTTTTCTGGTACGCTGTTGTCGATATAGAATTTGATAGGTTTTACAGGCGGAACCGCTTCACCGCGCAAATATGCGGCAGTGTCGCTCGGAACAAGCCTCCACCGAGTAATATATTTGCGGGTGTCAACCTTTTGCTGGTCATCGCTGTAATACAGTTTATCGGTTGTAAAATAGCCTATGCGCGGCGTGTCAAGCCGGGCCTGCATGGGAACTTCGGGCAGCAACACTATAGAGCAGCTAACTCCTACAGTCACATATACCGACTCCATACCCTCGGTCACCTTTGTCGTCAATTCGCTATGTGCTATCACATTGTTGTCAAAAGCTTTCACATCCACAATTCGCGACAAGTTCTTATTGGCCGACGTGCCAAGGTTGATATTATTGAACACATCGTTGATTATGGTGTTTTGACCATTGAAAAGGTCGGTGACTTTTATCATTACGGCAGTGGAATCCTTTGAATGCCCCACTACCTCGAAATTCTCTATTATCGGCGAAATATAATTTTCGGCAATAGAACGGGCAATGGCATCTCCTTGGGGAACATCGGGCAACGGACGCTGTTGGCGCATACTTACATGAGTCAATGCCGAATCAACGCCGAAGCGCACCATAAGGGTCTGATAATTTGTACCGCGGTTCACTCCGGCCTCGTTAAGCTCCGATGGCACAAATGTCAACTTATTGACAACGAGCATATCACGCCCCATCAAGGCAACAGGTACCTCAAAATAATAATCGTCTTTGTATTCATACACATTCATCATGCCATGGCTCTCACCGGTGGCATTATACATGATTTTGCCAAATTCCTGCACTTTTTCGGGATCTTGCTCGGCCACCTCGGTCGTGTCGGCTTTCCCTTTCTTGAACCACTTGTTCCAAAATGCGGCATCGGCAGTGGCCGGAACAGCCAAAACAGCAGATGCGACAATAAACAAACCTATTTTCCTTATTCTCATAATTCTATTAATAGAGACATTACTATTATCTCGACATAGTTGCGTGTGCCTTATCCCCTCACCGGGCATTGAAACAAACGCCATTACTCATTCAAGAATACAACCAAAGGCTGCGTACCCATTTCTAATGCACACCCCTAAAGAGGAACACCAATTTATAAAAATGCGCATATCGGTTGCAAAAATACAACAATATGCGTTATTATGCAAAACATTTGACAATAAAACACTCAAAAAGCATCACTCAAGCATCATGTCTCAACAAATAATTGGTACTTCGCCAACCTTCGGCAGCAACCACAAGAATTGAATTTTTTCCTGACTTCTTCACTTATTTCCATTAAACTGCATAATATCTTGAATATCCTAAAATTTGCCCTGAAAATGTATGACGAGTAGAGACGCGATTCATCGCGTCTAATGTGTGGCTATGAAATAAGTTGATTTCCATGGAATGCGGTTTCAGACGCGATGAATCGCGTCTCTACACTTATATTGGTTAGGAGACTTGGTGACTTGTACGTTCGTCCAGGGTAACACGCAAACGAAGTCAAAAGAATTGAATTTTTTGCAACACACACTCAATTATACATTCGGAACGAATATATATATCAATTATTCTCGTCAAATTATGACGAGAATAACGGCATTAATCTAATCATACAGGCATTGTTTCCATGAAAAATGTCTCGTTGTACAAGATTATTCAGGTTTCTATCTCACTTGCAGCCAAATGCTTCACACAAAAAAGCCACGGCAACACAATGTGTTGCCGTGGCTCTGTTATCGCTTTTTTCAAGCTATTGTACAAAATTATTCACCTCCTGCAAGCGGAGCTGCCTGAGTGTAGGTGCGGGCACCGAGCTCCTTGTCAAGCATATACAACCCGTAACCGTTGTCATTGATCATCTTCAAGTTGTCGATGATATTTTGGGCAGTCTCCTCTTCTTCCACTTGCTCGTCGATAAACCACTTGAGCATACTTTGTGTGGCATAATCATTTTCTTGTGTGGCAAGTGCGCACAAGTCATTGATAAGGCTTGTAACTTTCTGCTCGTGTGCAAGGGTGCTTTCAAATACATTCAGCGTCGAATTCCATTCTGTCGGAACCGGCTCTATGGCCTTGAGGCTCACGTTACCACCGCGTGATATCACATATTTAAAGAAAATCATGGCATGATCCTGCTCTTCCTTGAATTGCACTTCAAACCACTTTCCCATTCCGGGCTTGCCGTTGGCATGGCAATATGATGCCATCGAAAGATACAAATATGCCGACCACATTTCGGCATTAATCTGGGCATTCAATGCCTCTTCGATTTTTTTACTTAACATGACTATTATATTTTATTTTAAACTTCAAAAATTCACATTCACAGGCACCGATGCGCCCTCCCCGAATAACATTATGCAAAAACGTTGCCAAAATGCAATTCAATAGAAATTATTTGAATAATCGGGAAGCGAATGTCAGCAAATACTGCCGCCAATTGGCCCAAATGTGACCTCGCGACGACTCATGATAGGTATATTTGAAATCCATCTCATCGAGCCGCTTGCGGAATACCGTATTTACGTCATACAGGAAATCATCTTCTCCTATGCCTATCCAAAACAACTTGTATCCCGTCTGCTGCAACCTCAACAATTTCGCATCTTCATCATTATAAGCCGTTTTCGTCGTGTCAAGATCGGTCATCAACCCTGCCGAAAACAACCCTATATAATCGAAATATCCCGGATAATTCAATGTGACATACAGGGTGTGAAAACCACCCATCGACAATCCGGCAATGGCACGATGTTGCTTGTCGGGAAGCGTCAGGAACTCATTGTCTATGAAATCAATAATTTCGGTAAATGCCATTTCATATGCCCCGTTTTTATAATCGGCCAACATATTTGTCATGACAGGACGGTAATCAAGGTTTTCATTCGTTTCCCCCGCCGCAGCCTGCTTGCTGAAATTCCCGTTTGGCATGACCACAATCATCGGTTCGGCCTCACCACGTGCAATCAAGTTATCCATTATGCGAGCCACATGCCCGAGTTCCACCCATGCAGTCTCATCGCCGCCGCTGCCGTGCAATAAGTAAAGCACCGGATAACAGCGGTTCTCTTTCCCATAAAGCGGCGGCAAGTACACCGACAGACGTCGGTCGGCCCCGGCGGCACTCGAATGATACCATGTAGTAACCACATCGCCATGCGGCACATCATGCACCTGATAATAATCGCCGCAACCACCATCTACATAAAAAATACTGAACACATTGCCAACATCGCGGCGCGTGAACGGATTGGTAGGGTCGATATTGACCATCC
The DNA here is from genome assembly GCA_949289215.1 of uncultured Bacteroidales bacterium. Classification (GTDB taxonomy): domain Bacteria; phylum Bacteroidota; class Bacteroidia; order Bacteroidales; family Muribaculaceae; genus Avimuribaculum. The sequence goes on along the minus strand of CASENC010000009.1, from coordinate 55,290 downwards.
CGTCAACATCGAAGCGGTAAGTGTACATTTCCGATGGCAAAACGGGTGTGGTATATTCCCACACGCCATCGACATTCCTGGCCATTTCGCCACGCCCGCCATTGGCAGCCCAATCACCCATCACTGCCACCGACTTGGCCTTGTCGGCACGCAAACGGAAAGTAACCGTTCCATCGTTATTCACCTGCGGGGAAACGACTGCCCCCTCACGATACCCGACATTCTGTTGCGCACCGGCAACAAATGCCACCAACAAAAAAGCAAATAATAGATTAAGTTTCATGTCAATGAATATTAGAACAAACAAAATTAGCAAAAAATAAGCACCTCTTCACACAAATTGTCAAAAAATAAGCCTCGATACATTTTCCAAACGCCTATATGTCGTAAAAAAATTCCCTTGCTTATTATTACAAGAACAACCGGCAGGGGAAAAAGCTATATTTATAAAATCAATTGAATTATCGGGCTATAACCTTTTGGGTATATACATTCTTCCCGTTTTCATATATTGCCACTAAATAGATGCCTTTTGTAAGACCTATATCATTGCGCTGCACACCGTCGGCTTCCACAACGTAGCTTGCCACCGTGCGGCCTGTAAGGTCAATGATACGCACTTGATTGCCGGCAACCACACCGTTCAAGGCCAATTCTCCGCCGCGCAAAGTGGCATTGTACCCCGATGCAACGACATTGCCCACGCCCGACGGCGATGAAATGGAAACCCCGTTGTTGCTCGGGTCTTCGTCATACACAAATTTCACGTTTACCACAGCCTCATTGGTTCCATCAGTGACGGAGAATGTGGCACTGGCCTCCCCAGGCACCATCAGCGACATATTGCTAATGTGGAAACCCATCCCCATTTTATTTTTATAGGTACTATTCGGCTCGATAGAGAATTGGTCAGATTCGTCTTTATTAACGCAATTGTCGGTACACATTCCAAACTCAGAACCTTCGGGCACGACATTGCTCCTGCGAACCACACAATTCACAGTCTTGTCTGAAGCGTTATACACATCAATTGTGCAACCTACAATGAAATCCTTCATCTCGGCATTAATGGTAACCGACGCGCCATCTTCAATGGTTTCCCCGTCGTACATCCACGAAAGTTGTGCCATCGACGTAGCAACGCCAAGCACCAACGCACCAAACAAAGTAAAAATCTTTATTTTCATAAGCTATAATGTTTTTTATTTGACTACAACAAAATTATCACTTCTGCTGCAAAGCAGCAAATATTTCTCACAATGCCACTTCGGCCGCCTGTAGCACATTGCCGCGCGAGGCGGTCTCATACACGAAAGCCACCACCTTGCAATTCCCTGCCACGCAGCTGCCCATATCGTAGGTATAGCTGCGCTCCACGGAATTACCGGCCGAGATAGCCCCTATCGATTCGCCCCAAGTTCCATTGATGGCACCGCGCAACACATGGTTGTGCACATAGTCATAAACTATCCCTTCTTGCGACAATTGCGCCCCAACTATGCCGTCCTCCACTAACCACAACTGCAACGACACGTCGTAGCCGACTGCATAGGTAGCCGTCACCGTGGCCTTTGCCGACAACCGCCCTGCCACATCGCACGTTGCCTCAAGCTCTATTTCCACGGGGGCTGTCTGGGCCGCACAAGTTATCAAGTCGGACTGCCACATATCGTAATTAGAATTGATTTTCACGCCATCACCGCTCACAGTCCTGTCCATCATGCACGACGGGAACGCGTCGGGTTCAAACTCGTTATAATAGGCATCGCCAGCCTCGGTGGTGAAATCCTCGGCAAACACTTGATTGACGGCGGCATACGAGCCGCAATGTATCGATACCGGGATAACGTGGCCGCCTGCCCATTCCTGAAGGCTGGCAACCACTGCCGCCCCTTGGGGGCAATTGATGCATAAATGCCCTGTAAACTCCTCCAGCAGCACCACCTTGTTGGTAAACGTGAAACTGTCGGCATCGACCTCGATTAAGCGGTCGGGCTCATCCACCACGTCGCACGCCGTGCAAGCCACGGCAATTCCCAATATTGCGCATAATAATGTTTTACTGTCCATATCTCGTCGTCAAAAGCTATAATTGTAGGAAAGTTGCACACCCTTGCTTGCAGGCACGTATCGGCACACGCCTCCCGAGCAGTTGTACCCGGCACGAGTGCGGACGTACCCTCCCGACACGCGGTGCGACTTGTGTGTAAACGTGGCCAGGAACGAATAATAGTGCAAATCGGTCTCACCGTTGTTAAACATATCGCTCACCGTGAACATCAACTTGCGGTTGACCGACAATTCAAGCAGGCCATACATCCAGTCGCCGTAATCCTGCTTGGTGTGCAGGTATTGCAATTCAGCCCGCAGCTGCAACTTGTTGCTGAACTTGTATTGCGCCTCCACCACTCCGATATTCGATTTCACCATGTCGCCGTTGTTGGCATGGCCCTCCACCACTTGCTGATTGTAACGCTGGTTCATATACATCACGTTGGTCTTGAAGTCGGCAGTCCACTTCTTCTCAACCGATATGTTTATGTCCTGGTAATACACGTTTTCGGCGTTCTCCACCTGGTGCAGAGCGCGTATGTGCGACACGTTCAGTTTCAGCGTTGTTCCGTAACGTCCGCCCAATGCCGAGCGTCGCGGGAAGGTGTAGCGCACCTCGCCCTGGTAGGCCCATTCGCCAAGCGGCTGCGTCGCATAAGGGTACATTGCAGGCAGGGCGTATGTGTGCTGATATGCAAATGCCGGCAAGTGGTTGATGAACGATGACGTTCCCGTCATGTCGCGGTCGCTGCGGTACGACATATTCTCGCTGCGCTTGGCCTGGAACAATATGCTGTAGCCCTTGCCCGAATATGATGCCGACAGCAACGCCGCGCTGCCGCGGTCGTAGCTGTAGCCATTGTCGAACGACGGGTCGTTAATCTTCCATGCATACTCGGCAAGCACGTTAAATCCCCACTTGCTGAATTGTGTGCGCACATCAAACGCCGGAACCGTCTCGGGCAGACGGCGCATATACAATTTGCCGTCGGCACCGCTCACATAGTGCGGAGTGCTTTTCTCGTTCTTGCTCGCGTATGACGCACCCAGCATCCAGCTGGCACCGCTGTCGCCCAGTCGTTTCCACCACTGGTCGATGCTAAGCTCGGCATCCGCGCCCCACACCCAGCTATCGTTATGGTCCCAATACCGGCGTTGCTTGCCTGCAAGCATCTTCACGTTCACGCCCTTGTAAGGCCGCAACACTATGCGTCCGCCACGCAACGAATTGTCTATTCCGAGACTGCGCTCCTCGTAAGTGCGGAAAATAAGCCCGCTGCCAAACTGGTCGTAGAAGTCGCCCACGGTCACCTCTCCCCACTTGCAGCGACCCGTCACAAATATGTTGGGAACACCCCAGCCGGCAAAGTCGCGTTCAAATCCCGGCAGCGGATAGTCGAGGTATTCCAGCCTGGCCCCCACAGTCACATATTCCTTATACGAAAGGGCCAGGTTCAAGTATGTATTGGTCACCACATCCCCGGCATAAGGCTCGGTGCCTATCGAGGCGTCGTCCTGAGGCACCAATATGTCGCTCTGCAAGCTGCCGGTGAGCGAGAACCCGTTCCACTGCACACCCTGCGCGGCGCAATTGCCCGCCACGGCCACGGCAGCCAGCACAGCCAATGTTTTCAAGCACATACAGCCTCTCACTTTTTTAATTACTTGCTATATTTCTTCACCACTTCATAAAGTTCCTCTTCACCGCCATCCACATATCCTGTGTGGGTATATACGATGTTACCGTTACCGTCGAGCACCAATGCGTATGGAATCAAGTTTATGCCCAATGCGCGCTTCAAGTCGCTGTTAGGGTCGAGCAGCACGTCATATTCCCACCCATAGCCGTCAACGAGCGGTTTCACCTTATTGGCATCCTGAGCCTGGTCTATGGAAATGGCCACCACCTTCACTCCGGTCTCGTCTTGCCAGTCGGGGTAATTCTCGTGGATGGCCTGCAACTCGCGTTGGCACGGCTTGCACCACGTAGCAAAAAAACACACCACTACGGGGTTTCCTTCATTGTCGAGCTGCGACACGTTCACCGTTTTGCCGTTGATGTCTTTCAACTGGTAGTCGGGCATCTTGCTCTGGGCTTGGCTCAAAGCCACAGCGAAAAATGCAATCAGAATGAGAAATGTCTGTTTCATCGGAATAATATTTTTAATGAGACAATATTTTAATAATGCAAACGTAGTATATTTTTCCATTAAATACAATAGGCGGCAAGTGCATCGGGCTTTTAACGCACTCTTGCCTTTTTTTAATAACTTCTTTTAACTTAAAGATTATTTCACATACAAACAATAACATTTACATTTGCAAAGTTTAAATATAGCACATAATACTATCACATAAAATACAATTAGTAATTTTCCAAAGCAAAATCATTATGAATGTAAAAACTTTACTCAAATCCGTGCCAACCTTGGCAATGCTGCTGTGTGCGGCTGCCGCCACAGCGGCAGTACCCAGTCTCGGCTCGTCGGCAGCCGTATGGGAAAATGCGGCCAAGGCGGCCATAAACAAGTCGGCAGGCCAAGTGCGCCCCATGACCATCGCCGACGATGAAACCATCTTCACCTACGCCCCCAACGGCCCATACTATGTATATGGCACATCGCAGGCGGGTAGCTACGACATGGCCATAAAATTAGACGGCGCGGCTTTTGCCGGGGCTAAAGTCTCAGGGATAAGGTTTTACCTGCTCGATGACCAATACACCACCGACGTGAGCGCATGGACATCGACCACTCTGGGCGACACGCCAACTGGCGAAATCGTCGATGTTGACAACATAGTAGTTGCAACCAGCGAAGATGCATGGAACGAAGTGCGCTTCACCACTCCGGTGGAAATTCCAGCCGAGGGGCTATATTGCGGCTACTCGCTGACCATAACCCAAGTCGCAAGCATGGTGCAAGGCTCAACCCACCCGATAGCCTGCGGTGATGAAAGCTCGGCTGCCGAGGGTGGGTTCTTCTATAGATTTACCGGCAGCCATGCGCAGACCGACTGGGAAGACGAGTCAAGCGAAATGTCGCTATGCATGCAAGTGATACTAACCGATGTGTCAGGCGGCGCAAGCATCAGCCTACCCGAATATATAATAACCAAACCAGGGGAGAAGGCAATCGCCAAGATGACGGTATATAACCGCACAGGTGGCTCGACGCTGACGGTAGAGTACAATTATAGCTTAAACGGCATCACTGGCACTGGCACAGCTACCAACGACAACGCCAATCCATTGGTGGGCGCAGCCAACGACTTCGACATCGAGCTGCCGGCAATTGCCGAAACCGGCGAATATCCGCTCACTGTGGAACTTACCAAAGTAAACGGCAACGACAATGCCAACGACAATGCACAAGCAACAACGACAATAGCCGTAACCGACCTCGACATCAAGCACCGCGCAGTGGTGGAAGAATACACTGGTGCATGGTGTGGCAACTGTCCGCGCGGCTATGTGGCTATGGAATATATGGCTGAAAAATATCCCGACGACTTCATCGGGCTGGCTTACCACAGCAGCGACATAATGGAAGCGTCAAACGTAACCGAACCGCAGAGCGTTCCGGGTTATCCTGCGGCATATCTCGACCGCTCTGGCAGCTACATCGATCCCTATTTCGGTTCGGGCGAAAATGAAATGGGTATTGAACAAGACTGGCTCGACCGTTGCGCACAACTTACACCGGCAGCAATCGAGGTAACGGCAGACATGACCGAAGACGGACAATACATCAACGCAACAAGCCGCACGGCATTTGTCCTTTCCGACACCGAAGGCTTCACAATTGCATACGCCCTGCTTGCCGACGGCCTATCAGGCACCGGTTCGCAATGGGAACAAGTCAACTACTATAGCGGCTACTCAAGTACCCTCGACATAGACACCTGGAATATATTCTTCAACGGTGGCTCAAGCGTGGCAGTCGAATTTAACGACGTGGTGATAATCGCCCCCGACAGCCGAGGCGTGGCAGGCAGCGTTCCCGAAAAATCCACACTGGGCGAATGGAACGAACACGAATACAGCTTCACCGTTGCCGATGCCACAAGTTTGTATTATGGCACATCGCTCGTGCAAGATGTGCAAAAGCTGCGCGTGGTGGCAATGCTGATTAATGCCGACGGCGAGATTACCAACGCAGCCAAGTGCAAAGTAACCGTTCCGCCAAGTGCAGTCGGCAACATAAGCGACTCGATTGAAGAACCCGTCGAAGTGGCACGCTACTCAATCGACGGCCGCCTGCTCACCGAGCCAGAGCGCGGTGTGAACATCGTGAAGATGTCAGACGGCACTGCACACAAGGAGATTGTAAAATAACCGCCGCAAGGGCAACGTAAAAAAAACGACAGCCAGGGGCGCAATCACAGCGATTGCCGCCCCTGTTACTTTATATATCCCCATGCAGCCACGCAACACAAGCCCCACCTACGACGTCACGCAGTTATTTTCTTTAGGAGCTCTAAAAAAAATGCCACTCATAATATCTGTTATTTTTACATAAAATACAGAAATCCGGACCAATAAAACAGAATGCGCAAAAAAAAGAATTAAAACGGAAATCGACCAAAATTCAAACACATTTAAGCCTTTTAGGCAACCCACAAGACAATATCCACACATATCAACATTTCAGCCACAACAATCATCCTTTCGGCAAAATCTTTTTTTAGTTAAAAACGCCAAGCAATGATACACTAAACGCAACTTTTGTTAAGTTTTTTTTCGTTTTACTTGCTTATAAAATTTGTAACTTTCTTGCGATTTATTAAAAGCCATGCACATGATACAAAAATCACACTACTTTTTCATTATTTTAAGCCTGATATTCACATTTAACTTATCGGCTCAAGAAACTACTTATGAAGAAACCGTGTCGTATTGCGGTACCGAAATGCAAGAACAAGGATTGGGAGGTTCTACATCTATCGAATTAGGATGCGCAGCATATTTCCCCCAACTGTCCGACTACACTGGCAATGAAATATCGACAATCAGAATAGGATTCGTCGGACGCGCCTCCAATGTATATGTATTTGTGAGCGAGTCGCTCGACGAAGAACCGATATATCGCCAGCGGATTTCAGGCGCATCAGAAGGCTGGAACGATGTCGCTCTTTCCACTCCGGTACAACTCGACGGCTCTCCGCTATATGTGGGTTACACCTGCACCGTGCCTGGAGGCGAATTTTCGATAGGAATGTCAACACTCGACCCCTGCGAAAACTCTTTTTTCCTCGACCAGAGCAATGGATATGAAGACGTGAGCAGCCAATATTCGCCACTGGCGCTCCAAGTAGTTGTGAGCGGCGACAATTTCACCATCAATGCGGCTTCCATAACGCATGTGCAACATTCGTTCATCGATGAACAAGCCGCAGGCGAAACCATCCCGTCGGTCATAACAGTCGCAAATGATGGAGCCGAGACCATATCGAGCCTCACCGTACTATATAATATTGAAGGAACTGAAAACACAGCCGACTTTGAAGGTCTCGACATACCTCGCTATGGCAGCAGTAACATCACTGTAAACCTGCCGTCGCAATCAGCAGGCACACACGATGTGAGCTATACCATTACATCGGTAAACGGCAAGGACAACGAAGCCGAAACTTCCACATACGTGGCTGCCAAGCGTGTACACATAATGACCGAGACATTCCCACGCACTATAGTATGCGAAGAATTTTCGGGAAACCTATGTGGGTATTGCCCAGCCGGAATAGTGGCAATGGAACAATTGGTAGAGAAATATCCCGACAATTTTATAGCCATCGTGGCTCACTACTACAACTCCAACGACCCAATGTACATAAGCGAATATAGTCCTATCATATCATTCGGCAGAACAGCACCCAATTTCGTAATAAACCGCAGCAAGGTAACCGATCAGGCATTTCCCGAAGACGGCACGGCATCGGGACGCAACCTTGTCGAAGACCTGTTGCTGAGCGAATGGGAAGAAAAAGTGTGCGGAACGATACAAATCACAGCCGACAAAGAAACCATAAGCAACAACAGGCTCGAAGTGAATGTTTCGGCATCATTCAACCTCGACATGGCCGATTCTCCGTTCGAGATTTGCCTTGTTGCTGTCGAAAACGGGCTATCGGGTGGTGAATATTACCAACTTAACAACTATTCAGGAGGCTCAATAGAAATGGGAGGATGGGAAAAATTGCCAAACATAGTTACCGACATAGTTTACAACGATGCCGCCATTGCATTGGTTGACTTCTACGGGATAGACGGCAGCCTGCCCGCCGATGTGACTTCGGGCGAAACCTACGAATACACCCACGAAATGAACCTCTACCGAGCCAAGAACATCGACAATGTGGTAGTTGTGGCATTGCTCGTCAACACCGAAACTGGCGAAATCATAAATGCAGGCAAATATGCCCTTAATACGACCTCGGGCATTCAGGATGCCGCTTCGGGAAATAATGAATATGTCATAGTCGGCAACAGGCATGGCATTAAGATACTCAGTGGCGCAGCCGCACCGCGCACTTACAAGTTATATTCGACAAATGGCATCATTGTTAACACGACTCAGTCTGCCGCAACAAATGTAACCCTCGAACAACCCGGACCGGGAATATACATTTTGCAGATTGAAGAACGAAACAAACAAATGCATACACAAAAAATAATTATCAATTAACAAACCATTAACTAAATTAAACCAAACATGAAAAAGCAAAAATTACTCTCTCTTGCAATTGCAGCAGCAGTAGCAACGGGGTTTGTTCAAGCTCAGGAAGTGCAATACACCGTACCTGACAATGCCTATTATCGCGGATACTATTACGGCGGTGATGGCGTTCCCAACGGTCCCTTCGAACTTGTTGTACCACCGTATTGTGATTTGAAGTTCACCCCCGCTGATGAAGAGCAAACAGACATTCAATGGTCGATCAACTACACAGAAGGGTATCCCAGCAGCGATCAAAACTATGGATTGCCAACAGGCGAAGCTACGCCAGTTGAAGGTGAAGAAGATGGCAGCTACATCTATCACATCGGCGCAGCCAATGGTGGTGTAAACGGCGAAAGTTTCTATCGCTTCCCCATACTGACACATGAAGGCGAAAGCTATGACCTGTCGAAACAAAATGGGGAGACTGGTGGAAGTCAGAATTACTACACGCGTGCAGGCATCACCGCTACAAACGAAACCACAGTTCTGACTCTTTTGAACTGGGGATTCAACAACCCAGATGACGGCTTTACTACAAAATTCATGGGTGGCATAAACACTGGAGAGACATATCCTGTTGCATACACAAACACCACTTCAGGTGAAGCCTCGAGCTTGACTAACGTTTGCGACGGTGATGAAGGTTCTTATTATGCCACACTTGGCCCGGCGCATGAAGGAGACTTTATTATAGTCGATTTGGGCGAAATTGCCGTCAGAAATAATATACGCATAATTTTTGCCGACAGCGAGCATATACTTCAAGGAACAGCAACAGTGCTTTGCGGTGAAACGAGCGTATCCAACGAGATGACTACTGTGGGCGAATATTCACCCGAAAAAGTGCAAGATGGTGTATTTGAATGTGACGTAGATGGCGTATCGGGCAGATATATTTGTTTCTACGTTAATACGGTAACAAGTGAAACTCCAAAACCATACTATGCTGAATTTGAAGAAGACAATATGAGATTCTTCTGGAAGCCAAGTACCGAAACTGTCATATTGTATCCGAAAGCCACAGCCACAGAGCCTCACTATGGCGACCGCGACGCAAGCAAATTGCTCGACGACGATGTTTCAACATTCTACCACAAAAACGGTACTCAAGAAGTTGGTGATTATGTAATGCTCGAGTGCAAAGATGTTATGGCTATGAATAAAATAAAAGTAGCTTTTAACAGCACCGACGTTAAAAATGACATGCCATTGGAATCTGTACTTGAAATATCCCAGACAAATGATGGCGAAGATTCATGGACCCAAATAGGTGACCCAATAAGAAGGGAGGATGCCCAAGCCAACAACCAATATACATACACTTTTGACGCACAAGGAGCTGAAGCCAAATATGTAAGGTTGCGCATAACAAAGGCTGCCGCCAACTGGTTCTCAGTAGCCGACTTGATTATCGAAGGGTTGGAATATGAAACCGAAGAAGTGGAAGTAGAAAGTCCGACACCGATGATGGGTAAAATCATTACTTACTATCCACGTCCGCAAGACCCATTCTATCTCGACCACATTACAATGTTTGCCACCACTGTCCGCAACAGCGGTTCAAATACGATTATCCCTGCAGGACAAAGCATAAAGGTAGCTATCATCAAGCTTGAGCGTGACGAAGAAGACAAAGTGACATACGGCGACACAATTGCAAAAGCGACCATAGAACCGAAAGACCTTGAAACTCCTTATATGTACGCTTCAGGTCGAGACGTATATGCAATGAATGTTAATTTCTATACCAATCCTGAAGGAATAGGCGTTCCCGAAAAAACGGGAGTACTGCTCGACAGTGAATATGCAATACATGTATATGACTTGACCAAAGTTCCTGGATTGAACATAAGTTTCTTGTTTAATGACGCACATATCGACAGAGGCATTTATGGGTTGATGCAATTCACAGAAGCTGATAGTGATAAAGAACTGAATTACGGACAATTGAATTATGCATGGCAATTGACTGGCAGGTATATCACCATGCGCCCGGCAACCAACGACATAATCGAATGCCAACCCGAAGGCGGCATAGTCGAACTGCAGAATGCCGACTTCTATTCGTCGGTTGACTTGGAATCGATTGAAATCGATGCTCCCGACTGGGCTAACATCGAATTTGGCGAGATGACAGAAGGCGACATCAAGACTACCTACACGATAACCGCAAGTGCCAATGAAACAACCGAGGAACGCAATGGCACAATCACATTGACATCGCCCGAAGGTGCAACTTGCACAATCAACTTGCACCAAGCCGGAGGTACTGTGGGAATCAGCTCATTCGAAGAAAAAGCAATCAATGTGACCCGCAGCGGCAACAACTTTGCAGTAACGTATCCCGAAACGATGAACCGCGTGACGGTTTACAACGCAACCGGCATGATGGTTGCCGACTATGAATTGCCAGCAGGCGGCTATTTCGTGATACCGGCAAGCGATTTCAACGCTGGAATGTATATCGTAAAAGTGGCAGGCGAAAATACCGTCAAGACCATAAAGATAGTGAAATAACGCACACACTCATTTCATTTTTTCCAAAGCGGTGGGGCTGCATCAGCCCCACTGCTTTTTTGTTATTACACGCACCCATTATCCATCCACCGCAGTACGCAGCTATGTTGTAGGGAACGCACGGCTCGTGCGCCCGACAAGCAATGTATTTGCAGTCCGTGGCGTGCCGCGGCTCGCTCACTGCCACCACGGCGTAAACACCGCCAACCACCAAGCAGACGAGCCGCGCATTATAACAAATTATTGCTGTCCGCTAAAAAATACAGGGCGGCTTCGCCGCCCCTCGCACTATTTTTTATTAATGCTCGATAAAAGCATATAAATGTTTAATTTTTCAGTATTGTAGCTATTGACACTCCCCTTCGTGAAGATTGCTCATAGTTAGCATTAAATCAACGTACTACAACTTATTCAAGGATTTTTAGCGGACAGTAATAATAACAAATAACCATATTGCTACTACAGTTCCCCACACATGGGTGCACTTCTCGTGCTACTAATCACAATCTAATAATGGCAACAAAAAAATCTCCTGCAGCTTTCGAGAGCCACAGGAGACTATCTTCTCTCCCTTCCTTAGGGGTAGGGAATCTGTTCGGATATTACTTGCTGAGGGCAGTAGCAACGTCAACAGCAACTGCAACAGTGCAACCTACCATTGGGTTGTTGCCGATGCCGAGGAAGCCCATCATCTCAACGTGTGCCGGAACCGAAGACGAACCTGCGAATTGAGCATCGCTATGCATACGACCCATAGTGTCGGTCATACCGTAAGAAGCCGGACCAGCTGCCATGTTGTCGGGGTGCAATGTACGGCCTGTACCACCACCAGAAGCTACCGAGAAGTAAGGCTTGCCAGCAAGCACACGCTCCTTCTTGTAAGTACCAGCTACCGGGTGCTGGAAACGGGTCGGGTTGGTCGAGTTACCTGTGATTGATACATCAACACCCTCTTTCCACATCACTGCAACACCTTCGCGCACGTCATCAACGCCATAGCATTTTACCTTAGCACGAGGACCCTTGGAATAAGGAATTTCCTCAACCACATTCAATTCGCCGGTGAAATAGTCGAATTGGGTACGAACGTAGGTAAAGCCGTTGATACGCGAAATAATTTGGGCTGCATCCTTGCCAAGGCCGTTAAGAATAACGCGCAACGGTTCCTTGCGAACCTTGTCGGCCTTAGCTGCAATCTTGATTGCACCTTCAGCTGCGGCAAACGACTCGTGGCCTGCCAAGAAAGCGAAGCACTTGGTTTCTTCGCGGAGGAGGCGTGCGGCAAGATTACCGTGACCAAGACCCACCTTGCGATCATCGGCCACAGAGCCGGGAATACAGAACGATTGCAGACCGATACCGATAGCCTCGGCAGCGTCGGCAGCATTCTTGCAACCCTTCTTCAATGCGATGGCTGCACCTACAACATAGGCCCACTTTGCATTTTCGAAGCAGATGGGTTGAGTTTCCTCACAAGTCTTGTAGGGGTCGATACCGGCCTCTTCGCAAATCTTGTTGGCTTCTTCTATATCTTTGATACCGTTTTCGTTGAGAGCAGCAAGAATCTGCTTGATACGACGGTCTTGTGATTCAAATTTTACTTCTCTTAACATAGTCTGTTTCCTCCTCTTATTCTTTACGTGGGTCAATATATTTAGCGGCCTCTTCGAAACGTCCGTAGTGACCTTTAGCTTTCTCAAGGGCTTCTTCGGGAGTTGCACCGTTCTTGAGGGCATCGGTGAACTTGCCAAGGTGCAGGAACTCGTAACCAATCACTTGGTTGTCTTCGTCAAGAGCCATGCGAGTGCAATAGCCTTCTGCCATTTCGAGGTAGCGAGGACCCTTTGCCAAGGTGCCGAACATCGTACCTACCTGGCTGCGCAAGCCCTTGCCAAGGTCTTCGAGAGATGCACCCACTACCAAACCGCCTTCAGAGAATGCCGACTGAGTGCGGCCGTAAACGATTTGCAGGAACAATTCACGCATTGCAGTGTTGATGGCATCGCACACCAAGTCGGTATTCAAAGCCTCAAGCACAGTCTTGCCAGGGAGTATCTCCGATGCCATAGCTGCAGAGTGGGTCATGCCCGAGCAACCGATGGTTTCAACCAATGCCTCTTGGATTACGCCTTCCTTAACGTTGAGTGTGAGCTTGCAAGCACCTTGTTGCGGAGCACACCACCCAATGCCGTGGGTAAGCCCTGAAATATCCTTGATTTCTTTCGACCTAACCCATTTTCCTTCCTCTGGTATGGGAGCAGAAGGGTGGTTAGCGCCCTTTTTTACACAGCACATGTGTTGTACTTCCTGTGAATAAACCATAATAGTTAAATATTTAATCTGTGAGTGTATAATAAAACAAACTTTCCAAAAACAAATTGCATGGCAAGGCTCTTTTTGCACCTTGCATACCCTGTTGCGAAGTTACTCAAAAAACAGCAATCAGCAACATTTAACAAGTATTTTTTAATACTTTTTATGCACACTGCCGCACAAAGGCGCACAACAAGCAAAAAGCCTCACCGCGCAACCGATAGGCCGGTTGCCGGTGAGGCTCTGCAAGCTGAGATTTAGGTTATATCATCAAACCCGCAACAAAATTGTTCCCTTCATTGGGAAAGTTGCCGGGATTATTACTTTCCGCCTTGTTCGTAATAAAGAGTGCGTGACGGCTGGTCGCACACTTCGGCCGGACCAAAGTATTGGATCGGGCCGGGATACATATAGCAAGTGTTCAATGCCCATTCGTCGCGTTGCTCGGCAAACTTCTGGAACGGCTTGCCGTTAAGGTCAACAAGAGCCTTTTGGATTACAGGCTTCATCTTGCCGTTGCGGCGTTCCATGTTCATCATCATGGTGATAGGTATGCCGCCAGCAACCCATTGAACCGAAGGCTTGGTGAGGTTGCGAACCGACGACATATATCCCGTTGCGCCACAGTTGATGAGCTGTGCTGCATTGTAACCCAGTGCGTAGCAATAGTCGGCATCGAAGTTCGACGGGTCGGCGCAACGACCTTCGTAACCGAAGAAGTGGTGCTGTGCGGCAAACTTGCCTACATATTTTCCTGCGGCTTTCCATTCGGCCAACTTCTTGCCAATCATCTCGCTAAGCAACTTTTCGGTCTCGATGAGCGAAACCTGCACATTGCCGTGAGGGTCACGGTCAAGAGTCAACTGGCGGGCAACACCCTTGGGCAGGCTCTCGAATATCTTGGCATTATCGGCGCTAAGGCTCGAAATCACGAAACTGCGTTGTTCATCCTCGCTCTTCGATGCAAAGTCGGGAGTGCGAGCCAGCAAGTCGTTGAGTTCGGCAATAAGAGCCTTCATGGCCGGGATAAATTCTATCAAGCCTTCAGGAATAAGCACCGTACCAAAGTTATCGCCATTTTCGGCGCGCTTGGCCACCACGGCAGCTATATTAGTCACGATGTCGTCGAGTGTCATGTTCTTTGCCTCAACTTCCTCGCTGATGATGCAATAGTTGGGCTGCACTTGCAGTGCGCACTCAAGTGCAATGTGCGAAGCCGAGCGACCCATCAGCTTGATGAAGTGCCAATACTTCTTGGCCGAGTTGCAGTCGCGCTGTATGTTACCGATAACTTCCGAATAAACCTTAGTGGCAGTGTCGAAACCGAACGAAGTCTCAATCATGTCGTTCTTCAAGTCGCCGTCGATGGTCTTCGGGCAACCGATAACCTGCACACCGGCATTGTGAGCCTTGTAATATTCGGCAAGCACACAGGCATTGGTATTGGAGTCATCGCCACCAATGATTACAAGAGCCTTGATATTGAGTTCGCGCAAAATCTCAAGACCTTTCTCGAATTGCTCAACCTCCTCAAGTTTGGTACGGCCAGAGCCTATGATATCAAAACCGCCCGTATTACGATACTCGTCGATGATGCTCGAAGTGAGTTCGATATACTGGTGGTCAACCAGTCCGCCGGGGCCCATGAGGAAACCATACAGGCGGCTGTCCTTATTTATGGCTTTAATTCCGTCAAACAATCCGCTGATGACGTTGTGTCCGCCGGGAGCCTGGCCGCCCGACAAAATAACACCCACGTTAAACGGTGCTGTAGCCTTAGCGGGCTTCGGGTCTTTCTCGAAAGTCAACTCAGGCAGCCCGTATGTGTTGGGGAACAAAGCCTTGATTTCTTCCTGATCGGCTACCGACTGTGTTGGTTCGCCTTCAACGGCCCTCACTGCGCCCCAAAGTGCCGAAGGCAACTTGGGTTGGTAGGCAGCACGAGCCTTTTGCAATGCGCTCTTCTTTGTCATAAATCGTTAATTTATATAGGTTGTAATATTATCTGCATTATACTTTGCAAATTTCGCAAAAAAAACTCATACCGCAAACAAATAATCACTTAAAAAATCGCAACGCCCCCGCGCCCCTCCCTGCACGAATATTAGGCAAAAACAACGCTCAATAAAATTGGGAATTCTAAACACGGCCGTCAACTTTGCAACCACGGTAACCGTTACCCCGGTAACTATTGCAAAATAACGGGTGAGGATGAATGAATGACTGCCGCCACCCGGGATGCTCCAACGACGAACTATCGGCACTTGACTCCATTTAAGGCGGCATCCCGAAATTCGTCAAGATAAAAACAAATAAAGCCCCAAAAGCATATATCCCTCCGTAAAGACAAATGTGAATTTTGCCTTTCGTGAAATATATGCCTTTTTGGCTTTATGCCGATGCGCTGAATTAAATCGCGCCTTCGTTTCTCATAAACGCAAGCAATTGCTTGCCCCTAAAAATCAGCGGCGTATGAACTTGACGGCTATGCCACCGCCGCGAGCCATGTCGATGTTGAGCGTGCTGCGCGATGTCACTTTCATCTCCTTCACTTCATATTGCTTGGGCTGGTCACCCGATTCCTTGGTATCACGGTAAATGACAGCCGTGTAATTGCCTTCGCCAAGGAAGTCGAGCGGCAACATGAAACTGGTCGGTTCCCACCCGGTAATTGCTCCAAGCCACCAGTCATTGCCATTGCGGCGTGCAACAGTGATATGGGTGTCGGGAGTGCCGTTAAGCACACGAGTCTCGTCCCAACGAGCAGGCACCTCTTTAATAAAATCAAAGCTGCGGTCATTCTTGTAAGCCTCGGGCCAGTCCGACACCATTTGGAAAGGCGAGTCATATACCACATACAGAGCCAAGTGCTGTGCACGTGTACCCATCACCTGCGGCCGCGTCACCATGTTCGGTTCAAACTCCTCGGGAGTAACATTGTCGAAACCGCCGGGCGTGTAGTCCATCAAGCCCGGTATCATGCGTGTGAATGCCAGCGTCACACGGTTGTCGGGGTTGTCTCGGCCACCGGCTTTCGACTGTTCCATTCCCAATATTGCCTCATATCCCACCACATTGGGATAAGTGCGTTGCAAGCCCCATGGGTTGGTACAGCCGTGGTAGTCAACCATCAAGTGATGCTCGGCAGCCTTTTTGGCCACGCGGTAATACCAGTCGATACCGGCCTGGTCGTTACGTTCTATAAAGTCGATTTTAAGCCCGGCAACACCCCATTTCTCATACAATGGGAAAGCTTCGTCCATCTGGTTCCACACAAAGCGCGAATATAGCCAAATGAACACCTTCACGCCTTTCGACTTGGCATAAGCAACCACTTCGGGCACATTCACATTGTCGCGGCACTTGGTAATGTCTTCTCCGCACCAACCGGCATCGATGGTCATGTATTTAAAGCCGTTTTCGGCGGCAAAGTCCACGTAATACTTCATTGTCTCGGTGGTATATGCCACTTCACCGGCTTTATTCAAGCTGCCATTCCACCAATCCCACGACGACAACCCGGCCGAAATCCACGATGTGTCGGCAACGCGGCACTCGGGGTTCAAGCTTGTCACCACGTTGGTTTCACCGAAGCGGCCAGGCTCGTCGGCAAGCATTATCACGCGCCACGGTGAATGATGCGGAAGTGTAGATGCCACGGCCACTTCGCTACGGCTGCGGCTTGGCGAAACCACAGTGGTAAATTTATGCCCCATCCACGATCCTGTGGGGTTAGTAAGGTAAGTGGCGGCATTCCCTTCAAGGTCGGTTTCGATAATCGCACCCCATCCCACTCCGGGCATATCGAGCAACACCGGCATACCCACAAGATAATGGCTTGCCACACCGCCCTGGTTGGCAAGAGCCGAAACGGGCAACTTGTGATATTCGCTCTCATAGCCCGACTTATAATTGGGCAATACAAGTGCATAAGCCGTTGCATCTTTCGCAAGGCAGAATTCGGTGTTTTCTTCCACAAGGTTGTAATCGGTGAGATGTGTTTGTTCGGGAACTACGTAGCGGAATGCAACCGCATCGTTATAAGCACGAGCCTCCACAACAAGTTTACGCTCGGTGAGGCTGTTCTCCTGCATCTCCAGCGTCAACGCATTATATGCATCGTCAACCTTTCCCGAACGTCCGTGCAACAGTGTGTAGCTGTCAACGCCCTGCGAGAGTTTGGCATCAGTTATTTGCACATTTTGCCCAAGCACGTCGGCTCCTTGCAATTTAAGCCCGAGCTTTGACGGTTCGATAAACACCTTGCCTTTATAATCAACATTATAGACAAGTTTAAGACTGTCGTCAGAGAATTTTATCGATATATTCCCATCGGGCGACTGCAATTCATGCGTGGCGGCATTCATGGCCACAAAACACGCCAGCGACAGCGCACCCACTGCCAATTTAATATTTTTCATTTTTTGTATAATCAAATTTTTTTAAAGAGCCTGCCGAGCATTTAAAGCCCGACAGGCTCTTTCGACAATCCAACAATTTTATATCAATCTATCGCAACAAGCTCATACACGCGACTTGAATATTCGCGGTCGAGCGGGATTTCAAAGCCTGTATTCATCAGTATGGCTCCTTTTATGCGCTTGCCGTTAAGGTGCGACGGATTTTCACCAATGGGCACACTCAATTCACGGAACTCATAAGTCTTGGAAGCATCAAGCCCGTCAAGGCGCAGGCGCGGAACAAGCATATTATTGAAATGCTTCATCTTGTAGGCAAACACGATAGCACGGCTTGCGTCATCATTGGTGTACATGAGCGATGCATAACCCTTGTCGTCATATGGCGATACAAGCCTGTAAAGGTTACCCTGTTGCACTATCGGGCGCAATATCTCCTTGTACTCGCCAATGGTTTTCTTGGCATATTCGCGCTCGGTGTCGGTCATGCTGCCGGGTTGCATTTCCATACCCAGGCGGCCGCTCATTGCCACATCGAAACGGAACTTGAGCGGAACCACGCGGCCCGTCTGGTGGTTGGGCGATGCGCTCACGTGCTGAGCCATGGCGTTGGCAGGGTAGAAATAAGATGTACCCCACTGAATGAAGATGCGTTGCAGTGCATCGGTGTTATCGCTTACCCAGAACTCGTCGAAATAAGGCATTACACCATAGCTCACACGTCCGCCGCCGCCACCACAGGCTTGGATAACCACATCGGGATGCTTTTCACGAATGCGTTCAAGCACATTTACCAGTCCGCGATGGTAATCTATATAAATATGCGACTGCTTGTCGGCAGGCAGATATGACGACCCGTAATTTTTAAGTTCCACATTGGCATCCCACTTTATATAAGCAATGCCCGGATAATTGGTGAGCAGCGTGTCAACCATATTGTAGATGAAATCCTGCACCTTGGGATTGCACAGGTCGAGCAGCATTTGGCCGCCGCCGCGCCCGTAATGCTGGTTGCGTCCTTTCACATTCAGTGCCCAGTCGGGATGTTTCTCATAAAGCACACTCTCGACATTGGTAGCCTCGGGTTCAACCCATATGCCGAATTTAAGCCCATACTTGTCGGCAGTGTTCACAAGCCCTTGTATGCCATTAGGCAACTTGGTGGTATCCACAATCCAGTCGCCAAGCGCACCCTTGTCGTTGTTACGCTTGTACTTTGTGCCGAACCAACCATCGTCCATCACAAACATTTCACCGCCTATTGCAGCAAAGTCACGCATCATTTCATCCATTTTCGGCTCGAACACGTCGAAATAAACGCCTTCCCAGCTGTTAAGCAGCACATCATGCGGCTTATCACTGCCATATACCATGCCATGCTTGCGAGCCCAACGATGATAGTTGCGGCTTGCTCCGCCAAGGCCCTTTGCCGTATAAGTCAAAGCCACCTTTGGGGTTTCAAACACTTCACCTTTTGCCAGGCGGTATTCAGACGCCTCATCGTTCATGCCGATGAAGAACTTGTGCACATTGCGGTACTCGGTTTGGAAACGCAACTTGAAATTGCCGCTCCAACAAAGCACTGCGCCATACACACGGCCTTGATTTTCCTGCGGCTTGCCGTCAAGTGAAATCATCACGTCAGGGTGCGACAGGTGACCATTGCGCGAACCGTCGATATTGGAAATAACCTTTATACCCGGTTGCAACGGCTCGGTGGCCACTGAAGTTTCGGCAGCCCATGAACCGTAAAGGTGTGAAATCCACACATCGCCTTGCCTTATAGGCATTTGGAACGAATCAAAGCGTTGCAATACCACATCTTTCTTTTCATTATGCTTGTATGTAGCCCAGCTCTCTATGACATCCACATCTTTATAAGCACGGTAGTGCAAATCCACAGTAAAGGGGTACACGTCATCGGCAAGCGTGATTACCGTTTCCACGGCATCGCCGGTGTCATGCGTTTCTACACCTTGCACAGTGAGTTCGAGCGACATATTACCGTCGGCATGAACCACTTGCAATGCCGTAAGTTCGTGTACTTTCTCCCCGAAAGCCGGATAGGCAGCCTGATTCAGCCCATCCCATGCATCGTGAATTTGATGAATTTCACTCTCGTCGATGCGTTCACCGTAATAGGCAAACCGCAAGTCGCTCCCTTCATCGGCATGGAGCAACATCGATGTGTTCGGAGTGGAAATCAGCACACTGCCGTTCCATGCCATCATCGGCATGGAAGCGGCAATAGCTGCACTCACAAATAAACTCTTCAATTTCATGAACCTATCTTTATTTTGAGTTTGCTATGAATTTTACAAATCTTACATCCTTGGCAGGTATGGCCAATTCTTGCGCATCACCTGCCACCTTGGTGGTTTCACCGCTCCACAGGTCTTTCATTGTACCTGAATAAGGAACAGCGATGCCTATACGGTCGAGCGACAACCGGATTGTGGTGTCGCGTTCGGTATAATTGAATGCCACATAATAAACCGACCCGTCGGCCTCGGTGCGCATGAACTGGCTCTCCGAGCGTTCTCCGTTACCTTCTACAGGGCGGAACGAACGGCCGTCGGCCACGGCATTAACGTCGGCATTGGTGAGGAATTTCTCGGCACGACGCAACACTTCGGGATTGGCAGTCTTGCTGAAGTCGTCACCCACGATATACAAGCCGGTGATGACCGACGAAGTTACACGTGCGCGGTTCTCGCTCTCTTCGGCATCCCTGAGCACAATGTGGTCGGCATCGTTATATTGATATACACGATCAATCCACCAGCCATATGACAACGCATTCATTGTATATTCGGTATCCTTTATCTTGTTCCACGCATCACAGGCAATGCGGCGCGACTGTGCATATTGCGACGGGAAAATAGGCGAAATAGAAAGATTGAGGTACATATCGCCAAAATACTTGTCGAGCAATTGCATACCGTAATTATATGCTTCAACGCCGGTGTGTATTTCGGGATTATACCACTTGTCACCTTCCATTATGCCATGCGACATAAAGTCCATCTTCACATACTTGAAACCGCAGCGGCGGAATAATTCAGACGTTTGTTTCATCATCTCCTCGATGGCCGGGTGAGTGGGGTCGTAGGCATAAGCCCCGTCAAGCTCTTGCGGTTTCCCGTTGGCATACAGATACACATCCTTGTTTTTATATTCGGGAACTGCATCAATTGTACGCTCGGGATTGCGGCTCCAGTCGGTGAACGGAGTCCAATAAATACCAGCAACCTGGCTTTGTGCCTCGCAATGTTCCGCAAACTTCTTCAATTGGTCTTCACTCATGGCATTCCAACCCGAGTCAAGCCCGATATACACCACAGAATCGGCATTTTGGAAATTATTCGGCTGCAAAGTATTCGCATAGTAATCCGACACTTCGCAAGCATTCTTGAAGTTCAATTTCCATTGCAGCGTACCCCAGCTGTTCCAACCGAAAGGCATAGCCTTATCCCAAGCCATGGGGGCAGCCACCGTGGCGTTGGCATCGGCATAAGCCTCCATGCCGTCGCGCCAGTCGTCAAAGTTTCCTACAAGGATTTTAGGCGATTTCACTTCCTGCCCCGACACAGTGCCGTGTGCTTTCGAGTCGCGAGTGGTCTTGTCGGCCACACCGCCATAGCATACGAGCGACTTCAACTCGTTGCCCGATGCCGACTGCATATCAACTGCCGTTTTCCACATATTGTGTTCAACCGACCCGATGATTATACCTTCACGGGTAGCATTATTGAAAATGGCCGTCACCTCATAACTGCGCAATGTATCAAATCCCATTGCGTGAGATTGATAACGAATAAAACAATCGTTATCAAACGGGATGAACAACGCCCTGTTGTCGCCTTCGGCTGGGAATGTTTTAATCGAAGTCGCATTTACGGGAGCCATGTAATTTGTGGCAGTTTCTCCATACTTGGCACGTACAGTGAAATCGGTCAACACATATTGAAGGCTGTCATATACGTAATAGGTCTGCTCCAAGTCGGGCAGCGAGTCGGCAGTGTAAGATAGCACAAGACTGCGGCCACGACCGAAATCGTCGTTAATTTCATTTACCGAGGTCCGGCACGCCGTATAATCGGTTGCCGAAACCATGCGGTCGCCCAATTTATATGAGGCATATACCCCGCCAAGCACCTGACGACCGTCACAACCTATTGCTACAGTTTTAGTAGAACTGTCATACTTGACAGTCACGCCCATACCATTCTCCACCGACGGTGATGAGCAGGCACACAACATGAGTGCGCCCAAAGCCATTGCTGAAATAATTGCTGTTTTCATATCATCGTTATTTTTTTATTGTTCTGTCAAATGTAATACCATGCTCGTGAATGCACCGCCTATGGGCAACGACAATCCGGCCTTCATCAGGAATTCACCACTATACACCTTTCCGTTACCGGGATACCAACTGCCGCCATCGGGAGTGTTCACCTCCTTGAGCAAATAATTCTTGGCAGGGTCAAGACCATGTAATTTGATATCGTATGATTGGGTGCGATTGTGGTAAGTGGTGCTGAATGCAAACACCACTGCCTCCCGACGATCCTTCGACACATACACGTCGGAGCAATACCCGTCTTCATCATAAGGAGAATCGATGCGGTAAAGGTCTCCAAGCTGTATAACCGGACGCAATTCCTTGTACAGCTTGATCGCATTTAACGCAAAAGTGCGTTCGTCACCTTCAAGCTGCTTGGGTTGCAACTCCATGCCCAATCGACCCATCATGGCCACATCGAAACGGAACTTCAGCGGCAGCATCATACCGGTCTGATGATTAGGACTGGTAGATACGTGGGCTGCGGTAGCCATTGCAGGGAAAAAGATGTTTTCGCTGTATTGTATCTTCAGGCGGTCAAGTGCATTGGTATTGTCACTTGCCCAAAACTCATCGTGATATTTCAATGCGCCGAAGTCCACGCGTCCGCCGCCCGACGAGCACAATTGTATCAGCACATCGGGGTACTTGGCACGTATGCGCTCATACACGCTATACAGCCCACGTATGTAGTCATACCAGAAACGGCTCTGCTCGTCGGCGGCAAGGTAGGTCGAACCCACATTGTCGGCATGGCGGTTGGCATCCCATTTCACGTAGGAAATATTGGGCGACATCTTCAGCACATTGTCGAATGTCTCGAACACGAAATCTTGCACTTCAGGATTAGACAAGTCAAGCAAGTGCTGGTTGCGCATTGGCAGCAAGTCGCGCTTGCCACTTTGTACTATCCACTCGGGATGGCGGCGGGCAAGTTCACTGTCGGGGTTCACCATTTCCGGTTCTATCCATATACCGAACTTCATCCCCTTGCTTACTGCATAGTCGGCAAGGAAACCTATTCCGTGTGGAAGTTTCTTCTTGTTCACCTGCCAATCGCCTAAGCCGGCATTGTCACCGTTGCGTGGAAACTTGTTGCCAAACCAACCATCGTCGAGTACAAACATCTCCACGCCAAATGCGGCGGCATCGTCAATCATGTCGGTAATCACCTTCTCGTCAAAGTCGAAGTATGCGCCTTCCCAGCTGTTAAGCACCACAGGGCGAACCTCGTCGCCATGCGCCAAATTGTAACGGCGAGTCCAGTCGTGCAAATTATGCGTCACTTCGCTGCGACCATTATTGCTGTAAGTAAGCACCATCTCGGGTGTTACCAGTTCTTCGCCGGCAGCAAGCGAAATGGCCGAGGCAAACGGGTTTATTCCACCAACGATGTGCAACAGTCCGGCCTCATCAACCTCGAATTGTATCTTGTAATTGCCGGTCCACGCCAATGCTCCGGCATATACATCGCCACTGTATTCACTCGCCGGCGCATCGAGCGACAACAGGAACGCCGAATTGTCTGATTGTGCCGTGCGCACACCCTTTTTCGACTCCACCACTTTCACGCCGGGTGTCAATTTTTCCTCGGTGAGTTGCATCTCACGCGCCCATGTGCCATGGAAATGAGTGAGATAATAATCGTGCGCTTTCAGCGTGATATACGATGAAGCGATATTTTCAACTGTCATCTCGCCCTTCTCCCCGTGCGAGAAAGTCACCGATTGCGTTATCACATCTTCGTCGTTGTAAGCCACAAAGCGCAAGTCCACACGTGCATCATATATCTTGTCTTGCAGATGCACCACGGTTTCGGTACGGTTGGCATCTATCGCTTTTTGTTCATGTGAACGATATACAAGCTCGGTGGTCATCACCCCGTCGGCATGAGTCAGTTTCAATGCCGGATTAAGGAAAAACCTTCCACCATAGGCAGGATAAAGCTGACGGCCATACTCGTCTTGCGTATCGGGCTGCGTGATGTGCCAGGCATAGGCAAATTCCGAAGTATTTGCCAATTTCTCACCGAAGTAGCACAAATTGAGCGCACTGCCCGGCTCTCCATCCATGATAAGGCTCACATCGCCGGTTTCTACTTTTATCTGCGCGGAATTGGCAGCCAGTGCCATGCTCACCATGGCCACAGTCATCAATGTCTTGTTTCCTTTCATACAGGTTGCTTATTTAATGAATTTTACACTGCGTACATTGCCTGCGGCATCGGCCACACGCACCACATATACACCACGTTCCATGCCGTAAAGGTCGAGTTCGGCACTTGCGTCGCCACCTAAATCACGGGAATACATCATGCGCCCGTCGAGCGAATAAAGCGCAGCCGATTGCAACCCGCAAGCAGCCGACATATAGATGACATCGCCCTGCTTGCCCACTTGCAAGTCGTTGCCGGCACTTTCGCCTACTTCATCGATACCTACAGCCTTGTCAAATTTAAACACAAGCACATCCTTGGCCGGAACGGTAAATTCAAGTTTGCCTTCGCTGTTCAACTCATAGCTTTCACCGCCCCACAGTTCCTTTATGGCAAGCACATCGCCTGTCGATTGAATGCCCAGGTCGGCCACAGGTATCGAACCGCTCATCTCACTGCCGCCATAATTGATTGCGGCAAGGTAAAGTACCGTACCGGCATCAAACATCATGTATTTCTCACCGGCACCGGATTGTGAGCTGTAACCATATACCGGCCAGAAAGTACCGCCGCAAGTGCGGGCTACTTCATTGATTTCACTATTGTTCAAGACTTTCTTGGCCTGGTCGCGTATTGCCTGTGTGCCGGGCTTGCGGCCGCTGAGGCTGAAGTTGTCGCCAAGCAATATATACCCGTTCATGATTTCCGAAGTCATGCGCACACGGTTTTCGCCTTCCGAGTAATTCTCAAACACCGCATGGTCGCCGTCGTTGAAATTATACAGGCGGTCGAGCCACCAGCCGTAGGCCATGCAGTTAAGCACCATTTCGCTGTTACTTATGTCACCCCAGGCATCGCAGCTTATGCGGCGGGCGTTGGCATACTGGGCAGGCAATGCAGGAGCTATCGAGTAATCGATGAAAATATCTTCACCACAATAGTCAGATATATACTTGATACCCTCGTTATAAGCCTGCATACCTGTGTGCACGTCGGGATTATACCACTTGTCGGCTTCAACTATACCATTGCACAAGAAGTCGAGTTTTACATATTTGTAACCCCACGACTTGAACTGGTCGATATTGTATTTTGCCAATGCCTTGGTTCCCGGGTGCGTGGGGTCGAGAGCCCAACCATTGTCAAGCCTTATGGGCTTGCCTTTCCACGTAAGAATGATATCCTTATAAGTATAATCCGAACCGTTCACCTTGCCGCTGCCCCATGCCGGGTCATCGTAAGAAATGCCGTCATAACCGTTCCAGTCGCTGAACGGGGTGTTATAAATACCCGTCTTGAAACCGTTCCTTACTGCCTGGCGGGTAATATCTTTCAATTCGCCCGGCTTAATATTATCGTTCCACCACGAGTCGAGCACCACATACACAGCATCGTTGTTATCGCGGAATTCGGGAGTTTCGTTCTTGAAGAAATCTATCACGTCAAGCACTCCCTGGTAATTGACGTCGGTCTGCAACACTGCCCAGCTGTTCCAGCCGAAAAACGACTTGCCGGTAATATTCTTGCGCTCGGGAGTCACAGTAGCCACTGCATCGGCATAAGTTTCCATTCCGCGACGCCAGTCGTCGAAGTAACCTACAAATATCCTCGATGATTTCAATTCTTTGCCCACGATGCTGCCGTGCTGCATGGTAACATTTGCACGCAGGTCGTCGGGAGTTACACAGCCACAAGCGGTCTCAAGGCTGCGCAAGCCATAACCACGGGCACCCTCGGCTCGTATCACGAATTTCCACGTGTCGAAGTCAACCGCACCTATCACATAACCGTTACGCGAAACTCCGTCGTAAATCGCCGTCACGTAATACGATGATTGATTGCCATTCAATTCGGGAGTCTTGTAACGTGTGAAATTGTCGTTGCTGAACGGAACCGAAAGCCAGCGGTTGGTCCCGTCTTCAGGCAACACCGATGATGCAGTTTCGGTGGTAAGTGGCGATATATAATTGGTTTTTGTCTCTGTTTCCGATTTAATTGTCACCTCGGTCAGGAAATATTCGGGGTGGCTGTCATAGGCATAAAATGCCTGCTCGATGTCGGCTCCGTCGGCCATGTCGTAGCTGACGGTATATTTAGTACCCTGCCCAAAGAGGTCGCTCACGGCCTCCCCTGCCGACACGCTCACGCTTGCGGCATCGGTACTTTTTATAGTAGTTCCCTCGGCATTCTTGTATTGAGCAAACCCTTGCTTGAGCAACGTGGTTTCGCCGTGGGATATATCCATTGCTTTTGTTTCGGGATCTATGCTGATGGTCCACTGCCCACATTCAAAGCTGTCGGCGGCATTGGCTGCAATCCCCGTAATAAAAGCTGCGCCAAGGCTTAATAGTAATTTCTTGTCCATAATGATATTTAAAGGTTAAAAAACAATTGACAGCCGGCAATCGATAATTGACAATGAGTAAACGTTAATTGCCAACCGTCAATTGCCCAACTGTCAATGAATAAAGGATAATCTTTTAATTTCTAATTATAATTGACAACTGTTAATTGCCAATTAAATCAATATCCCGGGTTTTGCGGATTTGACGAACCTTGCAAGTCGGTATTCTTATTGATTTCATCAAGAGGTATAGGCCAGTAACGATAATTGGGATTAACCGATCCTACGCTAAAGGCAGCAAAGTTCTTGTTGCGCTGCATGATGGGTTGACCATTGAGGTCGTTGCCTGTCAAGAAACCGGTACGAATCAAGTCAAACTTACGCCACCCTTCAAAATTAAGCTCGCGCATACGCTCATCCATCATTTCGTGCATGAAAGCATTTTCGTCGGAAATAGCTGCCGCCGTCAATGCACCGCGGCGCCCCATGGCACGTATCCTGGTTGCATTAAAGTATGGCAATGCTGCCGTCACACCCTCGGTACGATAAAGACATTCGGCATAATTAAGGAAGATGTCGCCCAAACGGATAAATGGCACGGCGCGGCCGCTTTGGTAAGTGTTCATACCTATTTCCTCAACATACGGGTCTTCAAATTTTGCAGTATGTGGGTCAAGTTCATCGCCAAAGCAGTAACCGATAAGTTGGGCAGTCCAACCATTGCGCGGGTCGTTGAACTCTGAGGGATTCATTTCGCTGTCATTCTCGTTTATGCCACGGAATGAAACAAAACGACGCGCATCATTCTTCTCCCATACGCCACCATCTTCCTTGAACTTCCAGCAATAATCGCTCGGGAGCATACCGTCGAAACCTGCCCAGAAGCACATTGCCTCACCGGTGGTTGACATAATCGACACGGCACGGCTGCCCATTGCCCACTGAATGCTGTTTTCATCACCGTTGGCATGGCCGAAACGGAAAGCATACACCCATTCACGTTCAACATTGGCAGTACCTTCAGCACCATCGCCATATGCAGGGATAGTGGGATTTTCAAGGTCTTTGGTATTGCCGAAGATTTCATCAACGGTTCCAGGCAAAGTAGTTCCCACACCCGATTCATCAATCACGTGCTTGAAAGCCTCGGCAGCCTTGGCATAATCACGCCACGAGGAGCCGTCTTCACGCATGACATCGGCATCGGCATACATATACAACTTGCCAAGCATTGCCCAAGCCAGGCGAGTTGTGGCATGGCTCTTGTCGGTCTGTTCGTCCATCGAGGGCAAGTATTGGATGGCACGCTGCAAGTCGCTTTCCATGAGGGCATATACCTCGCTGCGCGGATGGCGGGCACCATCGCTCACATTAAGGTAGTCAACGATAGGCACGTCGCCAAACAACATTACAAGTTCAAAATAGTTCACCGCACGAAGGAACGACGCATCTCCCACAAACACTTGTGTGAGGCTGTCGGCAGTCTCCACCGTCGGCTGCTTTTCCTGCAACAATGTTGCCGCAGCTGCTATCACTGCATAACGCTTGTTCCATACATTAAGCACTACGTTATTCGAGGTTGTTATATCTTGGTAGATATCGAGTTGACGCTTGTCAAGGTTGTCACGGTTCTGCACACCGCCTTGTGCTGCCTCATCGGTTCCAAGGTAAATATCTATTTGCTCCTTGTGTATGTCGCGCCATTGCTTGTAGAGTCCTTGAACGTATGACTCCATGTTCTTTGTGTCGGAGAAAAGTTGCTCTTGCGACAGGCTCGATTGTGGTTGCTGGTCGAGAAAATCGGCACAAGAATTCAGCGACATCAATCCCACGAGGGCAATAGCTCCATATTTTAAGATTTTCATAATCGTATTCCTTTTTAAGTTAATTTTTAGAATGTGGCGTTAACTCCTATCACATACATCTTGGCCGACGGATAGTCTTCGCCTGTTTCAGGGTCATATCCCTTATAAGGAGTCCAAGTGAACAAGTTGTTGCAAGTTGCATACACACGCAAGTTCTGACATACGGGGCTAATCCACTTGGTGGGCAGGTTCCAGCTCAATGTCAATGCCGACAGGCGCAAATAAGAAGCATCGAGCAATACCCAGTCGGTTTCACCTATGTTGAAGCGTTGAACATCTGCACCGCGGAATGCACGAGGCACATCGGTATCGGTGTTGGTCGGAGTCCAACGGTCAAGTGCGTCGATGTGTGAGCAATAATCCCAACCACCAAGGTTCATGGTGCTTTCATACATGCTTGAATAGCGGCGAGCGCCATAAGAGTAGCTGAACGAAGCCGACAGTGTGATATCCTTCCAAGTCAAATCGGTCGAGAAACCACCATAGAACTTCGGATCCTTGCGGCCTATGATATACATATCGTCTTCATAAGTGATTTTGCCGTCGCCGTTACGGTCTTCAGGCAACAAGTCACCCGGGTGAACTTCCTTACCGCCCACGAAGTGGTTAGTAAAGCCACCATTACCATCGGGTATGTCACGTGCGTTCATCTTGTTCAGGTAATCGATATCGGATTGCTGTGCGATACGAGCCTTGAACGAGTGGTAAGTGTTAACCGGTTCGCCCACAAAGAGGTTGCCTTCGCGCGAAGTGATTGAGTTACCGCTCCATATCACTTGCAAGCCATCGTAAAGTTCCTTAACCTTGTTCTTATCGTGCGAGATGTTACCCGAGCAGTTCCAAGTCCAGTCGCCGCGTTGAAGCAGTTTTGCATTGAACGAGAATTCCACACCTTGGTTTTCAAGTTTTGCCACATTGGCAATGCGGTTGTTGAAACCTGTGGTCTGCGACAACGACATCTGCATAAGCAAGTCACTGTTGATGGTATAGAAGTAGTCGGCGCTGAACGACAGGCGGTCATTCAATATAGATGCATCCACACCCACGTTAAACTGGTTCTGTTTTTCCCACGAGATATCGGGGTTACCTTGACGGCCATCCGACACGAATGTGGTGTTGCCATTTGAATACGACGGGTTGTAAATCGACAAATAAGCATATTCGGGAATTGCCTGGTTACCTACAAGACCCCAGCCCATGCGCAACTTCAACATCGAGAGCCAGTCAACATTGTTGAGGAATTTCTCAGACGACATATTCCATGCAGCCGAGAACGACGGGAACACGCCCCACTGGTTGCCGCTTGCAAAACGCGACGAACCGTCTTGACGCAAGCTCACTGTGAACAGGTAGCGGTTGTCGTAAGTATAGTTCACACGTTGTACAAACGAAACAGCCGTTTGGGTAATGAAGCTTGAAGAATAGTTTGCCTTATCCTTGTTGGCAGCGGCTGCTATGTTATACCAGCCCATGATATCACTTGGGAAGCCCGATACCGAAATATTTGTGGCATCAGTCATGTCCTTGGTCAAGCTGGCAGTTGCCATTGCAAATATACGGTGCTTCTTGTTGAATACTTTTTCATAGCTTACCGAGTTATCCCATTGCCAAGAGAAAGCACGACCGCGCCATTGGCTTGCCTGCCCCTTGTCGTTACGCGGACCTTCGGCCGAAGTCATCGGGCGATAAGTGAAGTCGCTCTTGTTAAGGTAGTCGATAGAGAATGTAGTACGCAAGTTCAAGCCCTCGATGGGGTTAACATTGATATAGTTTGACGAAAGCACACGGTCGTGAATTTGCTCGCGGCGAACGTCCATAAGTTTCAACGGGTTACCGCTTGAATCGTGACCGCCGCGCCAGTACATATAGTCACGGTCGTCGATGGTCTGCATCGGGTTGGCGGTTACGCAACGGGTATAAAGGTTGTCTTCCTGAGTATTGGTAACGGCACGCGACAATGTGGTGTTGGTTCCTATCTTCAACCAAGGTTTAACCTCTTGTTCAACATTGATTTTACCCGAGAAACGTTCGTAATCCGAGTTGATGATGATACCCTGTTGGTTGGTGTAAGACACGCCAAGGTAATAAGTGGTCTTGTCGGTACCACCCGAGAAACTGAGCGAGTGGTTATGTTGGATACCTGTACGGGTAATCGGGCTAACCCAGTCAGAAGTAATGTCATTCTGCCCGTTATAAAGTTCCTCTTCCGAGAAACCGGTGTTGGCACCGCTGCTGGCAAGAATGGTGTTATTGATATAATTCTGTATATCGGCATCGCTGGCATTCGGGTTTGCTGTCATATACTGGTTGAGCCAAGCATCATAACGCAAGTTGAAGAGGTCGCGTGATCCCATCATCTTCATGCCGCCTTCATCGTAAGTTTGGAAACCTACCCAGCCGTCATAAGTTATTTTGCCTTCACCCTTGCGACCTTTCTTGGTGGTTACAAGAATTACACCATTGGCTGCACGATAACCGTAAATGGCCTTTGAAGAAGCATCCTTGAGCACCTCGATCGAAGCAATGTCGTCGGGGTTGATATTGTTAAGGCCTTCATCAACCACAATACCATCGATTACATAAATAGGGTCTTGGCCGTAGTTGATTGAGTTGGTACCGCGCACCTTGATGGTGGGAGCGTCACCGGGACGTGCCGAGCTGTTTACAAACACACCGGCAACTTTACCTTGCATCGACTGCGTGAAGCTCGACGAAGGAATTTCCTTCAATTGCTTTTCCGACAAGCTGCCGATGGCACCGGTCAAGTCGCTCTTTGCCATACGTGTACCAAGGACGATAACGTCATCAAGGACTTCACTTTCTGTCTCCATGGCCACATTGTAAGTTCCGCCTTTCACGTCGTCGATTACATAATTCTTGTAACCAAGGAATTGGAATTCAACCGATGCGCCATTCTTAACCCTCAGATTATACCGGCCATCGATGTCGGTAAGCACAGCATTACTGGTACCGCGTTCCATTACTGCAACGCCGGGCAGCGGCTCTGACGTTGATCCGTCGGTAACGACACCCTTTATGCTCACCTGGGCATAACCGGCTGCCGAAAGCATTATGCACGCTATCGCCATCAGCACGGCGCGCATAGTTCCTGTTAATAGATTTCTCATGTTTATGTTAATTTTGAGTTCAAAATAAGTAAAGAGCCGACACTATGCAAGTATTTTCAAAATAATCGGTACAAGAGCCGGCTCTTTATTCGTTTATGTCAAGGTTTAGAATACAACTTTTACAGTCTTGCAAGCGGCCTCGGTTTCAACTTTCACGAGATACATACCGCTGTAATCGGTGCAATCGATGTTGGTGGCACCGTTGATGTTCATTGTGGCAACACGGTTACCGGCAACGCTATACACTTCAACTGTTGCAGCACCGTCAACATTTACATTAAGTACATCGCCGACAGCCCATACGCCGATACCGTCGTTAACTGCGATTTCCTCAACGCCTGAACCTTGGCCGCCTACAGGAATGAATTCGCTTACTTGTTTCGAGCCGTCAACACTTTGAACGTAAACTTGCTTGATTTCCGATGCAGGAATGTTTACCTTATAGCTGTTGCCATATACAAGGTTTTGCAACATTGCAACTTTCAATGCCCCTGTTTCAAGGTCGGCAGGAACAAGTGTAAAGATCTCACCGTTAGTCTTTTCAATTGCTACGTTGTAACGAAGGTGGTTGCTTGGTGTAACATCATCATTGCCATTGCCCCAGGTTATTTTAACACCATTGCCTTCTGCTGCCATTTCTACGCTCGACGGTCCTGCAGGTGCATTGTTGGTGGGATAATCATGTTGCATGAAGTCGGCATCTTCATATTTGCCGGTGTTGTGAAACAATGCGAACTTGTGGCCATTGTCGCGGTAACCCATGCCAAAGAAATCGAGGTAACCGTCGCCGTCATAATCCCACACTTCCATCGAAGCACCGCTGCGGAAGTCAGCTTTGTTGGTAAAGTTGTCTTCAGTGAAAGTCATGTCGCCGTTGTTCATGATGAAGTCGGTCATTGCACCTGCACCTTCGCCACATACGATAATATCCATGTAGCCATTGCCATCGAGGTCAACAATGTCGGTAGCGTTGCCTTTCACTTGGCCTACGCTTATGCCCGAGTCACTTGCCGGAATACGCTCGAACTGAGCCTCGGGGTTGTATTCATAGTCGATATCCTCTTCGGGATCGTTGCCGCGATTGAGCAAGATGTCGGCTGTACGACCCCAGTTTGTACCATCGTATGTTTCACCGCATACAAACAGGTCGAGCCAGCCATCGTTATTGAAGTCGGCCCACATGAGCATACCTTTTTGCGTACCGGGTTGGTTAGGCATAAATTCGCAACTCGGGTCGTAGGCCGCCATATCCAAGCAAAGGAAAGTGCCATCGCCATTGTTTTTGCAAACTATAGTTGCCACACCGCCCACAGTGTCGCTCCAGCCATTAACGGCAAAGTCGGGATAACCGTCGTTGTTAAAGTCACCCCATGCTATAGAACCAGAAGAAAGAGCCAAGTCGTATGCCGAACCTTGCCAGTCAAGGTAAGTAGCAGCCGGATCAAGCAACGAGAAAGTGCCGTCACCGTTGTTCTTATAGAGCGATACGAAACGGTCGCCATCGGTGATACCGGTCATGGCAATGTCTTGGTAGCCGTCACAGTTGAAATCGACAACGGTAGTAATGCCGCTGTACATACATTCCTGTTCAGTACCGATGACCTGCAAGCCGCTATTCTCAACAAGCGTGAATGTACCGTCTCCATTACCCTTGTAAAGGTTGATGAACAAATCGGCTGAATTGGTAGAGTTTTCTGCCTCTGCTCCTTCTTTAATACCACGTTGAATAACGTCGATGTTACCATCATTGTTGTAGTCAATCCAAGCCAGCGTAGTGTTATTCGTGCCACGGGTGTCACCCGAAGGACAAGCATTGCCGTCGCTGCGTTGATAGAACGGCAGGTTTTGGATTTCGGTGAACGTGCCATTGTTGTTAGTCCACCCGTAAATGTGCGAGTGCCAACCGGCAGCGGTGGTGTTGCCCACGAGGAACAAGTCCATCTGTCCGTCGTTGTTCACGTCGGCCCACATTGCGTTGCCACGGAACATATCAGTGTCCCATTGTCCGGGAGTGACATCAGTTGCCGACGATGCAAAAAATTGAGGGTCTTCTTCAAAAAGAGGAACCATCTGCGCATTTGCAGACATAGCGGCCATCGACAATGCGCCGAGGCCTAACATTGTTTTTGAGAATTGTTTTTTCATAACCATTATTGTTTAAATGTTATAGGTTCATGTTCGCTGCAAAATTATCCTTAACATTTTTCAATGGTTATTACGTTTTCGGCAATTACCGCCATGTTTGCGGCAAACATAGCCTTATTAACCCCATTTTGACGCATTTGTATCAACTTGACGCATTTGTGCTAATTCGCCAATTCCCCACATTATCCTCTCTACCAATCGATTACCACCCAACAGTTCCAAGCCGGCCAAAATAAAATAAATAACCAAGAAAGCTTGCAAATCTCAAGTTCTGCTACCCTAAATTCGACCTCTTTGAGGCCGTTTTTCTATGTGCTCTCCAATTCCGACGGTTTGCTCCCTTACGGTCGCTGCACCACCGGTTACCACAAATTGGGCAGCTTCGCCGCCCCACCTTCACCAACACCTGAACTTAGCGGCAAAACCGCAGATAGCTTTCCCACACCCGGCGACAAAAAGATAGCTCTAACACACCTGGCGGCATAGACGCAAATAACTTTCCCACACATGGCAGCACAGAGATAGCTCTAACACACCCGGCGGCATAGACGCAGATAGCTTTTCAACACATAGCAGCACAGAGATAGCTCTAACACACCCGGCGGCATAGACGCAAATAACTTTCCCACACATGGCAGCACAGAGATAGCTCTAACACACTGGCGGCAAGACCGCCAAACCTGTGGTAACCGATAGCGAAGCGGCCACAACCAGTGGACGCAAGCCATCGGATAACTGCCCCCTACATTAATTCGGCCTCAAAGAGGTCGAACAGACCTGTTCACAAGGTTTTTATGGTAATTTTAGTGAAATAAACAAAGACCGCCCCCGGTGAGGAGGCGGCCCTTTGCGTCTTTCAAGGTACCGAAAAACTTAAAACTCATTAAAACCTAAAAACATTTTCCATTACTAAACCACTAACCCACTTATTTTATGAAAAAAACTTACTTTCTTTACCAATTATCGGTGCGGAACGGTGCGACATGGAACCCCGATTTTGTACTAAGCGTACATTCGGGATTGTCGGCCCAACCGTAACGCACAGCCACCGGCATTGCCACTTCGGGCGAATATACCACTACGCAATCGCCGTCGGTATAGGCCTGCGCCTTGTGGAACACGCGATCGGGCCCCGCTATGACAAATCCTTTCACTTCCTGTGACTGCTCAAACGGTTCGCCTTTCGACGGAACCGAGAACGACACACGCACACGGTCGCCCGTCACTTCATAACCGTCATACACGGGAGCTTCGGCGGGAATGTCAAGCCCGTAAGTATAGGCAAGTGCAAGTGCCGACAGGCGGCGACCCACTTCTTGCTTGTTTTTAGGGTGAATGTCACCGGCTTCACCCAGGTCGATATTCACCATCATGCCTGTATTTTCCATATCAAGGGCGCGAGCTTGAGCTTCGCGCAAGGCAGCCCACTGCGATTCGGGCTGAACGTCAAGGCGTTGAAGGTAGTTGGCAAGTTGCACGAAATAAAATGGCATATCATCATCGCCGAAGTGCTTGCGCCAATCGAATATAAGCGACTTGAAAAGTGTTTCATATTCATTGGCACGCCCCACATTGGCCTCGCCCTGGTACCATATGGCACCCTTGAAGCGATATTGCAACCACGGGTTGACCATGGCATTGAAAAGCGTGGTGGGATAACTTGAGCTTTCGGGCGACATAGGCACAGCAGGCATATCGGTAAGCGAACACCCTACACGATATTTCCACGCACCGGCAAGCGAAATCACTTGCTCGCCGCCACGGTGCAACGCCATTGCATCGGCAGGGCCGGTAAGGCCGCCTTCTCCGCCGGTATCGAAATCTCTCACAGTTATCACATTGCGTCCGGCCTTGACAAGATTGGCCGGCACAGTGTAGTGGCGTTGCCAATTGTATCCACTGCCTTCGGCAATCTTTATTCCATTCCAGTAAACTATATCTTCGTCGTCGATTGCGCCAAGGTCAAGGTAAAGTTGCTTGCCTGCCCATTCCTGCGGCACATCGATTGTGCGGCGGAACCACACCACGCCATCGAATGCGGGCAATCCGGCCTGTTCAATATAGCACGGCACATTCATCTCGCTCCAATCGGCATCGTCAAGGCCATCGGCTATCCACAACTCATTGCCGCCAGCATCATACCCCTTGTCGATTTTATGCACGGCAGCTTTCCACGAGGCAAGATCCGATTGGTAATTTGCCATAATGGCATCGCGGTCGAAACCGGTGGCTTCAAGCGCAGCCATCTTCTCGCTGTAACCATACACTTCTTTCAGCGTCTCGGCACTGGTCCAAGCCTCGGCAGGCGTTCCTCCCCACGTGCTTGCCACCACACCCACCGGCACATCCAGCTGCTGCCACAGGTTACGAGCGAAGAAGTAGGCAAGAGCCGAAAATTCAGGCACTGTCTCGGGCGAACATTCGCGCCAACCGCCAAGCGGCGACTCGATTTTATCGATTGGCACCACCGATGTTGCTTGCTTCACAAGGTAAAGACGGATATCGGGATAATCGGCTGCGGCAATCTCTTTCTCATAATCCTTGATTTTGCCCCACCCGGCAAGCGGCATTTCCATATTCGACTGCCCCGAGCAGAACCATACCTCGCCGAGCATCACATTTTTGAGTTTCAATTCTTTACCATCGGAAACCGAAATCGTGTAAGGGCCTCCTGCATCGGCAGTGGCAAGCTTTACACTCCACTTGCCCGATGCGGCATCGGCCGTGGTCGTAACATTCTTGCCCCAACCGGCCTTTACTGTCACACGCTTGCCCTTGTCGGCTGTGCCAAAGAGGGTTATCGTGTCGTTACGTTGAAGCACCATATTGTCGGTGAAAATCCCCGGCAACGTCACACGTGCCTGCAAAAAGGCAGGAGATACAGCAACTGCCAAGCCCAATGCAGCACCACATATTATTGTTTTAGCTATTTTCATGTTTTCTATACCTGTTTTTTTGTTATCGTTGTAGAGACGCGATTAATCGCGTCTCTACAACAACATTATCAATTATTATACGGAACCACCGAAAGTGTGTAACTGTCGCCTTCAAGCAATTTTTCATCCATCTCGATGCTTACCACCTTCTTTTCACCCGGCATAAGGGTGAAATAGTTGTCGCTCATGATTGCAGGCAACAGGCGTTCGCCGTCGCTCTTGCGCAATGCCTGAACGTGCACGGCAAAAGCAGGACTCTTGGCCGATGAGGGCAGGCTTATTGTAGCGTTAATCGTTGCCTTGCCTTCATTCTTCACAAGTTTCGATGTCACTTTAAGATTAGCCGGTTGCAAGTCGTTAAGAGCAGTAAAGTCACAACGGTCGTTGCCACGCCAATAGTTATTTTCCGAAACCACATTGCCATCTTTATCCTTGAGTGTGAGACGAATGAAGTGTACATCGCTCAATCCTTGCGACGGTTTTACACCACCAAGCACGTCCATGCTCCAAAGCGAATAACCAAACCACCAGCCGAGTTTCAACCCCAGCATACGCACGTAACGGGCATCAACGTCGGGGAAAATAATCTCCCTTACACCCGGCTCGCCGTCGGTGACATGGAACATCTCGGTCCAATTCTTGCCATCGTTTGAAACCTGTATCTTATACTCCTTGCCATAAGCGGCTTCCCAGTTAAGGCGCACACCGCCCACCTGCATAGTTTCGCCAAGATCGACGTATATCCATTCATTATCGGCTTTCATTGCCGACCAGCGCGTATTGTCGTCACAGTCAATCACCATTGATGCGTCACCATTCGAGGTTGATGAAGCTACGGCAGTCTTGCCACGCGAAATTATGTCACGTTCCTTATTGAAATCTATCACGAAACAAGTGGCCGCAGTGTTTGACGGGCTGTTGATGACAGCACTCTTGGAATATTCCTCAACTACCTTGCCATCCATGTTATAAACCTCAACCTCGGCAGTCAGGCCCTCATAATCACGTATTGTGGTATTCGCAACTTTCACCTCATCGGTAACAGGATTCCAGAAGATGTGCAATGGCTCGCAACCGATTTTGCAACCAAAGTATGCGCCGGTGAGGTCATAATAGTAGTCATAAGTCTGCCATACCATCGACGGATAAGCCGATTGCCCCATCCAGTTCATGACACCCGATGCATCATCCCACATATGATCGAGCCAACCTTCATAAAGAGCCTTATTCGATTCCAAATTTATAAGTTGTGCCTTGCGGCAGAAGTCCTCTACCCCTTCGGCCTTGCCATACTTGTTGTTTATGTCGGCTGCATACTGGTCTGGAAGACCGTTACCTGCGTTCGGGCCGAAGTAGTGCAAATTCCACATATCGTTGATGGGCCACAACTTGTCGGCAGGCATGAACTTGCGCAAGCTCTCCACATTCGGCACTACAGCGGTACCAATCTCGGTGCGGAAGCCCCAGCCGCATTGCATCTCGCTGTCAAGCCCGTAAACAGGATAAGGCAAGAAATACCAACGTTGGTCTTTTGCTCCCCACGGGCCACTGCCGCTCAATCCGCCGGCGTTGGAGCGAGGTTGGAAGTGGCGGTCGCCGCCATCGAATGTCTTGATATTCTCGGCCATCCATCCGGTGAGCGGAGCTTCGGGCGTGCCCTCGTTATCGCCGCACCACACTGCAATACACGGGTGGTTGCGCAGACGTTTGATTTTTTCTATCATGTTCACGTTGAATGCATTCAAGTCGTAAGGCAACTTGCCGGTAGAATTCATCCAAAAATCATCCCACACCATGATACCGTATTTATCGCAATATTCATAGAACTCATCATCGGTAACCGAACCGAGCCAGTTGCGTATCATGTTGAAGTTCATTTCCTTGTGCAGGCGAATTTTAGTCTCATACTCCTCGCCGCGGCAACGCAGCATATATTCCGACATACCCCAGTCGGCACCTTTCACAAATACCGGTTCACCATTTATATACATATGGAAAACACCACCGTCCTTGTCATAAGAATACTCCTTTATACCGAAATCAATGCTGCGAGAATCGGAAACTTCGCCATTTTGAACCAATTGCAAGTCGCAAGTATAAAGGTCGGCATCGCCATATCCGTTAGGCCACCACAGGCGCGGATTGTTGATTACAAGTTGCTTATAATAACGTTTGTCGAAACTGAGCGTCTTGGTTTCACCGGGAGCAAGCTCCACACTTTGTGAAAATTCCACGTTGCCCGGAGTAATCACGCCACGCAACTCCACACTCGACTTTTCGCTGCCGTTGTTGGTGACTTCTGCCGCAATGGCAAGTTCACCTTTTACACGGGTAGGCACTTTAGTGCGTATCCATGGATCCTTGATAGTAGCGGCACCGGTGTTCGACAAGTACACCTTGTCGGTTATACCGCTGTTCAAGCCTGGCACATAAGGCATCCAGTCCCAACCGGCACTCGACAGGTAATTGGGGCTGCCCTGGTTGGCAAGCGGCATGGCCGGTATATGCACCAGCACTGCAAGAATGTTCTCGCCGCTGCGCTTGACAATTTTCGACACATCGAAGCAACCACGGTGCATGAAACCGTCGAGCGTACCAAGGAACGTACCGTTCAGGTAAATATCGCCGCGACGGTTTATGCCGCGGAAATTAAGCCACACATAATCTTTACTGAAATCACCGGGAACCGAGAACGTTGCACGGTACCAAAAACTGCGGTCGTATTTTGAACGATCCACATTATGTATATTGTCTCCGAAATTAGGGTCTTTCTCCCGCCCTGCTTCAACATACGATGTAAACACCGTTCCAGGCACCACAGCTTCCACTTCCTCGGGGTTGGAATATCCGGCTGTAAACAATTGCTCGGTGTTACCCACCGCATCGGCAGGCATTACCGTCCACCGGGCATTACCCGATGGACTGTGCAAATAATAATCACTTGCCGATGCCGTGCCAAAAAGCGACAACACCGCAAACGATAATGATGCAAATAAAATCTTGTTTAGGTTCATCAGTTATAATAGTATTAAAAATTCACTTGCAGGTTTATGCACGACAAAATTATAACCACATAACCAACAACCATAAAAACTACGCACCACAAAATAGCACATTTGCGTCAGCGCACCCATAATAACACAATAATGACGTGTTTGCAACAAAAATGCGGCTAATCGTCAATCAACCTGCTTATCATTATTTTGCAATCCGGCTTTTGACTTTTCTTGTAGTTCAAAGAACTCTTTTTGTCGCTCCATCTCGGCCAATAATTCCTCTTTCTTGGGAAGATACGTCAGATATTTAGCAGCAAACAACTGTTCATTTCCATGCAATATGCTGTATCTTGCCAAATCATTGCTAGGAAATCGGAAGTTTTACGTTCCATTTCAGCAGCAACTGCACTTTTATCAGGCGACTGCATAAGCCGAAAATAATATTGGGAATTTATGTTTCTATCAAGAGTCCGTGTCGGCCATGTTTGCATTGCGGCCTCTTTAAGATACCATTTCCTGGCATTTACATCATTAACCCTTAAAAGAGACCTGTAATGCGTCCATGTAAGATTTGGTACGCTTGCGTACCATTTTGGGTAATCATTAAATGTCAAATAAAATTGGCGATAATTCCGTAAATCTCTTGCCGAATAACAACTGTTAATTCCGTATTCCAAAGAAAGCCTCAATGCCAAACGTTTCAGCAATTGTTTACCATATTCGGCTCGATGCTTGCCTTGTTGCTCTTCTTCTACAATACGATGCCCTATTTTCCAATAAGTCATGCAAATTACAGAATTAATGACAACCGAACTCTGTTGCCGACCTTGTTCAATTATCTCTTTTAAGTCATTGACCAACCCATCAATGTTGCTTGCAATATCTGTTTCCTTTGCCATGTTTTTTCGTCTGAATTTGGTACACTTGTGTGCCATCTTATGCTATCAACACAACACATTTACCTAAAAAACGCATAAGCATCAATAGCTGTCTTTATTGATATTTTATGGCAAGTTAAAGAAAAAGCAATAAATCAGCAAGCAGAAGTGAATAAAAATATGTCCACATTCTTCTTATTGAATATTAAAATTACTAATATTTCATCATTCACCCGGCAGGCTGTCGGTTGCGGCCGACTTGCCGCGTGACTGTTCACGGCGCGATTGCACCTGTTTCTCGAAATCCTTGGGAGTCATGCCAAACTGTTTGTTGAACAGTTTGCTGAAATAGCTGTGGGAACTGAAGCCCACCATGAAGCACACTTCTCCCACCTTGTAATTACCTTCCTGTATGAGTTCGGCGGCCTTTTTCAATTTTATGAGTCGAATAAAATCGAGCGGCGGCAGGTTGAATACACTTTTTATTTTACGCAACAGGCTCGACCGGCTCATGCACAATTCCTCGGCAAGGCGCTCCACATTGAATTGTTCATCGGTGATATTATCATTTATCACCTTCACTGCACGTTCCATGAAAGTCTCGTCTTCCTTACTCATCTGCACATTCTTCATGGGGAAGAACGGACGCTTGGAGAATGCTTCACGTTCCTTGCGACGGTTGCTCAACAACGAAACTATTTGCGATTTCAAGTAATCAAACGAGAACGGTTTTTCGATATATGACTCCGCACCGGCCTTCAATCCGGTAATCTTGCTGTTTATGTCATTCTTTGCTGTGAGGAAT
Source organism: uncultured Bacteroidales bacterium (assembly GCA_949289215.1). Lineage (GTDB taxonomy): Bacteria > Bacteroidota > Bacteroidia > Bacteroidales > Muribaculaceae > Avimuribaculum. The sequence goes on along the minus strand of CASENC010000009.1, from coordinate 13,671 downwards.
ATCACCGGTATGTGGCACAGGTTCAGGTCGGTCTTGATGCTCTTGCACATATCTATACCATTCATTACCGGCATCATCACATCACTGAGAATCAAGTCGATATTTCCTTGCTGCAATACATCGAGAGCCTCCTTGCCGTTAACGGCACGTTCCACCTCGAATGTCTCAGACAGGCGTTCGCAAATAAACTCAAGCAAGTCGGCCTCGTCTTCCACCACCAAGATACGGCAGCCGGCCACAGCTTCCTCTTCATTGATATCACCGTCTTCATTTTCTTGTTCGGTAAGCAGGTTGTTGTCATTGCCACCTACAGGCAAAACAGGTTCTACGCTCACATTTACCGCATCGCTACCATCTACCGGATTAAGCGGGATTGTCAACACAAAAGTATTGGCATCATCGCCGGTGGCAGTATCAAGCACAAGAGTTCCCTTGTGTGCCATGGCAAGCGAGCGTGACAACGACAAGCCTATCCCCACGCCGCGCTTCTCGCGAGTGCGATTGTCAAGTTGGTAAAACGGTTCGAATATCTGCTCGGCTCGCTCTGCAGGAATTTTTTCACCATCGCTCTGCACCTTAACCACCATTTCACCTCCTATGTGCGACAATTCCACATTTATCTCCCGGCGGCCATATTTCAACGCATTGGTGAGCAAGTTGCTGAATATTTTGGTAACAGCCTCACGGTCGATATTCGCAATCAAGTGTTCTTCGCAACGTGTTATATGCAATACCTTGTTGTCGTGGGCAAATGTCGGCTCAAACCGTGCCACAGTCTCTTGCAACAGTTGCGACACGTCCACTGTTTCATATTTCAATTTCAACCTGTTGGCACCTATCTTTTGGAAATCAAGCAGCTGCGACGCAAGGTCAAGCAGCCGCCTGGTATTCTGCCCTATCACCCTCAGGTTCTTGGCAAGTTGCGGGTCGCTCACTTCCCCTTGCTCCTTGATTATTTCAAGCGGCCCATTAATAAGCGTCAACGGCGTGCGTATCTCATGGGCGATTTCGGTAAAGAAATCCACCTTGCTCTCATACAATTCTTTCTCCTTTTCTATCTCAAACAATTTTTGCCGCTCTACAAGTTGCTGGTTCTTGTGGTGCCTATACCATATAAACCACACTGTGAAAATGCACACTATCAATATAAACCAGCACACCATGGCCGTGGTTGTCTGCCACCATGGCGGCAGAATGGTAATTGCAAGCGACCGCGCGGCAGTGGCATTCACATCGCCAGTAGCGCTCACGTGCAACACATATTCGCCCGGCGACAAATTAGCATACCTTATGCCATCCTGGCTTGTACGTATCCACTGTTTGTCCACAGGTTCAAGTCGATAATAATAATCCTTGGCAAGCGACGATGAATAAGACAGCAATGCAACATCAAGGTTTATGCTGGCCTTGTCATAAGGCAACGTGATTTTATCGGTTTCAAGTATGCTCACCTTGAGGGGTGAGTCGGGTGTATGCTTTGTAACCTCCTCATTTGCTATCGACAGCCGTGTGAAATATATGGGAGCCTCGGGTTGCTCCTCTATGTCGGCTTCGGGATCAAACGACACAAGTCCGCCTATCGTTCCAAAATAAAAACGCCCATCGCTGCCTTCCACTGCCGACTTGTAATTAAACTGGTTGCTGCACAACCCTTCCTTTGTGGTATATATGCGCACACTCTCGTCCTTGGGGTTGAACTTAACCAATCCCCTGTTGGTTCCGAACCATAAATAACCGTTACTGTCTTCGAGTATGCCATATGCCACATCGTCGGGTAAACCGTTTTCTATTGAAAAACACGAAAAATCATCGGTTGCTGCATTATAGCGGCATATACCGCCACGGTCGGTCGAGAACCACAAATTACCGGCCGAATCGCGCATGATAGAACTCACCGAATTTGAACTCAGCGACCGGTCGTCGGCCGGATCGTTGGTATAAAATTTCACCCTTCCCGTAGCCACATTATATTTTACAGCCCCATAACCCATTGTGGCAAGCCATAATTCATCATCACCGGTTTCCAAAATATCCCAGATCCACACATCGGCAAAATCGTCTATCCGTTTAAAATCAAGAGCTTCTGCCGATAGGGAGCAATAAAGCCCCGCATCGCCTCCTGCCCAAAAACGGCCTTTACTGTCAACTGTCATGGCATAAATGCTGTTTTTTATGCCCAATTGCGAATTAAAATAAAACTTGTCGTGCCCTTGCCGGTCAATCACCTGCAATCCTTCCTTGAAATAGCTGCAATATGCATTACCGTCATACGAACACAAAGCAAGCGTAACAGGTTCTTTCATATGTGCTGGATAAGTAATTCGCGTCACATTCAGCGCCTTAACATCAAGCACATTCATCCCTGCATCCTCGGTTCCCACATATATGCAGTCGCCATCGGCAACAAGTTCCCTTATCCTGCGGCTCGATAACGAGTTTTGACTATTCCTGGGCAACAACTTCATGAAATTAAGGTTGCGCTTGGCATAGTAATTAACACCGCCGAACATTGTTCCAAGCCAAGTTCCGCCCTCACGGTCACGGTATATGGTGTATATGATATTGTCGGAAAGGCTGTTAGGCTCTGTGATACTTGATTTTAAATGAACCATATCGCCGTTTTTTTCGTTAATCACATACAATCCGTTGTGCGTACCTGCCCATATTTCATCGCCATAAACTTCGGCATTGCGCACAAAAGTGTGATGCAATTCGGGTACAACCACATCGGCAAGCATATTCTTTACAAAATCATATTTCATCAGGCCCCCGCTCTGCACAGCCATCAGCAAGCAGTCACCATCGGCACTAATGGTATTGGTCTCAATGCCGAGCAACGACCGGCCGCGGCTGTCATGCGACACCTGCACAAATTTATCGGCAGCCGGGTCATATTTCATCAATCCCATATTCCAACCGCACACCCACACACAACCATCCTCGGTGACACACAAGTCGCTCGGTTGGTCGTGCGAAGGTAATGTATAGTGGAACAAATCATTGTCGCTCCATCTGAAAATGCCTTTGTCGGGCACCACTATCCATATATTCCCGTTATAGTCCCGGTCGATGCAGGCCACCCAGTTTTCCATCATCACACCGTCGGGTGCACGATTATCGATAAATTCAAATTCATCATGCTTTATATCATATATATACACCCCTTCGTCGGTACCCACCCATAGGCGGCGGTCAACATCCTCAAACAGTGCCGATATATTATGATTACTGCGTTTTTTCTCATGGTCGCAACAGTCTATGGCAACTATGCGGCTCCCGTCATAACGGTTCAACCCGTTTTTTGTGCCAAACCACATAAATCCATAACTATCCTGCAAAATAGTTTTGACATTGCTTTGCGACAATCCATTCTCGCTGCCGATGTTCACAAATGAATAATCAGATGCGACCGTGCCTGCCATTGTATTAACACACGACACACCAACAGCCAAGATTAAAAAAAACAACAATTTTATATTATTCATGATGTAACGGGTAAAGGTGTTCTTGGGATTTGCCGGGCAGTTTTTTAATTGCCGCAACAACCATTTTTCAAATTCCCGAGCCTGTTTAAATTTCTCCACTTTTTATTTGAACAAAATTTAAACAGGCTCTTAATTCATGCAAATTAAAGCAAAATATCCCTCGCTGCCAAGTGCCTAAATGCCCCCGAACTACCCACAAATACAGCGATTTGTTAACAATAGTTAAAAATTGAGAGAGTAATTTATTAGTTTCCAATCACTTACACCCAAGTGTGAAATATTATTAACATTATATTAAAAGTAGTTTGCCTATATTCACATAACCTGCCTCTTTTCGGTACGAGCCCCACATGGCAGCCTTCGGTACCGAACAAATGCGCCAATTATTGACACAAATGCACCAACAATGCACATTTGGCTGAATTACGGCATATTAAGAAGTGATGTTTATAACACACACATATATATACACTCTAAATTTGCCTCGGAAACTAATACATACTTTTTTACTATGAAGATATATACGAAACTTGTAATCGGGTGTTGCGTTGCATGGGCAACCTGCACCGGTGCCTTGGCCGATGACACCATGATGTGGTATCGCCAACCCGCCGACGAATGGATGAAAGCCCTGCCAATTGGCAACGGCCGCCTTGGAGCCATGATATATGGCGGTGTGGAAGAAGAAACCATAGCCCTCAACGAATCGAGTATGTGGTCGGGAGGATACAATCCCACGCAAGACCGCCCGTTTGGCAAGGAACGTATGCGGAAGTTGCAGCAGATGTCGCTCGACGGGCGACACGACGAGGTGAACAGGATAGCAAACGACAGCCTTACAGGGCGCACAGGGTCGTTTGGATCGCATCTTCCCATTGGAGACATGAAATTGAAATTTTCTTACCCTCAAGGAGAAACAAGCAGCTATCGCCGACAACTCGACCTGACTAATGCTGTGAGCAGCGTCACATACAAAATCGGTGATACCGAATATTCCCGCGAATACATCGCCTCAAATCCCGACGACGTGCTTGCCATGAATTTCACGGCAAGCCGCAAGGGGGCAATATCATTCGAGATGACACTCGACTTGCTGCGTAAGGCCGAAATAAGGACCGAAAACGGCCAATTGATTTTCGAGGGCCGCGCATCGCTGCACAACAATGAGGCCGAACGCGGTGTATGCTTCATCGGACGCATTGCCATTGATGCCGACAACGGACTCATAACTGCAACCGACAGCTCAATAATAGTTTCCAACGCCGATGCGGTAAAAATTATCGCCGACGTTAGAACCGACTATAAGAACGAATATTATAAACCATTGTGCATTAAGACTGTAAATAATGCCCTAAGCACCGATTTCGAGGACTTGAAGCGCGAACACATTGCCGACTATTCGCCCCTCTTCTCGCGTGTGGCGCTAACGCTGGGCAAGGACAATAGTAACACACCCACCGATGTTCGCCGCCAAGCCGTTGAAGATGGCGGAACCGATGCTGGGCTGCACGAACTGTTTTTCCAGTTTGGACGCTACTTGACGATAGCTTCATCACGCGAAAACTCGCCGCTACCCATTGCATTACAAGGATTCTTCAACGACAATCTCGCCTGCAACATGGGCTGGACCAACGACTACCACCTCGACATCAACACCCAGCAAAACTATTGGTTGGCCAACGTAGGCAACCTTGCCGAATGCAACATTCCACTGTTCAATTATATCAACGACCTTGCATACTATGGCGAGGAAACAGCACAAAAGGTATATGGCTGCCGAGGCTGGACTGCTCACACCACAGCCAACGTGTGGGGCTTCTCGGCATTGTCGGGAGCTATATGGTGGGGGCTGCACCCCACAGCCGGCAGTTGGCTCGCCACTCACTTGTGGACGCAATATGAATACACTCACGACCGCAAGTTTCTGGCCGAAGTTGCCTATCCATTGCTCAAGGGTAACGCCCAATTCCTGCTCGACTATATGGTAGAAGACCCCAAAACCGGGTATATGGTGACGGGGCCAAGCATATCACCCGAAAACTCGTTTGGTTGGAATGGTCAAAACCTGTGCGCTGCAATGATGCCTACCTGTGACCGCGTTTTTGCTTACGAAATCATGAACGCCTGCATCAGTTCATCGGAATTGCTTAACATCGACAAACCTTTTGCCGACTCATTGCGTGCCGTGGTAGCAAAACTTCCCCCCATCAGGATCAGCAAGAAATATGGCGGCGTAATGGAATGGTATGAAGATTTCGATGAAACACAACCCAACCATCGCCACACCACACACTTGTTATCATTATACCCGTATGCTCAAATCACGCTCGACAAAACTCCTGAATTGGCTGATGCTGCCAATGTTACCATAGAACGCCGATTGAATGCCGAAGGTTGGGAAGATGTGGAATGGAGCCGGGCCAACATGATATGCTACTATGCACGCCTAAAACAAACCGACAAGGCCACAAACAGCGTTAACACATTGCTTGGCAAACTGAGCCGCGAAAACCTGTTCACCATTTCACCTGAAGGAATCGCAGGTGCGCCATACGACATTTTTGCCATCGACGGAAATATGGCCGGCGCGGCAGGAATAGCCGAGATGCTCGTACAGTGCCACGAAGGGTATGTTGAATTCCTTCCATGTATGCCACGCGAATGGAACGAAGGCAGCTTCAAAGGGCTGTGCGTAAAAGGCGGTGCCGAGGTATCGGCTTCGTGGAAGAAAGGCAAAATCACAAGTGCATCGCTTACTGCAACAGCCGACGGTACTTTCACAATAAAGTTGCCGAAGGGTATAAAATCGGTTCGCGTAAAAGGAATCGGCAAAAAGGCTGATGCCAAAGACGGATTTCTCACCATCGAATTGAAAAAAGGCGACAAAATAGAACTTAATAAATGACATCACACAAGCGACATATATGGCTTACGGCTATGTTGGCAGCTGCTGTTTTGCAGCTGCCGGCAGCCGATGTTGCACGGTATGTCAACCCATTCATTGGCACCGGTGCCATCGAGGGCGGACTGAGCGGCAACAACTATCCGGGAGCAACAATGCCTTTCGGAATGGTACAACTGTCGCCCGACACACGTGAAGTTCCCGACTGGGATTGTGCTGCCGGATATGACTATAACGACGACACGATATACGGGTTCTCGCACACACGGCTGAGCGGAACAGGGGCATCTGATTTCATCGATATACTGGTGTTGCCTGTAAAGGATCGCAACCGCACAAGTTCCGGCTTCTCACACAATGACGAAAGTGCAAGCACCGGATATTACCAAGTGCTACTTAAAGATGAGAATATCAATGCCGAACTGACAGCCACACGCCGCGTAGGCCTGCACCGCTACACATTCGGCGACACCTGCACCGGGTCGGCGGCAATAAGGCTCGACCTCGACCACTCGGCCAACAAAAACAGTTGGGGGCGCAAAATCATCGCCTCACAAATACGTGTGGTTGCTCCCGATGCAGTGGAAGGATACCGCATCATCACAGGCTGGGCACGATTGCGCAAGATTTACTTCCGCATGGAATTTTCGTGCCCCATGGCAAATTGGGTTATCGACAACGGCGGAGCGGTCACACACAATTCACCGGTCGCCAACGGCACGGCACTTAAAGCCCTGTTCGACTTCGGACACCAATCGGTGGTGGAATGCCGCGTGGCCATATCGCCGGTTTCAATTGATAATGCAAGGCTGAATATGCAGACCGAGACAGCAGGGAAAAGTTTCGACACGCTAAAAAATGAAGCATACGAGGCATGGAACAAGCAACTCGGCAAAATCGAAATTGAAGCGTCGGAACACGAAAAGGAGATATTTTATACTGCCCTGTACCACACAATGATACAGCCCAACCTGATGTCGGACTGCAACGGGCAATATATGGCCGCCGACTATGCCACGCGCCAACTTGCCGACGGCGACGAGCATTATTCCACATTCTCGCTGTGGGATACTTTCCGTGCTGCACATCCGCTTTACACGATAATCGAACCGGAACTCACCGCTCGGTTTGTGGCAAGCATGATACGCCAGTATGATTACTACGGATATCTGCCTGTGTGGCAATTATGGGGGCAAGATAATTATTGCATGATAGGCAACCATGCCGTGCCGGTAATTGCCGATGCAATATTGAAAGGGATACCCGGAATAGACAGCATCCACGCATATGAGGCTGTAAAAGCAAGCCTGACCACGCCTCACCTTAATTCGCCGTTCGACGTGTGGGAAAAATACGGGTATATGCCCGAAGACCTGCAATCGCAATCGGTGTCGATTACTCTTGAGCAGAGTTTTGACGACTGGTGTGCAGCCAGGCTGGCACAAGTCATGGGTGAAACCGACGACATGGTCCGGTTTGACGCTCGCGCACAATATTACCGCAACCTGCACGACACGCATGGCACAGGATTTTTCCGCTCACGCAACAGCCGTGGGGAATGGATTGAACCTTTCGACCCGTATAAATACGGCGCCAATGGCGGCTATCCGTTCACCGAAGGCAATGCTTGGCAATATTACTGGTATGTTCCGCACGATGTTGACGGACTTATCGAACTGACCGGCGGAAATGGGGCATTTTGCAGCAAGCTCGATGAATTTTTCACTTCAACAGTCACAAGCGGTGAAAAAAATGATAATGCATCGGGGTTCGTAGGCCTCTATGCCCACGGCAACGAACCGAGCCATCATGTGGCATACTTGTACACACTTGCCGGGCAACCGCGCAAAACACAACAGCTTGTCAACCACATCATGCGCACACTCTACAACACATCTTCGTCGGGTTATGCAGGCAACGATGACTGTGGTGAAATGTCGGCATGGTACATTTTCAGTGCCCTCGGGTTTTACCCTGTAAATCCGGCATCGGGCGAATACATAATCGGTTCGCCGCTAATCGACCGGGCTGCCATCAACGTTGGCAATGGACTGCAATTCAAAATAATCGTAAACAAAGAAGGTGGTGAAAATGCCATATACGTCGATAAAATGACACTTAACGGCAAAAAGATTTCCGACTATCGACTTCCACACAAGGCTATCACAGATGGCGGAACTTTACAGATATGGCTAACTGCCAAATAAATACGATATTCGTAACATGGGTTTATAATATGATTTAAGGTTTATTTTCATGAATTTGTTTTTAGGTTTGTAATTCTTAGTTTAATTTTTAGGTGTTTTTTTACAGTAAGTGGGAATCTGCGTGGTGCAAATTCCCACTGCTTTTTATGTGAATTTCTTCCGGCCTTCACTATTCACAAATCAAAACGGTCGATGATATAAGATGAAATGGCAAATACCAGCATGAACCACAATGCCAACAACGCAGTCACCACAGCCACAACCAATGGACCACGCACAACCTTGCCCACTTTAAAACGCTTTTCTTGCAATTCGCCGGTACTCGTTTCTTTATCGCCTTGCACATCTGTTATATGGATAAGATACTCCCTGCGGACATCACCATCAACGGTAGCAAGCCGCAACCGCCCAAGTTTTTCATTATCTGCAAGATTATCATTGGCAAGCACTTCCATTATTTCATCATCAGCCATGATGCCGCATTTGTCGTTGCTGATATAAATATAATCTCCGGCTTTCAAATTGGTTATGTTCTGTATAATTGCATCCAGCCTGTGCTCTTGTTTCTCGCCGAGCCTTGCTCGTTCATCGACATTGCGCGAACGATATATGATGCCTTCGCCGGGTCGCACAAGCATCACTTGAGCACTTCCCGTGGTTGCAAGAAAACATCCGCCTTTATGCAACAATGCAAAGGCAATTGCCACATCACCCTTGCGCACACGTTTCATATCTTCAACTCCGTCGATGGAATCAAGCACATCGCTTGCCGAATGAAGTGCATCGGCATATATGCTTGCCGAAAACGACTTGGCTGCATCGTGCCCCACGCTGACAGCATCGCAAACGGCATGATACACCGCACGACAAGCCACCTCGTCGATTTCTTGGCGACCTTTCACATCACACACCATAAACATGCGGTTGCCTGTGCCTGCACCCCCGGGCGCAGGATATACATAATCTTCCTTACCTCCCGTGCCCGCAGTGTGTGAGCAATTTAATAATGGTGTATCAATCTTAAATATCATATCCCTTAATTATTGACCATCGGGTGAGCCAAGGTTCCCCCCTGCTTTGCAAATTTAATAAATTCCTACAATATTTTTAATTTTCTATTGCTTGCGAAACCTCATAAAATATTCTATTTCACCCTAACTCTACCTGAAGTTGAAATTAAATTTCCTTATTAAAACAGCATTTGAACACAATAAAATATTTCTGAATACCTGATATATATACTTTGGTGTACTTTTATTTTTAAATGTTATTAACTACTTCGACCCATACAAAGTGAGTACTTATGCACAAAAATACCTACCAATAGCTGTTTTATTTTCGATACACCCTCGCCGACAATTATGTATTGGCAATCAATCGTCAAGCACGCTTTGCAGCAAGACGGCCTTTCCACAAGTCTCTTCCCATTCCCGTAGAGCATCGGAACCGCTTGTAAGGCCGCCACCCACATATATGCAATAGCGTTCCCCGTCAAATTCAAGTGAACGGACATTCACAAACAGTGCAAAGCGTCCATCCGACCCGACAGGTCCCATATAACCGCCATAATAACGGCGGCTGTGCCCCTCTACTTCTCCTATCATCTTCACGGCAGCCTTTACAGGCAATCCGCCAAGAGCCGGCGTGGGGTGAAGCATATTACGCATTCCATCAACCTGCGACGGACGTGTAACCATGCCCGAAAATTCGGTACATAGGTGTTCGACATTGCCTGCCTTGCGTGTCATCAACTCGGAACGTTCACATTCGATTTTCAAATCGGCAAACTTTCCTTCTATATAATCGGCAACAATGGCCTGTTCTTCTTTCTCCTTTTCACCCCATTCGCCCGGCGTACCGGCAAGCCGCGTACCGGCCAATGCCATGGTATGCAACCGGCTGCCGTCATAACTTAGGTAGCGTTCGGGCGATGCCCCCATCCAGGCTCCTGTAACCTCGCTATTGAATACGAAAACAAATGCTTCGGGACATCGGTCGAGCAACCGCTTGAACACACTTGTCCACGTCAGCGATGAAGCAAATTCGTCAACAATGACACGCGACAATACTACTTTTCGCAAATCTCCCCGACGCAATGCTTCGATGCAGTGTGCGGCACTCTCCATATACGCTTCTTGCGTGGTAGAAGTCTCAGCCACCTTATGCAGCGAGGTAACCGGCAACGACGAAACAGGCAGTTTCATATATTTCTCGGCATCGAATTGAGCCGAAATAAAATATGGCATACAATCGGGCTTTTCGACAAATGGAACAATCATAAACCCCTCGGGTGTACGTTGGTCGATAATCTGCGCCCCAAAGTGCAATTGTTGCTCACCGGGCAAGCGATAGGCGTAAAACCGCGCCTTGTGCCTGATGGCTTTATCGATAGCCTCAATGATAACTGTGTTATCCATTTTATTTATACTTCCTTTACTTCTCCTACTAATTCAAAAGGTAATGCTTCAGTTATCGACACATGGGTAAATTCCCCTATCTTGAGGCCGCCCGATGGCTTGCGCACAAGCACCTCGGGATCGACTTCGGGCGAATCACACTCGGTACGCCCCACATAGAAATCTGGTTCCTCCCGGTCGATAATCACCTTCAATGTTTTACCTATTTTTTCCTCATTGAGTTCAAGGGATATTTCCTCTTGCAGCTCCATGATTTCGGCAAGGCGAGCCTCTTTCACTTCTTGAGGAATGATGTCGGCATAATTATTGGCAGCATATGTCCCTTCTTCCTCGCTATAAGCAAAAGCCCCCATACGATCGAAACGCGCCCACTTTACAAATTCCTTTAACTCCTCAAACTCTGCCTCTCCCTCACCGGGGAAACCCACCATCAACGTCGTGCGCAGGCATATTCCCGGAACTTCACGGCGTATCCGTTCTATCAACTCCATCGTCTCGGCTTTGGTGATGTGACGACGCATATTGGCAAGTACCGTGTCGCTGATATGCTGCAATGCTATATCGAGATATTTACACACATTATCGTGTTTTGCCATTACCGGCAGCACATCCCACGGGAACTGTGCCGGATAGGCATAATGCAAGCGTATCCATTCCACGCCGTCAATCCCTGCAAGGCGATTTATAAGTTCGGCAAGGCAAGGCTTGCCGTATATGTCAACTCCATATGACGACAAATCCTGCGCTATGACATTAAATTCCTTGACCCCTTTGGCAACAAGCAAGCGCACCTCCTCTTCCAATTCTTCCATCGGGACCGAAGTGTGCCTGCCTGTGATAAGCGGTATGGCACAAAAAGCGCAAAAACGGTTGCAGCCTTCCGATATTTTCAAATATGCATAGTGTGACGGAGTTGTAACACGCCTCTCATAAGGTTTCACTTCAGGTGGAACCGCGGCACCAAGATCATCGATAATGCCATTCCAATCAAATTTGCCATAAAAACGGTCAACTTCGGGCAGTTCGGTTTTCAATTCGTCAAAATATCGTTGCGACAGGCAACCCATGACAAAAATGCGCCCTACGCGCCCCTCCTTTTTAGCCTCGACTAATTCAAGGATTGTGTCAATCGATTCCTGCTTGGCATCCCCTATAAATCCGCACGTGTTCACGATAACCGTCTCTCCGCACACATCATCGCTATCGTTCGCCACCTCATAACCGGCTGTGGCAAGTCGATGCGATAATCGTTCGGTGTCAACCAAATTCTTCGAGCACCCCAATGTGATGATGTCTATACGTTTTTTCTTTCCCATTAGTAGTAATTTACCATGTCATCTTCCCTCTGACAAAAGGGAAAACCATCAAATACACAGAAACAGTTTATTTCCCGAAAAGCGATTTCACAAACTCGTCTTTGCGGAATATCTGCAAGTCTTCCATTCCCTCCCCAAGGCCTATATATTTAACAGGTATCTTGAAGCGGTCGCTTATGCCTATCACCACGCCCCCTTTGGCAGTACCGTCAAGCTTGGTAATGGCAAGTTCGTTGACTTCGGTCGCTGCCACAAACTGGCGAGCCTGCTCAAAGGCATTCTGCCCCGTAGAGCCGTCGAGCACAAGCAATATTTCATGCGGAGCGTCGGGTACCACACGCTTCATCACATTCTTTATTTTGGTTAACTCGTCCATCAGCCCTTTCTTGTTATGCAGGCGGCCTGCGGTATCGATAATCACCACATCGGCCCCATGCGCTTTTGCCGAGGTAAGCGTGTCGAAAGCCACCGATGCCGGGTCGGCACCCATCTTCTGTTTCACAACGGGAACATCCACGCGCTCTCCCCATATGTCAAGTTGCTCGATAGCTGCAGCACGAAACGTATCGGCTGCGCCCAGGATAACGCTGTTTCCGGCTTTTTTGAACTGGTAAGCAAGCTTACCTATAGTAGTGGTTTTTCCAACCCCATTCACGCCCACTACCATAATCACATACGGGCGTTTATCCTCGGGTACTGTAAAATCGGTACCCGTGTCGGTTTCATTCTCGGCGAGCATATCAGTGATTTCCTCACACAGCAAGTTATTCAACTCGCCCGTCCCAACATATTTGTCACGGGCGACACGTTTCTGTATGCGGTCAAGAATTTTCAAGGTGGTATCTACACCCACATCTGAAGTCACAAACACCTCCTCAAGGTTGTCAAGCACATCGTCATCAATCTTCGATTTTCCGGCAATAGCACGTGTCAACTTCGAGAACACCCCTTGCTTGGTCTTTGCAAGCCCCTTGTCGAGTGTTTCCTTTTTTTCTTTCGAGAAAAAACTGAATATGCCCATAAGCCCATTCCTTAAATTTTCGACAAATGTACGAAATTATTTGAAAACAGCCAATAGCAACACCCCACGCACACGCTGAACATTTACATAACACCCCCTTAATTAATGATTATCTTTCAGCTTCCATTCCGCCCGGCTGGGGCGGCGGGGGGGGTAAAAAGAGAGAATCCCGGGCTGCCTTGAAGGCTGTCCGGGATTCTTCTCCTCTATGGGGCGGTGACCTACTCTCCCACTTTCGCAGTACCATCGGCGCGGCGTGGCTTAACTTCTCTGTTCGGGATGGGAAGAGGTGGATCCCACGCGCTATCGCCGCCTTGATTCTT
>CASENC010000008.1 GCA_949289215.1 uncultured Bacteroidales bacterium | reverse complement strand
TTCTCAAAATTTACAACATCGAAGTTGTCTATCAGCACATCAGGAAGGATGGCACGTAGCAGTTTAATATGTTCCATGATACAAAGTTAAGCTATATTCCTGAAATCCCTGCTCCACCAACCGGGAAAATCCGCTGATCCGCTTAATCTCGACTTTTGCAAGCTGCGTGGTATAGGTGGCAAGCGAATTGACAATAATGATACCGGTACGGGCATACTTTCGGGCAACAAGTGACGCTTTGGTGTGATACCGGGATGACGCAAGTGAAAATTTGTGGCCGGCAGTTGGGCGTATCTTGCAATAAATGCGTAATTTCGTGGTGAAAAAAACAGGATAAATTGAAAATATGGGAAAAGCAAATAGATTATTAGCGGCGTTATGCCTTGTGGCGGCCATAGGTATGGGCAGTGCCGGTGCCGAGGATTTGGTTATTCTTACCACTAATGACACGCACAGCCACATCGACCCCGATTTTGACGGCAAAGGTGGCGTGTTGCGCCGAAAGGCTTTGATTGACAGCGTTCGCAGTGTAGAAAAGAATGTTTTGCTGGTTGATGCAGGCGATATTGTGCAGGGTACACTGTATTTTTCATTATATGGAGGTGCTGTGGAATATCCGTTGCTCGACAGCCTGGGATATGATATTTCGGTACTCGGCAATCATGAATTCGACAATGGTATAGATTCGCTTGCATTTCGCCAGAATTCTTTGAAGGTAACGCGCCTGTCGGCCAATTACGGTCTTGCCGAGACTAAACTCAACGGGCATTATCTGCCATATGTCATAAAGGAATACAGCGGCAAGCGTTTCGGCATAATGGGCATAAATCTTAATCCCGAGGGGATGATTGACATGGCAAATTGTACCGGGTTGGTTTACAACAATTCGCTTCGTGTGGCCAATGAAACGGCACGATATCTGAAGCAGATGGAAAAAGTGGATTTCGTGATAATGGTTTCCCACATAGGTTATGATATGCCCGATACCGATTCTCCGGGAGATGTGCAGATTATAAAGTCGAGCAGTGATATCGACCTTGTTATAGGTGGTCATTCACATACTTTAATCGACCCGGATAACCCGGCAAGTGTGCCATGGAAGGTGGCCAACAAAGCCGGTCGTGAAATTCCTGTGACGCAGACCGGTAACATGGGAAAATATGTGGGCTGCATAAAAATAGACCTTGACAGCCTTGCGGTAGTGGATTATGATTTGATATCGGTGGATAAACGATGGGACGACAGGGTTGATTATCCCGGGCTTGAGGCATTCCTCGCCCCTTATCAGAAACCTGTGCATAAGCTGCTTAATAATGTGGTGGCACAGTCGGCACAGTATTATGACAACAGCGGCGTAGAAATGCAGAACTGGGTTGCCGACATGGCATTTGAGATGACGGTTAACCAAAGCGGTCTGAATGTGGACCTTGCAATTATGAACAAGGGCGGTATTAGGCAATCTATGCCCGAGGGCAATGTTTCGGAAGGTCTGATTGGGGCAATGTTCCCGTTTAATAACAAGCTTGTGGTGATAGACGTGAGCGGCGAAGAGCTGCTTGAGGCATTTGAGGTGATGGCGAAACGCGGCGGTGATGCCGTGAGCAACAATGTAAAGGTGCTTTATAAAAAGGACGGAACCGTTGAGGCTGCCACGGTGCGCGGCATGGCTGTGAACCGTGCCAAGATATACCGTATAGCCACTCTTGATTATTTGGCTCACGGAGGTGACCATCTTACTTCGTTTGAGAATAAAGATTTTATTTATTGCGATAACGAGAAATTCGGCACACGTGTGCTGGATTATGTGAAAAAAATGGGGCTTAACGATGTGCTTATACAGCCGAGCAGCCGTGCCAGAATGCAGTGCATAAATTGATTTCAACAATGAAACATAGAATTTTTTTGCTGTTGACGGTATTCGCAATAAGTGTCTTGGCTGCTGTGGCGGCGAGAGAGCCTAAGCAGCCAACCATTTTTAATGGTGTTGATTTTGAGGAAATGAACTTTTGGGTCGATTCGGTCATGTCGTCGATGACGTTTGACGAGAAGATAGGCCAATTGATAGTGGCACAAGTGATGCCATCGACCGATCAAAACAACAAGGCATGGATAAAAAAACTCATTAACCGATACCATATAGGCGGATTGTTATATACGAAGGGTAAACTGAAGGAGCAGGCCGAATTGACAAATTATGCCCAATCGATAACCGATGTGCCGCTGTTGATGACACTCGACGGTGAGTGGGGATTGTCGATGCGTTTCACCGATGCCGTGCGATATCCGCGCAATATGGTTCTTGGTGCCATAGCCGATGACAGGTTGCTTTATGAATATGGCAGGGAAATCGCCAGGCAATGCCGCCGTGCCGGGATACAGGTGAATTTTGCACCTGTGCTTGACGTGAATGACAATCCCGAAAATCCTGTCATAGGCACTCGGTCGTATGGTGAGGACCCTGAGCTTGTGGCACGTCACGGTATTGCTTATTCTAAAGGGCTTGAAGATGGCGGAGTGTTGTCGGTGGCCAAGCATTTTCCGGGGCATGGCAACACGTCGCAAGATTCACACAAAACGTTGCCGACGATAAATAAAAATCGTTCGCAGCTAAAGGCGTGTGAGTTTGTTCCGTTTACGCAATATATCGATGCAGGGCTGTCGGGAATGCTGACGGCTCACTTGTATATACCGGCACTATTTGACGAGCAGATACCGTCATCGTTGTCGCATAAGGTGGTAACCGACTTGTTGCAGACCGAAATGGGGTTCAACGGGCTGATATTTACCGATGGCCTTGCCATGAAAGGTGTAACACGTGAGAACGATGTGTGTGTGAAAGCCTTGCTTGCGGGCAACGATGTGATGCTTGGCCCTGTGAACGTGGCCGGTGAATTTGCATCGATAAAAAATGCAGTTGCTTCGGGGCGTTTGTCAAAGCAATTGATTGAAGCGCGGTGCCGAAAAATGTTGCAATATAAATATGTATTGGGATTGAATAAACGCCAACATATAAAAACAGCCGGACTTGTCACCGATATTAATTCGGGTAGGGCCGAGGCTTTGGCTAATAAATTGTGGGCGGCTGCCATAACGGTTGTGAAGAACGATAGTGCATTGTTGCCGCTGAAGGAACTTGACAAGACTCGTGTGGCCGTTTTGTCGCTTGGAGGCAAGGGCGGCTTGACATCGATGTTTCAAAACCGTTGCCGAATGTATGCCGAAACAGGTAAATTCGATTATTACGATGGTATGTCGATCGAGCGTCTTTGTCGGGAACTGAACGAATATGACGTGGTGCTTGCCGCCGTTCATTCGAGCGACAGGAAATATGCTTCCGCACTCGACCAAATTTCGCAAAAGGTCACCGGTAAATTGGTAAGCGTGATGTTCACGTCAGCTTATTCGACGGCTCGTTTTGCGTCGGCGTTAGGCCGGTCGTCGGCAGTGGTTATGGCCTATGATGATTGCAACCTCGCCGAGGATTATGCGGCTCAAACGGTGTTTGGTGGCAATGCGGCATCGGGTAAATTGCCTGTGTCAATCGAAGGGGTGGCAAAGGCAGGCGCCGGGGTGTCCACATCGGCAATCCGGCTTGGTTATGGCGTTCCCGAGGAAGAAGGACTTAATTCCGATATGGCACTGCGCATTGATTCGCTTGTAGATGAAGGGTTGAGAACCAAGGCATTTCCCGGTTGCCAAGTGCTTGTGGCAAGGCATGGTAAGGTGGTATGCAACAAAGCATATGGCAACCTCGATTATAAATCAGGGGTGCCGGTGACAGTAAATACCATTTACGACCTTGCATCGGTGACAAAAGGAACCGGAACAATTGCCGGACTGATGGAAGCTTATGATGCAGGGCTGATAGATGTGGATGCCGCCATAAGTGAGTATATACCGCAGTTGCGGGGTACCGACAAGGCAGAAATCACGTTGCGGCAGTTGCTTTATCACGAGTCGGGTATGCCGCCGTCACTAAATATGTATGATGTGATGATCGATACCGCATCCTACACGGGAAGGCTTTTCAGTCGCCGTAAAAGTGCGACTCATTCGGTGCGTGTGGCTCGAAACTTGTATGGCAACCGTTCGGCCCGTGTGCGCCGTGACATAGTTTCACCTAAACAAGACGATGAATTTTGCATGGTTGTTGCCGATGGGGTTTATGTAGGCGAGGCCATGCACGATACCATAATGCGACGCATTTACAACACACCTTTGCGCAAGAACAAGAAGTACCGTTACAGTTGTCTAAACTTCTGTTTGTTGATGAATGCCGAGGAAAATGCAACCGGCAAGCATCACGATGAGTATGTGGAAGAGAATGTATTTGCCCCGCTCGGGGCATATCACACGCTATACACCCCTTTGTCGCATTTCAAGGCTTCGGAGATAGCTCCCACCGAATACGACCCCATGTTGCGGCACCAGACGTTGCAGGGATATGTGCACGATGAAACGGCGGCCTATTCGGGCGGCGTGCAGGGAAATGCCGGGCTTTTTTCCAATGCCAACGACTTGTCGAAGCTTTTTCAGATGTGGCTCAATGGCGGCACGTATGGCGGTCGAAGGTATTTGAATTCATCAACAATCGATTTGTTTTGTAAATCTAAAAGTCCTAATTCCCGTCGAGGCTTGGGGTTTGACAAGCCCGACATGGAAAATCCCGAGAAATCACCCACTTGCGCCGAAGCATCGGCCGCAACATTCGGCCATATAGGTTTCACAGGAACCTGTTATTGGGTGGATCCTGAAAACGACATCATTTTCATTTTTCTTTGTAATAAAATCAATCCTACTCGTGACAACAGAGCCTTTGCCAAACTTGATATTCGCCCCAAGTTGTTTTCGGTGGTTTATCAGAGTTTGGAGAAATAAATGTCGCAATAGCTTGCTTTTTGTGGGTATTTGTGTATGTTTGGCATAAAAATGTTTCTTTTTTGTGTTTTTTGCTTTCCTATTGCTTGTGATTTTAATTTTTTTGTGTAACTTTGCCGCAGATTTATCATTTTAATATAGGAAAAAGAAAATGAAAGCAAGCGAAGTATTAAATGATTTGAAACGGCGTTTCCCTAATGAGCCGGAGTATCTGCAAGCAGTTGAAGAGGTTTTGACAACTATTGAAGATGTTTATAACGAGCATCCCGAATTTGAGCGCTACAATTTGATTGAACGCCTGTGCATTCCCGATAGGATTTTTGCATTTAGGGTTTCGTGGATCGATGACAAAGGCCGTATTCAGAACAATATGGCTTATCGTGTGCAGCACAACAATGCCATAGGCCCGTACAAGGGGGGCATAAGGTTCCATGCATCGGTTAACTTGTCTATTCTTAAATTCCTTGCATTCGAGCAGACATTCAAGAATTCACTCACCACGCTCGCGATGGGCGGTGCCAAGGGTGGTTCGGATTTCAATCCCAAAGGCAAGTCAGATATGGAAGTAATGCGCTTCTGCCAGGCTTATATAGCCGAATTGTGGCGTCATATAGGTCCCGATACCGACGTTCCTGCTGGTGACATAGGCGTTGGAGGTCGTGAAGTGGGCTATATGTATGGTATGTACAAGAAGATGGCTCGCGAAAACACCGGTACTTTCACCGGCAAAGGCATGGAATTCGGCGGTTCGCTTATTCGCCCCGAAGCTACCGGTTACGGCAATGTGTATTTCTTGCTCAATATGCTTGCTACCCGTGGAATTGACATAAAGGGCAAGAGAGTTGCCATTTCGGGCTCGGGCAATGTGGCAACTTACACTGCCGAGAAATTGCTACAACTGGGCGCGAAAGTAATCACCATGAGCGACTCGAATGGTACAATCTATGTTCCCGATGGTATCACTCGTGAGCAACTTGATTATATTTTCCAATTGAAGAACGTTTACCGTGGCCGTATCCGCGAGTTTGCCGAGGAATATGGTTGCGAATATTTCGACGGTGGTCGTCCATGGAATGTGCCGTGCGACATTGCCATGCCGTCGGCTACTCAGAACGAGCTTGATGGTGACGATGCCCGTGCATTGCTTGCCAATGGTTGCATTGCTGTGTCGGAAGGTGCAAATATGCCATCTACACCCGAGGCTGTGCATGAATTTATCAAGGCAAAAATACTTTATGCTCCGGGCAAGGCTGCAAATGCCGGCGGTGTATCGGTATCAGGGCTTGAAATGGCACAGAACTCGCAAAAACTCACTTGGACTGCCGAGGAGGTTGATGCCAAGTTGAAAGGTATCATGGCCAATATCCATGAGCAATGCTTGAAGTATGGCAAGGAAGAAGATGGATATGTCAATTACGTCCGCGGTGCCAATGTAGCCGGCTTCATGAAGGTTGCTAAGGCAATGATGGCACAAGGCGTGCTCTGATGATGCTATAAAAAAGTTGCAAGATCGGCACACAGGTTGTCCACGGGTTATGAGGGGCAGCCTGTGCCTTTTTTGTGAATGTGTACACATTCACAAAATGAACGGCATATTTGTTTATGCCACGAACATAGGGTTCGTGGTTAATCCGTAACTTTGCACTGTTGTGATACGAAAATTTCATTTCGAATAAGAGTTAGGAACTATGCCACAGAATAAAAATGCAATGAGCAGGTACAAGATATTGGATGAACTGCTGTCTAACAGGTATCATAATTACTCGCTTGACGACTTGACCGAGGAGGTGAACAACCGCCTGTCGGAGATAGACGCAGACTCCGATGGCGTGTGTCGCAGAACGATAGAGAAAGACATTGAATACCTGGAATATAAAAGTCCGTTTGAGGGCGTTGACATCGAGCGTTATTATGTTGACGGCGGGAGTGATGGACGTAAGAAGATGCGCTTGCGCTATGCCCATCCGGGTTTCTCGATATTTAGCAAGCCGCTCACCGACGATGAGGAATATCTACTGAAGGAGGCACTATCGATGCTGGGCCAGTTTGACGGGTTGCCAAACTTGGAGGGGCTTGAAGGTTTGCGGCTAAGGCTTGGCGTGAAGCAGCCCGGTCGGCAGATTGTGTCGTTCACGAAAAATCCGCTTGAAAACTCAAACATATTAGGCATGCTATTTACCGCCATATCCCAACGGCAGGCTGTGGAACTGCGTTACCACAAGTTTGACGCGACGGGAAAGGGGCTGTCAACAATCGTTTATCCATATTTGCTGAAGGAGTATAACAGGCGTTGGTATCTGCTCGGGGCTGCCGAGGACAACCTTAAACTTCTCAACTTCAGCCTCGACCGCATAGACGATGTTGTTCCGTTGCCATCGCACAGATATATCGACTATGAAGGCGACCTGAATGAACGCTTTGAAGACATAGTGGGCGTGACATTGCTTGATGGCAGTCTGTTGTATGAAATATACTTTTGGGTGAGCGACGTGTCGAAGGATTATGTTGCCACCAAGCCTATCCATGAGTCGCAACGGACATTGGGCGAGGCTAAAACGCTTGAGCTTAGGGAAAAATATCCACGACTTTCAGGTGGGCGTTTTTATAGGATCGACTGCAAGGAGAATTATGAGCTTATACGCGAATTGTCATCTTTCGGGAAAGAACTCGTGGTGCTTGAACCGACCGTTATACAAGACAAGATTTGGGAACGGGTGTGTGACATGGAAAAGGAATACATGAAAGTGCGAAAATAGAGTTCGCAACGCACAGTTAACTTTGCAACAGAAAACAAAAAAATCGAGGAGGCAAATATGAAAAACATTGTAGAGAAGAATTACGGTGAGGTAACAGTTGTTGAACGTTCTGATCGCAAATGGGGCGTGATTGACAGCGACGGGAACGAGATTGTTCCATTTGGCAAATATGGGTGGATCGACGGCTTTGAACAAGGACTGTGCAGGGTGAAGAATACGGAACGTCGCCACGTAGAGGGACTTATATTCTTCTGCACCGACAAGTGGGGCATAATAAATGAAAAGGGTGAGGAAGTATTGCCGTGTGAATATGACAACATATGGAATTTTTATGGCAAAGGCCGTTTTTCTACGCGGGTAGAAAAGGATGGTGTTGCAAGATTAGTTGATTTCCACGACCTCAATCCATCGTTGCCCAAGCGTGGCACAAGTCCTTGCGATTACGACAGTGTCGGGTATTGCGAAGAAGAACGTCAAACGTATGATGAATATAACGGAACTTACGTCCAAGACGAGATGGGCTGGAGCGACCAGGCGATAGATGATGTACTGGAAGGAGATCCCGATGCATACTGGAACATTGATTAGGCAATCAAAGTAAAATTCACGGTTTGGGCGAATGATGGTTTCGCAGCAGTGACGTAAATTTGCAATAGAAAAATAAACAAGGCGGTCTTTGACGAACAGGTCAACTGAAACTACATTTTGAACTTCGTCTTGCGTGGCGCAAGCCCTGCTCTCTTTAGGGAGTAGATTCGCGAGATGTCTCCAAGTCCCATTGGGGCTTGAAGATAACCAATGTCTAACCGTAAGGAGTTGGCACACTTATATGGTTGGTGTAGTAGTTTATTTTATAGGTGTATAGTTGTTATATATCTACATAAAGAAAAGGATGTTTCGGTACAGACCTGTAGGAGTCAACAGACCGCTTTTTTAATTGAGTATATAAGAATGGATAGAACAGAAATAGCAACGGTGGCACACTGCATGGCAAGCAAGGATGACATCCTCGCGCTGCTTAACCGCCTTAAGCAAGACGAGATGGCGGAAATGGGGCAGGCCGACAAGTTTTATCCATTCACGATGAAACATATAAACTATTATTGCAATCCTAACAATAGTGTCGGCAGATACAAGCGGTTTGGGATAAAGAAAAAATCGGGCGGTTACAGGCAGATTGATGCGCCGTTGCGCCGCAGTTTTATGCTCGTGCTGCGGTATGTAAACGAGATTTTCAAGGCTGTTTACACCCCATCGGATTATGCTATGGGCTTTACCGAGCAACGCTCGGTTGTGACTAACGCCAATGTTCATAAAGGGCAGAACTATATATTGAACATAGACTTGAAGGACTTTTTCCCGAGTATCGAGCAGCCGCGCATTTGGAAACGCTTGCAGTTGAAACCATTCAATTTCCCGGTGCCGGTGGCCAATGTGCTGGCAGGAATGTGCTCGATGAAAGAAACACGCACGCTTGAAGATGGAACGGTGAAAGACTTTTATGTGTTGCCGCAGGGGGCACCCACGTCGCCAATCATTACCAACATGATTTGCGACAAGCTCGACCGCCGGCTTGCCGGACTGGCCAAGCGTTTCGGGCTGCGATACACACGTTATGCCGACGACATAACTTTTTCGTCGATGCACAATGTGTATCATGAAGGCGGGGAGTTTCGCAAAGAGCTGGCGCGAATAATCCAAGGCCAAGGTTTCTCAATAAACGAGAAAAAGACGCGGTTGCAGAAGGTGGGCGGCAGGCAGGAAGTGACCGGCATAATCGTGAGCGACCGGCTGAATGTGACACAAAAGTATGTGCGCGACATTCGCAACATTCTTTACATTTGGGACAGATACGGCTACGACGTGGCATATTGCAAGTTTTTCCCGAAATATAAGGAGGAAAAAGGGCATGTGAAAAAAGGCAATCCCGACATGGTGAATGTAATTGACGGAAGGCTTATGTATATGAGAATGGTTAAGGGCGAAGACGACAGCGTGTATAGGCGTCTGTATGACAAGTTTCAAGGACTTGTGGGTGAAACGCGCGACCCGTCGAAGACCAATCCTCACTTAATCACATACATCGAGACTACTCCGCTGCCGGAATTTGAGACGAAAAACTCAACGGAAGTTGTTATAGAAGAGAAGGTTGGGGTAGATAACGGCAAACCGACAAAGCCTCACCGATATGCTTACTTCACGCTCGATGGGGAAAAAATACTTGCATCGGTGAATAAGAGCGTAGAGCCCGGGATGGAGAAACAAAAAGAATTGCTGTCAATGTCGATATGCCGCGGCAAGGATGGCAAGCAGTTTTGGCTCGTTCATAGCAGCAACAAAGTCACGGTGCCACCTTTGGAGCCTGTTAATGTGGATGAACTGAATGATTTATTGGATGGTTTATTAAATAAAGGTCATGGATGAAAAATTAAAATCGGCCATAGATAAAATAGTAATACTCTCAAAACAGAATGAGGAGTTTTATAAGGAGTTGCGGAAAGCATTAAACTATATGCCTTCCGCAAATGCCGTGTCTGAACCTCGTCCAATGCAAGACGATGTAAGGGCCATTCGTGAAGCACTGGATATAAGGGCGAATTGCAGCATTTCATATGATTTTATTAAACAACAAAGATTGCGCGACCAACTGACGATCGACAACTTGCGAATGGAAAATGCGGCCTTAAATCTGAAAGAGAAAGAGCAATACCGTTTTTACGTGTTTTGCGTAAACGCATTTTATCAAATTGAAAACGTCATCAATTACTATTATCACACGTCTTATCCTAATATCGATGATTTGCAAGAAGAAATTAGAAATAGAACAGGCTCGGGAGATCTAAAATATCAATTTCGTGTCGGTACAGAATATAAGACTGTTGCCGATATACCTATATACTATAAACTTAATGCCTTTTGCAATACTTTTTTTCTAGGAGACAAGAGCATGATAACAGCATGCTCTAATCTGAGAAAGGTTAGAAATGAAGGCGAACATCGTTGTATGGTAATAATTGGCGATGAGGACGAAGGAAACGGCATTTATGAATTTTTTAAAAAACACACATTTAATAGCGTAAGAATTCTGTTGGAAAAGTTGGTAGAGACCGTAAGGCAAGAAGTTGAAAATAAACCATTGATAAAAACAGCAGAGATAACGAGTTTGCTGCCAAGTGGATGTTTTATAAAGTATGATGGCAAGGTAACCCAACTTCCACAAAAGCTGTTGGGTAAGATTCGTAACAAGAAAGTGTTGGATAAGGTGGAACTGTCAATAAAAGGGAACGCAATTATTGATATAGTTTAAAACAAGCTTTCTGCCGTAGGCTGTTGCCTGGCAGGGGCGGTCAGGATTTGAGGTGCAGCCAGCGGCCGCGGAAAAGGCGGATTAGGAATATGGTGCCGCGGAAACACAATTCGATGCACATGGCTATCCACACACCTTTTAGCCCCATTGTCGGGGCAAGCCAGGCTGCAAGGGTGAGCCTTACGGCCCAAATGCTGAAGAAGTTCATTATGCTTGGCACGATGGTGCTGCCTGCTCCGACGAATACACCGTAGGCCACTATGGCTGCGGCAAACATTGGTTCGGCAAAGGCTTCTATGCGCAGGGCCATCTCGCCTAATTGGCGTATCTCTTCGACCGGAGTCATTATTCCTATTATTTGCGGGGCAAACAGGTACATTGCCACTCCCATCACTCCCATTATCGCCATGCCCATGCCCACGGTTATGTAGGCAAAGCGGCGTGTGAGTTGCCGGCGGCGTGCCCCGATGCTTTGCCCCACGAGTGTGGTTGCCGCGTCGGCTATTCCGTAGCCGGGCATATAGCAAAGGCTCTCGGCTGTTATGGCAAATGAATTGGCTGCAATTGAAAATATGCCGAGTGGGGCAACGATGACCGTACTCATGATTTGCGCACCGCATATCACCGAGTGCTCAAGCCCCATGGGCATACCTATGTATGCCGCTTTTTTTAGTGTGGCGCGGCGGGGGAGGAAGCTGCCGCTGTCTTGGTGCAGGTTCAGCATAGGTGAACGGCGGCACAGGTACCACGTCATGAGTGATGCAGTGACTGTTTCGGCAAGCACTGTGCCGAGTATCGCTCCCTCTACGCCAAGTCCTGCACCGGGCATATTGATTTCCATGCCGAAAAGCGATACTTGCCGAGTACCGAATATAAGGAAATAATTGAATATCACGTCGAGAATACACATCAGCACATTGAGCGCACTGGGTATGCGCATATTGCCGCTGCACCGTAACATGCTGCCTGCAAGGAAGTTCATTTGCAGCACAGGCAGGAATAGCGAGTATATGAGGAAATATATTGAGGCGTCGCTGCGTATTGCCGGGTCGCCGCCGAGCCATCCGGGCAAGTGCCCGCTTATGCCGGCTCCGATGGCTGCCAACATACAGCCGAATATAAGTACCGACACTATGGATTGCCGTAACACGTTACGGGCGTAACGAATGTCACCTGCACCTATTGCATGTGCTACTTGTACCGAGAAGCCTGTTGCTGCCGCGCTGCATAACCCGCCGAAGAGCCACGTGGTGGTTGACATCAGCCCTATCGATGCAGCCGGTGCCGCGCCAAGGCTGCCCACCATCGAAGCGTCGATGTATTGCATGGCTATCGATGAGAATTGCGCCAATATCGATGGAATGCTCAGTTGCACCGTGAGCCATATTTGTTGCCCCGCTGTCATTGCTTTGCCCTCCCTGATCATCGAGAGCAGCAGGTCGGTATTGTTTTGTTCGGTAGTTCCCAAATCCTTTATTTTCCTTTCCGCAAAGGTACAACTATTTGGGATAATAACAGTATCATAATTACGGCAATTCCAACCGTAATTACCGTAATTATTAAGGTTGCAGAGAAATCGTTTTGGAAATTTAGGCTGCCTTGATGCCGTACTTTGAGCCAAAGTTGCATATGCTTGTTTAATCTTTATCGGGTCGATGTGAATATTCTCGAAAGTGTTTCTTAATTTTGCAGACTGAAAAAGAGTTTAGGTTATATGCAAAATATATATTTACGGCTGTTCTATACTTTTTTTAAGATAGGGGCATTTACGTTTGGTGGTGGCTGGGCCATGATTTCCCTTATTCAGAAGGAGGTAGTTGACAAGCATAAGTGGGTAGGCAAAGAGGAATTTGTGGATATGCTTGCAGTGGCACAGTCGCTGCCCGGCATTCTTGCGGTGAATTTCTCGGTGGCTATAGGTGACCGTTTGCGAGGATTTAAAGGTAGCCTTGTGGCTGCGCTTGGCACCATATTGCCATCGTTTATCATAATTCTTGCGATAGCCATATTCCTCACACCCGACACGATAAAAAACAATGAGACGCTTAATAGCATATTCAAAGGAATACGTCCGGCAGTGGTTGCACTTATCATTGCACCGGTGCTTTCCACGGCCAAGGCCGCCAAAATCAATGCCAAGACAGTGGCAATACCTATTGCTGTGGCATTGCTTATTTTTTCGGGAATTCCTTATATTTCCAACCCTATTGTTTATATAATACTTGGTGGCCTTGGCGGGTATATATATTATGCCTGGCGATTAAATAAAGATGCTTACAATAAAGAAAACAATCTGAAATGAATATATATATAAAACTTATATTGACGTATCTGAAACTCGGGCTGTTCGGTTTCGGTGGCGGATATGCCATGTTGTCGCTTATACAGCAGGAAGTGGTGCAGCGTCATGGGTGGATTTCTTTGTCGGAATTTACCGATATTGTGGCCATTTCGCAAATGACACCGGGGCCGATAGGTATCAACAGTGCGACTTATATAGGATATACCATAACCGGCGGCAATGTGCTTGGTGCAGTGGCGGCGACGGCAGCCGTGGTTATTCCGCCTTACATACTCATGCTATATGCAAGCCATTTCGTGCGCCGTCACCAGGAAAGCCCGATTATCAAAGGCGTGTTCATGGGGTTGCGCCCGGTGGTGGTGGGGTTGATAGCATCGGCAGCATTACTGTTGATGAACAAAGAGAACTTTGGCAGTGAGATGGGTGATTGCATAAAGAGCATATTGATATGTGCCATAACTTTCTTTTTTGCGCATTTCACCAAGGTTCACCCGATTGTATTGATAATTGTGGCCGGTGTGGCCGGATATTTCATATTTTAAATTAAAATGGATTACAAGGAAGCTCTTGATTTTCTATATAACAGCCTGCCCATGTTTCAGCGCATAGGTGGCGCGGCTTATAAAGCCGGACTCGACACGAGCATTGCGCTTGCGTCGCTTTTTGGCAATCCGCACCGTGCATTCCGTTCGGTACACGTTGCCGGGACAAATGGCAAAGGTTCTACATCTCACTTGCTTGCATCGATGCTCCGCCAGTCGGGTTACAGGGTGGGATTATATACCTCGCCGCACCTGGTGGACTTTCGCGAACGCATAAGGGTGAATGGTGAGATGATAAGCCGCGATGCGGTTATCGATTTTGTAAACCGATACCGGGCGATGCATTACGATGGCGCACCGTCGTTTTTCGAGTTGACCATGGTAATGGCTTTCGATTACTTCAAGCGGCAACAGGTGGATATTGCCGTTATAGAAGTGGGATTGGGCGGACGATTGGATAGTACTAATATAATTTCGCCCATGTTAAGTGTCATCACCAATATATCATTTGACCACACACAGTTCTTGGGGAACACGTTACCGCAGATTGCCTCAGAAAAGGCGGGCATCATTAAGAGGCGCACGCCGGTGGTGATAGGTGAGGACGCGCCCGAGATACATGATGTGTTCGTAAACAAGGCACTGGCTGAAGAAGCCCCCATTGTATTTGCCGAGGAACGGCCGCAAGTGATGGCTTCACATCGCGAAGGTGACAGGTGGGTGCTTGAGACGCGTGATTACGGAACACTGACCGATGAGCTTTCGGGCGATTGCCAGGTGAAGAATGCCAACACGGTGCTTACCGCAGTGGACGAATTGCGCAAATTGGGGATTGCCTTGCCCGATGATGCGGTAAAGGACGCATTTGCCCACGTGTGTGAGCTTTCGGGTTTGATGGGGCGATGGATGATAGTGGGAAACACCCCACGCACGGTATGCGATACGGGGCACAACACCGGCGGTTGGCAGTATCTTTCCGGGCAGTTGCGGCACGAGCATTACCGCAGGCTTCACGTAGTAATCGGTTTTGTCAATGACAAGGATATTACGCATTTGCTTGAAATGATGCCGCGTGAAGCCACATATTATTTTACTCGTGCATCGGTGCCTCGTGCGCTCGACAGCCATATACTTGCCGGGATGGCTCACGAAAAGGGGCTGCATGGCGACAGTTATGCCACGGTGAAAGAGGCTTACGATGCAGCCCGTGCGGCTGCCGCGCCCGATGACATGATTTTCATAGGCGGCAGCACATTTGTGGTAGCCGATTTCCTTGAATACACTTTGCCTGCAGGAGTTTGACAATCGTTTCCCGACTGAAAGGCAAAAAAGACATATTTTTTGAAGTTGGTTATAAAATCCCAACCGCAAAAGAATATGTCTTTTTTCTGTTATGAAAGGAAGAAGCCTCCCTTAAAGGGCTGCAATGACTTCTATCTCAACCAGGGCTTGCTTTGGCAATTCTTTTATTGAGAATGCCGAGCGGGCGGGGTAGGGTTCGCTGAATTCGGCAGCATATACTTCGTTCATCGCATTGAAGAAGTGCATTTCCCCGAGGTAAACGGTGGTCTTGACCACATTGTCGAGTGTTGCGCCCACCGAGGCAAGTACCGTTTTGATGTTGGCTATGGCTTGGCGTGTTTGAGCCGTGATGTCGCCTTCTACTTTGCCGGTTGCCGGGTCGATGCCTATTTGTCCCGACAGGAATACCATGTTGCCCACTTTCACTGCATGGCTGTAAGGCCCTATGGCTGCCGGTGCGCCCGGTGCCGTGATTGTTTCTTTCATATTTCTTTTTCGTTAAAGTTTAAAGGTAGGTTTTTTATAAGAATGTCGTCGGCCTGCGTTTCATAACTTTTGTGTATGATGCGCATGGTCGGCTCGAATTTTATTTGCAATGCCGGAATGAACCCCGATTTTCCCGAATTGCGCAACCGTTCCTTGGCCGAGCGCAATGTGAGGTGTTCAAGGTCGAAGGCGGGTTGGTAGGCTGTTTCACGGTCGTCTTTGCCGACTACCCCCGACAGCAGTTTCACATCTACAAGGTGGTCGATTACGGCACCCACCAAGCGAATGGGGATGTTGTATTTCTCGGTGATGTCGAGCTTGGTGTATGGTGATTTCTGCTGGCTGAAACGTTTGGCAATTATTGTCAGTACTACAATTGTAACGTCGGTCATGTAGCGTTGCGAGATTTCATTTATGTTGTCGCGGAAATTGAAGCGGAAAATGTTTTGCGACGAATATGTGAGCACTACCCCCGACAGGCACACCAGCCATGACATATATATCCAAATGAGCAAAATGGGCAAAAAGGCGAAACTGCCGTAAATGGCATTGTACTTCGACACATAAATCTGTCCGCTTACCATGAGCCATTGCAGCAGTTGGAATATGATTGCGCACAGGAAACCCGAAATCAGGGCATATTTTACCTTGACTTTGGTGTATGGTATAAGCACGAATGTGAGCGTGAACGACATCCATGTGAGCAATGTGGGTGCGATGTCGAGCGACATTTCCACAATGGGCGACAGGAACGTGTCGGACGACATGGTGAGGACAAACAGCTTGATGCCGTTGGTGCAAATAATGAGTATGGGGATAATGAAGAAGATGGCGATGTAGTCGGTTACCTTGCGGTAAAAATTACGCTTCTTGTTAATGCCCCAGATGTGGTTGAAAGCATCTTCCACGTTTGACAGCAGGCTTATGAGGGTCCACAGCAGGAACAATATGCCCACCCCGACGAATATCCCTTCGGACGACTGGGCAAGGTAAGAATCAACAAATGTGAACACATTTGTCAGCTCGTCGCGCTGCACTGGAATGAAGTTGAAGATTTCCGACTCGACTATGTTTTGGAACCCGAATCCGCGGCCTATGGCAAATATCATGGCAAGCGTTGGAACCAGCGCAAGCATGGTGTTGAATGTGAGTGCTGCGGCTTTCTGTTGTAGGTTGGTGTCGAGTATTGAGCGCACCGACAGGTTTATGGTTTTGGCAAGGTCGATACGCCAATTGCTGCGCGTGTCGTTCCACACGCCTCCCGTCCAGTACCACCACAGGCGTATGCCGTAGCGGCGCAACCGTGTCACCAAGGTGCTATGTCGTTTGCCGTTTTTCATCGGATAAAAAATAAAAAAGGCAGCATGGCTGTAAGCCGGGTTATGTGGCGCCTTGCGGCACTGCCCGTCATTTATCTGAACCCGACGTTGCCGCCGGGCTTTAGCAGCCTACCCCTCGACAATGGGCGAGCAACCCTTGAATGTCGATATACTTGGCCTTGCAACTCATAAGATGTGCGGCACGCAATGTCACCATCGCGTCCGGTGGGCTCTTACCCCGCCTTTTCACCCTTACCCCGCATATCTTTCGCGAAGATGCGGGGCGGTTGTTTTCTGTCACATTGTCTCTACCCTCGCAAGCAGCTTCCCGTTAGGAAATATGATGCTCTGTGTTGCCCGGACTTTCCTCACGCCGTTTTTTTAATGCCGGCGAGCGACAGGCCGCCATACTGCCTCTTATCGTACAAAGTTAACACCTTTTGTCGAATTTGGGGTAAAATTCCCTGTTATTTTCCAAGTTATGTAAAATGCGGTGAAAATTATTCGCATTCTGCGGTGAAACATGCAAGATTGCTTACAGGTGCAACTTGGGGCGCAGGTAATGGCCGGTGTAGCTTTGTGGGCAGGCGGCAACTTCTTCGGGAGTGCCGGTGCACACCACGTAGCCGCCATCGGCACCGCCTTCAGGCCCCATGTCGATGATGTGGTCGGCACATTTTATCACATCCATGTTATGCTCGATGATGAGTACCGAATGGCCGTTCTTTAACAACTGGTTGAACGATTGCATCAGCGTGTTTATGTCATGGAAATGCAGCCCAGTAGTGGGTTCGTCGAATATGAAGAGTGTAGGCAACGGCTTTTCACTGCTTAGGAAATAGGCGAGTTTCACACGCTGGTTCTCTCCGCCCGAAAGGGTAGAAGATGATTGCCCCAACTTGATGTAACCGAGGCCTACATCTTGCAATGGCTGCAGCCTTTTTACAATTTTCTTTTCGGTGCTGCCGGTTGCCTGTGAGAAAAACTCTATGGCTTCACTGACGGTCATGTCAAGTATGTCACTGATGTTTTTGTGCCGGTATTCGACTTCGAGTGCACTGTTGCTGTAACGCTTGCCGTGGCAACTTTCGCATTGCAGCGTTATATCGGCCATGAATTGCATCTCTATGGTGATAGTGCCTTCGCCTTTGCATTCTTCACAACGTCCGCCGGGGGAATTGAAAGAAAAATATCCGGCAGTGTAACCCATTTGTTGAGAAAGCTGCTGCTCGGCAAACAGTTTACGAATTTCGTCAAAAGCCTTTAAGTAGGTGGCGGCATTGCTGCGGGTGGATTTGCCTATTGGTGTTTGATCGACAAATTCCACTGCTTGTATCATCTTTAGGTCGCCCCTCAATTGCGAGAATGTTCCCGGAGCATCGCCTCCTTCGCCAAGGTTACGCATTAAAGCACGATACAGTATATCTTTTACAAGAGTGGATTTTCCCGAACCGCTCACGCCTGTAACCACAGTCATCACGCCCAAAGGGAATTTAACGTCGATGCTCTTCAGGTTGTTTTCGGCTGCGCCTGTTACTTCGATGTAATTGCGCCATTTGCGCCGCATTTTAGGTACCGGTATTTCCAACTCGCCTGTGAGGTATTTCAGTGTGTAGCTGTCGGGGGCCGACTGCAGGTGTGCGATATCGCCCTGGTATATCACTTGTCCGCCATGGCTGCCTGCCTCAGGCCCAATGTCGATAAGATAGTCGGCGGCACGTATTATTTCCTCGTCATGTTCCACCACTACCACGCTGTTGCCTATGTCGCGCAAGGCCTTGAGCACATTTATAAGGCGGTCGGTGTCGCGAGAATGCAAACCTATGCTAGGTTCATCAAGGATGTATATCGAGCCCACGAGGCTGCTCCCGAGCGAAGTCGCAAGGTTGATGCGCTGGCTCTCTCCGCCCGAGAGGGTCGATGATACGCGGTCGAGCGTGAGGTATCCCAGCCCAACGTCGAGCAGGAATTTTATACGGTTCCGTATCTCGGTAAGCAAGCGTTGCGCTATGGTCGCATCTTCCTTGCCGAGTTCCAAATTGATAAACCAGTCATAGAGGTCAGATACCGGCATTTTTACAAGGTCGGTGATGCTTTTGCCGCCCACGAGCACATATGATGCTTCGCGTTTCAGCCGTGAGCCGTTACACTCTGGGCAGGTTGTCTTGCCGCGATATCGGGCAAGTAGCACACGGTACTGTATGTTGTAGATTTTGCTTTCGATATACCGGAAGAATCCGTCAATTCCCGGGAATTGCTTGTTCCCATGCCATAACAGTGATTTCTGTTCATCGTTTAGCTGGAAGTATGGCTTGTGTATGGGAAATCCCAAGGGTGATGCAATTTTGATGAACTCACGCTTCCATTCGCTCATTTTTTCGCCTCTCCAGCAGAATACGGCATCGTCATAAACCGATAGCGTCTTGTTGGGTATGACAAGATTTTCATCTATGCCGATTATTTTCCCGAAGCCTTCGCACACAGGGCAAGCCCCGATGGGGTTGTTGAAGTTGAACATCAGGTCGGTAGGCTCTTGGAATGTAATTCCATCGGCTTCGAATCGTGTTGAAAATTCCAGGTCTTTCAGTCCGTCGGCAGCCCACACCTTCAAGCGGCATTTGCCATGACCTTCAAAGAAAGCCGTTTCGATGGAGTCGAGCAACCTCACGTCGTCTTCGTGTGTATGAGTCACAGCCATGCGGTCGATGAGCAGATGGTAGCTGTCGCTGTCGGTTATGTCAACAACACCGTTCATTGCATCTTGAATAGATACAAACGCCCCGTCATGTTCAAGTCGTGAGTAACCTTCCTTGATATATACGTCGAGTTGATCTTTGAAACTTCGCCCTTGCGGTATGTCGATGTCGGCAAGCAATGCAAAGCGGGTGCCGTCGGGATTGTCGTTTATTGCTGCCAATACATCGGCTGGTGTGTGCTTTTTCACCACTTGGTGCGAGACCGGGGATATGGTTTTTCCGATACGCGAGAACAGCAGCCGCAGGTAATCGTAGATTTCGGTCGATGTGCCGACGGTGCTACGCGAGTTGCGCGTGTTCACTTTCTGTTCTATGGCAATTGCCGGAGGCAGTCCTTTTATGAAATCACATTCGGGTTTGGGCATACGGCCAAGGAACAAGCGGGCGTAAGACGACAAGCTCTCGACATACCGCCGTTGCCCTTCGGCATAAAGCGTGTCGAATGCCAGTGATGATTTTCCTGACCCCGATAAACCTGTGATTACCACAAGCTTGCCACGTGGGATTGTCAAGTCGATGTTTTTGAGATTGTTTACGCGTGCTCCCTTGATTTGAATATCTTTTTCCGATGCCATAGATTATCATAAAATAAGCCCACAAAGTTACAAAAATCCCCCGAAAAAGGAAACCTTCCGCCTGTGTGCAGCCTATTGCAATTGCCACATTGCGACTACAACCGCCACGATGCAGCAAAAGAGAAAGCCATGAGTGGTTTGTGAATAATGGTTACAAAATAAAAAATGTGGGTGTGGTTTCCACACCCACATTTTTTGAACTTGGAGTGTTATTTCACGATTTTTGTGGTTGATAGGGTGGTGCCGGTGGCTTTCACTATGTAAGCCCCCGTCGGGAGGAAGTTAACGTCGAGCCGGTCACCGGTGGCGTTGGCGACGATTGTTCCCGATATGCTGTACACGGTGATGCTGTCGGCTGCCGGTGCGCTGATTGTACCGTCACGGTAGGTTATGGCCTTGTTGCCCTCGCCGACTTCATCAATGCCGACCGGACTTATTTCGGTTACTTGTGTCTCGTCGATTTCAAAGTAGAAATCCCGATTGGCTGTGATGGTGTAATCTTTCAATTGTTTCCCTTGGTTCCAATTGTTGAAGATTAAGTTGTAGGTACCGCCATCATCGGTATCAAGGGCAAACACTTTATATGTAGTGCCGTCGATTTCACGTTCATCGATTGGGGCTTCACCCGGCCATGCTCCGAATAGTTCCCCATCGCCCCAAGCATACAACCCGAGCGAGGCCCAACCGGTGTTATCGATTACATATATGTAGTGTAGAGCCGTGGGAACTTCGGGCAATTGCGCCGAAATCGAGAAATTGTCTATACCGAGTGCCATGGCAGCATTGGCAGCGTCACCGCTCGCCACCGATATGTTCCAAGCAAGATACAGGTCGCACATTCCGCCTATTGTAGCGGGCAGTACATCGCTTACGGTGATGGTTTCGCCCGGAACTGTAGCGTATCCGGCTGTTTCATCATCGGGTTCGAGTTTGGTATAGAAATCTGCTCCGGCCGAAGTCCAGTTGCGACCATCGATGGAGTAGTAGAGTTGTACTGCAAATCCGGCGGAGTTAGAGCCTTTGCGGTATTTTTCAATGTCGTAACTTACGGTGACATTTTCAAGTGTTTTTTTGCCGGAATTGTAAAGGTGTGCATAGACATTGATGGCGCGAGTGCCGTTGTCAACACCGGTGGTGATGCCGCCTATTGCACGGTCGTCGCTACCGTCGGCACCAAAGTTCCACAGGCCGTTTTTTGCATTCGATGGAAGGTTTTCTCCGCCTGCATACGTGGTTTGTTGCAATGCCACCGGGAATGTACCGAGTGTGCGCGGAGCCACGGTTTGGCGGTCGATACGCCAAGCCTCAGGCAACTGGGCGTCGGCATCGGTACCGATGGTGTTGAAATTTTCACTTGCTTCCAATTGGCCTTCATTAAGCTCGATGGATGGATATGTAATAACTACCGTTTCGGCCTCAGCAACATTTATTTCAGCTGAAGAAGTGTAAGTGCCCATGGTGGCAGTAACGGTATAGTTGCCAAGTGTTCCGTCGCTTGTGAATGTGTTATTGCTGTCAAGCGAGCCTCCGCCTGAGACTGTCATTTTGATGTCTTCGGGCGCTTCCATTTCCATGCCGAATTCATCGAGTATCTGTACCGTATAGCTTATCGTGCCTTGGTTGTGGTTGACGTAATTGGTGAAACCGGCCATTGTGCGTGAGGCGTAACCGGCCATGTCCTTGGCTTCTTCATCGGTCACGGTTTCGGGATGATAGGTGATGGTAGAGGCATCTTCGTCGAAAATCAATGAATATTCCATGCAGGCGGCCATATAAGTTGCTTTGGGAGTGGGGTGGCGGTCATCGAGGAACAGTTCGCTGCAGGCTTCCTCGCCATCGGTGTCGAATACATCCTGATAAGCCATGGCAACCGGGCAAACAACTACGCCAAGTTCGCGTGCAACGTCGAGATAGTTGCGGCGGAATGTATCGTTGAAATTGGTAAAGTTTTCCCAATCGCCTTCATATGCCCAGTTCATGGGCAGGATGATAATGGCATTTGGATTTGGGCAATATTCGCGTATGTAGTCAATCCATTTTTTCACCGATGCGCGGAATGTTTCGATATCGGTGCGAGGCAATGAACTTTGTTCTTGCAAAATGATGTGGCTCCAAGCCTCGGAGCGGACCAGCATCTTGGCCGACGGAGTGCCGTCTTCGGCAAGTCCGTCACCTTCGTTCCAATGTGTTTCAAGCGACTTGCCGAGCAATGTGTGCTTTGTCCACACGGCATCTTTACCCATCGCGGCGGCTATCTCATTGAACATTATATCTTGGTCGTTATAGTAAATCAAGCTGTTGTTAAGCGACAGTATTTTTACTTTTTCGGGCAATTCGGGTACAAGTACCACTTCTTGCGGCAGAAGGCGCACTTCGGCTATGGCCGAGGATACTTTGGTAAGCGAATATTCACCGGAATTCAGGTTGAATGTGAAATCATAGGTACCCGATGCCGTTGACACATTACCGGTGCTGCCTTGTTCAAGAGTGCCGTGGATGTTGTTTCCAGTCATGTTCTCTCCGCCGGGAGCGCCCCATGCTCCGCCCATTCCCAAACGTTGGTAAATGCGCCAGTGGCTGTAGCCGTCGGAAGTGGACGGCAACGATATGCGTCCTTTAAACAGGCCGTCGGCCTTATCAAGAACGAGTGCGCCCGATGCGTCCATATAGTTCCAACCGTTATTGTCGCCTATTACATAAACTTGGGTCAACCCCTCGGTGCTGTCGTCTGATTCGAGCAATAGTGTGGCACCTTCGTCGGTAATGGTCAAGACAATGCGCTTGCAAGTGTATGCATTACTGCCGCACGATATGTTGTCGTCGGTCTCTCCATTCAATTGATATGGTTGGTCCATAAGGATTGTAGAGCCGTTGGTTCCATAGTTACAATCTGACGACCAGTTGGCATCGGCAACTTTGAATCCGCCGGAAAGTTGCTTGTCGTACAATACATATACACCATCGCCTATTATGCCGAATTCCCATTCAGGCACAGGATTCCAGTCGTTTACGTCTCCGCGCAGATATATGCCCGAAGGTTTCGGTGCGTCGGGATCGACATATCCCGTATATGATTGCGGGTCGGTGATTTCGGTTACATTTTCATCGGTTGCGCATAAATAATAGTCGCGAGTTTCGGCAACAGCAAATTTTGGCAGTTTCGCATCGCCGGTATTGTTTATTTCTATTTCAAACGGAGCTGAAGATGTGTATTCAAAAGTTTTGTATGACACTCCGTTGACTACCGTGTAGCCCAGGGCATCGCTTCCGGGGTATTCGCCGAATACTTTTCCCGTGGTCTCATATATGGCAAGCGAGTTCCAGCCTGTGTTGTCTTCTACATATATGTAGTGGCCGCCGGTGCCGTAGTTTGCTGTTACCGACACATTGTCAATGGCAAGTCCTGGAGCCTTGTTCGGGCTTGAACCTGAAGCGACTGTTATGTTCCAAGCCAAGTAAAAGTCGGAATTTGCATCAATGTTCACGAGCAAATTTTTGTCGTTTATGTTTGTAGTGGAAATTGGTACAACTTCTGCTCCTATGGTCTCGCTGTCGGGCGTAAACCACGTGTAGAAATCATCGCCCCCCGAAGTCCAATTTTCTCCGTCGGTGGAGTAGTATAGTTGAACGGCAAATCCTGCTGTATTGTCGCCAAAGCGGTATTTTTCAATATCGTAATTTATAGAAAGTCGGCTTATTCCGGTTGCGCTGCCATTGTGTAACTTTGTCATCACACTGATGCAGCGTGTGCCATTTGCCACGGTGGTAGAAAGTCCGCCTATTGCGCGGTCGGCAGGATTGGCTGAACTTCCAAAGTTCCAGGTCCCGTTTTTTGCATTGCTTGCAAGGCTCACGCCGCCACTATACATGACTTCTGTTGCGGCTTCGTCGAATGTTCCTATTTGTCGTGGAGCATCAAGGTTGCGATCCACACGCCACCCGTCGGGTAAAACCAATGTAGCCTGAGATGTTTGCGTATCCCACATCCCATCAAAATTTTGTGTCACGGTGGGAGCTTGGGGAGTCAAGGTGCCTGCGGTTTGGCCAAAAGCGGCACATGCCGTCATACCCAATGCTGCTATTCCCACACACGAGAATAATTTTTTTAGATTTATCATATCGGTATTAATTGAAAAATAAGTAAAACAATAAGCAGTTCATGGTGATTACAGAAACTGTTTATGCAAAACTATTATTTCGGTCAAGTAATTTAATGCCGATAGAGTGAAAATGTAGATCGTGTAAATTTAGATTTAATTGATATTCAGATTGTTGGCTTGTGTTCTGAAATGTCAGAATGTAGATGTGTCGTATGAGTCGCGTCACGGTAAATTCATGATTTTCTCTTCAAATTCATCGCGGTCGATGGCACGATTCTTCATTTTTGTGCGATAATTGTATATTGTGGAGAATGAGCAGCGCAGGAATTTTGCAACCTTCTCGCTATCGGTGATGCCTAATCGCTGCAAAGCAAAAATTCGCAATTCGGTGTTTAGTCGTTCATCATGTTTTGGCTTTATCCGACATTCTGGTAACAGTAATTTGTTGAAATCATCGACAAATGTAGGGAACAGGTGCAAGAATGCTTCATCGAATTTCGCATAGAAGTCGTTGATTTCCTTTTCGAGCCTTCGGCTTGATTTAATGGTATCATATAACTGGTCGAAATTGCGCTGAGATGCTATTTTCAGCAAATTATTACGGTAGCTTTCCATCTTTGACAGATATTCGGAACTCAGGTTCATGAATTGAGTGACGTATTCCTCTTTGATACGGTTGGCTTGTTGCAACTCGCCGTTCATCGATTGCCATTCATGGTTGGCTTGCAACAGGTTTTCGTTGAGTGTTTGCAAGCGTTCGTTGAGCTGTTGCTGTTCAGTGTAGCTTAGTTCAAGGCGGCGGTTTAATTCTTCTTGCATTTGTTTTGCTGCCTGTAATTTCCGGTTGCGCTTGTGCACATATACAGCAATGGCAAGCAGTAAAACCGACAGTACGCCTATGCATGCGCAGGCGGCATAAAGCATCATGTT
Organism: uncultured Bacteroidales bacterium; assembly: GCA_949289215.1. Taxonomy (GTDB): domain Bacteria; phylum Bacteroidota; class Bacteroidia; order Bacteroidales; family Muribaculaceae; genus Avimuribaculum. The sequence goes on along the minus strand of CASENC010000008.1, from coordinate 84,556 downwards.
AGTTTCGGCCTGTTTTCGGTTATAATCGGCATCGATTATGGGAATTGTTTTCGACATTTCGAGCATTCGCGAACGGGCGTTGCAGGCAATTGCATCGGAAATGCTTTGGTGTATGTATTTGTAGGCACGGCCGGTGTCGCCTTCGTCATACAATATCCGGGCAAGTTCCTGCAGTGCCATATATTCACGCACACCGTTAACCATGTCGCACCAGGCAGCTTGTGCAAGATATTTTTTTTGCATTGCCGAATTGTTCTGCAGGCCGTATATTTGAGCCAATACATGGTAACGGGCGGCAGCATCGGTGGTGGAGAGACCGTCTTCAAGGAATACCGTCTGTAAAGCCATTTTATAATTGCCCTCCTCGATATATTTGTTGGCAAGAATGATTTCATTGTCGGGCGACAGCCGCAGTGCCGAGTCGCGATAGGCTTGAGCCGTGGCTTTATATTGTGAGCGTATGCCTGGGTCAAATGCCTGGTTGGCAAGATTGTAATAAATTTGTAAGGCTAAAATGCAGTATTGTTTAATAGTCGGGCCTTGCATTGAATGTCGGTCGAGCCGGGTGAGAATTTCATAAGCTTCCTTTGGCATGAGACCGGTGGAATTGTAAATATGTGCTATGGTTATTTCGGAATTTGTGATGATGCTGTCGTTATGTGTGGTGAGTGCGAGTTCGCGGTTTTTCAACGCATAATGCAAGGCCGAGTCGAGCGAATAGTTCATGTATTCGTTTATCAGTTTCTCGTTAAGTGTATATTGCCGGGTAGGCTCGTTACAATTGCCGGCGAGTTGTTTAAGGTTGTTTATGCGGCTTTCTTTTAATGTAAGGTATTTTGTCCGGCCGGCGATAGCGGCATCCAATTTGTCGGCATAATATGTCCAATCATTGTCGGCGTGTGCTGCGAGTGTGATTAAGAGTGTAGTTATAAATGAAATTATATATCTCATGATACATATGTGTGGATTTGGTTGTGAAAAAGCGTAATGCAATATTCGTAAAATTTATTGAAATATGCAAATAGGTGGATGTACCATATCGATATGATGAGGCTATGCGTGAGGATTGACATGTGTGGTGCTGTTTTGCGGAAAAAATTGTGTAATTTTGTGGTGATTATATCGAATAAAACGTGGACGAAGAAGAAATAATGCTGCAAATAAAGGATACTGTTGTCAGCCTCGACATTGTGGAGCGTTTTTTCCTGTGTGACCTTGATGCCTGTCTTGGCGAATGTTGCATCGAGGGTGATGCAGGTGCCCCCATTACACGAGAGGAATATGATAAAATAAAGGAAGTGTTGCCACAAGTGTGGAACGACTTGTTGCCACGCGCACAAGAGGAAATCAAAGAAAACGGGATAGGATATATAGATGAAGAGGGTGACCTTGTGACGCAAATCATCGACGGGAAGAATTGTGTGTTCTCGTGTTACGGTGAGAACGGAATGTGCCTGTGTGCATTCGAGAAAGCGTACAGAGAAGGACGGACAGATTTCTACAAACCTGTATCGTGCCACTTGTATCCGCTGAGGCTGAAGGAATATGCCGACTTTACGGCCGTGTCGTACCACCGTTGGAAGATATGCAAGGCTGCCGAGGTGCTTGGTCGAGCCAAGGGGGTAAGGCTGTACCAATTCTTGCGAGAACCGTTGATACGCCGTTTTGGCACGGAATGGTATGCCGAACTTGAAATGGCATGTAAATTGTATTTGGAAGAATATGGAAAATAGCTATGCCACGGGCGCGAAATTTTAAAGTGCCGGGGCTGTAAAATAGCTGAATTAGTATTAATTTTGTGGTTGGGAAAAATATCACTAATAACTATATAAAACTATGGCAAAAAAAGCATTGTTGATGATTTTGGATGGTTGGGGTATAGGCAACCATACCAAGTCGGACGTAATCTATTCCACACCGACACCCTACTGGGACAGCCTTTTGGCAAAGTATCCTCATTCGCAGCTTCAGGCAAGCGGGGAGAATGTGGGCCTACCCGACGGACAAATGGGTAATTCGGAAGTAGGTCACTTGAACATAGGTGCCGGACGTGTATTGTACCAAGATTTGGTAAAAATCAATAAAGCCATCAAGGATGGTTCGATACTCGAAAATCCCGAAGTAAAGTCGGCCTTTTCTTATGCTCAAAAGACCGGCAAGGGCATGCACTTCATGGGATTGACATCAACAGGCGGTGTTCACAGTTCATTTGAACATATACTTGCCTTGTGCGACATAGCCAAGAAATACGATTTGAAGGATGTGTATCTGCACTGTTTCATGGATGGCCGTGACACCGACCCGAAGAGCGGCAAGGGCTTTATCCACGACTTGCAAGAGCATTGCAAGAAGGGTGCAGGCGTTGTGGCTTCTATTATAGGCAGGTATTATGCCATGGATCGAGACAAGCGTTGGGACCGCATAAAAATTGCTTATGACCAACTTGTAAACGGCATAGGTGAAAAGGTTACCGATATGGAGGCTGCAATGCAGGAATCATATGACAACGATGTCACCGATGAGTTCATAAAGCCTATTGTGAATGCCAATGTGGATGGCCGCATAAAGGAAGGTGACGTGGTTATTTTCTTTAACTATCGTAATGACCGCGCAAAGGAAATCACTACTGTGCTAACCCAGCAAGATATGCCCGAACAAGGCATGAACACCATCAAGGATTTGCAATATTATTGCATGACTCCGTATGATGCGTCATTCAAGGGTGTTCATATATTATTCGACAAAGAAAATGTGAAAAATACGCTTGGTGAATACCTGTCGTCGCTTGGGAAAAAGCAGTTGCACATAGCCGAAACCGAAAAGTATGCCCATGTGACATTCTTCTTCAACGGCGGACGTGAAGCACCTTATGATGGTGAAGACCGCATACTGGTTCCGTCGCCAAAGGTCGCAACATATGACTTGAAGCCCGAAATGAGCGCATTTGAGGTAAAAGACAAATTGGTTGAAGCCATAGGAACCGAAAAATATGACTTCATAGTTGTCAATTATGCTAATGGCGACATGGTGGGGCATACCGGCGTGTATGAAGCCATAGAAAAGGCAGTGAAGGCCATAGATGCGTGTGTCGAAGCAACAGTGGAAGCTGCCAAGGCTCATGATTATGAAGTGATTATTATTGCCGACCACGGTAATGCCGACCATGCATTGAACGAAGACGGCACTCCTAACACTGCCCACTCGCTTAATCCTGTTCCTTGTGTATATGTGACAACTAACACAAGCGCAAAAATCCAGAACGGTATTCTTGCCGATGTGGCTCCCACATTGTTACACATAATGGGGTTGCCGCAACCTGCCGAAATGACGGGCAAGCAGCTTATAGAGGACTGATATAATTTGTAGATATATGAAAAACAGGCTCGGGGGCAATGGAAATCCCGAGCCTGTTTTGTGTTTTTCTATATTATTGTCATGCTACGATTTGCAGTATCGGGGAATAGGAGAGAAGTACTATCCACAGGATGGCAAGCACCATGAATGAAATAGAGAAGATGTATAGCTGACGGCGAATAATTTGATTTGCCTTTCGGGAAAATTGAGCAAAAGCAAAGCAAAATGCAGCCATGAATACGAAGAAATCATCAACAAAGCCTATGACCGGCCCGTCAAAGTCGATGGGCATTATAAGGTAGGCTATTGCAAGGACAATGAAAAATGCCGACAGCCATTTCATTGGCGTGTTTTTACTTTTGGGAGAGTTTGTTTCCATGTGATTACTTTTCGTTGATTTCGTTCCAACCTTGTTGAAAATATGCTTTGGCAAAATCCACAGGTCGCATAATTTCACCGTTCCACATCATTATGTCGAGGTCCATTGGTACATTTCCCTCTAATTTGCTTTTCGGGGTACGGCCGCATACGGTTTCATACTCTTTCACTTTTTTGCTGATTGTTTCAAAATCGAGTTTACATTCACCGGTTATTACTGCGTTAAGGTAATCTGGGTCGCGGTGATTGTCGGCTTCGGAATTGTAAATCGATGAAGTCTTGGTGCTGCTGAGATGCTTGTTCAGCCATTCGATAGCGTGTTCCACCTGCCATTGGCGGTCGCGACTATTACTGCCGATGCTTATAACAATAGTGTTCATGATTATATCCCTTTCATAGTTAGTGAAATTCTGTTTCTTGAGGTGTCAACATCAAGCACTTTCACGGTTACATGGTCGTTGATTTTGACAATTTGCGACGGATGTGAAATGTACCGGTCGCTCATCTCCGAGATGTGTACCAGGCCGCTAATGTGCACCCCTATATCGACAAATATGCCGAATTGCGTGATATTGTTTACAATGCCGTTAAGCGCCATCCCGGGGTGAAGGTCTTCGATTGAATGTATGGTCTCGTCGAATTTTATTTGCGAGAAATCTTCTCTTGGGTCGCGCCCCGGTTTTTCGAGTTCAGACATTATATCGTTAAGCGTAGGCAATCCAACGTCATTCGATATGTATTTGTTTATATCGATTTTTGCCCGGGCATTGCTGTCGGTTATTAATTGTGCTATGCTGCATTGGCAGTCGTCGGCCATTTGTGCGACAAGTTCATATCTTTCAGGATGGACTGCCGAATTGTCAAGAGGATTGCTGCTTGTGGGTATGCGCAAGAAACCTGCCGACATCTTGAATGCTTTTTCTCCCATACGCGGCACTTTCATTAGTTCGCTGCGTGATGTGAAGTCGCCGTTTTCGGTCCGATAAGTGATGATGTTTTTGGCAAGAGCCGGGCCAAGACCCGATACATAAGAAAGCAGTTGCTGCGAGGCTGTGTTGACGTTGACTCCCACGCTGTTGACACAGCTTTCCACAACAAACGACAAGGCATTTTTCAGTTTCGTTTGGTCCACGTCGTGCTGGTATTGTCCTACACCTATTGATTTGGGGTCGATTTTGACCAATTCGGCTAACGGGTCGAGCAAACGACGGCCTATCGACACGGCTCCACGCACGGTTACGTCTTTGTCGGGAAATTCATCTCGTGCAACTTGCGATGCGGAATATACCGATGCTCCATTTTCACTGACAACGTAAATTTTTATATCGCGTTCGAAATTGATTGAGCGCAAAAAAGTTTCGGTTTCACGGCTTGCTGTTCCGTTGCCCAGGGCTATGGCATCTATTTTATACCGGTTGGCAAGCATGGCCAGTGTGTTTGCGGCTTTATCGGTATCATTTCGTGGTGGAGTGGGGTATATGACGCAATCATGCAACAAGTTGCCTTGTTGGTCGAGGCATACCACTTTGCAGCCGGTTCTGAAGCCCGGGTCGATGGCGAGAATGCGTTTTTTGCCCAATGGCGGGGCAAACAGCAGTTGCCTTACGTTTTGGGCAAACGTATCAACGGCTTCATCGTCGGATTTGTCTTTGGCTGCTGCAAGGAATTCGGTTTCAATGGAAGGCCGTATCAATCGCTTGTAACTGTCTTCGACGGCATCGGCGACAAGCGACGAGGCTTCGGTGGAATTTCTCACGAATATGCGCTTTATATTGTCGATGGCGCGTTGGTTGTCGGTGGTGACGGTGAGTTTTAATATACCTTCTTTTTGCCCGCGCAGCATGGCAAGCATGCGGTGTGACGCTATGCGTGGAAGGAAATCGGTGCAGTCGAAATAATTTTGGTATTTTTCGCCTTCGATTTCTTTGCCTTTTATTACGTGTGAAGATATGTGAGCCGATGCTTTGAATGAAGCCCTTACGGCATTTCGTGCACGGCGGTCTTCAGAAATCCATTCGGCGATTATGTCGCAAGCACCTTTTATTGCCGAGTCGCAATCGGGAACATCGGCACTTGTGAAGTTTCTTGCCCGAGCTTGGATATTGTCGGAATGTTGCGCCATGATGATTTTAGCCAAAGGTTCAAGTCCCAATGCGCGTGCAACTTCGGCACGGGTGCGTCGTTTAGGTTTGAAAGGCAGGTATATATCTTCAAGTTCGTTTATATTCCAGCAGTTATCTATTTTTGATGTTAATTCATCGTTTAAGTTGCCTGCATCGGAAATAGTCTTCTTGATGTATTCCTTTCGTTTTACTAACTCTTTGAGTGCCTCGTTTTGTTCGGCAATTGATTGTATTTTCACTTCGTCAAGCCCGCCGGTTGCTTCTTTTCGGTATCGGCTTATGAAAGGAATGGTGGCACCTTCATCAAGAAGCTTGATGGTTGCAATTGCCGATTTTTCAGAAATGCCGACAGTTGAAGCGATAATATTTGCAATACTATTCACAATTTCCCGTTTTTTTTAAGGTAATTACGGTAATTTCGGGTGTAGCCCCTATGCGCATGGGCATTGCAACCTCTCCGATACCGATATTTACATACAGCATTTGCCTTCCTTCCTTGTAAATGCCGCCCCATTCGGGATATACCCAAGCTGATGGGGATAGTCGCAAGCCGAAAATGTCGAGCTCGATTTGCATTGCATGGGTGTGCCCCGCAAGCATCAAGTCGATATTTGACAGGGGTAAAACCTCTCCGCGCCAATGCCGCGGGTTGTGTGACAGCAGTATCTTGAAATTGTCATCGTTAAGGTCGGGGTGTGCTACCGATAGTTTGCCATATTGCGAGAAAGGCGGTTCTCCCCAGTTTTCCACACCGATGATTGTGATGGAATCGGAACCGATTTTGATACAAGTGTCGCAGTTGTTCATGAGCTTCCATCCCATTCCTGCTTGTATTTCACCCATATATTGCAGGTTACGGGCTTTTTCATCGGGCGTCTTCCACGACCTGTAATCACCATAGTCGTGGTTGCCAAGAACTGAATAGACACCGTCGCGGGCGTGCAGCCTGCTAAGTATGCCGGTGAACGGCTCGGCTTCGTCGGTCTGCCTGTTTACAAGGTCTCCGGTAAAAAATACGGCATCGCTGCCAAGCCGGTTTATGGCATCGACAAGGCGTGACACATATGCCGTGTCTCCGGCATAGCTGCCAAGGTGCAAGTCGGAGAGTTGCGTAATGCGGTATCCGTCGAAACCTGCCGGCAGATTGTCGTATTCAAGAGTTACTTCCTTGATTTCATAGTCATATCGAGTGACAAGTGCGCCCCACCACATCGATATAAATACAAAAGCCCCTACAATTGATGCTATTATTGCAGGAACCTTTGATTTCGTCTTTTTAAGCAGGAGAGGTATTTTGCCTATCCAATATATTATGATTGCAATATACTTGGGAACATAGAATGTGAAATAGCTGTAAAGCATCCACATTATGGCTACCAAACCATTGTTGTCAATGGAACGGCGCGGCAAAGCAACGGCAACAATTACGTATATCAGCAGCAAAGCCGACAAAATGCAATGTGATGATTTCACCCACCGGGCGGTGAATGTTTTTGCCAGCTTGGTGTATATGTAGTAATCACATAGTACGTTTGCTATGAGGGCAAATATAAGTGGCAACCATTGTATTCTCATAATGCGATGTATGCTTTAGTTATTGATGCCTTTGGCTATCAGTTGGTTGGTTAACGGATTGGCATACATGACGAGCATCATGTGTTTTACATATATGGCATCCTCTTCGTTTAGAGGGATATCGAGTTTGGCTGTTTGTGAGTCGATATAGTCGCAGAACGCCTTTTTGTCGTCGTAAGAATAATTCTCGGCAAACTTTTGGCAATTGTTCACTATGTCGTATGCGATATAGTTGTTTTTATATATGTAATAATTTGAATGAATTTCTTTGTCGATGATGTTGCATATGTGGTGTGCGGCTTCGTTTTTGTCGCAACCTGAAGGAATTTCGTCTAATTTGTCGTTTATGCATGGGCAGAAGTGGAAGTGGGCAAGCCCCTTGTTTTGCAGCAGGCCGGTTTCCATGCTAAGCAAGTCGTCTTGTTGCGATTTTTTGAAGTCGGGTTCTTTTTTCCTGAGCAGGAATTCCTTGGCTTTCAAGTAATCGTTCGGGTCGAATTCATAACTTATAGTTACCGGCATGAGGTTTATTTGCTTTATGCCTGAAATTATGTCGGTATTGCCGGCAAGTGCTAGCATTTTTACGAGGCTTTCCTGGGTGCGGTCGTCACTGTCTTTGGCGCGTCCTTGGCGTTGGGCAATCCACACCGACTGGTGCTTTTGTTTTATGGCAAAGTGAATGTAGGCCGACAGATGTTGGGCAGCCTCTAATGCATGGCGCTTGCTGTTGTCGCGTTTTACAATGAAGCACTTGTTGAGCCTTACCAACGAGTCAATCCAATGGTAAATGAGCAGATTGTTGCCAATTGCTATTTCGGTGGTTGGCTTGCCGTGCATGGTTAGGCACAAGTTCAGGAATGACGCATCGAGAACTATGTCGCGGTGATTTGAGATGTACACGTTTTGCACTCCGTCAACAATGTTTTCCATGCCGCTTGCAGTTACCCCCTTGGTGGTTTCGCTTACCAGTTTCCTCAGGAACGGCAGCATTATTTGCATTTGGAAGTCGTGCTTGTTGTTGATTTGCAGCAATTGCCGGCAGAATGCGGGGTAATCAACTCCCGGCATTGCGTATTTTACCGCGTGTTCAAAGCCCGGTTCGGTGACGAGAATCGACATTTCACGGTGGAAATCTTCGTCGTTGTAAGGGCATATATCTGAAAATTCTTCCGGGACTTTAATCTCTTCACAATCCATATTTTCAATAGTTCTTAATCATATACTTTTCCAAAGTTAACAATAAATGTTTAAATAGTAAAATATAGCACCGATAATTTTCGGAGTTTTAGAGATGTTTATACAAAACGGGCGCGGCATCTTGATTTGCCGCGCCCGTTTTATCCGGATTGCTATGTGATTGAAAATTAATTTATTTCCCGGCCTTCTACTATGGCTTCGGTATCACGGGCAATCATGTATTCTTCGTCGGTGGGGATTACCACAACCTTTACTTTTGATTCAGGAGTTGAAATTACGGCTTCTGTTCCTTTGACCTTGGCGTTTATTGCTGCTTCAATTTCCACACCCATGAATCCGAGGGTGGCACACACATTGTAGCGTGTGGCTTGCTGGTTTTCACCTACGCCGCCAGTAAACACGATTATGTCAACGCCGCCCATTTCGGCAGCATATGCGCCGATGTATTTGGTAATACGGTGTTCATACATTTTCAGGGTGAGCTTTGCACGTTCGTTGCCGTTATTGATGGCATCTTCGATTTCCCTCATGTCGGAAGAAATTTCGGAAAATCCGGCGACACCACTCTTTTTATTGATTATGTTTTGTAGCTCGGCAGCCGAAAGGTTGTGCTTTTCCATGAGGAATGTGAGTGCGCCCGGGTCAACATCGCCGCACCTGGTACCCATCATCAACCCTTCTACCGGTGTTAGTCCCATCGAAGTATCGATACTCTTGCCGTTCATTACGGCCGTGATGCTGCCGCCGTTGCCTATGTGGCAGGTGATGATTTTTTGAGTGTTGTAATCAACACCCAGAAAATCGCACACCCGGCGCGACACATAGCGGTGGCTTGTGCCATGGAAGCCGTATCGGCGCACACCGTCTTGCTCGTAGTATTCGTAGGGGAGCGGGTACATGTATGATTCGGGTGGCATGGTCTGGTGGAAAGCCGTGTCGAAAACGGCCACTTGCGGCACACTGGGCAGGATGCTTGTGATTGCGTCGATGCCGGCCATGTTCACCGGATTGTGGAGAGGGGCTATAGCATAGCATTGCTTGATTTTATCGATTACTTCATCGTTAATCAGCACGCTCTTGTTGAATTTTTCACCTCCGTGAACCACGCGATGGCCTACTGCGTCGATTTCGCCAAACGATTTGATGCAGCCGTATTCGGCACTTGTGAGAATGTCAAGTATGGCCTTGATTGCCTCGTTGTGGTTTGTGATGTTCAGGCTGATGTTCTTTTTTGAACCATCGGCGATTTTGAACTTTATGAAAGCATCGTGAAGGCCTATTTTTTCTACTCCGCCCTCGGCCAAAACCTTATTGGCTTTTATTTCAATTAGTTTGTACTTAACGGAACTGCTTCCGCAGTTAAGCACCAATATATTCATAATCGAATTTGTGATAAAAATGGTTTATGGGTTATTTATTTTTCATGCCTATGGCCTGGTTGCAGGTGATTATGATGGTCTTGTAAATGTCTTCGGGGCTGCAGCCTCTCGACAAATCGTTTACCGGGCGTGCAAGGCCTTGTAAGATTGGGCCTACGGCTTGTGCGTTGCCTATGCGTTGTACTAGTTTGTAGGCAATGTTGCCCACGTCAAGTGAAGGGAATACGAGCACATTGGCGTGTCCGGCTATGTTGCTGCCGGGGGCTTTGCTAAGGCCTACCGATGGAACAAGTGCTGCATCGGCTTGCAGTTCGCCGTCAATAGCAAGGGTCGGGTCGATTTCTTTAGCCAATTTTGTGGCTTCAACCACTTTGTCAACATTTTCGTGTGATGCGCTGCCTTTGGTCGAGAAGCTGAGCATAGCCACCCGTGGTTCGATGTTGGCTATGTCACGTGCAGTCTTGGCCGTGGCTATGGCAATTTGAGCCAATTCTGGAGCGGTGGGTGCCGGAACGACGGCGCAGTCGGCAAATACCATCATTCCATCGGTTCCATAAGGCGAACCGGCAGGCAATAACATGAGAAATGCGCCGGAAACCACGCTTATGCCCGGTTGTGTTTTTATCACTTGGAAGGCAGCCCTGAGCACGTTGCCGGTGGTGTTGCGCGCTCCGGCTACTTGTCCGTCGGCTTCGCCCGATTTAATGATAAGGCAACCCAGATACAAGGGGTCTTTGACTTTCTTGCAGGCATCTTCGATAGTTATGCCTTTCGACTTGCGCAGCTCATAGAAAAGCTGTGCGTATTTTTCAGTGAAATTTTCGTCATTCGGGTCGATGATTCTGGCTTCACCTATGTGGGTGAGACCCAACTCTTTGGCTTCGTCAAGTATCTTGGCAGGGTCGCCTATAAGGGTGATGTCGGCAATGCCATCGGCAATTACTTGGTTGGCCGCCTGTAGTGTGCGAGGCTCGGTGCCTTCGGGCAGGATGATACGTTGCCTGTCGGCTATGGCCTTGTCTTTTAGTGTGTTAAACAGTCCCATAAATGTAGATTATTAAGTTTTTACAAAATTATAATTAAATCTGAAAAGTGCGAGATAAAAAGAGTGAAAAAGTTGACAAAAAATTAAATGTGCCGATGTCGTTACAGGAAGATTGTGGCAGTTGTAATGCAGGGCTGAAGTTTTTTGCCTTATGTGTTGCCAGTATCGTATTATTGTATTTATTTAGCGCACTGAAATTGAAAAAAACAGCATAGCAGGATATGGATAAAGTGAAGTTTACCATAGAATATTCAATGAAAAGTGTGCCCATAGCATTGCTGTGGACATATTTGTCAACGCCAAACGGGCTTGAACGGTGGTTTTGCGACACAGTGAAGCAAGAAGGCAAACGTTACACGTTCGGGTGGAGTGGAAGCGAGCAAGAGGCCCAACTCATGGCTATACGTTCATACAGTTATATGCGCTTCCATTGGATTGATGAAAAAGACAAGAGTTATTTTGAGTTCAGGATAGAAGTATCGGAACTGACCGACAATATCGACCTTGTGATAACCGACTACTCCGACCCTGATGAGCTTGAAGCGTCGCGCGACGTGTGGAACAATCAGGTCGAGGCGTTGCAGCGTCAGTTGGGGTGCCTTGATTAGCCTGTTTGGTTTTAAACAAGATGTGAAAATTTGCGGCAATAGGAATAAATAGCTAATTTTGCAGCCATAAAACTAAGTATATCGTAATGCTCAATGTTTAAGATAAAAAGACTATATCTATTTGTATTACAGACATTCTTGCCATTATTCGTAATGACATTTTTTATTTGTCTTTTTATCGTTTTGATGCAATTTTTGTGGCGGTATATCGATGACCTTGTGGGAAAAGGGCTTGATGTCACCGTAATAGCCGAGTTGTTTTTTTATGCTGCATTGACAATGGTGCCTTTGGCTCTTCCGCTTGCCATTTTGCTTGCTTCGCTCATGGCTTTCGGGAACCTTGGGGAGCACCTTGAACTGACGGCCATGAAATCGGCAGGTGTGTCGCTGATAAAGGTGATGAGCCCGTTGATTATATTTTTGTCGTTTGTCTCGGTTGGTGCCTTTTTCTTTCAAAACGACGTATTGCCCAAGGCGCAAGTGAAAATGTGGAGCTTGCTGTTCTCGATGCGCCAGAAGTCGCCCGAACTGGATATTCCCGAAGGTGCGTTTTATGATCAAATCGAGGGGTATAATTTATATGTGAAGCAGAAAAACCGTGAGACCGGCATGCTTTATCACATGATGATATATGATGTTTCTAATGGGTATGGTTATGCAAATATCATAGTGTCGGATTCTGGAAAGTTGAGTATGACCACCGACAAGAAACACTTGGTTCTGCAATTATACAGTGGCGAGTCATTTGAAGACCTGAAAGACAACAGCACTGCATCGGGGCGACGGAATACGGGGATGTTGTATCGACGTGAATCGTTCAAGACCAAGGAAATACTCATACCGTTTGATGCCACGTTTAACCGCATGGGTGATGAAACCATGAGCAATCAGTATATAGGCAAGAATTTCACGGAATTGAGCCATACTATCGACTCGCTTACGGTGCGAACCGATTCGATAGGCGATGTGCTTGCCGACAAGTTGCTTGATGAGCCTGTGTGTGGGGTGCCGCAACGAAAAATCACATATAAAAAGGATCAACGTATTTCTACACCGGTTCCTCCGGTGGCACTTGCACGTGCAATAGATGTCGATTCGATAATTAACTCGATGTCGGTAAACGACAAACGCAATGTGGTGGAATTGGCCAAGAACAAGGCCGAACGTTTAAAGCAGGAAATGCAATTCAAGGGATATGCGCTTGAGGATAACCTTGCCACGATGCGCAGGCACGAAATAGAGTTGCAGAAGAAGTTCACATTGTCGTTTGCGTGCCTTATATTTTTCTTTATCGGGGCGCCGCTTGGTGCGATTATACGCAAAGGTGGGTTGGGGGTTCCTATAGTGATATCGGTATTCCTGTTTATTGTGTATTACATCATCGACAATACCGGATACAAGTTGGCACGTGATGGACACTGGGTAGTGTGGGAAGGCATTTGGCTCAGCAGCGAAGTGCTGTTGCCGCTGGGTATATTCTTTACATATAAAGCCGTTAACGATTCGGCTGTGTTCAATCGTGATGCTTATGTGAATTTCTTTAAGCGTATCACAGGGCAGCAACAGGTGCGCCACATACAGATGAAGGATATTGTGATGGATGACGTGGTTCAACCGGTGGCCGCGGCAAAACTGGAACAATTAAAAGAGGATTGCAAGAATTTCTTGTCGCGATACGAAAAACAACAAAATTATTTGGCGTACTGGACCAAGGGGTATGATACGGCGACCTTGAAACAGTTGTCGAAAGAATTGGAAGAAACAGTGGAGTATTTGAGTAATTCCACGAAAATTCTTGTCGTGAATAAATTGATGGACTATCCTATTTTACGCTCGTTGTTGACTTATAATCCTGTGGGTAACAGAAAAGTAGGGTTGGCCGTAGCCTGCTTGTTGCCGATAGGGCTGATAGGGTACTTGATAGGTGTCATGCATCAAAAGAATTTGAAACGCGATATAAAATTGATAGTCAAAGTGAGTGACGAACTGCTTGCCATTATAAGGGAATAAATGAAATGTCATAAATATATGGAAGAAATAAAATTAAATACAATCGATGAGGCCATTGCCCAAATAAAAGCCGGTGGCTTCATAATCGTAGTAGATGATGAAGACCGTGAAAACGAGGGCGATTTTATAATAGCCGCAGAAAAAATAACCGAGGAGAAAGTTAATTTCATGCTTCGGGAAGGCCGTGGAGTGCTGTGTGCGCCGATAACGGCACAGCGCTGCCATGAGCTTAACCTGAATATGCAGGTCGATGAAAACACATCGATGCTTGGAACGCCTTTCACTGTTACAGTAGATTTGCTTGAAGGTTGTACCACGGGCGTGTCGATGCACGATCGTGCCGAAACCATCAAGGCTCTTGCCAATCCGGCATTAAAGCCAAGCGACCTTGGCCGCCCTGGACACGTAAATCCGTTAAGGGCCCAAGACCGCGGTGTGCTGGTGAGGGCAGGACACACCGAGGCTGCCATAGATATAACCAAATTGGCCGGCCTTTATCCGGCAGCAGCGTTGATAGAGATTATCAACCCCGATGGCACGATGGCTCGGTTGCCGCAACTTAAGAAAGTGTCGGAGAAATTCAATATACCTATAGTGTCGATAAAAGACCTCATTGCTTACAGGTTGCGCACCGAAACTGTGGTAGAGGTGGGAGAAGAAGTGGATATGCCTACCGAATACGGGCATTTTCGCCTGATTCCGTTCAGGCAACTGTCCAACGGCCTTGAGCATATAGCATTAATCAAAGGTACATGGGACCCCGATGAGCCGATACTTGTGAGAGTACATTCATCGTGCATAACCGGTGATATATTTGGTTCATTAAGATGCGAATGTGGCGACCAGCTGCACCTTGCAATGAGGGAAATAGAAGCTGCCGGTAAGGGCGTAGTGGTGTATATGAGCCAAGAAGGGCGTGGGATAGGGTTGATGAATAAAATCAAGGCCTACAAGTTGCAGGAAAACGGCTATGACACGGTTGATGCAAATATCCATTTGGGGTTCAAGCCCGATGAACGTGATTATGGGGTAGGAGCAAATATTCTGCGTCTGCTCGGTGTGAGGAAAATGCGCCTGCTCACCAATAATCCGGTGAAGCGTGTCGGCCTTGAGAGCTACGGCCTTGAAGTGGTGGAAAATGTGCCAATCGAAATCGAACCAAACAAGTATAACAGGTTTTATATGCATACCAAGAAAATACGCATGGGGCATGACCTGCACAACGTAGAATAAAAAAAACTGGGATTTATGAATATGAGAGCCTGCTTAAGTTTTTCTTTTCGAGCAGGCTCTTATTATTGCACGCTTTTACACCTGCCTTGGAAATTATTTTGATGCAAACTATTTGCAGGGTGTGGAATAATGCGTAAATTTGCACACTAAAACGGTTTTAGCATATAGCAAATTATGAAACAGACATTATTATTGTCGATGCTTGCGCTTGTGTTCCTTGCCACGGGGTGTGGCGAATATAACAAGGTGCTTAAAAGCAACGACTACAATTATAAATACGAGTATGCAAAAAAGGCGTTTGAACAAAAAAAATACGCCCAGGTTACTACCATACTTACCGACTTGGTAACAGTGTTTAAAGGTACCGACAAGGCCGAGGAGTCGTTGTATTTGTTGGCTTTGGCTTATTACGAAAACCAGGATTATACCAGTGCCGGGTCTTATTTCAAGACTTATTATACTCATTATCCGAAAGGGCAGTATGCCGAACTTGCACGGTATTATGCCGGTTACGGGTATTATCTTGATTCCCCGGATCCTCAACTTGACCAAACCGACACATATAAGGCGATTGAAGAGTTGCAGTCGTTCCTTGATTACTTCCCCAAGAGCGATAAAGTGTCGATTGCACAAAATGCAATATTCGAGTTGCAAGACAAGCTCGTGTATAAGGAATTACAGAATGCGCAACTCTATTATAACCTTGGCAACTACCTGGGTAATAATTATGAATCGGCTGTAATTGTGGCTCGAAATGCCATAAAGGATTATCCTTATAGCAAATATAAGGAACAATTGGAAATGCTTATTCTGAAAGCTCGTTACCAGGAAGCATCACAAAGCGTCGATGAGAAAAAGGTTGACCGCTTCAGGGTGGTAATTGATGAATATTATTCGTTTATCAATAATTATCCCGATAGTGAAAGCCGAAAAGAGGCCGACAATATATATGCTATCGCCAGCCGATATGTAAAAGATTAAAATAACTTGTTACACACATAAATTAGCAATGGATTATAAAAAAACAAACGCACCACTCAGCACTATTACCCGCGACATGATAAAAATGTCGGAGGATACCGGCAACGTGTATGAAACCGTATGTATTATAGCCAAGCGTGCTAACCAAATTTCGGTGGAAATGAAGCAGGATTTGGAAAAGAAGCTGCAAGAGTTTGCATCGATGAATGATAACTTGGAAGAAATTTCCGAGAACCGTGAACAGATAGAGATTTCACGTTACTATGAGAAATTACCTAAGCCGACGCTTATTGCAGCTCAAGAGTATGTAGAGCATAAATTGGTGTATCGTAATCCTGTAAAGGAAAAAGACAAGATGGATTCATAAGAATCCTTCCTTTTATCATATACACTATATATAGTTTTACATATATCTGTAAATCTGTCCATAAAGTCAGATTTACAGATATTTTTATATGTGAATAGTTGTTAAGGCGTTCGGCATTGTTGTGGGTAATTGATAATAAAAGTTAATTATGTTATTTTTGTTGCGTGATTGTTATGTTGTATAACATAAAATGCTTACCTTTGCATCAGTTATTCATGGTATTAGTTTTAGGGTAAAGAAAGATGATTGTCGTGAGACAATCACTTCTGTAATTAGGTTTATGTTAATGGTATTAGAAAGTTAATTAAGTAAAGCGATCCCGGGCAGTGATGCCGGGGATTAATTTTTTTATTATAGGTTTCCCCCCACCATTTGGCGGTACAATATAATTGAAGCAAATATATCCTTGAGAGAGGCACAGATATGAAAAAAGCCCGAACAAGACGTTTGCCTTTCGGACTTTCTGGAGTTTTTAATGTTGTATTTTCAGTGGTTGAAGGCGTTCCAACCTTGAGCACGCAGGGGAATTTCGTTACCGTCGCGCGTTTGCATCATGCAACCATATTCGGGCTTTGTGATACGGCCTATAATCCTGACAGTATTCATCGAGGCAACCTTCTCATAATCGGAAAGGTTGACAGTGAACAGCAATTCGTAATCTTCACCGCCGTTGAGTGCCGCTGTGACTAAGTTCAGGTTAAATTCCTCGGCCATGCAGGCTGTTTGGTAGTCGATAGGAATTCGTTCTTCATAAATCAGGCATCCGGTATTGCTTTGTTTGCAGATGTGCATAAGTTCGGATGACAAGCCGTCGCTTACATCAATCATCGATGTCGGTGTTATGCCAAGTGTTGAGAGTTCCTCGATTACATCTTTGCGCGCCTCGGGTTTGAGCTGGCGTTCGAGAATATATTCGTGCCCTTCAAAAGCTGGGCTGAAATCATCTTCTTTGGCATTTTTAGAAACGGCTTTTTCTCGTTCAAGCAACTGTAATCCCATATATGCCGCGCCCAGGTCGCCTGTGACGCATATGAGGTCGGTGTCTTTGGCCCCGCTGCGATACACGATTTTCCCTTTTTCTCCTTCACCTATACACGTGATGCTGATTAGCAGTCCGGTTACCGACGCCGATGTGTCGCCACCTATTAAGTCCACGCCATACACGTCACAAGCAAGACGTATCCCGGAGTATAGTTCCTCGATATGTTCCACTGTAAACCGCTTGGATATACCGAGTGAGACGGTAATTTGGCGCGGAGTTCCATTCATGGCGTAAACGTCCGAGAAATTCACCACTGCGGCTTTGTATCCAAGATGTTTAAGCGGACAATAAGTGAGGTCGAAGTGTATGCCTTCGAGCAACAAATCGGTTGTTATTAGCGTTTCGGTTTCGGCTTTGTGGGAGATTACGGCACAGTCGTCGCCAACGGCTTTCATTGTTGTGCCGTTTTTTATTTCAAGCCCCTTGGTAAGCCGGTCGATTAACCCGAATTCACCAAGGGTTGCAATTTCAGTTTCGGAGTTTGCGCTCATTTATAATTCTTCAAAATTATTTATCAATTCTTTCATGATAAGCGTCATGCGCGGTTCGGCAGCAGCGGCGGCCTTTTGAACTTCTTCGTGCGAAACTTTTTCCACAACGCCTTCGATGCCAAGGTCGGTGATAACCGATATGCCAAAAACTTCCATTCCGCCGTGGCGTGCCACAATAACTTCGGGCACGGTGCTCATGCCCACAGCATCACCACCTATGCGATGGAAATAACGATATTCGGCAGGAGTTTCAAAAGTAGGGCCTTGCGTTCCCACGTAAACACCTTCCACCACGCGTATATTGTTTGCATCAGCCACTTTCTTGGCTTCGGCTATCAGGCGGGCAGAATAAGCCTCGCTCATTTCAGGGAAACGGGGACCAAGGTCTTCATAGTTTTTACCCCTTAACGGATGTTCGGGGAACAAGTTGATGTGGTCGGTAATAATCATTAAATCGCCAATCTTGAATGACGGGTTCATGCCGCCCGACGCATTTGACACGAAAAGCGTCTTTATGCCCAACTCTTTCATTACCCTGACAGGGAAAGTGACTTGTTTCATGTCATATCCCTCGTAGAAATGGAATCGGCCTTGCATGGCCATGATTTCCTTGTTGCCAAGTTTTCCGAAGATTAAGCGTCCGCTATGGCCTTCGACGGTCGAGACAGGGAAATTTGGTATTTCCTTATATGGTATTGATACCGATATTTCTATGTGGTTGACAAGTTCACCCAATCCGGTGCCAAGGATTATGGCAGTTTTGGGCAATTTATTAACTCGTGCGGCTATAAATTCGGCAGTCTGTTTGATTTGGGTTATCATAATTAATTAATTATTGTTTTTTGTTTATTAGTTTTTTCAGTTCGTCAATAAAGTCGCTGTTGTGTGGGGCATCATCAATGAAATCCACTTTTATGGGCATATAGAATGATACCGTTCGCAGCGAGATAGGGTAGTATGGATTATTGGCGAGTTTTACGGCATCCTTTTCGGTAGTTATAATGTATTTACGCTCACCGTTAAGTTTGCCATACCAGTTTTCGATAAAGCTGAAGTCTTTTCGCCCATAGTCGTGATGGTCGGCAAATTTTATTATCTTCACTTTGGCTCGGAATGCATTCAGGAATTTCACAAACGGTATATGGTTGGCAATGCCTGTTACTACCAGCAAAGTGTCGTTTTCGGTGAGATTTTGCAGCATGGGGGCACTTTTCACAACTTCGGGGAAAATGGGGCGGAAGTTGTAATATTTGAAAGTGGTGTAATATAATTTTTGCGAAGGGAAAAGGTCGAGCCTCTTTTTTGCAAGGCTTATTTCCACCGGTTTTATCGATTCGGGACATTTGGTCACGATTACGATGTCGGCACGCAGAATGCCGTGCATCGGTTCGCGCAGCCGTCCGCGAGGCAACAAATGGTCGGTATCGAGAGGACGGCTGTAATCGACAAGAACGACCGATGCCGTTGGCTTTACGTAACGGTGTTGAAATGCGTCATCGAGTACAAATAGGTTGATATCCGGGTCGATTCTTTTTAATGTTTCAATCCCTTCACAACGATTTTCGCACACGGCCAGTGTGATACCTTTGAACTTGCGGTATATTTGATATGGTTCGTCACCTATGTCATTGGGCGAAGTCTTGTCGGTGGCAAGAATGAACCCTTTCGTTTTGCGCTTGTACCCACGGCTAAGTACCCCTATATGGTATTCTTTGCACAGACGTTCGACGATATATTCCACATGGGGCGTTTTCCCGGTTCCTCCCACGCTGATGTTTCCCACAACGATTACAGGTACATCGAAAGTGCGCTGCTTTAACAGCCCCCAATCAAAGAATTTATTGCGCATGAAAGCTACACATCCGTATATCCAAGCTACGGGTGTGAGCAATATGTCTAAAAAATCTTTGAAATGGCTTTTGTCCATTAATATCGAGCTATTCAATTACAATCTCGGGAGTGAGGCACAATATTTTACTGCGTGATGTTATTTGCTTTATCTCGTTGCGATATTGGTACATCGGTCCCATTTCTTGCTGTAATTTTTCTTCGATGCCTTGGTTGATATATTTTGATATGTATTTTGTGAAGAAGTCTTTTTGGACAGGGGCAATTATCACGTTGTATGAGCCGTTTATGCCGGCTTTGGCGGCCACCCATTCGGTGGCATCTTCAAGGTTGCCAAATTCATCGACCAAACCTATCTCCTTGGCACTTATGCCGTCCCATACTCGCCCTTCGGCTATCATTTTTATAGAATCGGCAGGCATATTGCGCCCTTCGGCACAGCGGCCGACAAACAATTCATAGGTTTTGTTGACCATGCGTTGCATTGCAGTTCTTTGAGCCGGAGTCATTTTTTCGTTAAGCATAGGGAATTCAGAATTGGCATTGGTTTTTACAACACTTTGGTTTATGCCCAATTTGTCTTCAAAAAGTTCCTTCATGCATGGAATCATGCCGAATACACCAATTGAACCTGTCAGGGTGGTAGGTTCGGCAAATATGCGGTCGGCTCCACAGGAAATGTAATAGCCTCCAGACGCAGCCATGTTGCCCATCGACACAGCAAGAGGTTTCCCGGCTTGCTTCACTTTTTGCAGGGCTTCCCATATCTGTTCCGAGCCGTATGCCGAGCCTCCGGGAGAATTTACCCGTAAGACCACGCCTGCCACTTCATCATCGTCGGCCAGTTCCAAGATTGTTTCGGCAAGTTCGGCAGAATTAATGCCTTCGTCTCCGGCATCATATATTTCACCAACGGCATATACGATGGCAATATTGCCATCGCCGCTATTGGATGTTTGGACATTGGCCAAGTCGCGAGGCGAGACAAAATTTACATCGCTTTCGGTATCACCGTGAACAGCCATTTTAAGGCGGTCGTCAAATTCGTGCTTGTAGCAGGCAACATCGGCAAGGCCATTGTCAACAAGGTATTTTGTTTCTTGCAGGAATACAATGCTGTCGGTCATTTCGCTTAACTTTGACGGTTCAATGCCGCGAGATGTGGAAATGGCATTTACCATATTACCCCAAATGCGGCTGGTGAATGTTTCGTATTGCAATTTGTTGGCTTCGCTGATTTTTGTCAGAATGTAGGGCTCTACGGCACTTTTGAAAGTTCCTACCCGCACAATTTGCATTTCCACTCCTATTTTATCGAGCAAATTTTTGTAGAATGGAATAGTAACAGCGAGACCTCGCAAGTCGATTGAGCCTATTGTGTTGATGTACAGGCTGTCGGCTACCGATGCAAGGTAATAGTCGGATTGCGGAATGTTGTCGCCATAGGCATATATGAATTTCCCGCTTTCATTT
Organism: uncultured Bacteroidales bacterium; assembly: GCA_949289215.1. Taxonomy (GTDB): domain Bacteria; phylum Bacteroidota; class Bacteroidia; order Bacteroidales; family Muribaculaceae; genus Avimuribaculum. The sequence goes on along the minus strand of CASENC010000008.1, from coordinate 63,452 downwards.
TTGAAATTGATAAGAGCGTTGCGAATTTCATATAATGATGCCGTTCCGGCCGAAATACCGTTACATTCAATATATATACCGTCGATACGGTCATCGGTTTTTGCAGCATCGATGGCGCACAAAATCTCGTCTAAGCCGACGGTTACAGTTTCACTGTTGATTAGCATCGACATGAAGTCGTCTTCAGTCGTGCGTTCATTGACAGTGCAGCCCAAATCAAGATGTAACACCGAATTGTCGGTTATGGTAGCTGCCGGAGCCTTGCCTATCATCGACATCGCGCCCATGAATGCGAAACTCATGAAGACTGAAATTACCGAAAATAGCATCAAGGCAATCCATACGCCGACGAAAGAGCCTAAGACTATGTTCCAAAATTGTTTCATTCCTGGTTACGATTTAATTGTTCTTCTTGATGTTTTCAATCCACTTGCGGGCATTTACAAATGCTTCGATCCACGGGGTAACTTCATCGCCAAAGCGTCCGGCAGGGTAGTTGCCGCATTGCCATGGGAAGATGGCGCGTTCAAGGTGTGGCATCATTGCAAGATGGCGACCATCGGCCGAAGCGATACCGGCAACTGCATATGGCGAACCATTGGGGTTGGCCGGGTAATCGTTGTAGGCATAGCGTACAACTACATTGTATTTGTCGATATCTTCGGGCAGGAAGAACTTGCCTTCGCCGTGAGCCACCCATATGCCGAGAGTAGAACCCGACAATGAGCCAAGCATTACCGAATTATTTTGCGGTATTTCAACACTGAGGTACCTGGATTCAAATTTGTGTGAGTCGTTGTGTTGCATTTGGGTGCGTTGCGCGTGTTCAGGGTTGATGAGGTTAAGTTCAACCATCAATTGGCAACCGTTGCATACGCCAAGGCTGAGTGTGTCGTTACGCTTATAGAAATTTTCAAGAGCCTTGCGGGCTTTTTCGTTCCATAAGAACCCTCCGGCCCAACCTTTTGCCGAGCCGAGAACGTCGGAATTTGAGAAACCTCCGCAGAACACAATCATGTTGACGTCTTCAAGTGTTTCGCAGCCCGAGATAAGGTCGGTCATATGCACGTCTTTGACATCGAAGCCTGCATAATATAAGGAGTATGCCATTTCACGGTCTCCGTTCACACCTTTTTCACGTATAATGGCAGCCTTGATGCCCGATGGGTTGTGCTTGAAACCGGTTATGCCAAGGTCGGCGGCATTGCCGGTGAAGTTGGCCGGGAACGTGAACTTGGTGGGTTGTTCCTTGTAATTGTCGAAACGCTTCTTGGCACATTCTTCACCGCTTTGTTTGGTATCGAGCAGGTAAGAAGAACTGAACCATACGTCACGCAAGTGGTCGATGAAGAACATATATTCGTGCCCGTCGTGCATAACTTCGATTGTGCGCTCTTCGGCAACCGTGCCGATTTCAGAGTAGTTGGCTCCGGCTTTGTCGAGAATATCTTCAACTTCACCTAACTTGTCGTTGCTTATTTGCATCACAACAGCCGGATTCTCGGCAAACAATATTTTCACGAGGTCGGTTTCTTCAAATGAGTCGAGATTTATGCTCAATCCGCCTTCGGTGTTTGAGAATGTCATTTCAAGCAATGCCGTAAGCAGGCCTCCTGCCGACACGTCGTGCATGGCCAATATCATTGAATTGTCAACCAACTGTTGAACGGCATTGAATGTCGCAACGAAATATTCGGGAGATGTTACCGTTGGAGCTTCCTTGCCGATGTAGCCAAGCGATTGTGCAAATGCCGAACCTCCGAGTTTCATGCTGTCGGCAGAAAAATCAATATATAATAATGTGCTGTCACCGATGTTGGCAATTACCGGCGAAACGGTTTTCTTCACATCGTTAACTTCTCCGGCAGCCGATATTATCACGGTTCCGGGCGCAAGAACTTTCTTGTCGCCATATTTCTGTGTCATCGACAAGCTATCCTTGCCGGTGGGAATATTGATTCCAAGTGCGCAAGCGAAATCGCTACAAGCCTTTACGGCTGCATACAGAGCTGCATCTTCACCCTCGTTGCGGCACGGCCACATCCAGTTGGCACTAAGTGACACACTCTTCAAGCCTTCGGCAAGATTTGCGCCGACGATGTTGGTCAAGGCTTCGGCAATCGACATTACCGAACCTGCCGCCGGGCTTATTAAGGCTGCTTGCGGAGCATGGCCTATTGAAGTGGCAATGCCCGATGTGCCGGTGAAGTCAAGTGCAACCACACCGCAGTCGCTAAGCGGCAATTGCAGCTCGCCCACACATTGCTGGCGGGCAATCTTGCCGGTGATTGAGCGATCGACCTTGTTGGTCAACCAGTCTTTGCAGGCAACATTTTCGAGCTTCAACACATTTTCGATGTATTCGAGGATTTTTGCCCGGTCATATGCGACATCGTTGTAAGTGCGGCTTACGGTTGTGTCGTTCATTACAGTCACAGGAGAGCTGCCAAACATATCGCTCATGGCAAGGTCGATGGGCTTTACGCCGTCTTTCTGCTCGAATACAAACCTATGGTCGCCTGTGGTTTCTCCGATGACATAAAACGGCGAGCGTTCACGGTCGGCAATTTTGCGTATCAGTTCAATGTCTTTGTTTTCCACAACCATACCCATGCGTTCTTGCGATTCATTGCCTATTATTTCTTTTGAAGACAATGTGGGATCGCCCACGGGAAGTGCGTCCATGTGGATTATGCCCCCGGTCTCTTCTACCAGTTCCGACAAGGCATTAAGGTGTCCGCCTGCACCGTGGTCGTGTATCGAGACGATGGGATTACGGTCGCTCTCGGCAAGTGCGCGTATTACGTTTGACACACGTTTTTGCATTTCGGGGTTGGCGCGTTGCACTGCATTAAGCTCAATGGAATTGTCGTATTGCCCGGTATCGACCGACGACACAGCACCGCCGCCCATGCCGATGCGGTAATTGTCACCGCCAAGCAGCACAACCTCTTCTCCCGGAACCGGATTGCCCTTTATTGCATCGCGTTTGTTGGCAAATCCTACACCGCCGGCGAGCATTATAACTTTGTCGTAGGCAAGTTGGCGGTCGCCCTCGGCGTGTTCAAAAGTCAGAACCGAGCCGCAGATGAGCGGTTGGCCGAATTTGTTGCCAAAGTCGGAAGCACCGTTCGATGCTTTTATAAGTATCTCTTCGGGAGTTTGGTACAGCCACGGGCGAGCCTGCATTATGTTTTCCCATTGACGGTCACCGTCGGGACGCGGATATGATGTCATGTAAACGGCGGTTCCGGCTAAGGGCAGGCTTGCGCGTCCGCCACCGAGGCGGTCGCGAATTTCACCTCCCGAGCCTGTGGCTGCGCCGTTGAACGGTTCTACCGTAGTAGGGAAATTATGTGTTTCGGCTTTTAATGAAATTACGGTTTCAATGTCTTTGGTTTCAAAGAAATCGGGTTGCTCCGGGTTGCGTGGCGCGAACTGCATCACAGTAGGGCCTTCCACAAAGGCTACGTTGTCTTTATAGGCCGAAACAAGGCGGTTGGGGTTTTCTTGCGAAGTCTTTTTTATGAGCTTGAATAGTGACGTGGGCATCTCTTTGCCGTCGATTATGAATTTGCCGTTGAAGATTTTGTGGCGGCAGTGCTCGGAATTGACTTGCGAGAAGCCGAATACTTCGCTGTCGGTCAACGGTCGCCCAAGCTTGGCACTCAAACTTTTCAGGTATTCTATTTCTTCGGGATTGAGGGCCAGCCCTTCGGTAATGTTGTATTCTTCAATATTGTCGATGTAAACTATGGGGTCGGGTTCTTTGGTTATCGAGAATACCGACTGGTCGAGTCCGTGGTAAATGCGTTGCAGCATTTTGTCATATTGCGGATGTTCGTCGGGTGTCGCAGTGTATTCTTCAATGCGGCGTATTCCTTCTAATCCCATGTTTTGCGTGATTTCCACGGCATTTGTGCTCCATGGCGTTATCATTTCACGCCGCGGGCCTATGAATGTCCCTTGGACGGAATCTCCTTCGGCCTTTTCGGCTCCGCCGAGCAGCCATGAGAGCCGTTGTATTTCATTGTCGGAAAAATCGTGGTTTGCGTCTATTGCATAATAAGTTATGCTTCCTTTTTTGAAGAATGTAATCATAACAATTAGTTATAGATGAATGTGAATTTTTATTTTGGGACAAATTTAGTGAAAACAGCTTAATTAAACAATAAATTCTTATATAAGATGTGGAATTGCTGTTGTGTGCAGGCAGGTTTGCCGGTTGGGGAAAAAATATCGTTGAATGACTTGTGTAGTAGCATATATAATAGTATCTTTGTATGCTAAAATACTTGTGTCGCTGGTTATGCGAAAGCGATGTAAATAGGTAAATATCATAGAAATATATGACAGAAGATCGAATATTAAAGATCAATATTGAAAACGAGATGAAGTCGTCGTATATCGATTATTCGATGTCGGTGATTGTGTCTCGTGCGCTGCCCGATGTGCGTGATGGTTTTAAGCCGGTGCACAGGAGGGTACTCTACGGAATGCACAGGTTGGGCAATTTTTACAATTCCCCAACCAAGAAGTCGGCACGTATCGTCGGTGAAGTAATGGGTAAGTACCACCCTCATGGCGACTCGTCGATTTACCTCACTATGGTGCGTTTGGCTCAGGATTGGGCCTTGCGTTATCCGTTGGTTGACGGGCAGGGGAACTTCGGCTCGATCGACGGCGACAGCCCTGCTGCAATGCGTTATACCGAGGCCCGGCTTAACCGCATGGGTGAGGAGATGTTGCGCGACATAGACGAGGATACGGTGGACATGGTTCCCAACTTTGATGCCACGCGCAACGAGCCGGTGGTGCTGCCTACGCGTTTCCCTAATTTGCTTGTGAACGGTGCTTCGGGTATTGCCGTCGGTATGGCTACCAATATGCCGCCTCACAACCTGACGGAAACGATAAACGCTTGCCTGGCTTTGGTCGAAAATCCCGATATGGAGGTCGCCGATTTGATGAATTACATAAAGGCTCCCGATTTCCCCACCGGCGGTATCATTTATGGATATGACGGAGTGAAAAAAGCGTTTGAAACCGGGCAAGGCCGTATAGTAATAAGGGCGAGAGCCGAGATTGAATCTCATAACGACGGAGACAAGATTGTCATAACCGAAATCCCATATAACGTGGTGAAGTCGGTGCTAGTGAAAAGCATCGCCGACCTCGTGGAAGAGAAGAAAATAGATGGCATATCGGATATCAACGATTTGAGCGATATGCACGGCATGAGGATTGTCATAGACATAAAACGTGATGCCAACGCCAATGTGGTGCTGAACAAGTTGTTTAAGATGTCGCAATTGCAATCGTCGTTCAGCGTTAATAATGTTGCACTGGTGCATGGCCGTCCGAAAACGCTTAATTTGAAGCAGCTGATACAATATTTCCTTGATCACCGCAACGATGTGGTTATACGCCGCACCAAATTCAGATTGAAGAAGAATGAAGACCGCCTGCATATCGTAGAAGGCCTGATTATTGCTTCCGACAATATCGATGAGGTGGTGAAAATCATCAGGTCGAGCGACTCCCGTGCCGAGGCTCGCCAGCGGTTGTGTGACCGTTTCGGCTTGGATGACATTCAGGCAAAGGCTATCGTTGAAATGCGCCTTGGAGACCTAACCAAGCTTGACCAAAACAAATTGCACGACGAGCGTGATGAACTGGTGCGTACGATTGAGTATTTGAACGACATATTGAATAATGACGCAACCCGCCGCAAGGTAATCGAGGACGAATTGATAGAAATCAGGGACAAATATGGCGATGAGCGCAAGACCGAAATAGTGTATGCATCGGAAGATTTCAATGCCGAAGACTTCTATGCCGATGATCACATGATTATCACCATTTCGCACCTTGGTTATATCAAGCGTACCCCGTTGTCCGACTTCAGGGCGCAAAACCGCGGAGGCGTGGGCGTGAAAGGGAGCGATACCAGGGATTCTGATTTCATCGAGTATATTTATACCGCTTCGATGCATAGTTACATACTTTTCTTTACTCAGAAAGGACGTTGTTACTGGCTTAAAGTGTATGAATTGCCCGAGGGTGCGCGAAATTCAAAAGGGCGCGCCGTGCAAAATATGCTCAATATCGATGCCGATGATAAGATAAATGCATTCATTGCTGTGAAGAATTTGTCGGATCCCGAATACAACAGCACTCACAACCTGATATTCTGCACCAAGAAAGGTCTTGTGAAAAAGACTTGCCTGAGCGCATATGCACGTCCTCGCGTCAATGGCGTGAATGCGATTGCCATTCGCGAAGACGACCAAGTTATACAAGTGCGGCTCACCGATTCAAATTGCGATGTAATTATGGCCAATAAATATGGCAAGGCAATACGTTTCCACGAATCGAAAGTAAGGGCAATGGGGCGTGTGGCTGCCGGCGTTAGGGGCATGACTCTCGACAACGACGATGACGAAGTGATAGGAATGATATGCATGCCGCAAGGAACCGAAGACACCATTCTTGTGGTTTCGGAACAGGGCTATGGAAAGCGTTCGTCGATTGATGATTACCGTATTACCAACCGTGGCGGTAAGGGCGTTAAGACGATGAATATCACCGATAAGACCGGGTTGCTTGTTTCGCTGAAACGTGTGAACGACAACAACGACCTGGTAATCATCAACAAATCGGGAATAACCATTCGTGTACACGTTTCTGATTTGCGCGTGATGGGCCGTGCCACACAAGGTGTGAAACTCATCAATCTGGAAAAACGGAATGATGAAATAGCATCGGTATGCAAGGTGATTTCGGAAAAAGATGAAGAAATCGCTTCGTCGGGAGGTGAAGTGAGCGAATTGAATGTTAACGCGTCGCAGCCTGCAATACCTTTTGCCGAAGATGAGCCTGTTGACGACGATGATGTAATCGACGCCGAAGACGGCTCGGAAGAGGTTGAACCGGACGATGAACAAAATGAAGAGAGTAAACAAATCTAATTATAATCCTAAAATTTAAACAAGATGAAGAAAATTGCTTTGTTCTTAGCATGTTCCTCTTTGGTGGGGTTCAATATGGCTGCCGATGACAATCCGGCCGAATCTATTTACAAGGAGGGAGAAGAGAAATTCAGCCAGTATGATGACGCTCAGGCTCAGTTGCTGTTACAACAACCTATCGATACATTGGCGGTAGGTACGGCTCTCCTTGAGGGCTACGACTTGTTTGTTAAAGCTTTGCCGCTTGATTCGATTCCTGAAGTAAACAAGGATGGCACTCCCAAAATCGACAAGAAAACCGGTAAGCAGAAAATCAAAACAAAATACTCGAAGAAAATCGTTGACAAAATAGCTGGCCACCATAACGATTTCGTTACAGTGGGTCAAATGTTTAACGAGACGCAGAATTATGCTTTGGCTGCAAAGGCTTGGGGTATCTATGCTTCGCTTCCTTCGGCTGAATTCCTCGGAGACAAGAAACCCGAGTTGCCCGATTCGACAATAGCACAATTCCGCTATTATGAAGGTGTGATGTATTTCCAGGCCAAGGACAATGCACAGTCGCTTAATGCTTTCTATGAGGCTTTGAAGCTTGGTTATGACTACAAGGAGACTACCGACATGATTAAGTATCTTGTAGGTCTTGCTGTTGATGATTTCTTGAAAGCTAAGAAATATGACGAATGTGACCAATTGCTTGCAAAAGCAATGCAGGAATGTCCGAAAGAAGCTGTATTCTTGTTGTTCAAGGGTATCTTGGTTGAATCGCAAACCGAAGATATCGAGCAGGCTTTCAAATATTACAAGGAAGCAACTGAGAAAGACCCGACACTTGCCATTGCCCAATATCACGTAGGCCGCTATTACAACAACAAGGCTGTGAACTTGATGAATGCCGAGGAGAACTTGAACCTCACCGACGAGGAACTTGGCAAGCTCATCGACCCGATTTGTATGCAAGCCAAGCCTTATCTTGAAAAAGCTGTTGAGCTTGACCCTGCTAATTCAGAAGCTCAAAGAATGCTCAACTGGGTTAATGACCGCTTGAACAAGTAAACATTAATTTTTTAACGCCATAATGTACAGGCTTCCCGAAGGTTTTACTTTTGGGAAGCCTTTGTCATTAGTGTTGCGCCGGTTAAGTATGAGCAATATTCCAGGGAAACAATTTTTATAGAAATATGATGTATCAAATCGGGAAAATCTGTGTATATTTGTAAATTGTAAATGCCGTGGATATTCGGCATATATGTAGTATAAAATAAAACTGTTTGATATATGAATTTCAGCATTTCCAGCAAATTGCTCCTGTCGCATTTGTCGGTGGTGAGCAAGGTCGTAAACACCAAGAATACAATTTCGATATTGGACAATTTCTTGTTTAGTCTCGAAGGTGACAAACTTATTATTACGGGTAGTGACCAGGAAACAATCTTGACGACTTCGGTCGAAGTTAATTTTGCCGAAGGTGAAGGTACGTTTGCAGTCAATGTGAAAAGTTTGCTCGAATTGTTGAAAGAAATCCCCGACCAGCCACTTGAATTTTCGGTTGACAAAAATTTTGCAATCGAGTTGAAATATCAAAACGGGCATTTCGATTTTTCGGGTATCGATGGTAATGAATTCCCGCAAAAAGAGGAGCATGGAGATATGGTGGAATCGATAGTCATGCCGGTGAAGGAATTGCAGGAAAGCATAGATTACACATTGTTTGCCGTCGGAACCGAAGAGATGCGCCGCATTATGATGGGTATATATTGGGACATAAAGGAGGACAATATCACGTTTGTGGCTTCTGATACCCACAAACTTGTGCGTTTTGAAAATGCCCGTCTCAAGCCCGGTATCACATCATCGTTTATTTTGCCGTCCAAGCCTGCATCGATATTGAACGGAATTATCGGCAAGAGCGACGGTGACGTAAAAATAACTTTCGACTCTAAAAGTGCGACTTTCGAGACCGAGAATTTTACTCTCACTTGCCGATTCATCAATGGCAAATATCCCAACTATAACTCGGTAATACCGCAAAACAATCCGTTTGTGATTTCCATCGACCGTGTGTCGCTGCTTAATGCGGTGAAGCGTGTGTCGGTGTTCTCGAGTGCCGGCGGTATGATAAAATTTGATATAGATGAAAATCAATTGAAACTCACTGCCGAGAACCTTGATTTCATGAAGAAAGCCGAGGAAACCGTTGTGTGTGATTATGCAGGCGAGAGGATGGCGATAGGTTTCAACGACGAAAAGTTGATAGAAATATTGTCGAATATCAACAGCGACATTGTGGTTATCAAGTTGCTCGACCCGACCCGTGCAGGAATCTTCGTTCCCGATTCACAACCCGAGGGAGAAGACTTGTTGATGCTGCTGATGCCTATGATGCTGTAAAATTTGGACTTTTTTCATGGAACTGGAACTTAAAAATCCGTTGATATTCTTTGATGTAGAAACTACGGGGCTCAATGTCACCAAAGATAAAATTATAGAGATTTCGTATATCAAGGTTTATCCCAACGGTATGGAGGAAAGCAAAACGGTGAGAATCAATCCCGGTTTCCCCATTCCGCCCGAATCGACGGCAGTACACCACATCACCGATGATGATGTGAAGGATTGCCCGTCGTTCAAGCAGGTGGCGCGGTCGCTTGAACAGGTGTTTGAAGGGTGTGACATAGCCGGGTTTAACAGCAATCGTTTCGATATTCCCATGCTTGTGGAGGAATTTTTGAATGCAGGCGTGAGCATCAACTTGTCGAAACGCAAGTTTATCGATGTGCAGACTATTTTCCACAAAATGGAACAACGCACACTGTCGGCTGCTTACCGATTCTATTGTCATAAAGAGCTTGACGATGCACACTCGGCCTGTGCCGATACCCGTGCAACATATGAGGTGCTTAAAGCGCAGCTTGATATGTATCCATCGCTTGAGAACGATGTGGATTTCTTGTCGAAATTTTCATCGCAAACACGAAATGTGGATTTTGCAGGCCGCATAGTTTACAACGACAAGGATGTGGAAGTGTTTAACTTCGGCAAGTATAAAGGTATGCCTGTTGAAGAGGTGTTCAAGAAAGACACCGGTTATTACGGGTGGATGATGCAGGGCGATTTCCCTCAAAACACCAAGAATGTGATAACTGCGATAAAATTACGTACTAAAGCGTGAATTGGAATATGCTTAAAGGGAAACATATCATATTGGGCATATGTGGCGGCATAGCTGCTTATAAGTCGGTATATTTGCTCAGGTTGTTCATCAAGGCCGGTGCCGAGGTACAGGTGGTTATAACTCCGGCAGGAAAGGAGTTTATCACTCCTGTAACATTGTCGTCGCTTAGCGGCAAGCCTGTGATAAGTGAATTCTTCACAGCCAACACGGGCAGTTGGAACAGCCATGTGGATCTCGGATTGTGGGCCGACGCAATGGTTATAGCCCCGGCTACAGCGTCAACGATAGGGAAAATGGCCAATGGAATTGCCGACAATATGCTTGTGACGACTTACTTGTCGGCCAAGGCACCGGTATTCGTTGCGCCGGCAATGGATCTTGATATGTTTGCCCATCCCAGCACGCAGCGTAATTTGCAATTGTTGCGGGAATATGGAAACCACATAATTGAGCCGGCATCGGGTGAGCTTGCGAGCCACCTCGTGGGCAAAGGCCGTATGGAAGAGCCTGAAAACATATTGAAGGTTGTAGAGGATTTTTTTGCCACAGGGCAGGATCTTGCAGGTAAGCACGTCATGATTACCGCCGGTCCCACGCATGAGAAAATCGATCCGGTGCGTTTCATAGGGAATTATTCTTCGGGTAAAATGGGGTATGCCATAGCCGAAGAATGTGCTGTGCGCGGTGCCAATGTGACACTGATAAGCGGCCCCGTTTCAATAAAGGCAAAGCATCCACTGATTAATGTTATAAATGTGGAGTCGGCACAAGAAATGCATGATGCCGCGGTGAATGTTTTTCCGGGTTGTGATGCAGCCATAATGTGTGCTGCTGTAGCCGATTATGCCGTCGAGAACCCGTCGATGCACAAAATCAAGCGTGAGCATGACCAAGTGCCGGTTATACGGTTAAAGAAAAATCCCGATATTGCAGCTGCGCTTGGGGCAATGAAACGCGACGGGCAGGTGCTTGTGGGATTTGCTCTTGAAACCGATAACGGAATGGCCAATGCTGCCGAGAAATTGCAACGTAAAAATCTTGACTTCATCGTGCTTAATTCTCCCAACGAGCCGGGTGCTGGATTTATGACCGATACCAACCATGTAACCATAATTGAGCGGGCCGGTGGCTGCCGGGAATATGGTTTGAAAGACAAGCGGCTTGTGGCTCGCGACATTATCGACGTAATGATGGAGAAGATGCCATGAGCTATGTTGCCGTTTGCATAAGGAAACTGTATTGTGCAGCAATATTGTGCATTGTTGCAGCATTTGCCGCAAATGCACAGGAATTGAATTGCACGGTGGAGGTAAATGCCGATCAAATAGAAAATTCTTCGAAAGAAGTGTTTGAAACACTCAAACAGGCAATTGCCGAATATGTAAACACCAACAAATGGACTAATGCCCAGTTCATGGCAAACGAACGGATAGAATGCCGAATGTATTTTACCATAAAAAGTTATGATGGCGACAAGATGACCGGTGACCTGCAAGTGCAGTCGATGCGGCCTGTATATAACAGCTCTTACACAACTACGGTGCTTAATTTTAAGGACTCGAATGTGGAATTCACTTATGTCGAGAATGAACCGTTGGTGTATTCCGAAATGTCGATGGAAAGTAACCTGACGGCGATTATCAATTTTTATTGTTTCATGATTATAGCAATGGACTTTGATACTTTCTCTCCTGATGGCGGCACACCGTATTATGAGTTGGCGGCGAACGTGGTTCGACTTGCGCAAAGTTCGGGCGAAACCGGTTGGAAAGCATTCGAGGATAATAAGAACCGCAGTGCGGTGCTAAGTGCCTATACCGACAATGCCACTCACGGGATACGCACCATACTTTATAATTATCACCGCCTGGGGCTTGACCAAATGGCCGTGAGTGTAGATAAAGGGCGCGCCACAGTTACAGCTTGCATCGAAGAGCTGAAGAAGGTGTATGATGCTGCGCCGATGAGTGTGTGCCTGTCGATTTTCAGGGATGCAAAGCTCGATGAACTGGTGAACATATATTCTGAAGCCGGAACCACCGAGAAATCGAAAGTGTATGAGTTGTTGTATCCGCTTTACCCCACAGAAGGTACACGGCTCGATAAAATAAAGAAAACAGAGAAAAAATAATGTGCCGAGGCAATGCTAAAGCAATTGAAAATATCGAATTACGCACTAATCGACAAGCTTGAAATAGAATTTGAGCCGGGATTGACGATTATAACCGGCGAGACCGGTGCCGGAAAGTCGATAATGATGGGTGCGTTGTCGCTAATATTGGGTGACAAAGTTGAATCAAGGGCAATAAGGGCTGTTGACAAGAAATCGGTGATAGAGGTGGTATTCGACATCGATGAATACGGTTTACAGCAATTTTTTGCCGATAATGATATTGAGTATTATGATGGGGGCGAGTGTATTTTGAGACGAGAAATTTCACCGAATGGGCGCACTCGGGCATTTGTCAATGATACACCGGTGACACTACCGGTTATGAGGGCATTGTCGGTGCAGCTTATCGACATACATTCACAGCACAGCAATATGTTGCTGGCGAGCCACCGCTACCAGTTAAGCATACTTGACAACCTGCATCCCGATAAGGGCTTGCTTGTAAATTACGGTAAGGAATATGAGAAATACCGTCAAATCGAAGCCCGAATAAAGAGCTTGGTCGAAAGTAACGAACGGCGCAAGTCGGAAGAGGATTATTTACGCTTCCAATTGTCGCAAATCAAGGAATTGAATTTGCAACCGGGTGAAGATGTGGAGCTTGAGGCCGCGGAACGCAGGTTGAGCAACGTAAATGAAATAAAAAACAACCTGTGGCAATGCGAACAGTTGCTTGACGGCGACGATGAAAATGCCGTTTCGGTGCTTGGCGGGTTGGCTTCGGTTGCCGCCAACTTGTCGCATCTTACTCAAATTTGCGATGAAGTGGGTGATATGGGTGAGCGTCTTGACGCGGTTATAATCGACTTGAAGGATATGGCTCGCACAATATCCACACTGCAAAGCAACCTTGTGGACGATCCGGCCGAATTGGCACGGGTGAGTGAGCGATTAAGCAACATATACTCGCTTGAAAACAAGCATAAAGTGCAGTCGGTTGATGAACTTATAGCATTGCAGAACGATTATGAGGCGCAATTATCTGAAATAGATAATTCCGATGAAGAAATAGCCCGTTTAAAGAAAGAATTGTCGGTGCAGGCCGGGGTGGTGGCTGGCATTGCCGCCAAGTTGTCGAAGCGCAGGCATGAAACGTCGGCCGTTTTTGAGAGAAATTTGAAAGAACTTGCCATTCCGCTTGGCATGAAAAACCTGCAATTCAAAATCGAGTTTGAACAGGTACCGTTCTCATCAAGCGGCATTGATGCTGTGAAGTTCCTTTTTTCGTTCAACAAGCAACAACCGCTAATGCCTGTCGAGACTACGGCATCGGGAGGTGAGATTTCGCGGCTTATGTTGTGCATAAAGTCGATTATAGCAAAAAGCATGAAGTTGCCTACGATTATTTTCGACGAGGTAGATACGGGCGTATCGGGCGACATTGCCAACCGTATGGGGGATTTGATGAAAGAGATAAGCCGCAACATTCAAGTGATAACCATCACGCACTTGCCGCAAGTGGCAGCAAAGGGTGACAATCATTTCAAAGTGTATAAACAAGACACGGCCGATTCGACCCACACTTCGGTGCGCAGATTGGACGATAACGAGAGGGTGATGGAAATAGCCGCCATGCTTAGTGGCGACATAGTGAGCGATGCAGCCATAGACAATGCCAAAATACTTTTAAACAACATCAAATAAATGGAAGAAAACAAATATATATTCGGAATTCATGCCGTAATTGAAGCAATCGAGGCCGGAAAGGAGATTGACAAGATATTGATAAAAAAAGATATTGCAAGCAGTCTTGCCGAGGAATTGCTGAGGGTTGCACGGGAAAACAGGGTAGTGGTGCAAAAAGTGCCGGTGGAGAAAATCAACCGTATCACGCGCAAGAATCACCAGGGTGTGTTGGCATTCTTGTCGGCAGTGTCATATTATAAGCTTGAACACCTTGTTCCGCAACTTTACGAAAGTGGGCGTGTGCCTTTTGTGGTTTTGCTTGACGGGATTACCGACGTGCGCAATTTTGGAGCGATAGCGCGCACGTGCGATTGTGCCGGAGTAGATGCCGTAATCATTCCCGAGCGCGGTAGTGTGAGTGTTGGTGCCGATGCAATAAAGACATCGGCCGGAGCCTTGCATTATCTGCCTGTGTGCCGTGAACACAGCCTTGTGTGGGCTGTGAAATTCCTTAAAGACAGTGGATACAAGGTGTATGGGGCATCGGAAAAAGCCGCACAGAGCTATTTAGCTCCTGATTACACATCACCTGTTGCCATAGTTCTTGGTTCTGAGGAAAAGGGGATATCCGATGAAGTATTGCGCTTGTGCGACGGGCTTGTGTCTATACCAGAATGTGGGCACATTAATTCGCTTAATGTCTCGGTTGCCGCCGGTATAATGATATATGAAGTGGTGCGTCAACGCAATTTAAGTAAGGACGAAGAATAGAAGTTCTTTCATTATTGTGTATTTTTTGGTAATTTTGCACCCGATTTTGAGAAATGTAAACACATAAAGTTTTATGATAAACCGCATATTGATTAGAATTAAAGTCGTGCAAATGCTTTATTCTTACTTTCTGACGCAGGAGGAGAAGTCGTTTGTCGATGCAAAAAAAGAGTTGAAAAAAAGCCTTGAGATGGCTTATCGGTTATATAATTACATATTCGTGCTAATGGTGGAATTGACCGATACGCAAGATCGCCGTCTTGACGCTGCACGAAACAAGTATTTGCCGAGTGAAGAGGATTTACATCCCAATATGAAGTTTGTCAATAACTTGTTTATAAAGAAACTGCGAGCCAGTTCGGCATACACCGAATATCAAAAGGAGAACAAGCTGACGTGGCATGACGATGACATTTTCTTGAAGTTGCTCCTTGATAAGGTGGTGAAGTCGGAGATTTATGCCGATTATATGTCTAAGCCGGGTAATGATTTTGTTGCCGACTGTGAATTATGGCGTGATTTGCTGAAGAAGGTGGTGCTTGTAGATGATGATTTCGTCGATCAACTTGAATCAAAATCGGTTTATTGGAACGATGACCTTGAAACAATAGGTACGTTTGTACTCAAGACGATAAAGCGTTTTGAAACTAACAGTGAGAAGGCTTTCATGCCGATGTATAAGGATGAAGAAGACAGCTTGTTTGGTGAGCAGTTGTTTTCGCAGGCGGTGATGGGACGTGAACGCTGCGACAATTTAATCAACAGGTTTATAGTAACCGAGAACTGGGATGCCGATCGCGTGGCTTTCATGGACCGTGTGGTAATGGATGTGGCAATAACCGAAGTGCTAAACTATCCGGCCATACCGACACGTGTTACGCTTAACGAATATATCGAAATAGCAAAATATTACAGCACTCCGCGCAGTGGACAATTTGTGAATGGAATATTAAATTCTATTATAAATTACTTAAAAGAGGAGCGCATTATAGTGAAGGAATGAGATAAATTGCTATTTTTGCACACATTGAATATTAACTGTTATAACTGATACACAAAATGGTATTGAATTTTATCTTATTGCAGACTTCTAATGGCGGGACGGCAGCCGGAACCGGTTGGGAAAGTTTTATCATGATTATAGCATTGATAGCTATTTTCTACTTTTTCATGATTCGTCCGCAGTCAAAGAAACAAAAAGAAATCAAGAAGTTCCGTGAGGGGCTGACGGTAGGTTCCAAGGTTATTACTGCCGGTGGCATTTACGGTAAAATCAGGGATATCAAAGAAAACTCGTTCCTGCTTGAGATTTCCGACAATGTTAAAATACGTATTGACAAGAACTCGGTATATCCTTCGGCAGAAGATGCCAACAATGCAAGTGCGGCAGCTACCGAAAACAAGTAATAACAGAACAGCAGCCCCAAATAAGTGTGTTTGAATATAGACACACTTCGGGGGGGATACGCGATATTATAATGAGCCATTCAACAACCTGTGAGTGTGGAATGGCTTTTCACTTTAGTACCACCACAATAAGAGATTATGTCGTTAAAAGCACTCATCGGGCGTATAAGGACGACGTGGGCAGCATGGAGGCACTCGCGGCGTACCAATTCGATTATCCTGTATATTACTTGCCTTGTTATATCTTTCCTTTTTTGGCTGTTTCTGACGCTTAATAATGAAACGCAGAAAGATTTGTCGTTGCCATTGAAGCTGGAGGCCGTGCCTGACAGTACCACAATCATTTCGGGACTGCCCGATGTGGTGAAAGTGAGTGTGCGCGACAAGGGCTCGTCTCTATTGCGTTACGATTTTGGAAATGAACCGACCATGACGGTTGACTTCCTTGAATGTGCCGACGGCAACGGCAGCCTTAAAATATCATCGATAGAAATGCTTGCCCGTGTGCGGAGACTCTTTAATAACACTACGGCCGTGGTTGCGGTTTCTCCCGATTCGCTTAGTGTGAAATATACCAATATGCCCGGCAAGCGTGTACCGGTGAAAGTTGACATCAAGGTGACGCCCGATTTCCGTTATGTGATAAATGGAGCAACAATGCTTAGCGACGATTCGGTGACAGTGTATTCCGACCGTAATACACTGGGCAACGTTACATCGGTGCAGACAAGGCGCATATCGGAAAGCGGCTTGACCGATACATTGACTCGCACCATTGGCTTTGTTCATGTTGCCGGTGCCAAGTTTGTTCCCGACGAAGTCACGGTGAAAGTTCCCATTGAACCGTTGATTGCAAAGAAGCAGAATGTGAATATCGATGTGGTGAATTTGCCTATAGGGGTGAATGTAATCACATTCCCTTCAACGGTTGGGGCCTCATTCCTGGTGCCGCAGAGTATGTATGGGAAAAAGATGGATATAAAAGCCGTGGTGAATTATAACGATATTCTCAAATCTCCCGATAATGACGCAACAAGTAAAGTAGCGGTGAAAATAGTGGAAGTTCCGGCAGAGTGTAGGGGGGTATCGTTAACTTCGGACAGTGTGGAATACATAGTTGAAAAGTAGCCATGAAAATAATAGCATTGACGGGAGGCATAGGCAGTGGCAAGAGCGTTGTGTCGGCCATGTTGCGTGTGATGGGTTACAAGGTATATGATTGCGACAGCCGTGCCAAGGCATTGATGGATTGTTCCCAAGAAATAAAAGCGAGCCTTGTGCGTGAATTTGGCGTTGAGGCCGTATCGGATACCGGAGTCATTAACCGTGGTTATATTGCAAGCCGTGTGTTTGGCGACGATGCGTCGCTGAAAAGGCTCAACGGTATTGTGCACCCTGCTGTGAGGGCTGATTTGCAACAATGGGCAGAAACTTGCGGCAAAGCCGGTTGCCGTTGTGCGTTTGTGGAAACAGCTATTTTGCAAAACAGTAATCTGCGTGACCTTATCGATGCAGAATGGAATGTTCAGGCTCCCGAAGATGTGCGAGTGTGGCGTGTGATGAGGAGGAACAATCTGCCACGTAAAGATGTGGAAGCCCGCATCAAGGCCCAATCAAGTGAAGGTGCCGGAATTGGTGCGTCGATTATTATAAACGATGGCGTTGCGGCCGTATTGCCTCAATTGGTGCGCTTGATTGGCAAATTTTCAAAATAAGAGTTCAGAATTTCCAGTGTAGGGAGCGGCTGCTGCGGTATTGTAATGGAGAGATGCCGACGTGACGACGGAAGAAGCGGCTAAGATAAGACTGGTCGGGGAAATTCAGGCGTTCGGCGATTTGTGTCACGGTAATGGTGGAATCCATCAGTTGTTCCTTTATTTCGGCCACGAGTTGTGCATCTATTATCTGTTTTGGGGTGCGGCCGTGCGTGTGTCGCCACACAATACGGTTGAGGTAACGTTGTGATATGTTGAGCATGGCAGCGTAATAATCTACATTGTGATGCATTACCGCCTCGGCTTTTACCATTCGTATAAAACGGTGTGCTATTAATTGAGTGCCGGAAAATTGATTCTGAGTGTCGATGCGTTCTTGTATTGTGCCAAATACCCACATCCAAAAACTTTGAAGGAAATTTTCTTCTTGCAATTCCCTGAATTTGGGATAATTGTCATTGGCGAATAGCATTTTTGCCATATCCATCCATAGCAGCAATTCCTGCCACGTGCGTTGGCTGCGATGGTCGGGAGTGTGGATGTATGTCGGGTGGGTTTCGTTATATTCTATGTATTTGTGGTCGATAGGCAAAGTGATTTTGGCAAACAATTCAGGGGTGTAGGTAAAAATTCTCACACTGAAATCGTGTGAGCGGTCGGTGCACTGGCCAAGGCTTCCCGTCATGAATGAAAGTTCCATTTGAGGAACCAACCGGTAGGTTTCGGCACCTGTGTTAAGTGTCGCTGTTCCTGATGTAACGGCTATATAAATGCCGTTACGCATTCTTAGCGGATAATCTTCAAGATTCGACAGGTCGGTTTCGGAATATGTGATTTGTGCAGTAGTGGAATGTATGGAATCCATGGCTGAGGTGCATTAATTACCGCAAATTTAGTCAAAAACTTTGGAAACAACCGTTGTTTGTTCCTAAAATGAAATATATTGGCGTAACTATGGAATATACATTTGTATATAAAACGAGTAACTTTGCACCCGGAAAAAAGTAACAGGCAGTATGTTTTATTCCCAAGTTAGAAGAAAAGTAAACAATCGTATATTCCTTGAATGGTTTCTCGGGGTGTTGAGTGCCTTCGGCCCGTTTGTGATGGATATGTATATATCAGCATTTCCTCAAATAATGGAGTTTTATCAATCGGTGCCGTCGGTTGTGCAATTGTCGTTGACAACTTGTACCATAGGGCTTGCTTTGGGGCAATTGCTTTTTGGAACAGTAAGTGACCGTTATGGCCGCCGCCTGCCGTTGTTGCTCTCGTTTGGGATATATCTTGCAGCGACACTTGGCTGCATAATATCGCCGTCGATTTGGCTTTTTATTGGTATGCGTTTTTTCCAAGGCCTTGCCGCAGCCGGGGCCGTGGTGATATCCCGGTCGATAGCTGCCGATTGTTACAGTGGCAACGGACTGGCAAGGATGTATGGCATAATAGGGATGATTAACGGCGTTTCAACTGTGCTTGCCCCGGTATTCGGCGGGCTTGTGATTGAGGCGTTCGGATGGAAGGCAGTGTTTTTTGCGTTGTTTGCCATAGGTATAGTTATGTCGATGTGTGGTGTGGTTATGCAAGAGTCGTTGCCTGTAGCCAATCGCATAAGCCTTAACCCGTCGGCACTGATGGATGATATAAAAAGGTTGATTAGAAATCACCTGTATGTGAATGCTACCATGCAATACGGTTTGGTAATGGCAATAATATTTGTAAATCTTGCTTCATGCCCGTTTATAATGAGTAATTATGGATTGTCGGCCGAGCAGACGAGTATCGTGTTTGGCATCAATTCCATAGCACTTGCAATTTCGTCGGGAGTTGCATCACGTTTCGGCGATATGCGCTCGGTGTTGCGATATGCAAGCACAGGCATGGTTGTGGCATCGATGCTGCTTGCCGGTGCATTGGTGTTCAATATAGGTTTCTGGGCATATGAAGGGGCGTTGTTCCTGATGTATTTGTTTGTGGGTGCCGTGTGTACCGGTTCCACGACATTGGCCATGGAAGCCGGCAGGGAGAATGCCGGTATAGCCTCGGCGTTTTTCGGTGCTATCGGCTATATGGTGGGCGGAGTGGCTTCGCCGCTTGTGGGGCTTGGCGATATATTTATAACGTCATCGATAGTTTTTGTGGCTTTGACGACATTGAGCCTTGTATTATCATTGCGTAAAGTGGCATAATATTATATATAACACTTACGTACATACATAATTAAAGAAACAATAAGACCGGGCTTAGCCCGGTCTTATTAGTTATTTATGTGGTAAATCGTTTTTCAGATACCAAGGTCTTTCGCTACTTGCTCGATTTTCTTTTCGGCACGCTCGTTGGTTGCGTCATAGTCGGCAGCCGAAGCAAGGGTGTCGTGAACTTCGATGTAGAATTTGATTTTGGGTTCTGTACCCGAAGGACGTACCGAAACCTTGGTGCCATCTTCGGTATAGAATTGCAATACATTGGAAGTAACAGGCATAACGAGCTTTTGTGTGGTGCCGGTCTTCATGTCTTTTTCTTCGAGCGAGCTGAAGTCTTTTACGGTAACTACCGGAGAACCTGCAAGTTGTTTCGGCGGGTCGTTGCGCAAGCCTTTCATGATGGCTACAATTTCGTCGGCACCGGTCTTGCCCGGACGCACGAGCGACACGCCTTTTTCCTTTGAGTATCCGTAGGTCATGTAGATATCGATAAGCATCTCGTTCATATCCATGCCCTTGTCTTTGGCCCAGGCTGCAATTTCGGCCATAAGCGATATGGCCGAAACAGAGTCTTTGTCGCGAACGAAGTCTTCGGCAAGGAAGCCGTAGCTTTCTTCACCACCGCCAAGGTAGCGTTTCTTGCCCTCGTTTTCCTTCATTGTGGCGGCAATCCACTTGAAACCGGTGTAAACGTCATAAAGTTCCATGCCTTGCTTGCGGGCAATGGCTTTGATGGTGTCTGTGGTAACGATGGTCTTGACGATATATTCGTTGCCAGTGAGGCGGCCGAGTTCCTTGTTGCGAGCAATCAGGTAGTAAAGGAAAATCATTACTATCTGGTTACCGTTGAGCAGGGCATATTCTCCCTTGGTGTTTTTGATAACTACACCCACACGGTCGGCATCGGGGTCGGAAGCCATGACAATATCGGCGTTCACTTCCTTGGCTTTTTCTATGGCCATAGCCATAGCCGAAGCATTTTCGGGATTGGGTGAGTCAACAGTGGGGAAGTCTCCGCTTTGGATATCTTGTTCAGGAACATGAATGACATTGGTGAACCCCCAATTGGCAAGCGAGCGCGGAATAAGGAATTTGCCTGTACCGTGGATCGGTGTATATACAATCTTCAAGTCGTGATGGCGTGCAATTACATCGGGACTTAGTGAAAGGGTCTTGATTTGGTCGATGTATTGCTTGTCGATGTTTTCGCCAATGATTTCAATGAGGCTGTCATCGCCCTTGAACTTGATTTGATCGACACTTGTTACCTTGTTTACATATTCGATAGTCTTTGTGTCGTGCGGAGAAATCATTTGGGCACCATCGTTCCAGTATGCTTTGTATCCGTTATATTCCTTGGGGTTGTGTGAGGCAGTGATGATTACACCGCTTTGGCACCCGAGCAGGCGTATTGCAAACGATGTTTCGGGAGTGGGACGCGGAGCGTCAAACAAGTAAACCTTAATGCCGTTGGCCGAGAAAATGTCGGCAACTATTTTTGCAAATTTGGTACTGTTGTTACGCACATCGCAGCCTACCACAACTTTTATTTGGTCAAGGTCGGCAAAAGCATCTTTCAAGTAGTTTGACAAGCCTTGGGTTGCCATGCCCACGGTGTAGATGTTCATGCGGTTTGAGCCGGCACCCATTATGCCACGCAAGCCGCCTGTGCCAAATTCAAGGTCTTTATAGAAAGAGTCTATAAGCTCGGTTTTGTCATCGGCTTCGAGCATACGCTTTACTTCATCTTGTGTTTCTTGGTCATAACCGTCGGAGAGCCACGTTTGGGCTTTTGCGATTACGTTTTGCAGTAATTGTTGGTTTTTGTCGTCCATTTTTATCCGGTATTTTTAGTATTAATGATTTTCGTTGTACATCGGAAACAAAAATAAGAAATTTCCCACAGGTTGCCAAATCTATTTTTGCCTAATGTAATAATATGATAAAAAAGTATCGGTGCGTGAAATATCTGTGCGATGTTTGTCGTGTTTTATGCAAGCATTTAATTGAAGAAGTGCGTGAATACTTTTATCATGTTGACGTGGTCGTAGGTCGAGCCAGTTTCACACACCGAGTGCATAGCCCACAGAGGATTGCCCACGTCCACGCCTTCTATGTCGATTTGGGATGTCAGAATGTTGCCCAGTGTGGAGCCACCTGCAACATCCGAGTGATTTACGAAGTATTGGTATGGAGAACCTGCTTCTTCGCACAAAGAACGGAATATTGCAGCCGACCTGGCATCGGTCATGTATTTGCAATTGGCATTGATTTTTATTACCGGCCCGCCACCGATTGCAGGGTGGTTGGTGGGGTCGAATTTTTCGGGATAATTCGGGTGGAAAGCATGGGCATTGTCGGCAGAAATCATAAACGATTGTTCGATGCAACGCAGGAAGTCTTCGTGCGATGCATTTTGGGCGCAGGCGATGCGTTCGATAATTCCGGCAAGTACCGGCGAGGCTGCTCCTTGCTTTGTGCCACTGCCGGTTTCTTCGTTGTCGAATATTGCGGCAATGTGTGTGGTTTGGGTATCGTTCCCTTCGATTATTGCAGTTATTGCTGCATGGGCCATGCTTAGGTCGTCGATGCGTCCCGAGCATAAGAACTCATTGTTTAAGCCTGTGAGCGTGGCATGGTGGATGTCGTATAGCGTTAAGTCGAAGTCGAGAATATCGGTGATGTCAACGTTCAGCTCTTTGGCGATAAGCTTGAGCAGCAAATTATCTTTTTCTGCCATGTCGGTGATACGTCCCAGCATGGGCAGCATATCTTTTTGCTTTGAAAGTGGGTTTCCGTCGTTGACGTTACGGTTGAAGTGTATGGGCAAATGTGGAATTACGAGCAGCGGACGGTTGATTTTAAGCAGCCGGGTCACAGGATGCAACGGGTCGATGCCTCTCAATATCACCCTGCCGGCCACCGACAGCGGACGGTCGAACCAGGTGTAAAGTATGGGACCTCCATAAACTTCGGTATTGAGCTTTACGACACCGCTTTCTGTATTTATAACTGCATTTGGCTTTATGCGGAAACCGGGCGAGTCGCTATGGGCTGCAATGATTTTCACACCGGTTTCGGCTATTGGTGTGTGGCCGATTGTGAATGCAAAAATCGCCGAGTCGTTTTTGGTAGTAAAATATTTGCCGCCTGAGCTTAATTGCCATTTGTCGCAAAGGTTTAATTCGGTAAATCCATTGGCAACCAGCATTTCCCTGATTGATGCCACGGCAAGGAAATTGCATGGGCTGTTGTCAAGGAAGTCAAGCAGTGAATTTATGTATTTGTCCATATGTTTTTAATTTTTATAATAAACAGAATGTATTGCTCTAAGCACATTGCACAATGTCTGTCCCCAATATGTGTCGAACTCTGCCTTTATGGCGGAGACAGCTTCGATGATTGTTTCATCAGTGGCATCTTTCACCGTGGCCACAAAATTATATAAAGGCTGGTATATATCGGCGAGGTTTTCGCTGATACTTGTGCTTATTGGCGTGTCGGAATATTTCATGTCGTCGATGAACACTTCGAGATAGATATCATCTTCTCCCATCATGCGGCTTATATTGGCTCTTACGACATCGTAATCATTTTCGTCAAGATAGCTGTCGATGAAACTGTCGCTGCTTTCGTCATCGGGTTTGATGTCTGATGCAGATATGTATAGCCGCGGCAACAACCGCAACATTGCTGCCATGAATGCTTGCTTGTCATCGTAATCGAAGGTGTTTTCAAGTGCGTGGCAATATTCATTGGCAAGGGCAATGAATGCTAAGTTGTTGGGGCTTATTGTGCTATTGTTTTCGCTCATTGTTTTGCTGTGTGTATAGATTATGTTTCAAAATATATTGGTAAACATCATAGGGCAAATAATATGAAAGGTTTTCTCCGCGAGATAATTTTTCGCGCACCATTGTCGATGAAATTTCTATCACAGGGGAATTAAGGGCTTTTACGTGGCCGCTTAGTTCGTCGGGAATGGAAATTTCATATCCTTGCCTGGGATATACATATATTTCATAATTGGAAACAATTTCGTCGGAACAACGCCATCGCTTGAATATCGACCAGTTGTCGGCTCCGATAACGAGTACAAATTTGTCATCAGGGAACTTACGGGTGAGAGTGCGCAGTGTGTTGATGGTATATGACGGTTGAGGCAATGAAAATTCCAATCCTGAAGTGATTACGCCGTCGAAACGGCTTGCCACCATTTCGGTCATGCGTAGGCGGTGTACGTCGTAAGCACGGTCATATTCGTTTTTTATGGGATTGCGTGGAGCCACCATTAGCCACACCGCATCAAGGTCGGTTTCATTGATAAGGTAATTGGTGAGTATGGCGTGTCCTGTGTGGATGGGGTTGAAAGAACCGCCGAAAATGCCGATTTTCATGTGCGAAAAATCAGGATTATTCGTTAATAAACGATTTTATCAAGTCTTCGGTTTCCCTCACGGCCACATCAAGGCGGTCGTTGACAACAATCCGGTCGAATTTGTCGGATTGTGCAATTTCAAATCCGGCCTTTTCCACACGTTGCGCGATGGCTTCGGGTGTATCGGTTCCGCGAGAGTTCAGGCGTTGCCGCAAGGTTTCGATACTTGGCGGCTGGATAAAAATCGATAAAGCTTCGTTGCCGAATTTCCGTTTTACATTAATTCCACCCATTACATCGATGTCGAGTATCACATTCCGCCCGTGGCTGCGTATGCGGTCGATTTCGCTGCGAGGAGTGCCATAGAAGCGACCCGGATACACTTCTTCATATTCAATCAATTCGTCATCGGCAATGGCTTTTTTAAATTCATCGACCGACATGAAATAGTAATTAACCCCGTTTTTTTCGCCACGCCGTGGTTCGCGAGTGGTTGCCGAGATTGAAAATTCAAGTTTCAAGTCGGGATTTTTGATGATTTCATTAATAATGGTCGATTTGCCACATCCCGATGGAGCTGAAATTATGATTAATTTTCCTTTCTTCATCGTTTGTTATTGTTACATTACGTTGAGAACCTGTTCCTTGATTTGTTCGAGCTCGTCCTTCATTTTCACCACGATTATTTGCATTTCGGCATGGTTTGATTTGGAACCGAGCGTATTGATTTCACGGCCCATCTCCTGGCTTATGAAGCCCAGTTTCTTGCCCTGCCCGTGCCCGTTGTTCAAGGTGTCGATGAAATAGTCGAGGTGGTTGGCAAGACGCAATTTTTCTTCGTTGATGTCAAGTTTCTCGATATAGAAAATCATTTCCTGTTCGAAACGATTGTGGTCATATTCCACACCCTCAAGCTTTGAAAGCGAATCGAGAATGCGCGTCTTGATTTTTGTTATGCGTTCGGCCTCAAGAGGACCCACATCTTCGAGTAATTTGCGTATATTGTCAATCTTTTGCTTGAAAAATTTTTCGAGGCGGTTGCCCTCCTGTGTACGGAATTCGATGAGAGCTTCTACTGCTTGTTGCGTTGCTTGCTTTATTGCGTTGATTTCGTTTTCTTCGAGTTCGGTGTTGCCGGTGTCGTTTTTTATGGCTTCCGGCAATCGCATCAGTGTGGCAAACCAGTCTTGAGGTTCGGGAATTCCTAGTGTGCGGGCTACTTCTTGCAGCTGTTGCTTGTATGCACACAGCATGGGTATGTTGATGGTAGCCGTCGTGGTATCGTCAGATGTCTCGGTGTAAATATACAAGTCAACTTTACCGCGTTCGAGTGATTTTGCTACCATGTTTCGCAATTCAAGTTCTATTTCGCGGTATTGCTGCGGTAGGCGTATTGCAAGGTCTAATTGCTTGCTGTTTAGTGATTTGATTTCGGCTGTTATTTTCTTGTTGTTATAGACAACCACAGCTTTGCCAAATCCGGTCATTGATAAAATCATTGTTGTGCTTTTTTTGCAAAATTAATGGAAAAAAAGAAAGATGCAGTCATAAATCGGGGAAAATAACTAATTTTGCACGAAATTTTTGTGAGATAATGGCTACAATATTAAATATAGAGACATCGACCGATGTGTGTTCGGTGGCATTGACGCAAGACGGACAGGTGCTTGAACATCATGAGGATTATGAAGGGCACAATCATGCCGTAGTGCTCAGCCGATTTGTGGAAAGTTGCATGACGTATGCCCGGACGCGCGAAATCCTCATTGATGCAGTCGCCGTCAGCATTGGCCCGGGGTCTTATACAGGGCTTCGCATAGGCTTGTCGGAAGCTAAGGGGCTGTGTTTC
Source organism: uncultured Bacteroidales bacterium (assembly GCA_949289215.1). Lineage (GTDB taxonomy): Bacteria > Bacteroidota > Bacteroidia > Bacteroidales > Muribaculaceae > Avimuribaculum. The sequence continues at coordinate 37,183 of CASENC010000008.1, read as the reverse complement.
GGCTTGTCGGTGCCCTTGATAGGAATTAACACTTTGCAGTTGCTTGTCGTGTCAACCATGTTTGCCAATTTCTTTGATGATGAAAACCTGCTTTACGTTCCTATGCTTGATGCCAGGCGTAAAGAGGTATATACTGCCGTTTATACTCCGGCTCTCAAGCCGGCACTTGAACCACGGCCGCTTATACTCGATGCCGATTCGTTCGGTGATTTCCGAGACGGCAACCATACGCTTGTGATGATGGGAAACGGTTCCGACAAGGCTAAGGATATATTGACGCAGGGTAACGATTTGCGTTTTATTCCCGGCGTAAAGCCCGTTGCCGTTGACATGATGGCCCTTGCCGAGAAGCATTTTCGTGAAAGGGATTTTCTTGACGTGGCATATTCCACTCCATTGTACTTGAAAGAATTCCAGGCCACAACGCCCAAGAAAATGTTTTGAAAAAGATAATTGCGTTGAATGGTTGCAGCAAATAATACTTCTACTTATATTTGTACTCGATTTCAAGAACTATTAGTGTAAATGAGCCTACAATACAATACCCAGAAAGAGAAATTGATATTGCCCGAGTATGGGCGCAACGTACAGCAAATGGTGGACTATTGCGTGACAATTCCCGACAGGGATGAACGTACGCGATGTGCTTACACTATTATTCAAATCATGGGGAACTTGTTCCCTCAAATAAGGGATTCCGACGACTATAAGCATAAATTGTGGGACCATCTTGCCATTATGTCGGATTTCAAGCTCGATATAGATTACCCGTATGAGGTGGTGAAAAAGGAAAACCTTGAAAGCAAGCCGCAAAGGGTGGAATACAAGCTTGACCACATAAAATACCGCCACTATGGCAAACTGATAGAGCTGATGATAGATGAAGCGTGCAAGTATCCCGACGGGGAAGAGAAAGATGCGCTTGTTTCGCTCATTGCCAACCATATGAAGAAGTTGATATTCTCGATAAACAAGGATGGCGTGGAGGATGAGAAGATATTGAAAGATCTGCGCCATTATTCCAAAGGGAAAATCAACCTTGATCCGGCTACATACAAGCTGCGTGAATTTAAGGAAGCACCGGCTCCCGCACCGGCTGCCGGCAAGAAAAAAAAGAAAAAATGACGGTATGGCTAATGCCTATGCCTGAAACTAAAAAACAATACCAACTTGATAACAGTTAAAAGCCATGAGTACATTTGTCGTTGAAGGGGGCCATCGGTTGAATGGAGAAATCATTCCTCAAGGTGCCAAGAATGAAGCTTTGGAGATATTGTGTGCAACGTTGCTGACCGATGATGTGGTGACGATAAACAATTTGCCCGATATCCTTGATGTGAATAATCTTATAGCCATGATTAAGGACCTGGGTGTGTCGGTGACAAGAACCGGAAAAACATCTTATACTTTTCAAGCTAAAGAAATTAATATATCATATCTTGATACTCCGGAGTTTCGTAAAAAAATGTCATCATTACGCGGTTCTGTTATGATTATAGGCCCGCTGTTGGCACGTTATGGTTATGCCATTTTGCCAAAGCCTGGTGGCGACAAGATAGGCCGCCGCAGGCTCGACACGCATATCCTTGGCATAATGAAGCTTGGCGCTAAATTTGAATATAAGTCGGATGAACGTTTATATGAGATAAAGGCCGATAACGGGCTTCATGGTGAGTATATGCTGCTCGATGAGGCTTCGGTGACTGGCACAGCCAATATACTTATGGCTGCTGTGCTTGCAAAGGGAACTACCACCATATATAATGCCGCATGTGAGCCTTATTTGCAACAATTGTCGAAGATGCTTGTGGCAATGGGTGCCAAGATCAGCGGAATAGGATCAAATTTGTTGGTTATCGACGGCGTTGAGCGTCTGCATGGTTGCGAGCATACTATTCTGCCCGATATGATAGAAGTGGGCAGTTTCATAGGAATGGCTGCAATGACCGGGTCGGACATTACGCTGAAAAACGTATCGATTAAGGACTTGGGTGTTATTCCCGATAGTTTCAGGCGTTTGGGTATTGAACTTAATGTAGAGGGTGATGACATACATATTCCTCAACAAGAGGTTTACGAGATAGAAACATTCATCGATGGTTCAATAATGAATATAGCCGATGCCCCATGGCCGGGACTGTCGCCCGACCTTTTGAGCGTGATGCTTGTGGTGGCAACACAAGCCAAGGGATGTGTGCTTATTCACCAAAAGATGTTTGAGAGCCGCTTGTTCTTCGTCGATAAACTTATCGATATGGGAGCACAAATCATTTTGTGCGATCCGCACCGTGCTGCAGTCATAGGACTTGGCCGCCGAGATGCCTTAAAGGCTTCAAATATGGTTTCGCCCGACATTCGTGCAGGCATAGCGTTACTGATAGCCGCAATGTCGGCTCGCGGAACAAGTTATATACATAACATCGACCAAATCGATCGCGGGTATCAAGATATCGACAAGCGGTTGAATGCGATAGGCGCAAATATAATAAGGACTTCATGATCACGCGTGACGAACTGATAGAGATAGGCACTTTCAACAAGCCGCACGGTGTGGACGGGGAGATAAGTGCCACGTTTGACTGCGATTGCGATACGGCAAATGAGTTTAGTTGTTTCGTGTGCGAAATCGATGGAATTTATGTTCCTTTTTTTGCCGATTCCCTTCGTGGAAAAGGAACTATGACACTGTTGTTGAAATTTGAAGGTCTGGACAGTGCGGATGCTGTGCGCCGCCTTGTCAATAAGGCGGTGTATGTGCTGAAGCGCGAATATGATGAATTGCAAATCGAGTATGACGACGGTGATGAAGTGCCTACCGACTATTTTATCGGATACGTGTTGTATGACGGGATTGAACCCGTGGGTGAAATAGTGGATATAGACGATGCCACCGAGAATGTGCTTTTTGTGGTTGAGCGTGTGGACGGAACAACTGTGCTTGTACCTGCGGCCGACGACCTTGTGACAAATATCGATCTTGAAGGGAAAACGATAACAATGACTTTACCTTCGGGGTTGCTTGAAATGTAAACCAAAAACAATATAAAATTCACTTTATTTTTTATTTACAATCATCTTAGAAACACAATGGAAACCAAAGAATTTGATGAAAACGATGCCATATCGTTCATCAGAGGTTACGTGCCGGAGGCGATCAAGAACAAGTATAGCGATGATGATATATTGTTACTGATCGACACAATGTTTGATTACTTTGAGAAAGGCGACGAAGACGAAGTATTGTATGACGATGATGAAGTTGATGAATACAACATCAATGAAATTGTCAACTATGTCAAAAAGAATTTGCGCAAGGATCCCGACAATCAAATAGATGTGGAGGATATAAAATATTTGGTAGAAGGAGAATTGGAATATGAAAATACGCTTGAAGACTAAGTGTAACGAAATTTCAAGCCGTATATTATCGATAATCGTCGGTGTGGCAATGTTGTGTGCCGCACCGACGATTGCAGCGGATGGGAATGTGTTGCCGTCCACATATGAAGATGCTGTGACATCGCCTGCTCTCGATGAAGGAATGAAGGCCTATGTGCGTGATTACCAAATGTCGAGGGCAAAATCGCTTGTGAAAGCCGGTTTTGAAGTTGAAATGATGCGCCATCGCGAGGTGATAGTTGTAATCATTCCCACCAACAGATTATTCAATTTCGGCAGTGCCGAGATTTCCCCGAAAGGAGAACGACGGCTAAGGGAGGTTGTGCCTTATCTTGGAGACAACGGGTTTTATCGCGTTGTGGTTGCCGGATATACCGATAACACGGGATCGCCTGCTTATTGTTTGCGGCGAAGTGGCGAGCAGGCTGTGGCAATAGCCGACCGTTTGCGTCAATTGACCGGCAGCAGCGATATCGTGGAATTCGGCATTGGAAACGAAAGCCCATTGTTGCCTAATAACACAGTGGATAACCGAGCAATAAATCGTCGCATAGAAATATTGCTAGTTCCCGGCAATGGATTGATGGAACAAGCCGGAAGTCAGTAATATGAGGTTAATAGTTTTTTGTTGCCTGTTGCCCCGGGTGTCAGTCTCACAGGTGGCAGATAATGATTGATTTGGTTTGCGTTTTCACAAATGCACGTTGAATTTTGTATAAAAGCAAAAGTGTGTTTAACTTTGCTCCATAAAAACAATATAAGGAATAATGGCAAAAGAGCTGAAAGATTTAACCAAGCGATCGGAAAACTATTCGCAATGGTATAATGAATTGGTCGTCAAGGCCGACCTTGCCGAGCAATCGGCTGTGAGAGGGTGTATGGTGATTAAACCTTACGGGTATGCTATATGGGAAAAGATGCAACAGCAACTCGATAAAATGTTTAAGGAAACAGGGCACGTCAATGCTTATTTCCCGTTGCTGATTCCCAAATCTTTTTTAAGCAAGGAAGCCGACCATGTTGAAGGATTTGCCAAGGAATGTGCCGTGGTGACGCATTACCGCCTCAAGAACGACCCTGAAGGCCGCGGTGTGGTGGTAGATCCCGATGCGCGCCTTGAAGAGGAGTTGATTATCCGCCCAACGTCGGAAACCATTATTTGGAATACCTACCGCAATTGGATCAAGTCGTACCGTGACCTGCCCATATTGTGCAACCAGTGGGCAAATGTGTTCCGTTGGGAAATGCGCACACGTATGTTCTTGCGCACTGCCGAGTTCCTGTGGCAGGAGGGCCATACGGCTCATGCGACTAAGGAAGAAGCTATGGAAGAAGCCGTGCGGATGCTTAATGTGTATGCCGATTTTGCCGAACGCTATATGGCTGTGCCGGTTGTCAAAGGTGTGAAATCGGCCAACGAACGATTTGCTGGAGCACTTGAGACTTATACCATCGAGGCCATGATGCAAGACGGCAAGGCTTTGCAATCGGGCACTTCGCACTTCCTCGGGCAGAACTTTGCCAAGGCATTTGATGTAAAATTCATCAACAAGAATAACGAGCTTGAATATGTGTGGGCTACTTCGTGGGGCGTTTCAACCCGATTGATGGGTGCGCTCATCATGACTCACTCCGATGATAATGGTTTGGTATTGCCACCGCATCTTGCTCCTATACAAGTGGTAATTGTTCCGATTTATAAGAGCATGGACCAACTTGATGAAATAAGCCGTCGCGTAGCTCCCATCGTTGAGAAATTCCGCAATATGGGAGTCAGTGTTAAATATGATAATGCCGATAATAAGCGTCCCGGTTTCAAGTTTGCCGATTATGAATTGAAGGGTGTGCCTGTGCGCCTGGCCCTTGGGGCACGTGATCTTGAGAACGGTACCATCGAGGTTATGCGCCGCGATACGCTTGAAAAGGAAACTATGCCAATTGAAGGAATAGAGGAACGTGTGCAACAGTTGCTTGAAGAGATGCAAACAAATATCTATAAAAAAGCACTTGCATTGCGCGAATCGAAGACAACGACAGCCGACAGCTACGACGAGTTCAAGGAAAAAATCGAGCAGGGCGGGTTTATCCTTGCGCACTGGGATGGAACCACCGAAACCGAAGAGCGTGTCAAGGAAGAAACCAAGGCCACTATTCGTTGCATTCCGCTCGATGGCGACAAGACCCCGGGCAAGTGTATGGTTACCGGACGCCCGTCGGCGCAGCGTGTGATTTTCGCCCGCAATTATTGATATTGATTAGTTAATATATATGAAAGAGAGGATGATTTAAGCATATCCTCTCTTTTTTGCATAGTGTGCCTTATTGTTGGGGGAAATTGTAGCTTAATTGTGCTTTTTGTGTAATCTGTAGTATTTATGGAGTTGTTTGTGGTGTATTTGTTATGTGTTTGTTTTCGATGTGTTTGGTAAGTGTAGTTTTTTTGTCGAAATTTATTGTCAAAATGTTTTAATATGTAGACATAATGTGTAAATTTGTAATTGATAACTAATTTGCAAGAGAGGTTGCATCGTCGTGTGGTGCAGCCTCTCTTTTTGTCACGATGCAGGTGCCTTATGGCCTAAATTACAAAATTTCTTAATCTGTTTTTCTATACCGAATTTATACGTTAATTTTGTGAGTTTTAAAAATTAAGCGTGGAACCGAAGAAACAGATAGCTATATTGGGCAGTACAGGGTCGATAGGAAAGCAAACCCTTGACGTGCTTGCCGAGTATCCCGACCGTTTTGCCGCCTACTTGCTTGTGGCCAACCGCAGTGTGGAGTTACTTGCCGAGCAGGCAGCAAAGTTCAGGCCGCAATGTGTGATAATAGGTGATGAGTCGTTATATGGCGAATTGCAAAGGCGGCTTGACGGTACCGGCATTAAGGTGCTTGCCGGGGCCGATGCGATAGCCGAAGCTGTGACAGCTCCCGAGATTGACACCGTGGTAACCGCAATGGTTGGATATAGCGGGCTTGCCCCGACTATAAATGCCATTAAAGCCGGGAAAGATATCGCTCTTGCCAATAAGGAAACACTTGTGGTGGCCGGTGAATTGATAACAGCACTTGTCGAACAATATGATACACATCTTTATCCCATCGATTCGGAACATGGTGCCATATACCAGTGCCTTGTGGGAGAAGATCGTGCAACGGTATCGAAGTTATTGCTTACGGCTTCGGGTGGACCATTCCGTACAAAAAGCAAGGCAGAGTTGCAGAATGTTACAAAGGCCGATGCTTTGCATCATCCGAATTGGAATATGGGTGCAAAAATCACAATTGATTCGGCAACGATGATGAACAAGGGGTTTGAGGTGATTGAGGCCAAGTGGCTGTTTGGAATAGATGCTTCCGATATAGAGGTGGTTGTTCATCCACAGTCGATAGTGCATTCGATGGTTGAATTTGTCGATGGATCGGTGAAAGCACAATTGGGCTTGCCCGATATGCATCTTCCCATACGTTATGCACTCGGGCTGCCGGGCAGGCTTGCAACCGGCAGTCGCCGATTGAGTGTAAGCGACTATGCCATGCTGACATTCGAGCGTCCCGATACGGATAAATTCCCCATGCTGGGTATGGCATTCGAGGCAATAAAACGCGGAGGCAATATGCCTTGTGTGCTTAATGCCGCCAATGAGGTCGCAGTGGCTGCATTTTTACACGACAAAGTGCGGTTTGTGGAAATACCCGAAGTGGTGCAGCACACGATGGATGCAATGCCGTTCAAGGCGCGACCGGTGTATGAAGATTATGTATCGTCGAACGACGAGGCTCGTCGATATGCCGAAGCATTGATACAAAGATAAATAAACACATTACACACAGAATATATATTTCAGATGGAGACATTTTTGATAAAGGCTGCTCAATTGATGCTGGCATTTGCCATTTTGGTGCTTGTGCATGAATTTGGGCATTACCTTTTTTCACGCATTTTTGGCGTGAGGGTCGAAAAATTTTATTTGTTTTTCAACCCATGGTTCACATTATTCAAGTATAAACCCAAAAAGAAGGAGGGTGCCGATGAAAACAAGGCATCGTGGCGCGATACCGAGTATGGGATAGGGTGGCTGCCACTTGGCGGTTATTGCAAGATAGCCGGAATGATCGATGAGTCGATGGACAAGGAGCAGATGAAACAACCTGTAAAGCCCTGGGAGTTCCGCTCAAAGCCAGCATGGCAACGGTTGCTGATAATGGTTGGCGGTGTAATGTTCAATTTCATACTTGCGATAATCATTTATGCCGGTATGGTATATGCTTGGGGTGAGCAATATATCACATTCAAGGACGCAACCTATGGAATGGAATTTTGTGAGTCGGCGCATGAAATAGGTTTCCGAGATGGCGACATACCACTTGCCGCCGATGGCAAGCCGCTTGATTACCTTACGGGCGATGAGTTGATAAAGATGCTCGGAGCCAAGACTGTGACGGTGCTTCGCGATAATGCCGATACCATTGCAGTGTCGATACCGGAAAATTACATATTCACAGCCAATGCCGAGGCTGAAGAAGGGATACCGTTCATGATGTACCGTTATCCGGTGGTTGTAGCCGATGTGCAGCCGGGCATGGGGGCCGTGAAAGCAGGATTGCAAAAGCTCGACAAGGTTGTTGCCGTGGATACGGTGGAAACAAAAGGATATACTGAATTCAAGAAACAACTTGACCGCCATGCAGGCAAGAATGTTGACATAACCGTGTTGCGCGACGGCAGACAAATTACTGTAAATGCCGAAATCGACAATTCGGGTAAACTTGGTATATTGCTTGCTCCGATAACCGAGATATACAAGACTACAACCAAGGAATATTCGCTGTGGGCTTCTATTCCACGAGGCATTTCACTCGGAGTGGAGAAATTGTCGAGTTATGTGTCGCAGATGAAGTATGTATTTACTTCCGACGGTGTGCAACAACTTGGCGGCTTCGGTGCCATTGGCAGCATTTTCCCCGAGAAATGGAATTGGGAATCGTTTTGGTCGGTCACGGCATTCTTGTCGGTAATTTTGGCATTCATGAATATATTGCCTATTCCTGCGCTTGATGGCGGCCATGTTTTGTTCTTATTATATGAAATAATCACACGTCGCCAGCCAAGCGAGAAATTCATGGAACATGCCCAAATAGCCGGTATGGCATTCTTGTTCCTGCTGTTGATATATGCCAATGGTAATGATATTTACAGGTTCTTCTTTAAATGACAGGGGGGTAGGTATGGAATATAAAAAAGTTATATTGAAGAAAGGTAAAGAAGAGTCGTTGCGGCGGTTTCACCCTTGGGTGTTTTCGGGTGCCATAAGCCATATCGATGACAGTATAGAAGAGGGAGATGCGGTGTCGGTATATTCGGCCGATGGAACTCTTATAGGCAACGGCCATTTTCAATTGGGGAGCATCTGTGTGAGAATGCTCACATGGGGAGATACCGCAGTTGACGAAGATTTTTATCGTGAGCGATTGCAGGCGGCTGCCGACTTGCGCAAGCACTTGCGTTTGCTCAGGGAAGACAATAATTCATTCCGCCTTGTACATGGAGAAGGGGATTTCCTGCCCGGGCTTGTGGTTGATGTATATGGAACCACTGCCGTTCTTCAAGCTCATTCTCCAGGTATGCACTTCGACCGTATGAAGGTGGCAGAAGCTTTGACCCTCCTGCAGGGCTTGGAAATAAAAAATGTGTATTATAAATCGGAAACAACATTGCCCTATAAAGCCGATCTTGATGCCGAGAATGGTTATATAATAGGTGGTTATGACACCGATATTGCAATGGAGAATGGGTTGCGCTTTCATGTCGATTGGTTGCGTGGACAGAAGACCGGTTTTTTTGTCGATCAGCGGGATAACCGTTCGTTGCTAGAACATTACTCGTCGGGTCGCAGGGTACTTAATATGTTTTGTTATACCGGAGGTTTCTCGTTTTATGCAATGCGTGGCGGAGCCGAAGCGGTGCATTCGGTTGACAGTTCGGCAAAGGCCATCAGCCTGACCAATGAGAATGTTTCCCTGAATTTTCCCGGGGATGAGCGTCATAAGGCATTTGCCACCGATGCATTCAAGTACCTTGCTGATATGCAAAAGGGGGAATATGACCTGATAATCCTTGACCCTCCGGCATTTGCCAAACATAAGAGTGCGTTGAAAAATGCCCTTGTGGGTTACCGCAAACTTAATGGCAAGGCATTTGAGAAAATTGCTTCGGGTGGGATATTGTTTACATTTTCTTGTTCGCAGGCGGTGTCACGGGAACAATTTAGGCTTGCAGTGTTCAGCGCGGCGGCACAGTCGCGGCGCAAGGTGAGGATACTGCACCAGTTATCGCAGCCCGCCGACCACCCGATAAACATATATCACCCTGAAGGCGAGTACTTGAAAGGACTTGTTTTATATGTGGAATAATTCAATAACAATAAACCGATGAACAAATTTTTAATTTCGACAGTGGCAATGGCTATAGCAATGTCAAGCTGCACAAATCAAGGCACCCAAACGGAAGAAGCACCGTTTGAGTATGGTGTTGACAAGTTTGCCGATATCGAGGTATTGCGTTATCGTGTACCGGGGTTTGAAGACTTGTCGTTGAAGCAAAAGGAGCTTATTTATTATTTGAACGAAGCCGCCCTTGTAGGACGTGACATTTTGTGGGATCAAAATTGCAAGTATAACCTTGCAATACGTAAGACGCTCGAAGGAATTTATTCTAATTATCAAGGTGATAAGAACTCGTCTGATTACAAAGGATTTGAAGAATATTTGAAGCAGGTGTGGTTTGCCAATGGTATTCATCACCATTATTCGATGGATAAATTTGTGCCGAATTTCAGCCGTGAATTTTTCGAGGCCCAAGTGAAAGCCGTTCCGGCTGAACAATTGCCGCTTGCTAACGGACAGACGGTTGAACAACTTATCGATGAATTGTCGCCGGTGATTTTCGACCCGGCCGTTATGGCAAAACGTGTAAACCAAGCTGCCGGAGTTGACCTGATTAAAACATCGGCCAACAATTATTATGATGGAGTTAACCAAAAAGAGGTTGAGAACTTTTATGCTAAAATGAAAGTTCCCGGTGATACCACTCCTATTTCATATGGCCTGAATTCAAAACTTGTAAAGAAAGACGGCAAGATTTATGAAGATGTGTATAAAGTAGGCGGCTTGTATTCACCAGCAATCGAAAAAATAGTGTATTGGTTGGAAAAGGCTGCAGGTGTTGCCGAAACCGAAGGTATGAAGAATTACATCGGCAAACTTATCGAGTATTACAAGACCGGCGATTTGAAATTGTTTGACGAATATTCGATTATGTGGGTTGAAGAGACCGGTAGCAGCGTTGATTTTGTGAATGGTTTCATTGAATCATATGGTGATCCGCTCGGATTGAAGGCTTCGTGGGAAGCGATGGTAAACTTCCGCAATCCCGAGGCTTCACATCGTACAAGTGTGATAAGCGAAAACGCGCAGTGGTTTGAAGACCATTCTCCTGTTGATCCAAAGTATAGGAAAGAAGAAGTGAAAGGCGTATCGGCTAAGGTTATTACTACGGCCATACTTGCCGGAGACTGCTATCCTTCTACTCCTATAGGCATAAATCTGCCTAATGCCAACTGGATACGTGCCGCCCATGGTTCTAAGTCGGTAACACTTGAGAACATTACCGATGCTTATAACAAGGCTGCCGCAGGAAATGGTTTTAACGAGGAGTTTGCATATTCGCAAGAGGAAATAGACTTGATGAACAATTATCTTGAACTTGCCGATAACTTGCATACCGACCTTCATGAATGCCTTGGCCATGCGTCAGGACAATTGATGCCAGGTGTGCATGACGATGCTCTCAAGGAGCACGGTTCCACGCTTGAAGAAGCTCGTGCCGACCTGTTTGCACTGTATTATCTTGCCGATCCCAAGTTGATAGAGCTTGGTATCGTAAAAAATCCCGATACATACAAGGCCGAATATTACAAGTATGTAATGAACGGGCTTATGACACAGCTCACCCGCATTGAACCGGGCAAGGATATAGAGGAAGCGCATATGCGTAACCGCCACTTGGTGTGCCAGTGGGCATATGAACAAGGTAAGGCCGACAATGTGATTGAATATGTGACACGCGACGGCAAGACTTACTTGAAGATTAACGATTATGAGAAGTTGCGTGCATTGTTCGGTAAGTTGCTTGGCGAAATACAGCGCATCAAGTCGGAAGGCGATTATGCTGCCGGGTGTGACATGGTTGAAAAATATGCCGTAAAATTTGATCCCGAACTTCACAAGGAGGTGCTTGACCGTTATGCCAAGTTGAATATTGCACCTTATAAGGGATTTGTAAACCCGGTTTATACACTTGTAACCGATGGTGCCGGCAATGTAACCGATGTGACGGTTGATTATACCGAAAATTATACCGATCAAATGCTTCGTTACTCTCGCGACTATGCGACGTTGATTAAGTAAGCAAGAGGTAGCCTCAGACATTAAACACACGGGCAGCAACCTTGAGAATGAAAAGAGGTTGCTGCCCGTGGTGTGTTATTTTTATTGTGCAGATCTACCGATTACGGCATAGTGATTTCATCGGGAGAAAGAATAATCAGTTTTTTCTTATACAAGTGCCCGATAGCTTTCTTGAAATCTTTTTTACTACATTCAAATGCGTTTTTGATTGTTTCGGGTGAAGATTTGTCGGTAATCGTCATGTGCCTGCCATGGCTCATGAGGTGCATCAGAATTTTATCGGCAAGTTCCATTGTGCGGCGGTCGGCGCGGTCGGCAAGCGTGACATCGATTTTACCATCTTCGCGCACATTTTTTATATAGGCTTCCAAGTGATCGCCGATGTTGATATCCTTGAATATTTCATTATGATAAATAACACCAGAATGAAGATTGTCGATAATCACTTTGTAACCAATGTCGGTGCGTTGTGCAACGATAATTTCTACTGGGTCGCCTTGCCGGTAGTTGGCCGGGCGGTTATCGAGGAATTTATCTATTTTTGCTGAAGCCACAATGCGGTCGGAATTGTAATCGACATATACATATACAATGTATGACCTGCCCACTTGCATTCTTACTTTTTGTTCGCGAAAAGGCACAAGAAGATCTTTTGCCAATCCCCAGTCGAGGAATGCTCCGGCGTTGTTGGTGGCAACCACTCGCAGCAATGCAAATTCGCCCACTTGTGCTTTGGGAGTTTCGGTGGTTGCCGTAATGCGGTCTTCCGAGTCTTTATATACAAAAACGTCGATTTCGTCACCGATGTGCATATTGGGCGTTACATATCTTTTAGGGAGCAACATTTCATTGCCGTCGCCATCGATTAAATATAAGCCGAAGTCGGTTCTGCGATTGATTTTAAGAGTGTTTATTCTGCCTAAATTAGCCATATATTGAAATTTATGTGCGAATATCGCAAAAATATTTTATCAGATGAAATTTTAGAGTTCAATAATTTTGTATTACTTTTATAATTCAAAAATCAGAAGCATGAATATATTATCACGTTGTATTGCCATATGCATTGTCGTGCAATTTGTTATGACAGGTTGTCGCGGTGCAATTGCAGATAATGAGATAGGTGGCATACGGCTGGCTCATGTGTCACAAGCCGATTCATTGGCTTTTGCGCATGACGCACATATGATTTGCATTGTCAAGTCAAGTGTTGATGCCTATTATCCTGAATATTACATAAATGACACTTTGACGGGGCAGATACAGACGTCATATATACGGAATGTGTTAAATGTAACCGGCGGTGACAGTACCAGTATGCAAAATGCTTTAGGCATAGTGATTGAAGCGCAGATAAGGCAATTTGGTGACAGTGAAGATGAAGTTATGTATGGAATTTTCCCCGACAAGGAGGTGCTGCATTATTCAATAGTTACCGATATTGCGATGTCGCAGGCAAAAGGGGGTATTGCCACATTTTGCAAGCGCGAAATAGTAAATAAAGATGGTGAGGCGACGGTCGATACACATCATTATATAAATCTTGATTTGACAACAATGAGCAAGATTGATGTATATGATTTGTTTGCCGAAGATGCCTTGCCCGAAATCTCAAGCCTGCTGAAGAAAAAATTGCTTGAGCAATTGAATGTCAAGGATGAAGAAGAATTGATAGGAGAGGGGTACTTCAATCTTGATAACATTATGGTGAATAATAATTTTTATTTTAGCGAAAAAGGGGTTACGTGGAATTATGTAACTTATGAAATAGCTTGTTACAGCGTCGGTGAGACACAAATCACACTGGGATATGATGAGTTGTCGCCGTTTATTTCAAGAGAATCGATATTGTACTCATATTTAAAAAAAGCATGACAATATGATAGACGTCATTACAAAATATTTTAAAGATTTATCGGGAAAGCAGCAGGAACAATATGCCGAATTGGGTAAGTTGTACCCCGAATGGAATGAGAAAATAAATGTGATTTCACGTAAAGACATAGAGAACCTGTATGTCAACCACATATTACACTCATTGGCAATAGCACGCTTTATCGATTTCCAACCCGGCAGCAGCATAATGGACTTGGGAACGGGAGGCGGTTTTCCGGGCATACCGCTTGCAATCATGTTTCCCGAGGTGAAATTCCACCTGGTGGACAGGATTGGAAAGAAGATAAAGGTGGCCGACGACATAGCTAAACAAATAGGTTTGGAAAACGTTACATTCCAGCATGGTGACGTTGGGGAAGTAAAGGGTGCATTTGATTTTGTCGTCAGTCGAGCTGTTATGGATTTGAATGAAATGATTCCACTTGTGAAGCGACTTATATCCCGGAACAATTTCAATGCTTTGCCCAATGGGCTTATTTGCTTGAAAGGTGGTGATGTGAGTCGTGAAGTGAGCAAATATAAAAAAGTGGCTCTTGTGGGTGATGTGAAAGATTACTTTACTGAAGAATATTTCGAGACAAAGAAAATCATATACGTGCAAATATGAAAATATCGAAATTTGTAGTTAACCCGTTTGGGGAGAACACTTATATATTATGGAACGGAAACGGTTTGGAAGCCGCAATTGTCGATCCGGGGATGATGTATGATAAGGAACGAGTTGCAGTTGATGATTTCGTTTCAAAGAACAAATTGTCGGTGAAGATGGTACTGTTGACGCATATGCACTGTGACCATGCCGCATCGGCACAGTATGTGGCCGACAAATATGGCGTGAAGGTGTATGCAGGAGAGGCCGACAAGCCCTTAGGGCAAGCATTGCCGGTGCAGGCGCAAATGTTCGGTATCGACGTGAAGTTGTCTTCTTTCGATATTTCCGAAACAGTGAACGATGGAGATGTGCTGATGCTGAATGGTGAGGAAGTGAAAGTGATTGCTACACCGGGCCATACGCCGGGCGGCTTGTCATTTCATTTGCCTGACAGCAATGTAGTGCTTGTGGGAGATACTTTGTTCTGTCAGAGCATTGGCCGTACCGACCTGCCGGGTGGCGATTACCACGCAATCATAGATAGTATAAAAAACAAGTTGTTTGCGTTACCCGGAGATACGGTGGTATTGCCCGGACACGGTGACAGCACTACGATTGACGATGAAAAGAATTTTAACCCATACGTTAGGTAATCATGCTTGAACTGTTGAATAATGCCGATACGCAATTGTTGCTTTTTTTGAACGGAGCGAACAATGCCTTTTTCGATGAACTGTTTTGGCTGATTACAGGTAAATTTGCATGGATTCCCATGATTTGCGTGTTGCTTTATTGTACATTTCGCAGGGATTGGAAAACCGGGATATTGGTGATTTTGGGTATAGCCGTGACAATTGCATTGTGTGACCAAATTTCATCGGGAATAATCAAGGATATCGTATGCCGCTTGCGGCCGACACGGGAGCCGGGTATTGGCGATTTGGTTCATATTGTTAATGGTTACAGGGGTGGGCAATATGGTTTTGTTAGCAGCCATGCCGCCAATTCGTTCGGCGTGGCGGTGTTCCTTGCCATGCTGTTCCGCAACCGTGCATTTTCATATGTCATTTTAATATGGGCAGCAGTGTTGTCTTATAGTCGCATATACCTTGGGGTTCATTATCCGGGTGATATAATTTGCGGGGGATTGCTTGGTGCGGCACTTGGCGCAGTGGTTTATTGTATGTATATGAAGGCTAAGAAAATTCGTTTTTTTGTTTCGTCCAAAGGTTTTGATGGCAAAGATGCGCAGTGGCTGTCGTATGCGACCATTGGCAACATATTGCTATTGGTTGTGGTCGCAACCATAATTTATGCGATGAAATGAAAAAAAATGACATTTTGTTTGGTAGTTATAAATAATACTCCTAAATTTATACCAAATAAAAAATATTAGTAATTGTATTAACAACTAAAATAGTAAGTATCATGACAAAAACAATTTCTTTTAATGAACTCCGTCGTATCAAAGACAGTTTGCCCGATGGCTCGATGCGTGAAATAGCCGACAAGTTGAACGTAACGGTTCAAACAGTAAGAAATTATTTCGGTGGTTCTAACTATGAGTATGGCAAGAACTGCGGTCTGCACATCGAACCGGGGCCCGACGGTGGAATAGTAATTCTCGACGACACGCAAATTTATGATATGGCAATAGAAATTCTTGAAAAGCAACAAAAAGAGTCATAAATATTGCGCGTTTTTTTGTATTCTACAGGCAAGGCGGGACTTTGATGCTTTAAAATCCCGTCTTGCGTTGTAATGTGAAGGAACATCATTAATAATAACGGTCATGGGCAAGCAGAGCAAATTAATCACAATAGCCATTCACACTTATGAGAAAGCTGTGATATTAAAGACATTGCTGGAAAAAGAGGGCATCGAAACGGTGCTGCACAATGTGAACCTCATTCAGCCGGTGATTTCATCGGGTGTGCGTGTGAGGATACACGAGGAAGACCTGCCGCTGGCATTGAAAATAATAGAGTCGTCATCGATTTTGAAACAGGGTGAAGACGATGCTTCAAGGAGCGGCACGGTGTTCATACCTGTCGATTTCTCGGAATATTCGTTGAAGGCTTGCAAGATAGGCTTTGATTTTGCGCACAGGCTTGGAGGCGACGTTTTATTGTTCCACACGTTTATCGACCACCAATATTCCGGGCTTTTTCCCATGGAAAGCGACGAGTATGAAACCAGTCCCAAGGAAGTGAAAAGCAGAGCCGAGGCCGAATTGGCGGCCAATGAGAAGATGAACGATTTCAAGGCCGCATTGAACAGCAACATAGTGAGCGGAGCCATGCCCGATGTAGAATTTTCGAGCATAGTTACCGAGGGCATTCCCGAGAGCGAGATTATAAGCTATTCCAAGGAGGTGGCGCCATCGATAATAGTGATGGGCACGAGGGGCAAGAGCAAGAAGGAAGCCGACCTGCTGGGCAGCGTCACTGCCGAAGTGCTTGATGCCTGCCGTTTTCCGGTATTTACCGTTCCCGAGAATATGGCTGCCGACAATGTGGAGGGCATAAAGAATGTGGTATTCTTCAGCAACCTCAATAGGCAAGACTTGTTGTCGTTTGACGTGTTTGCCAAGTTGTTCAATTACAATGGCCTTAACATCACCATTATACCCATAGTGGATAAAAAAGAAGAAGATATAGCCGAGAGCCTTGAGGCGATGCTGCACTATTGCAGGCAGCACTATTTGCTGTATGATTTCAAGACGAAGTATATTGGCGATGATGACGACTTCTTGGACCGTTTTGACGAATATGTCAAGCTTGAAGGGGTTGACTTGATTGTTATCCCCAATAAGAAGAAAAACATATTTTCAAGATTGTTCAAGCCGAGTATGGCGCATAAAATATTGTTTCATTCCGACACGGCCATGCTTGTCGTGCCGGTGTGAAGACATAAGAAAATACAATATAGCAATCATATATAATGTACATGAATTTGACAAACAGCCTCATGAAATATGTAATCTCGCTGTCACGCAAGAAAGTGCGCGAAGAAGAAGGGTGCTTTGTGGCCGAGGGAACAAAATGCGTGAGGGATACGTGGGATTATTTTAATTGCCGCATGATTATTGCCACCAAGGCATGGTATGATGAAAACGGGCACAGCGGGCATCTCGACAAGATTGTATTTGCCAACAGCCAGCAAATGCAGCGTATGTCGCAGATGTCAACGGCTACGGACGTTATTGCCGTGTATGACATTCCCGAAAGGACAATAAGCGAGGAGGACATTAGGAGCGGCCTTAACGTGGTGCTTGAAAACATACAGGACCCCGGCAACTTCGGAACTATCATTAGGTTGTGCGACTGGTTCGGGGTGCGGAATATCTTTTGCAGCCCAAACACGGTTGACGTTTACAACCACAAGGTGGTGCAGGCCACTATGGGGGCAATATCAAGGGTGAGAGTGGAGTATTGCAAGCTCGATGAACTGTTGAAGAAGTTTGGCGATATGCCCATATATGGCACTGCGCTCAACGGCAAGAATATATATAAGGCCGAACTGTCGCCCGTGGGGTTTGTGATTTTCGGCAATGAAGGTCGCGGAATGTCGCAAACTCTTTCTGATTTGACTAAGGCAAATTTGCGCATACCTCCGTTCCCCGCTACTGCAGTGACTTCTGAATCGCTTAATGTGGGCGTGGCTGCTGCGATAACCATTGCTGAATTCCGTCGGCAAATGTCGGTTAAGAAAGTGTGACGATGGCTACGAAAATCAAGACTGTGTATGTGTGCAGCAATTGCGGGGCCGATTCTCCAAAGTGGTTCGGCCGTTGTACCAATTGTGGTGAGTGGAACACCTGTGTTGAGGAAAAAGTGGCTGCAAAGCCATCGAAAACGTTATCGGATGGCGGATTGAAGAAGAAAGCCGAGCCGGTGAAGATTACCGAGATTAAGTCGGAAGAGGAAACTCGCATAACCTTGCCAAGCAGTGAACTGAACAGGGTGCTTGGTGGCGGACTTGTTCCGGGGTCGATAATACTTGTCGGTGGTGAGCCGGGGATAGGCAAGTCAACACTTGTGTTGCAAAACGTGTTGCGCATACGCAGTCGCAAGGTGCTATACGTGTCGGGTGAGGAGAGTGTGCAGCAGTTGAAAATGCGGGCCGACCGTATAGGCGGTTATGGGGAAGGGTGTGAATGTTACATCGTGTGCGAGACATCGCTTGAGGCAATTTTCTCCAGTATAGAGAGTTGCGACCCCGGTCTTGTGATAATCGATTCCATTCAGACTATTGCCACCGAAACATTGGACTCGGCGGCCGGCAGTGTGGCGCAAGTGCGCGAATGTGCGGCAGCTCTGTTGACGTATGCCAAGACATCGGGTACACCGGTCATTCTCATTGGTCATATCAACAAGGAGGGTAGCATTGCCGGCCCGAAGGTGCTTGAGCATATAGTGGATGCCGTGCTGCAATTCGAGGGTGACCGCCATTACCTTTACCGCATATTGCGCTCGATTAAAAACCGTTTTGGCAGCACATCGGAGATAGGCATTTATGAAATGAAGCAAAACGGATTGCGCGAAGTGAAAAATCCATCGGAGATGCTGCTGTCGCAAAATCTTGAAAATTACACCGGCGTTAGCATAGGTGTGACGCTTGAGGGAGCACGTCCTTTCTTGATTGAGGTGCAGGCACTTGTGAGCACGGCGGCTTATGGCACGGCGCAGCGGTCGGTGACGGGATTTGACTACAAGCGCATGAATATGCTGCTTGCCGTGCTTGAAAAGAAGGTGGGATTTAAGTTGGCGCAGAAGGACGTGTTCTTGAATATTGCCGGCGGGCTGAAGGTGAACGACCCTGCGATGGATCTTGCGGTGATATGTTCCATATTGTCGTCAAACGTGGATATTGCCATTCCTCGTGAAACTTGTGTCTCGGGCGAGGTGGGACTGTCGGGTGAAATAAGGCAAATCACACGTATCGAACAGCGCATAAGCGAAGCCGAAAAACTTGGTTTTAAAAATATACTTATTCCGAAAAATAACGACAAAGGGCTTGATTTAAGCAGGTACAATATTAATATTGTGCAAGTTGGCGGTGTGGAAGAGGCGTTCAGGTTTCTCTTTGGTTGATTATACAATATGAAAGAATGTTAAATCGTAGATTGTCGATTAAACCAAATCGAGGTATGTCAGTCAAAGAAATAAACAGAAACCAATAAGCTTCAAACAACACTAACTTTTTCAAGAACATATTTACGTTTCACACTGTGAAGTATCAAGACGTACATAAATTTTGATTTGTAAAGTTATTCATAAAAAGTCCTGCCGCACGTAGTGTGCCGCAGGACTTTTTTGGTGATTTTGTCTGATAAATGTGGCATTAGAATTCAAATCCCACTTTAATTGTGACGGCTCCGATGGTTTCGTCTGAATAAGAATAAGATCCGCCATAGTAGGAGTAATAATATGAGTACATTTCGGCACGTTGCAGATTGTATCCAATTGAAATGTTCAATGCCAGTTCCCTTGAAATTCCGAAACTTGCGCCAACTGACGGATTGAAATATAATCCGGTACCATCGACAGGCGAATATCCAATCTTTACACCGATGAATGGCGAGATGCGTCCGTCGATAAAGTAGCCTCGTAGATCGGCAAAAATAGGTAGAAACATTGTTTCATAGTCAAAATGGTAATCAACACCGATACCGGCACCAACAAAGAAGTATGGGTTAAATTGATAGCCATGGCTTGTTGAAACGGTGAACACTCCATCGCCATAGTCTCCAACGCCCGCGGCGTAGCCCAAATCTATAAATCCACGATAGCCGGTGCGTGAAAAATCGGGATGATATGTTCGATAGGTTCCGTTGTAATTGGGTTGGCGTTGGTATCCATTGTTGCCGGGATACTCGTTGTATCCATAGTTACCGACAGGTTCCTCTTTTGTTATTTTTTCAATCTCGATAATTTCGTAAACGAATACCGAACCATCGATAGTTTTAATTTTCATGGTTTTGTTTGGTATTTGTTCGATGATAGTGCCTCGAATTATGCTTCCATTTTTAAGGTAAATGACATCTTGCATTACTTGTTGAGCACTTGCGAACAATGTACCGCAAAATAGAGCGACCACAAGAAAGATTCTTTTTAGCAAATTTGTTTTCATGTTTAATTTATTGTTTTCACGGCCTGGCGTTGCTCCCTCGTGTCGGCACCTGGTTTATGAAAATGGAAAGCGTGGAACAATGTCTGCTATCTAATCAGAGGCATCGCCAAACGCCTTTATCGCGATAAACAGTCCACTCCCACGCCTCATCGTTATCTCGACCCCTTGTCGGGGAGTGGATATACGACAAGCATGAGCGTTTTTAGTCGGGCTGTCCTGCGATAGAAAAATTTGGCGAATTTCTGATTAAGGACTAGCGAGAAACGCTTCACATATTATGTCTGTCGGGATGGCACATAGCCAATTCCTCCACAAATATAATGAATTATTTTCTATCGGTAGGGAGGTTTACGGTGGAATTTTTTGCATTAAGCAACATTGATTACGGGTTTATTGAGTAATTTTGCAACGGATTTAAGGAAGGAAAGATTTTATGCCGGTTCGTGTACCATCGTCGTTACCTGCCGTTGAGGCTCTGAGGAACGAGAATATATTTGTAATTGACGAGCAACGTGCTTCGTCGCAGGACATAAGGCCGCTGAAGATTGCGATTTTAAACCTTATGCCGCTTAAAATAATGACTGAGACCGACTTGTTACGCTTGTTGTCGAATACTCCACTGCAGATTGAAATCGATTTCATCGAGCCCGACGGCCATGTGAGTAAGAATACGCCACGGGAACATATCGATGCTTTCTATAAGAAGTTTGATGATATAAAGGAGGATAATTATGATGGTTTCATAATTACCGGGGCACCGGTAGAGAAGGTCGATTTCGAGGAAGTGGATTACTGGCAACAGCTTACCGAGATATTTTCGTGGGCGCGAACCCATGTGACATCGACGTTGTATATATGTTGGGCTGCACTTGCCGGGCTGTATTACCATTACGGCGTTAAGAAATATGTCCTCGACAGAAAAATATCGGGAGTATTCAAGCATTATATAGATGATCCGCGTAATCCCATTTTCCGTGGGTTTGACGATGAGTTTTACGTGCCTCACAGCCGGTACAGCGAGGTGCGTAAAGAAGACATATTGCCGATAGCCGACTTGAAGATAATATCGGAGAGCGACGAGAGCGGTGTGTATATGGTGATGGGGCGTGGCGGACGCGAATTTTATATTACCGGACATTCGGAATATTCGCCGATGACGCTTGACTTTGAGTATCACCGAGATCTTGAAAAGGGCCTTAATCCCCATGTGCCCGATAATTATTATGTTGATGATGATCCCGGGAAAAAGCCGATAGTGCGGTGGCGGTCGCATGCCAATTTGTTGTTTACTAATTGGCTTAATTATTTTGTATATCAAGAAACACCATACGACATCAGGAAAATAAAATGAGGCAATTGGAATTATTGGCTCCGGCTAAAAACTATGATGTGGCTATTGCTGCCATAAACTGTGGTGCCGATGCGGTGTATATTGGTGCCGAGGGATTTGGTGCACGCAGTGCCGCCTGTAACAGCATTGCCGATATTGCCCGTGTAGTGGAATATGCCCACCGATTTAATGTGAGGGTGTATGTGACATTCAATACTCTCATATATGACAATGAATTGAAACGAGCCGAGGAGATGATAAGGCAGCTGTACCGTGCCGGTGTGGATGCACTGATTGTCCAAGACATGGGCATATTGCGAATGGATATTCCGCCGATAGAACTCCATGCCAGCACACAGTGTGATATACGCACTCCTGAGAAAGCCAGGTTTCTTGAGGCGGTGGGATTTTCGCAATTGGTGTTGGCTCGTGAGCTAAGTCGCGACGAGATTGCCGGTATAAGGCAAAATACCCGTGTGAGGCTTGAAGCTTTTGTGCAAGGAGCCTTGTGCGTGAGTTACAGTGGTCGTTGCCAAGTGAGCCATGTGTTGAAAGGGCGCAGTGCCAACCGGGGAGAATGTGCGCAAATATGCCGTTTGCCGTTCGACTTGACCGATGATGCCGGAAATGTGCTTATGAAAGGTAAGCACTTGCTGTCGTTGCGCGATTTTAATTTGAGCGACCGCATGGGTGACCTGATTGAGGCCGGTGTGGATGCTTTCAAGATAGAAGGCAGGTTGAAAGACGTGAATTATGTGAAAAATGCCGTGGCTTATTACCGAGGTGTCATAGACAAAATCATATCATCAAATGCCGAAGTTTATACAAGAGTGTCGCAAGGCCATGTGGCAGGTGATTTCACGCCTGATTTGCGTAAAGAATTCAATCGTGGGTTCACGCATTATTATTTTGATGTGCGTAATCTTGAAAACGGACAGAGGATAGCATCAATCGATACTCCGAAGTCGCTTGGTGAAAGGGCCGGTAAAGTCGTGGCGTGTAATAATAAAAAAGTCACAGTTTCATCGCCATTGCAATTTCATAATGGCGACGGAGTAAGCTATTTCGACAGACAAGGTAATTATACCGGTTTCAGGGTGAACAGGGTAGATGATAACGGTTTACTTGTTTTGTCGCAGGCAATGGATATACCCAGGGGTACGGTATTATTCCGTACATATGACAAGCAATTTGACGATTCACTTAATGCTTTGCAAGTGGAACGCAAGATAAAAGTGAATTTCGATATACGAGTGTGCCATGGTATGCTTGTGCTTGATGCGGCAGATGAACGTGGAAACAAAGTTACTTGCAGCGTGCCTGCCCGGATAGAGCCTGCCGAGAAGCCGCAGGGAGACCGACAAATGGCTACATTGTCGAAAACCGGAAATACCATATACGAATGTGAAACGGTGCAGACGGTTGACGATATGTTTATTCCGCAATCGGTGTTAGCCGATTTGCGCAGGCAGGCCCTCGGTATGCTTGACGAGGCACAAAGGATTAATTATCGATACGGGTATAGATTGGGAGAAGACCGTTCGGTAAAATATGTCAGCCGTGAAATGTCATATGCCGACAATGTTGCCAATCATCTTGCCGCTATATTTTATACGGAGCATGGAGTTGACCATATTGAACCGGCAATAGAAGTTACAAAGGAAATTGATAAAGGGCTTGTGGTTATGCACACCCGTTATTGCCTGCGTCGGGAATTGGGATTGTGCCTGAAAACCGATGCAGGTCGCAAAGTTGCCGGTAAGCTTTTCTTGAAGCATGGCGATATCAGGCTTGCTCTTGGTTTTGATTGCAAGAATTGTGAGATGAAGGTTATAACGACATAAAGATTTGTATTTTAGGCTTAATGAAAATTTTGGTAAATGGATAATAAACAAGCAACACTTGAACTTGGAACGAAACCGGTGGGTAAATTGCTGGCGCAATATGCCTTGCCGGCTATCGTGGCAATGACGGCATCGTCGTTGTATAATATGATTGACAGTATTTTTATCGGTCAGGGAGTGGGACCGCTCGCGATATCGGGGTTGGCCATTACGTTCCCCCTGATGAACCTTTCTGCCGCTTTCGGTGCGGCAGTAGGTATAGGTTCCTCGACTTGCATATCGGTAAAATTGGGGCAAAAGGATTATGCAATGGCCGAGCATATATTCGGCAACAGTTTCACGCTTAACCTGATTGTCGGTGTATTGTTTGGACTTATAGCAATATTGTTTCTCGACCCGATACTTTATTTCTTCGGAGCAAGTGATAATACTATACCGTATGCCCGTGACTATATGCTTGTGATATTGGCCGGGAACGTGATTTCACAAACGTTTCTTGGCATGAATGCCGTGTTGCGTGCGGCAAGCAAGCCCAAGCAGGCAATGGCGGCTACAATATTGACTGTTATACTGAACATTGTGCTTGCCCCTATCTTTATATGGCCGTTGAAGATGGGCATACAAGGAGCGGCAGTTGCTACCATATTGTCGCAAATGGTGGCTTTGGCCTGGCAGATAAAATTGTTTAACAATAAAGATGAAATACTCCACTTCAAAAGCGGTATATACAAGTTGAAGCGTGACATAGTTAAAAATATAGCCAGTATAGGTATGTCGCCTTTTGCAATGAATACTTGCGCCTGCATAGTGGTGATATTCATTAATATGGGGCTTTCGCATTATGGCGGGGACCTTGCCGTCGGCGCATATGGTATAGCAAGCAAAGTGTCGTTTATTTTTGTGATGGTGACAATAGGTTTGAACCAAGGAATGTTGCCTATCGCAGGTTATAATTACGGTGCGCAACAGTATGACCGTCTTATGAAAGTATTGAAATATGCAATGATAACTGCTACGATAATTACCACCACAGGTTTTATCATAGCTGAATTTTTCCCTTATCAGTGCGCACGGTTATTTACCAAAGATGTTACATTGATTGATATGGCCATCGAAGGTATAAGGATACATATGCTTGCCTTCCCGATAGTGGGTTGCCAGATGGTTATAACCAACTTTTTCCAATGTATAGGCAAGGCTAAAATAAGCATATTCTTGTCGCTCTCGCGGCAAATGTTGTTCTTGTTGCCTTTGTTGGTGATTTTGCCTCCAATGATGGAGCTTGACGGGGTGTGGACAGCTATGCCGGTTTCTGATGCCATTGCGGCCATAGTCGCATTTGTGATGATGGCAAAATATATGAAGAAATTTAAAAGAAACATTGCAGAAAATGGAATCCAGCAATAATAAAAAAATCATTATAAATGTAGGTCGTCAATTAGGAAGTGGCGGCCTGGTTATAGCCAAGATGCTTGCCGAGGATTTTGGTTGTAAGATGTATGACAAGGAACTGCTTAACTTAGCGGCTAAGGAGAGTGGCTTTAATGAAAAATTATTTGAACAAAGCGATGAGCGGAAAGGCTTTTTCAGGTCGCTGTTCCACTTGCACGCACCATTTGTGGGCGACAATAATTTTTATACCAACAAGTTGTCGCAAGAAAGTCTGTTCCAGTTTCAAAGCGATGCCATACGCAAGGCTGCAGCTGAACATTCATGCGTGTTCGTCGGTCGTTGTGCCGACTATGTGCTGCGGGATTTCCCAAACACGGTAAGTGTGTTTATCACTGCCGACCTTGAAGAGCGTGTCCATAACATTTGCCGTCGGCACAATTGTGACGAAAAAGAGGCTCGAAAGATTATAGAGACTAAAGAAGGTGGCAGGGCTTCTTATTATAACTACTACACCGGAAAAGTGTGGGGGCATAGTGCCTCGTATGATATGTGCATAAATTCAAGTATTCTCGGCATGGAGGGTACGGTCGAATTTATTAAGGAGTTTGTAAAGAAAAAGTTGAAAATCGGTTGATTTTCGTTATCCGCCAAATCGCATATGATATCGGTTGTAATTCCATTGTATAACAAGGAAAAGCAGGTGGCACGGACGTTGCGGTCGGTGTTAGGGCAATCGTTTGGCGATTTTGAAATTGTAGTGGTTGATGATGGCAGTACCGATGGCAGTGTGTCGGTAGTGCGAAGTTTTGATGACAGACGAATACGCATCATCGGCCAATCCAATGCCGGAGTTGCGGCTGCCCGCAATCGGGGCATAGCCGAGGCTCGTCATGATATGATTGCGTTCATCGATGCTGATGATGAATGGAAGCCCGGATATTTGCAAGCGCAATATGATTTAATGCAAGCCTATCCCGGTTGCTCGGTGTTTGTGACCGCATATGAGTTCAGGAAATTATCGGGTGTAGAAATTCCGGCCAGGTTTAATGGCGTTTCGTTTGGAGGCAATGAATGTGGCTTGCTTGACAAGTATTTTGTCACTGCTTCGAGATTCGACCCTCCGCTTTGGACCTCGGCCGTGGTGGTTCGCAAGTCGGCAATAGAATCGGTTGGCGGTTTCCTTGTCGGGGCAAAGTCTGGTGAAGATTTGTTGACGTGGGCACGCCTTGCCTGCCGATATAAGATTGCTTATTGCCTGAAACCATTGGCAACTTATTGCCAGGGATATAGCAATCCGCGGCCTCCCGAGGCACGAGATATGGTGGGGGAGCAGTTCGAAGAATTGTATAAAGAAAATCCTGATTGGCCGGGTTTGAAACATTATGTTGCGTATTGGTATAAAATGCGAATGTGCCGTTGCCTTGCACATAGGATGTGGCCGGCTTCGTTTATGGCATTTTGTAAATCATTGCGGTATGACCCGTTACAGTTACGCATATTGAAATCGATGATTAATTTTACAATAATCGGGTTGAGAAGAATATAGGTGAATACTATTTGTGCAAGATTTTAATACAAAAACGATTAATGCCGTAATAAATTCTTATTTTACGTGTGGCTAAACATGAATATCCAACCTTGAAGTGATACAATATATTGGTATCGTGTCGTAAAAAATCTTTGAACCTGCTCACGCAGCCCCAAGGATCATAGTGGTAAGTCGTAGTGTATAGAGTTATTAATATTAAAGATATTATGAAACCAAATTTGTTATATCATAATTTCTTGATAACCAGGTATCCGGCAACTACCTGAAGCAATATGCCTGGCAGGCCGATTGTGAGGTCTTGCACGGCTGCGGCAAATGATGCAGTCATACCCCATTCAATGAGAGATCCTATGAATTGATAAGCTACAACCACTGCTGCAACAGTGAGCATATTGAATTTATTGAACAGACGGGTGGCGGCTGCTGTTGCTGCGACAAGCAACAATGACTTGGTGAGAATGATTGGCAACATGGCCGTTGCAGGCATGGCGAAGAGCAGGTTGTTGATTACTGGCGATGCTATGGCAGTCAATAATCCCACTTTCCATCCATACTTATATGCCGCCACAAGGGTGAAAAAGTAGATGGGTAACCACATGAGACCGCCTTGTGGAATCAAATGGCAAAGTTGCGGCAAAACTATGTTGCCTGCCACAAACAGTGTGGCAAACAAATATGTCCGCAACTCGTTGTAATTTAAAGTGTAGAGTTTTACGCTTTGTGTTGTCATAATGTTATGTTTTATAGTTATTTATTTCATGTTTTGCTTTGTCATGTTTTTTATAAATTGTTCTATAAGTGGCAGAGCTTCTTGAGCCGTTTGGGCCTGTGAGGTAAGTTTCTCTACCGGGCAAATGTCATCGCCTGTTCGGTTGATTATATTTTCGGCAAGCGTGTCGTATGTTGTTTCTATTTCGGCTTGTTGCAGTAGCTCAAGTGCCGGACGGCTTAGAACATCGGTGTGTAGCCGCGTGATTTTACCGAGCACCATCAGTGCTGCAGCTCCGCGTCCAACCACTTTATCGGCGATGGTTGCTCCGTTGAGCGTTGCCGGGACATCGCGCAGTAATTCAAATAGGTCGATTACACCACGGCGGTGGCATTGTATCAGCGAGCCGTCCTTTTTTAAAATAACGCACGACAACTTGTTTTCGTGCAATATCTTTGTTAAATCATCGATATTCATCGTAACACACTATTTCAGTTACAAAATTACAATGGTTTGATATAATATGTGTATCTGAATTACTTATTTTGCTACCAATATTACCGAAATTTGCCCGTATTTATTTTAAATTTTGTGAACGACATTGTGAGGGCGTCAAATGTCAGCACTTGATTGGTGAGTAATTCGCCTATGCCGAGAAGTATTTTCAAAGCCTCGGCAGCCTGTATTGTACCTATAATTCCGGCTATTACGCCGAGCACTCCGTAGTTATGGCTCGGCGCAGGTGACTGTGGTGGCGTGGGAAATAGGTCCCGCAGATTGGCGCAGCCCGGAATTATAGTCATAACATTTCCTGAGAAACTGTTGATTGCACCATGTACCAATGGCAGATTTATGCTTACGCACGTGTCATTGATGAGGAAACGTGAGGTGGCATTGTCGGTGCAATCGATGGCGACATCGCAACCATTTAGTATGGTATTTGCATTATCGGAATTGAATAGGGTAGGGAATGTGGTTACTTCAACGTCGGGATTCAGGTTGTGGATTTTTTCCTTGGCCGATTCGGTTTTCAGGCACCCGATATCATTGCTGTTGTGGATAATTTGCCTTTGCAAATTTGAAATATCCACACGGTCGTCATCTACAATATTAAGGTGTCCCACACCGGCTGCGGCAAGATAAAAGGCTACGGGAGAACCAAGGCCTCCGGCTCCGATTATTGCCACCCTGGATTGCAGCAACTTCTGTTGCCCGTCGGCACCTATTTCGGGGAGCATCAAGTGCCGACGGTATCGCATATCAAAATCACAATGTTTCATGATGCAAATTTACGTTTCTCCGGTGATATTTTATGTTTTTGCCTGATATGAAATTATTGTGCAGGCATGGAATTGTGTGCCATGATTGTTTCCCGTCGAAGTGTAAATTTCAAATTATTATTCCGTTTTGTGTAAAAATCGGGTGTGAAAGTGTTGATAATTGGGAAAATATGTGTAAATTTGCAGCCGTGCTTCGGGTGAAGTGTGCCCGGGGCTTAGAATTAACCTATTTATTAACAATTTAAATGAGCGAAGAATTAAAAAATTCTCCAATTGAAGATTTCGATTGGGATGCCTTTGAAAAAGGCGAAACTCAAGGAGAGAAATCTCACGAGGAACTGGTACACACCTACGACGAATCTCTTAACACCATTAAGGACAAGGATGTAACAGAAGGTACCGTTATTGCGCTTAACAAGCGTGAAGTAGTGGTTAACATCGGTTACAAGTCGGATGGTATCATTCCTTTGAACGAATTCCGCTACAACCCCGATTTGAAGGTGGGCGACAAGGTGGAAGTGTTCATCGAAAACCAAGAAGACAAGAAGGGTCAGCTCGTCTTGTCGCACAAGAAGGCACGTGCTGCCAAGAGCTGGGAGCGCGTCAACGAAGCTCTCGAAAACGATGAAGTTATCAAGGGTTACATCAAGTGCCGTACTAAGGGCGGTATGATTGTTGACGTATTCGGCATCGAAGCATTCTTGCCGGGCTCGCAAATCGACGTTAAGCCCATTCGTGACTACGATGTATTCGTTGGTAAGACAATGGAATTTAAGGTCGTTAAGATTAATCAAGAATTCAAAAACGTTGTTGTTTCGCACAAGGCTCTTATCGAAGCCGAACTCGAACAACAGAAGAAAGATATCATTGCCAAGCTCGAAAAGGGACAGGTGCTTGAAGGTACTGTTAAGAACATCACTTCTTACGGTGTATTCATCGACCTCGGCGGTGTTGACGGTCTTATCCACATCACCGACCTTTCGTGGGGCCGCGTAAGTCATCCGGAAGAGGTTGTAAGCCTTGACCAAAAGCTTAATGTGGTTATCCTCGACTTTGATGACGAAAAGAAGCGCATAGCTCTCGGTTTGAAGCAATTGCAACCGCATCCATGGGATGCCCTTGATCCCAACTTGAAGGTTGGTGACAAGGTGAAAGGCAAAGTTGTGGTAATGGCTGACTATGGTGCATTTGTTGAAATCGCACCGGGTGTTGAAGGTCTTATCCACGTGAGCGAAATGTCGTGGTCGCAACACTTGCGTTCGGCTCAAGATTTCTTGAAAGTGGGTGATGAGGTAGAAGCTGTAATTCTTACCCTTGACCGTGCAGAACGCAAAATGTCGCTCGGTATTAAGCAACTTAAGCCCGATCCTTGGGAAAATATCGAAACCAACTATCCTGTTGGTTCGAAGCACACTGCAAAGGTGCGCAACTTCACTAACTTTGGCGTATTCGTTGAACTTGAAGAAGGTGTTGACGGACTTATCCATATTTCTGATTTGTCGTGGACGAAGAAGATTAAGCATCCGTCGGAATTCACTCAAATCGGTGCCGACATCGATGTTCAAGTACTCGAAATCGACAAGGAGAACCGCCGCTTGAGCCTTGGTCACAAGCAACTTGAAGAGAACCCGTGGGATGTGTTTGAAACCATCTTCACTGTTGGTAGCATTCACGAGGGTACAATCGTAGAGATGCTTGATAAGGGTGCAGTTGTAGCCTTGCCTTATGGCGTTGAGGGCTTTGCAACTCCAAAGCACCTTGTTAAGCAAGACGGTACACAAGCCAAGCAAGACGAGAAACTTGACTTTAAGGTAATCGAATTCAACAAGGATGCCAAGAGGATTATTCTCTCGCACAGCCGTATATTTGAAGATGAGGCCAAAGCAGAAGCCAAGAAAGCCAAGAAGGCAGCAAAGGCAATTGAAGAGACCGCTTCTTCTACTCCGGCTATCGAAAAGACCACTCTTGGAGACATCCAAGAACTTGCAGCCTTGAAAGAAAAGCTGTCTAAGAAATAACATTCCATAACATTTGATTTTTTCAGTGGCATCGGAAATTTTTCCGGTGCCGCTGTTTTTTTCGATAATTGATTGCGGGCTGATAGCAAAATGTGTATCACAAGGATTATGTGGCACGGGAGCTGTGATATGTGTCGAAAAAAATGTGTAACTTAGCGCACTAATTCACAATCATGCTGTAAATAGCGGGTGAAAATAGAACAATTAATCGATTAATAATGGCAAACGATAAAAAAATAAGAGTTGGGATTACCCAAGGGGATACCAACGGAATCGGTTACGAGGTTATACTTAAAACTCTTGCCGACCCAATGATACTTGAACTGTTTACGCCTGTGGTGTATGGTTCGACCAAGGTAGCGGCATTTCACCGCAAGGCTTGCGGATTGCAACCGGTGCAATTCAATAGTATTGAAAATGCCATACAGGCACGTGATGGGGTTTGTAATATGGTGGAAATAGGCCCCGATGATTTGAAAGTAGAACTTGGCACGCCAAGCGAGGCAGCCGGACGGGCTGCTTTCACTTCACTTGAATGTGCTGTATCTGATTTACGCAATGGCATTATCGATGTGCTTGTGACTGCGCCAATCGATAAGAGCAGTATTCAAAACGACACTTTCCATTTCCCGGGCCATACTGAATATCTTGAAAGTGCAGCCGGAGATGGCGCAAAGTCTCTGATGATATTGTTTAACGACCGTATCAAGGTGGCGCTCGTCACCACCCATCTGCCGGTTTCGCAAATTGCAAGTTCTATAACGCGTGAAGCCATTATTGAAAAGCTCACAATATTCAATGAATCGTTGCGCCGGGATTTTGCAATAGAATATCCTAGAATTGCAGTTTTGGCACTTAACCCCCACGCCGGAGACCATGGCTTGATAGGGAACGAAGAAAAAGAGATTATTACGCCGGCCATAGAGGAAGCGTACAATTCTTATAAGATATGTTGTTTCGGTCCTTATTCGGCCGATGGTTTCTTCGGTAATGGAAATTATACACATTTCGACGGCGTGCTTGCGATGTACCACGACCAGGGGCTTGCTCCATTTAAGTCGCTTGCCATGGACAATGGCGTGAATTTTACGGCAGGATTACCCATAGTGCGCACTTCACCCGACCATGGTACGGGATATGATATAGCTGGTAAGGGTGTGGCAAGTTCCGATTCGATGTTAGCTGCTATATATGCAGCCATCGATATTTACCGCAATCGTCGCACTTATGAGGAGATACACTCAAACCCGCTGCGTAAGCAATACTTTGACAAGAGTAACGATAATGTTGTGCTAGACCTTAGCAAAGATGATGATGACGACGGCACGACACCATTAAATGTATAATTTAAAAATAGCATAAAATTATGAATTACGCAATAATAGCCGCAGGTGAGGGCTCCCGGTTGGCTCAAGAAGGTGTAAGGAAACCCAAGCCGCTTGTGGAACTTTGTGGTGAGCCAATGATTGGCCGCCTGATAAATATCTTCACACGGTGTAATGCCGAGAGCATCAATATTATTGTAAACAGGGAAATGACCGAAGTCAAGGAGTACTTGGACACAATAAAACTGGATATTCCGTTCAATATAGTGGTAAAGTCCACACCAAGTTCCATGCACAGCTTTTATGAATTAAGCCGTGTTATGCCACAGGGTAAATTCTGCCTCACCACAGTGGATACAATCTTCAAGGAACAGGATTTTGCGCGATATATTGCCGCATATGAAACAGTGGATGGCGATTGTGACGGAATGATGGCTGTAACGCCGTTTATCGATGATGAGAAGCCGCTTTATGTCGATGTTGATGACACGATGCAGGTGAAAGGTTTCTATGATGCCGCATTTGATGGCGCCCGTTATATATCCGGCGGTGTGTATGCACTTGATGGTAAGGCAATACGGATACTGGAGCAGTGTATGGAACGTGGTATATCGCGTATGCGGAATTTCCAACGCGCTCTTATTGAAAACGGTTTGCGGCTGAAAGCATTCTCTATCGACAAAATTATCGATGTTGATCATGCAGAAGATATTGCAACGGCCGAGAATTTCATACGCAGTTAAACTACAATTTATATAATACAATGGCTGAAATAGAAATTGCCGGCATAATGCGAGCCGGTGCTTATTCGCCCAACCATATTGGCAACGATGCTGCTATATTTAACGCTACAGCCGAGCATTTGCGCAAGCGTGGTTATATTGTCAACATTTATAGCGAGGATCGTTTTAATGCCATCGATGAGGTGTCGGAACCGGTTATATTGAATATGTGTCGGGAAAGAGCTTCGATAGAGAAGTTGCAACGTCTTGAAAACGAAGGGAAATTGGTGATAAATTCAGGCTTTGGCATTGAAAATTGCACCCGCGAACGAATGACGCGCATATTGCTTGGCAGTGATATTCCTTATCCCGAAAGTCTTATTGTCAATACCGATGAGGCTGTGATACCGGCATTAAAACGTGCAGGATTCCAAAGTTGCTGGATTAAACGTGGAGATTTTCACGCCATGCATAAGGAGGATGTAAGTTATGTGCGCCATCCCGAAGAGGCACAAGAAGTGTTGCAGGAGTATTTTTATCGTGGCATCAAGCGTGCTGTCATTAACAAGCACCTTGTGGGCGACCTTGTGAAATTTTACGGGGTTCACGGTTCTCCATTTTTCTATTGGTTTTACCCACTTGATATGGGGCATAGTAAATATGGTTATGAGACCATTAACGGCAAGGCGCAAGGCATTGAATTTGACAAGGATTATTTAAAGGATATATGTCGGCGCGCGGCCGAGGAGCTTAACGTATTGGTGTATGGGGGTGACTGTATAGTTTCGCCTGAAGGTGAGATACGCATTATCGATTTCAACGACTGGCCGAGTTTCGCGCCTTGCCGCACAGAGGCAGCTCCGCATATTGCCAAGTGTGTGATTGCCGAAATAAAGAAAAAATTCTAAACGATAATTATGGGAAAATTCGCACAAATTAAACAACAATATAAAGACTCGCTTAAATCTCTTGACACTGAGGAAACTCTTGACCTGATGTTTTATCGCCCGATAGGTTATATGTGGGCATTGCTTGCAGCCAAACTTGGCATCACTCCGAATGTGATTACGATAGCTTCTATTTTCCTTGGCGTGGCTGCCGGTGCGCTTTTTTATTTTCACGGAGACCTGATCTGGCTTAATTATATTGGCATTGTTCTGCTTGTATGGGCAAACAGTTTTGACAGTGCCGACGGACAGCTTGCTCGCCTTACGCATCAATATTCGCGCTTAGGCCGGATACTCGACGGATTGAGCGGTGATTTCTGGTTTGTGGCAATATATTTCGCCATTTGTTTCCGCATCAATGAAACAAGTGCATTTTTCATGCCTCATCCGTGGTTGATATGGACAATGGCCGTGCTTGCGGGAATGTGCCATGGTAAGCAGGCAGCAAGTGCCGACTATTACCGTCAGTTCCATCTTTATTTCTTGAAAGGGAAAGAGGGTAGTGAGCTTGACAGTTGTCCTCAACTTGACGAAAAACTGAAACAATTGTCGTGGCGGAATAATTTTTGGGCTAAGTTCACATTGTTTTTCTATCGCCAATATACGGCTAACCAGGAAAAACTTACCCCGAGAATGCAACAGTTGAGGAAGATGTTGAAGGAGCGTTTTGGCGACGACATTCCACAGACATTCCGCGATGCGTTCCGCGTAAAGAGCAAACCGCTGATGAAGTACACCAATATGTTGTCGTTTAACACACGTGTTATTGTACTATTCGTTTCGATTATCATACAAATGCCGTGGATATATTTTGCATTTGAACTTACTGTGCTGAATCTTATGCTTGTGTATATGATATGGCGGCATGAACGCATTTGCAAGTACTTTATAATACAACTTGAAAATGAAACATATTGACAACCTGAAGGGTATAATATTTGATTATGGTGGCACTATCGATAGTCGAGGTGTCCATTGGAGTGAGGTTATATGGGCCGGGTATTGTCATGCCGGTGTCCATGTAAGCAAAGCCGATTTCCGGGACAGCTATGTTTATGCCGAGCGAGAACTTGCCCGCACGCGTCATATATTGCCCGAGCATAATTTTTATGATTTGCTATTGATAAAAATGCAAATCGAGCTTGGCAATCTTGTCGCCAATGGCAAATTGCCGAAATCGGGTGTAGAACAATTTGCCGAACCTGTTGCACGGTATTGCTACGAACAGGCTCGTTCGTCGGTTGAGGAAGCCCGTCCTGTGCTTGAAGCGTTGTATGCCCGTTACCCGATGGTCTTGGTGAGCAATTTTTACGGGAACGTGGAAACTGTGCTTGCTGATTTCGATTTGCGCAGGTATTTCAAGCAAATAATAGAAAGTGCTGTGGTCGGGGTGCGCAAACCCGACCCACGCATATTTATGCTTGGAGTGGAAGCCCTTGACCTGCACCCACATGAGGTGTTGGTAGTCGGTGACAGTTATAAGAAAGACATTGTGCCTGCCGAGTCGATTGGTTGCCACGTATTATGGTTAAAAGGAAAGGGTTGGACAGCCGAGGAAGATGCCGTAGAGCATCCGTGTGTCATTAAAAGGCTCTCTGAAATGCTCGACGTGTCATTATGATTTATTTATATAAAACAACCACAAAAAGCGATAAATTTACCAGTTTTAACAAAACCAAAGCCTCGTTTGCGAATTTTAAGCATAAATGCCGCATTAAATATTTAAAATAATTTTTCTATTTGAAAAAATGGCACTACTTTTACCGCGCTTTTGGAAATGCACAACCGTAACATGAGGTTGCCGCATATCTGTGAAAATATAGAGCAAAGTAATAAGTATTAAGTTTAACGATATTAATTTTTTATTATCATGGCAAAAATTAATGTGGAAAAAGCCGAAGGTAAATTAGGTATTTTGGTAGTAGGTGTAGGTGGAGCAGTAGCTTCAACATTTATCGCCGGTACATTGATGGCTCGTAAGGGGCTTGGTGTTCCTGTCGGTTCGATCACGCAATTATCTACTATTAAATTGTCGGATGGTTCCACTCCGAAAATTAAGGATGTTCTCCCTATTGCAAAACTTGAAGATATAGTCTTTGGTGGTTGGGACATTTTTGAAGATAATGTTTACAAAGCAGCCACTCATGCCGCAGTTCTTACACAAAAGGACATCGATAGCGTAAAGGACGAGCTTGAAGCAATAAAGCCCATGCAAGCCGCTTTCGATAATAAATATGTTACCCGTCTGCACGGAACATGGGTAAAGAAAGCCGATACAAAGTGGGATTTGAAGGATCAGTTGGTAGCTGATATCAAGAACTTCAAGGAGGCTAACGGTTGCTCGCGTGTAGTGGTTATATGGTCGGCTTCTACCGAGGTTTATGTGCCTATGGCCGAAGTTCACAAGTCGTTGCCCGCTTTCCAGGAAGCAATGAAGAATAATGCCGCCGAGGTATCTCCTTCGATGCTTTATGCATATGCAGCTATTGAGAGCGGTTGCGCATTTATTAATGGTGCACCTGCGCTCACTGTTGACTTCCCCGCAATGTGGGAACTTGCCGACGAGCATAACGCTCCTATCTGCGGAAAGGATTACAAGACCGGTCAAACACTTATGAAGACCGTTCTTTCACCGATGATGCATACACGTATGCTCGGTTTGCAAGGTTGGTTCTCTACCAACATACTTGGTAACCGTGACGGTGAAGTGCTTGATGATCCTGCTTCGTTCAAGACTAAGGAAGTATCGAAGTTGTCGGTTATCGACACAATTCTCAAGAAAGACGAATATCCTGAACTTTACAGTAATATTTACCACAAGGTACGTATCAACTATTATCCACCGCGTGGCGACAACAAGGAAGGTTGGGATAACATTGACATCATTGGTTGGATGGGTTACCCGATGCAAATCAAGGTTGATTTCTTGTGCCGCGACTCAATACTTGCAGCTCCGTTGTTGCTCGACCTCGTATTGCTGGCCGACCTTTCTAAGCGTTGTGGCTTCAAGGGCATACAATCGTGGTTGTCGTTCTATTTCAAGAGCCCGATGCATCCGCTTGACAAGCAACCGGTACACGACCTTTTCGCACAAAACATTATGCTTCGCAAGAAAATGCGTGAAATCATAGGTGATGAAGGTTATGTAAATGATTATCAAGAAGCCGAATATTAATAGGTGAAAATATTAAGATGGAAAAAATTCTCCCGGAGTTATTCGGGAGAATTTTTTTGTCCAGTAAGCAGGGGGGGAATATGTGATTGGTGTCCGCTAAAAAACAGTAAGGCAAAAAATTCATGTCCGCAATGCCCATAAACAGGCGTTGCGGATACTTTTTTTGAAAACCAAGCCCCCGTCAGTCAAAAAGTGACGGTTCCGGAGGGTGTTCCCGTGCATCTTCGAGTATTTTGGCCCAGTCCTTTTCGGGGCATTCAAAGAAGGTGTAGCAGTTGACGTAATACATGAGCATAATTCTGGCCATCGTGGCCAGTCCTGAGAAGCTCCACGGGCGTCTGATGCGCCTCTGCAGTACCATCAGCAGCAGGTTGGCGATTAGCGTCACCCAGACCTGTATC
>CASENC010000007.1 GCA_949289215.1 uncultured Bacteroidales bacterium | reverse complement strand
GTGAGGCGAAGCCGAACCGTCGGAGCAAGAAACCTTCATATTTGGAACGGCCTCAAAGAGGTCGAATGTATCACAACTCACTATGTTCGACCTCTTTGAGGCCGAGTTTGTTGATGTATAGTCTTGCCGACGGCTTGCGACTCGCCACTCGGCGGTCACTGCGCCGCCGGTTGCCGCAGATTGGACGGCTTTGCCGCCCCCACTCCTTTAATTTACATTTTGACACACCCTCTTGCAATTTTTTATATCGGGGGCTTTGCTGAAAGTATCCGGCTCCCGGTTATATGGAATTTAGAATTCCGAAGTGAAGTGGAAGCGGATTTTTGGAAAATCGGACTGGGCCATTTGCAGCACGTAGCCCGAGTCGGCAAGAAACACGTCGCGGCCTTCCTTGTCGATGGCCATGAACTGGTGCTTGCGTTTCTTGAATGCTTCAAGTGCAGCCTCGTCATCACTTTCTATCCAGCAAGCCTTGTACAGGTGTATGGGTTCCCAACGGCATTGCGCTCCATATTCATGCAGCAGGCGGTATTGTATAACCTCGAATTGCAGTTGTCCGACGGTGCCTATGATTTTGCGCCCGTTGAATTGGTTTATAAACAATTGTGCCACACCTTCGTCCATAAGTTGCTCGATACCTTTGTTTAGCTGCTTGGTCTTCATGGGGTCGGTGTTTTCGATATATTTGAACATTTCGGGCGAGAAACTCGGCAACCCCTTGAAATGCAATTCTTCCCCCTCGGTGAGCGTGTCGCCGATTTTGAAAGTGCCGCCATTGTCGGGCAGGCCCACAATGTCACCGGGATAAGCCTCGTCAACCACGTCTTTCCTTTGAGCCATGAAAGCCGTTGGAGCCGAGAACTTCATCAGCTTGCCGAGGCGTATGTGCTTGTAGTTGGCATTGCGGCGGAACACTCCTGAACAAACCTTTACGAATGCGATGCAGCTGCGGTGGTTTGGGTCCATATTGGCATGGATTTTAAATACAAATCCACTGAAACCGTTTTCGCCCGGTTCCACTGTGCGCTCTTCGGCCACGGTGGGGCGCGGACAAGGCGCTATGCGCACGAAGCAGTCGAGCAATTCTTTTACACCGAAGGTGTTGAGAGCCGAACCAAAAAATACGGGGGCCACTTTGGCGTCAAGGTAGTCGAGTTCGTTAAACTCGGGATATACGCCTTCGATTAGTTCAAGGTCTTCACGCAATTTGGCAGCATCGGCATTTCCCACGGCAGCATCTATTGCCGGGTCGTTCACGTCCTTGATTTCCACACGTTCGGTCACCTTTTGCTTGTCGGGAGTGAACAAGTCAAGCCCGTGTTCATAGATATTATATACGCCCTTGAAGCGAGCACCTATATTGATGGGCCATGAAAGCGGTCGCACCTTGATTTTCAGTTCCGATTCAAGTTCGTCGAGAATGTCAAACGGGTCTTTGCCTTCACGGTCGAGCTTATTGACGAATATAATCACCGGTGTGTTGCGCATACGGCACACTTCCATGAGCTTGCGCGTCTGTTGTTCCACGCCTTTTGCCACATCTACCACAATGATTACGCTATCGACCGCAGTGAGAGTGCGGTAGGTGTCTTCGGCGAAATCTTGGTGGCCGGGGGTGTCGAGGATATTGATTTTATAATCGCCATAGTTGAATCCCATTACAGACGTAGCCACCGAGATGCCGCGTTGTTTCTCGATTTCCATCCAGTCGGAAGTGGCTGTTTTCTTTATTTTATTGGATTTCACTGCACCGGCCACGTGTATTGCGCCGCCGAAGAGCAACAGCTTCTCGGTGAGCGTGGTCTTACCGGCATCGGGGTGCGAGATGATGGCAAAAGTGCGCCGGCGGTTGATTTCGGTAGTTAAGCTTGCCACAATTATGCGTTTTTAATAGCGGTTATACATTTTTCAAGGCTTTCTTCCCAATGAGGGATTTCAATGCCGAAGGTATGTTTGATTTTACTTTTGTCGAGTACACTGTAAAACGGGCGGATGGCGCGGGTAGGGTAGTCCTTCGACTTCACCGGTGTAACCTTGCACGTGTCGATGCCGGCAAGGCGGTGTATGGCCTTGGCAAAATCATACCACGAGCAGGCACCTTCGTCCGAGAAATGGTAAATGCCCGGTTTCCATTCGTCGGCCGAAACGACTGTAAAAATGGCAGAGGCAAGGTCGGCAGCATAGGTTGGTGTGCCTATTTGGTCGCATACCACATTTAGCGCATCCTTTTCACGGCCCAGCGAGATCATTGTCTTGACAAAGTTCCTGCCGTATGGCGAGTACAGCCACGCGGTGCGAATTATAATGCTGTCAGGAGCAATTTTCACCAGTAGCCTTTCCCCGTCGCGTTTGGTGGTTCCATAAGCAGTCTTGGGATTGGTGTCGTCCTCCTCGGTATATGGTTGATAGTTGTATCCGTCAAACACATAGTCGGTGGAAATGTGCAACACTCGCGAGCCATAGTTGCGTGCGGCACCGGCTATATTGCCCACGGCTTCAACATTGAGCTTTGCGCACGCCACCATGTCGTCTTCGGCACGGTCAACAGCTGTGTAGGCTGCGCAGTTCACGATAATGTCGATTTTGTTGCTTTCGATGAAATGGTACACAGCGCGGGCATCGGTGATGTCGAGTGTGTCGATGTCGGCAAAAAACGAATTAAAAAATTTGCTGCCGGCAAGCAGGTTGCGCATCTCGTTACCGAGTTGTCCGTTGGCTCCGGTGATTAATAAATTCTTTGGCATTTTGCGTGTATCCTGTGTTTTATGTTCTCAAAATAAATTTGGTGCGGCCGAGGCTGAGGGTTTCTTGCGGTCACACAATTTCCTCGTCGTTGCCGAAAAGCGGTTTCTGCTCGTCTTGCATAAACAGTGCCGACAGTTTTGCGATGAAATGCGAAATTTGGTTGACTGCTTCCAATGTGCCTTTGCTTAATTCACGGTGTTGCAGTCGCAGCATGAGTGTGCCATACAGCGCGTTGAAGCAGGTTTCGATTTCATCGGCCGGTGCATCGCCCGACTTTGCCCGCAATTCAACAATGAATGGCAAAGTTTTGTAATACTCGGCGCGGTATTCCGGGAACTTGGGCGAGTCGAGCAGGGCATTGTGCAAATCGTTGAGTCGAATGATTACGTTTTTGTTGATTTGCAAGTGCCCTTGTTGCTTTTTGCCTTCCATTTCCATCATTTTTATAAGGCTCTCATACCAGTCTTTGATTTGGGCATGAGTGTCGGCATCGACCTCGAAACGGTCGATTATGTTACGCTCCACGCAGTCGATGTCGCAGCCGTTGGCGCGTATCAAGTCTTCCACCTGCCACATGTATAGCAGGTATTCGGCAATATTTCCCTTGCGTTTTTTGTTTGCTATGAGCATGGTAGTGGAATTGTTAACCGAATTTGCTGATTTTGCGCAGGGCCGGTTCGTTGACAATTTTTATTCGCCGGCCATCAACGGTTATGATTTTTTCGCTTACGAAAGTAGAGAGTGTGCGAATAGCATTTGAAGTTGTCATGTTCGACAGGTTTGCAAGGTCTTCACGTGCCATATATATTTTCAGGGTTTCTCCATCGTCTTCAAAGCCGTAATTGTCGATTAATATCGTCAATGCTTCGGCAAGTCGTCCGCGAATGTGCTTTTGAGTGAGGTTCACCATCTTGGTGTCAGAGCCGCCAAGGTGCTTTGATAGCTCGTGAATGAAAAACCAGGCGAGTTTTCGGTTTTGGTCGATGATGCGCGTCACTATTTTCATGCTTATTGCGCCCAATTGCGAAGGCTCGAAAGCCGAAGTGCTCGACACATAAGGTTCGTTGGCGAAGTAGGCCCGGTAACCGAAATATTGTATCGGACGATAAAGACGCAGTATCTGTTGCCTGCCGCCGATGCCGTCTTTGAACATCTTTACTTTGCCCTTAAGCAGGCACCATAAGTATTCAGGCTCGTCGTTTTCGGCGTATATGATTTGGTTCTTCTTGAAATTGTGAATGACAAAATTGTCAGCCACAAGATGCTTTTCTTCGATTGTCAAGATCGACCATATTTCGGCAAGGTCTTCTTTTATGATTTTTTCCAGAGTACTCTTCTTTATCATACGTTATATGGCAGTGCTAAAAAACTATGCTATTCAGCATACAAAATTATAGCATTTATATTTAATGTACAATATTTATTTAGAAAAAATGGGGATGGTGTGGTGGAATGAACCACTAATGTAATCAATTTATACGAAAAAACTGCCTTTGGGAGCGCAGTGAAATTATGTGGACGAAGAATGAAAAATCTGCCGTTATGTCAGTGTTTGCCATGTTGCACAGTGTGTCGGCAACCCGTTTTTGCCGAGGTTTTGCGTTTTTGGCATAACATTTGCACTGTTATAAGCGGCTGCTTGCGGCAGAAGCTCGAAGCGGCCGGTAATTAACAAGATTAATAACAAAATAAAAATATAGAAACTATGGGAAAGATTATTGGAATAGATTTAGGTACCACCAACTCATGTGTTGCGGTGCTTGAGGGTAAGGACCCGGTTGTTATTCCTAACAGCGAAGGTCGTAATACTACCCCTTCAATTGTAGCATTCGTCGATGGAGGCGAGCGTAAGGTGGGTGAACCGGCAAAGCGCCAGGCTATCACCAACCCGACGAGGACGGTGTTCTCGATTAAGCGTTTCATGGGTGAAAGCTACGACAATGTGCAGAACGAAATCTCACGTGTGCCATATCAAGTGGTACGTTCCGACAACGGAATGCCGAAGGTGAGGATTGACGGACGTGACTATACTCCGCAAGAGATTTCGGCAATGATTCTTCAAAAGATGAAGAAAACTGCCGAAGATTATCTTGGACAGACGGTGAGTGAAGCCGTTATTACGGTTCCTGCTTACTTTAACGACTCGCAGCGTCAGGCAACCAAGGAAGCCGGTGAGATTGCAGGCTTGAAGGTTATGCGTATTGTGAACGAGCCTACTGCCGCAGCTCTTGCTTACGGCCTTGATAAGTCCACGAGCGATAAGCGCATTGCTGTATTCGACCTTGGCGGTGGTACATTCGATATATCTATACTTGAATTAGGTGACGGTGTATTTGAGGTAAAATCAACCAATGGTGATACCCACCTTGGCGGTGATGACTTTGACCACCGTATTATCGACTGGCTTGCCGACGAATTCCAAAGTGAAGAAGGCGTTGACTTGCGTAAGGATGCAATGGCGTTGCAACGCTTGAAAGAAGCTGCCGAAAAGGCCAAGATTGAATTGTCAAGTTCTACTTCGACCGAAATCAACTTGCCTTACATCATGCCTGTAAACGGTATTCCAAAGCACCTTGTAAAGACTTTGACCCGTGCGAAATTTGAGCAATTGTGCGACAGTTTGATACAAGCTACCATTAAACCTTGCGAACAAGCATTGAAAGATGCCGGCCTTACGGCTTCGCAAATCGACGAAGTGATACTTGTGGGTGGTTCTACCCGTATCCCGGCAGTTCAACAGATTGTTGAAAAATTCTTCGGCAAGGCTCCGTCGAAGGGCGTAAACCCCGATGAGGTGGTTGCCGTCGGTGCTGCAATCCAAGGCGGTGTGCTTAGCGGTGATGTTAAGGACGTGTTGCTGCTTGACGTGGTTCCATTGTCGGTAGGTATTGAAACTCTTGGCGGCGTGATGACCAAGTTGATTGAAGCAAACACTACTATCCCGACGCGTAAGAGTGAAGTGTTCTCGACTGCCGTCGATAATCAGCCTTCGGTTGAAATCCACGTGTTGCAAGGCGAACGCCCGATGGCTAAGGATGACAAGACGCTCGGTAAGTTCCACTTGGATGGTATTGCTCCGGCTCCGCGCGGTGTGCCGCAAATCGAGGTTACTTTCGAGATTGATGCCAACGGTATCTTGAATGTGTCGGCCAAGGATAAAGCAACTGGCAAGGAACAAAGCATACGTATCGAGGCTTCAAGCGGCTTAAGCGAAGAAGAAATCAAGCGTATGAAGGATGAAGCTGCTGCCAACGCTGCTGCCGATGCTCGTGAGAAGGAGCGTATCGACAAGATTAACCAAGCCGACTCGATGATATTCCAAACCGAGAAGAGCTTGAAAGACCTTGGCGACAAGCTTCCTGCCGACAAGAAGTCGCAAATCGAGGCTGCGCTTGCAAAACTTAAAGATGCTCATCAGCGTCAAGATGTTGCTGCAATCGATGTTGCAATGAAGGAACTTGAAACCGTGTTCCATGCAGCA
Source organism: uncultured Bacteroidales bacterium (assembly GCA_949289215.1). Classification (GTDB taxonomy): domain Bacteria; phylum Bacteroidota; class Bacteroidia; order Bacteroidales; family Muribaculaceae; genus Avimuribaculum. Next base: position 139,998 of record CASENC010000007.1, on the reverse strand, counting down.
TCGCAAGATATGTACAATGCTCAGCAACAAGCATCATCGCAAACAGGTCCTCAACCGGGTGCAGGCCAAGCCGGCAATAACCAAGGTGGCCAGGGTGGTGACAATGTGACCGACGTTCCTTTTGAGGAGGTGAAATAAGTATCGGTAAACAACGATAACCAACGATAAGAAAGTAGGGTGTAGCTCAAAGGGTTACACCCTATTTTGTTTTTAACGCTTTTCGATGGATTTGCTTGTTTCTCGGAAGATGCAGCCTGGTTTTCAGGGGGGATGGCGGTATTTACGAATACTTCAAATTAATGGGTTTGGTGGGGAATATTAATTGAAAATATTGGTGCCCGGGTAAACACTGAGTATCAAAATTAAATCAGTAGCAGCAATGGATATATGTCTCATTGAAAAATAATATATTTGTCGAGTTAATATAAACTGAATTGTTGGAAAGATGGATTTAATGGGCATGAAGAAGTGGATGAAGATGCTTTGTTTATTGAGCATAACGGCAATCTTTGCGGCTTGCGGCAATAAAGCGGCCGACACAAAGGTTATTGCCGGGCAGAATATTACCGGAGACATGGACATAAATAATCTTTCAGGGGATGATGCTGAAGGAATATTTGAGGGAGGACAAGTGTGTGTGTCGGAAGACGGGCGTGTAACCATAGAGTCGGGCATTTATCCGGATGGAGGTACAGCTCCTGACTATTGGGCGAAATGGACTGTCATCAATACAAAAGGAGAAAAGCATGTGCTGAGATTGGGGCCTACATCTTTTGTAAGTGATGTGCACGCGTTACAGAAAACAGACGGAACTGTCTATTATATGGTTCACTGCTTCGGGAAAGCAAGCAGTGTGGATGGTTATGAATGGCTGGAAGCATATAAAATAGCAGGTGATTCGATAAGGGCGGTGAATGTGGCTGATGGAAGTGAATGTGTTGATGAAGATGGATTTAGTGTCAACTATAGCATCCCTGATTGGTATTTCACGACCAACGGTGCAGGATATGATTGGTTGTTTGAATATGATGCGAAGTCAAGAAGATTGTATGTACCTATAACTGAAAATCGTGTAATCCTCGACCGTTATCAGGTATGGGAATTCAATGGCACCCGATTTGTCTGTTTAGGTGAAAGTCCGCATAAGAATCTGCATGAATGTCTTGGTGCATATAATCGTTTGGTATGCTATTTTACAACAGATGATTATATAGTGCGTGTTGATTCGCTCGACAGTCGTGAGCTGCGTTACGCCTCGTGGACGAAATCGAAGACAATGGCCGATATGCCCGATCTCGTCTTATTTGGCGGTCAAAGGCACGAGCACACTGCATCTCCCGATGAATTTAAGCGATGTGATGATTATCGTTTCGTAAACGGAAATTATGAATATATCGTCGGTTATTGTGAGACAAAGTTTTTAAACGAAGGTTATGGGGAGCATCATGATTATCTTTTAGTTAAGAAGAATGGGAATGTTGTCGTGAAGCAAGAGAAAAGTAAAGAGGAGCAATAGGCTTTGGGGGGATATGTACGAACGTCTCTGAGAGAATAGTCATATACAATTCTATATGAATTTACCGAGGTGTTGTGTGTTTTGAAATTAATATTCTGATTTATGCTGGTCATACATCCAAAAGACAAGACAACCGATATGCTTACCGTCCTTTATGAAGGGTCGGAACACACCCGTATAGCACAGGATTGCGGGAGCAACAGGCTGAACCATATTCTGCATCATACGCCTAAAGCCGAACGCATCATGCTGCTGGGGCACGGTTTGTGCAAGGGGCTGTACTTCCGCGCGAATGAAGAGGCGGAAGAATTCGACCGCATCATCATCGGTCATCCGCAAGCCTACCACCTGCGGCGGCATGGCGGTAACCTTATAGGAATTTGGTGTCATGCGGTGGATTTTGCGCGAGAGGAAGGGGTACACGGGCTGTTCTCCGGCATGATAATCTCGGAAATGAGCGAGGCTGAGGACTATGGAATTGTCACGAATAAAGAGGATATGGACAAAACGAATAGAATACTGTTTGCACGGTTGCGGCGACTGTTGGATGACGGTATCCCACTGCATGAAATTCCAGCCAGGTTGGAAATATTGAATGACGAAAAGAGCCGGCTGGCGGTGTTCAACTATGGAAGCTTTTATTATTTGTAGTAGTATATTTAAACGGCATAAGGAAATACAGAAGAAGGCTATGAAGCAACCACACGCAACGGCCATGATTTATTCAATGTTAGGAAGCAAGGCGTGGATGGTTACAATGTAGTTGCCGGGTTGATAAGAATATGTAGATGTAAGCTAAAACTTTTTTTGTTGAGAATAAAATCAGGAGAGATTTCGATGATAAGAAATCAACCCATTTAGTTACCTTTGTAGAAAAATTAATCAAAAGTAATAGAAGATATGAATGGGTTAAGCGTAGTATTGCTGTCGGCGATTATTGCTGTTGCTTTTATTTCGTGCGATAACAGCAGTGGCGACGGGTGGAAACTTGTGTGGGAAGAGAATTTTGAAGCCGGTGTTATCGACACGACGGTGTGGAGCCATACCAAACGAGGCCATGCCGACTGGGCCAAGACACAATCGGAAGATGAGCGTTGCTATGCTTTCAGAAATGGCAATTTGGTGCTTCGCGGTATTGTCAACGATGACTTGCAGGCCGACACTTCGGCTTACTTGTGTGGCGGACTTTACACCGAGGGGAAGAAGGCTTTTGCCCCGGGCAGGATTGAAGTGAGGGCAAAGTTGCAGGGGGCTCGCGGTGCATGGCCTGCCATATGGCTGTTGCCCTATGGCAGTTACAAGTGGCCGAACGATGGGGAGATAGATATAATGGAACGGTTGAATTACGATGGCTATGTGTATCAGACGGTACATTCCAATTATACGCATAACCTGGGCATGACCGAAGACCCTGTGAGCAGCGACACTATTGCCATAAATCCCGATGATTTCAATGTGTATGGTGCCGACATTTATCGCGACAGCATTGTATTCCATGTTAACGGCGTGAGGAATTATGCGTATGTGAGGCGGCCAGAACTTCCCGATTCGTTGGGACAATTCCCTTTTTATAAGTCATACCGTTTGTTGATAGATATGCAGCTTGGCGGCAAGTGGGTGGGGGAGGTTGACCCCTCTACATTGCCGGTGGAAATGGAAGTTGACTGGGTGAGGTATTATATAAAGGAAGATTGAGGCCAGGCAGGGAAGTATGGAAAATCCTTTTGAACGCCCCTTGTATGTGATGCTGAAGCCGGTAGGGGCAACGTGCAACCTTGCTTGCGAATATTGTTATTACCTTGAAAAATCGGGGTTATATCGTCGTGTTCCCAATCACCTTATGAGTGATGCCATGCTTGAACGGTTTACCGAGCAATACATAGGTTCGCAGACGATGCGCGATGTCATGTTCACTTGGCATGGCGGTGAGGCATTATTGCGCCCACTCAGCTTTTACCGCAAGGCCGTGGCTTTGCAAAAGAAGTATGCCCGTGGGCATAATATACTCAATTGCTTGCAGACCAACGGCATATTACTTAATGACGAGTGGTGCCGTTTTTTCAAGGACGAAGGGTGGCTGATAGGCATATCTATCGATGGCCCGGAACGTTTCCATGACGAGTACCGCCGTTCGCGCGGCGGGCAGCCCACGTTTGCCCGTGTGATGCGCGGCATTGAGCTGCTTAAAAAACATGGCGTGGAGTGGAATGGCATGGCGGTGGTGAATGATTACAATGGGGATTATCCGCTTGAGTTCTATCATTTTTTCAAGGACATAGAGTGCCGCTACCTGCAATTCACACCCATTGTGGAACGACTTGTGGCCGATAGTGAATATGTGCAGCTGGCTTCGCTCGCCACACGTGAGGCTGCCGAGATTGCCGAATTCTCGGTGTCGCCACGGCAGTGGGGTGATTTCTTGTGTGCGATATTCGACGAATGGGTTCGTAACGACGTGGGGCAGTATTATGTGCAGCTGTTTGATGCCACGCTTGCCAATTATGCAGGCGTGGAACCCGGTGTGTGCTCCATGGCCCGCTCGTGCGGCCATGCCGGCGTGATGGAATTTAACGGCGATGTGTATTCGTGCGACCACTTTGTGTTCCCCGAATACCTGCTTGGAAACATAAATAACAATACTCTTGCCGAAATGATGTACAGCCAGCGGCAGTCGCAATTTGGTGCCATGAAGCGTGGATCATTGCCAAGGCAATGCCGTGAATGTAAGTTTTCTACCATCTGTAACGGAGAGTGCCCGAAAAACCGTTTTGCAATAACTGCCGACGGCGAGCCGGGGCTTAATTACTTGTGTGAGGGGTATTATCGATTTTTTGAACATTCGGCTCCATACATGGAATTTATGAAACGTGAGCTTGAGGCCGAGCGTCCGCCCGCCAATGTGATGGACTTGTTTAAATAATGGGCATACACTTTTTAGCGCGACAGGCGGAAGATGTGGCCGGGTGTAATTACATCGGGGATTTCATTCTCGTAGTGTGTGACATATACGAGTGATATGCCTTCGTTGCGAGTGATATGCCCGATGGCTTGTGCCACAAGTCGCTTGCGCGACATGTCGAGGCCGTGGAGCGGTTCGTCGAGAATGAGCAGCGATGCACGTCTGGCAAGCGTGCGAGCTATGAGCGCAAGCCGTTGTTCGCCCGACGACAGTGTGCGGAAGTAACGGTCGGCAAGGTTATCGAGGCCGAATGCTTGCAGCCACTGCATTGCCACGGTGTGCTGTTCGTCGCTTATTCGGCGGAAGCAGCCCACATTGTCGTGCAGCCCCGAAGCCACCACCGTCAGCAGTGTTTCCCTGTTGTTGAAGTAAAGGTGCATCTCGGGAGATATGTAGCCTATGCGCCGCTTTATTTCCCAAATGCTTTCGCCTGTGCCGCGGCGGCGGTCGAAGATGGTTATGTGATTTCGGTATCCTTGCGGATTGTCGGCATATACGAGGCTTAACAATGTGGACTTGCCTGAACCGTTTTTGCCAAGCAACGCCCATTTTTCTCCGGCCTTCACTTCCCAAGTCACGTCGTGCAATATTGTGATGTGCCCGTATTCCACGTTACACTTGTCAAGGGCAAATGCCGTGTGGTAATCGACCGGTATCGTCGGTGCGGTATCGGGCAAATTTAATTTGTCGGTTGTGGCGAATAAACTTTCCGATTGCCGCCGCACATTGTTTATATCATCGATGTTGACGGCATACATTTTTCCTATGGCAAGCTGTTTCATGGGAATTATGTAATCGGTGAAGCAGGGGATGTCGCCAGGGTTGCACAGTAGCAACATTACAGCCGTTCCGCGTCGGGCGAGATCGGCTGTCAATTTATTGAACAAGTCGCGTGATGCCGCATCGAGTCCTATATAAGGATTGTCGATTATTAGTAGGTCGGGTTGTTCGGTGAGAATGTTTATAATCAGAAATTTGCGCAATTCGCCGCTCGACAAGTAATTGACACGCTTGTGTCGCACGTCATCGATTGAGAGCGACCGGCACATTTCGAGCCACATTTGTTCGCTTATTTTGCCGCGTATCAACTCTTCGACGGTCGGAATACCGTCGTTGGCAGTTGATTCGAAGCGTTGTTGGTAGTAAGAGTCGTTGCAGCCTGTGAGTGAATGAATATCGGTAAATTCTATGCTACGTATGCGCAGCGATTGCTTGTCGCCCACGATACGGTTCATGCCTATATTCCATCCCTTTTCGATTATTTTGCCGAGAGTGGTTTTTCCCGACCCGTTTTCGCCAATCACCACATAAGTGCGTCCGGCACGAATGTTGAAATGGTGCTTGTTTTCAAGCTTAACGCCAGTGTATTGCAATGTGTCGCTTTCTGCACTAAGCAAGATTTTGTCATTATTTTCCATAATGCGGCAAAATTAATGCACAGTTTTTTAATTCCACTCAGGATATTTGAATTTTTATTTAATTTTAAGCAGGCGGTAACAAATGTGAGAGCATGGCATCGCCCATAAATTGTTTGCGCATATGTCAAATTTGTATATTTCGGCCAAATCATGGCCATGTTTCTGCCTTTAACCACTCTTGTAGTGGCTTGCAAATCGCAAAAACATAATTTTTTTTGCTTGCAAATGAAATTTTTCTGTTTCTATTGTGAGCAAATTGAAAGAAAAAATATAAATTTGCAAGCAAAAGTTGTGAAATATTAGGTTTATGTAATAAAAATGATAAAATGAAAGATACGCAAGCCAAAGGATGTGTCACCCGAAGAGGGGAATATGGGCAGCCGACAGGGCTGTATAATCCGGCGTATGAACATGATGCGTGCGGAGTAGGAATGATTGTCGATATACACGGCAACAAGTCGCACGAATTGGTAGATTCGGCATTGAAGGTGCTTGAGAACATGAAGCATCGTGGTGCCGAGGGAGCCGACAACAAGACCGGTGACGGAGCCGGAATAATGTTGCAGATACCGCACGAGTTCATATTGCTGCAAGGTATCCCGGTGCCCGAGAAGGGTAAGTATGGTACCGGACTTGTGTTTCTGCCCAAGGACAAGGAACGACAGTCGGCCATATTAAGCATAATGCTTGAGGAAATAGAGCGCGAAGGGCTTACGCTGATGCACTTGCGCAGTGTGCCGGTAAATTCAGAAGTGCTGGGCGACAGTGCACGCCATACCGAGCCTGATATAAAGCAAGTGTTTGTAACCGGTGTCACCGATGTGCCCAATATCGACAGGACGCTGTACAAAATCAGGAAGAAGATAGAGAAGCGAGTAAGCGACCGTGATTTCTACATAGTTTCGTTGTCGAGCAAGAATATAGTGTATAAAGGAATGTTGTCGTCGGTGCAGGTGCGCAAGTATTTCACTGATCTCACGCAGCCATATTTTACCAGTGGAATGGCGATTGTACACTCGCGTTTCAGTACCAATACGTTTCCCACGTGGAGCTTGGCGCAGCCTTTCCGTCTGCTTGCACACAACGGCGAGATTAACACCATCAGGGGTAATCGTGGTTGGATGGAAGCTCGCGAAAGCGTGCTTTCCACACCACAGCTTGGAGATGTGAAGGAGATTCGCCCCATAGTGCAACCCGGAATGAGCGACAGTGCATCGCTCGACAACGTGCTTGAATTCTTCGTAATGTCGGGGCTTAGCTTGCCTCATGCAATGGCAATGCTTGTACCTGAGTCGTTTAACGACAAAAATCCCATAAGCGAGGATTTGAAGGCATTTTATGAGTACCACTCGATATTGATGGAACCATGGGATGGACCGGCTGCGTTGCTGTTCAGCGATGGACGGTATGCCGGCGGTATGCTCGACCGCAACGGTTTGCGCCCTGCCCGCTACCTTATTACCAAGGACGACATAATGGTGGTGGCGAGCGAAGCCGGCGTGATAAGTTTCGAGCCCGAGAAAATTAAGGAAAAGGGCAGGTTGCAACCAGGCAAGATATTGCTTGTTGACACGCAGGAGGGAAAGATATATTACGATGGTGAAATAAAGGAGCAGCTTGCATCAGCAAAACCTTATCGCAAGTGGCTTTCTACCAATCGTATAGAACTTGATGCTTTGCGAAGCGGGCGCAGGGTGAGCAACAGCGTGGATGATTACGACAGCAAGTTGAGGGCCTTTGGTTACACGCGTGAGGATGTGGAGCGCATAATAATACCCATGTGTGACAAGGGCGTGGAACCGACGGCTTCGATGGGCAATGATACGCCGCTTGCCGTGTTGTCGCGTGAACCACAACTATTGTTTAACTATTTCCGCCAACAATTCGCGCAAGTTACCAACCCGGCCATCGACCCGATACGTGAGGAGCTGGTAATGTCGCTGATTGAATATATAGGAGCGGTGGGTGCCAACATATTGCAGCCGAGCGAAAGCCATTGTAAGATGGTGCGCTTGCCACATTCCATATTGACTAATACGCAGCTCGATATATTGTGCAATATACGTTACAAGGGTTTCAATACCGTAAAGTTGCCGATGCTGTTTGAGGTGAGCAAAGGCGTGTCGGGGTTGCGCGAGGCGATTGCACGGCTGTGTGCCGATGCCGAGGAGGCTGTAAGCAACGGTGTTAATTACATTATACTTTCCGACCGCGGCATAGATGAGGCTCACGCAGCCATCCCGTCGCTGCTAGCCGTGAGTGCGGTTCATCATCACCTGATAAGTGTGCAAAAGCGTGTACAGACAGCCCTTATAGTGGAAAGCGGGGAAATACGTGAAGTGATGCATGCGGCCTTGTTGCTGGGATATGGAGCAAGTGCCATCAACCCGTATATGGCATTTGCCATACTCGACCATCTGTCGCAGACTGGTGAAATATCAATGCATTATGAAACTGCCGAAAAAAATTATATTAAGGCTGTGTGCAAGGGCTTGTTCAAGATAATGAGCAAGATGGGCATAAGCACGATACGCTCGTACCGGGGTGCCAAGATTTTCGAGGCCGTGGGGCTTGGAGAAGACTTACTGAAAGCCTATTTCGGTACCGAGGTGTCATCGATGGGCGGGATAGGATTGAAGGAGATTGCCGCCGACTACATCAAATTCCACGATGCCGGTTTCACAGGCGGTAGCCACATCGATGAGTTGCTGCCGCACGTGGGACAGTATTCTTACCGCAAGGATGGCGAACAACATGCATGGAATCCCGAGACTATAAGCACTTTGCAGCTTGCCACAAGGCTTGGCAGTTACTCGAAGTTTAAGGAGTTTACCCGGAAGGTTGATGAAAAGCAATCGCCTATATTTTTGCGCGACTTTTTTTCGTTCAAGAAAAATCCCATTCCCATAGAACGCGTTGAGTCGGTTGAAGATATTGTGAAACACTTTGTGACTGGTGCAATATCGTTTGGAGCAATCAGCAAGGAAGCGCATGAGGCACTTGCGCTTGCCATGAACGAACTGGGCTCGCGCAGCAATACCGGAGAAGGTGGTGAGGATTCCGACCGGTTCCATGGCAGCCACGAAGGCATTTCGCTAAACAGCAAAACCAAGCAGGTGGCGTCGGGACGTTTCGGTGTTACGGCCGAGTACCTTGTCAATGCCGAGGAGATACAGATAAAAGTTGCCCAGGGGGCAAAGCCCGGCGAGGGTGGTCAATTGCCCGGATTTAAGGTTGATGAGGTGATTGCCCGTACACGACATTCGATACCCGGCATTTCGCTCATTTCGCCTCCGCCGCATCACGACATTTATTCTATCGAGGACTTGGCTCAATTGATTTTTGACTTGAAGAATGTAAATCCCAAGGCGAAAATCAGTGTGAAACTGGTGGCCGAAAGCGGCGTGGGCACTATCGCAGCCGGTGTGGTAAAAGCTAAGGCCGACCTTATAGTGGTTTCGGGGGCCGAAGGCGGTACGGGAGCATCGCCGGCGTCGTCGGTGCGTTATGCAGGCATATCACCCGAAATAGGATTGAGCGAGACGCAGCAGACGCTCGTGCTCAACGGGCTACGCGGGCAGGTGCGCTTGCAGGCCGACGGGCAGCTTAAGACAGGGCATGATGTGGTGAGCATGGCGTTGCTGGGTGCCGAGGAATTTGCTTTCGGTACGGCTCCTCTTATTGTATTGGGGTGTGTGATGATGCGCAAGTGTCATGCCAACACGTGTCCGGTGGGTGTAGCCACGCAAGATGCCAATTTGCGCAAGCATTTCAGGGGGCATTACAAATATGTGGTGAATTACTTCAAGTTCCTTGCACAGGAAGTACGCGAGTATCTTGCCGAGATGGGTTTTACTCGGTTGGATGATATAGTAGGTCGTACCGACCTTATTGAAATAAAGCGTCCGCAAGACGGAAGCAAGCAGTCGATGCTCGATTTCGGTCGTGTGTTGCACAGGGAGAATTGCAACGGTGCCATACATAATGTGACTATGCAATTGCATGACATTGATAATGTGAAGGATGTGCAAATGATTGCCGCAGCGCGTGAAGCCATAGAAAATGGCAGGGAGGTGTCGCTTGAATATGCGATATCCAACACCGACCGGGCTGTCGGTGCCATGTTGTCGGGCGCGGTTGCTGCACGGTATGGCGATGCCGGACTGCCCGACAAGACAATCAATGTGCAGTTCAAAGGTTCGGCCGGGCAGAGTTTCGGCGCTTTTTTGGCACATGGCATCAATTTCAGGCTCGAAGGCGAAGCCAACGACTATCTTGGCAAAGGACTCAGTGGCGGACATATCTCGGTACATCCGCCCGTGAGGAGCAATTTCGAGGCCGAAAAGAACACTATAGCCGGCAATACCTTGCTTTATGGCGCTACGAGCGGCGAGGTGTATATAAATGGTCGCGCAGGTGAGCGTTTCGCCGTGCGCAACTCGGGTGCCATAGCCGTTGTGGAGGGTGTAGGCGACCATTGTTGCGAATACATGACCGGCGGACGGGTGGTTGTGCTCGGGGAAACCGGTCGCAATTTTGCCGCAGGCATGAGCGGCGGTGTGGCTTATGTGTGGGACAAGAACCACAATTTCGATTACTTCTGTAATATGGAGATGGTGGAATTGTCGTTGCTTGAAGATAACACGGCTCGCAAAGAGTTGCATGAGCTTGTAAGGCAGCATTATTTTTACACCGGTTCACACCTTGCACGCACCATGCTCGACGACTGGAACCGCTATATCAATGATTTTATACAAGTGACTCCCATAGAGTACAAGAAAGTGCTTGCCGAGGAGCAGATGCGCCGCCTGCAACAAAAAATTGCCGAGGTGCAAAGGGATTATTGAATAAAAATATCAATCATTAGCGATAAAAAATAGAGACTACATAAAATGGGAAATCCTAAAGCATTCATGACCATACCAAGGCAAGAGGCGGGATACCGCCCTGTGCATGACCGCATTGCCGACTATGGCGAAGTGGAGCAGACGCTCAACCGCGGCGACCGCATATTGCAAGCATCGCGCTGCATGGATTGCGGAGTGCCTTTTTGTAACTGGGCTTGCCCGTTGGGCAACCGTCCGCCCGAGTTCCAGGATGCGTTATACAGAGGGGAGTGGAAGAAGGCTTATGAGATATTAAGTCTTACCAATGATTTTCCGGAGTTCACCGGTAGGGTGTGCCCGGCGTTGTGTGAAAAAAGTTGCGTGTTGCAATTGTGCATAGATTCGCCGGTTACCATTCGCGAAGATGAATGTGCAATTATCGAGGTGGCCTTCCGTGAAGGGTACGTCAAGCCGCGGCGCTACGAGCGCAACGGCAAGCGCGTCGCCGTGATTGGCTCGGGCCCTGCCGGATTGGCGGCGGCTAATCGCCTGAACCAAATGGGATATGTTGTGACTGTGCTTGAAAAACTGGAATATGTGGGCGGGTTGCTGCGCTTCGGGATACCTAATTTCAAGCTAAATAAACTTATCATAGACCGTCGCATTGAGGTGATGCAAGCCGAGGGCGTGGAATTTAAAACGGGCGTAGAAGTGGATTTGGGCAAATTGCCTGAAGGCTATGATGCGTATTGTGTGTGTACAGGTACCCCACAAGCCCGCGACTTGTCGATACCGGGGCGGGAACTCAAAGGGATATATTTCGCCATGGAGATGCTTGCCCAGCAAAACCGCGTGCTTGCCGGTCAAACGTTTAGCAATGATGAGCGCATCAGTGCGAAAGGGAAAGATGTGCTTGTGATAGGCGGTGGCGACACCGGCAGCGATTGCATAGGCACGGCACGCCGGCAAGGGGCAAAGAGCGTGACACAAATAGAGATAATGCCCAAGCCTCCGGTGGGGCATAATCCTGCCACACCATGGCCGCAATGGCCGGTGGTGCTGAAGACGAGCAGCAGCCATGAAGAAGGATGTGAACGACGTTGGTGCTTGTCGTCAACGAAATTCATAGGCAAGAACGGGCGTGTGGCCGGTGTTGAGGTTGAGGAAGTGGAATGGTTTCCTGCACCAGACGGCGGTCGCCCGGTGATGAAACCCACAGGCAAGACCGAGGTGCTGAAAACCGACATGGTGCTGCTGGCGATGGGGTTCCTGAAACCGGTTCAGCCACAGTTGCCCGAAAATGTATTTGTGGCAGGAGATGCCGCCACTGGTGCAAGCCTTGTAGTGCGCTGTATAGATGGTGGGCGCAAGGCGGCAGCGGCTATTGATGAATACCTTGCAGATAGGTACATATAATATATATTTCGTTTGCTTTCTTAAGGTGCCGGCAGTGGGTAACGTATATTATACCTGTGCCGGTACCTGTTGTGTGTGTCCGTTGCTTGCATGATTTGCGGCGATTGGTTAATTTTGCCGGAAAATAATATTGGAATATGAATATTGAATTTACCAAGATGCATGGTGCGGGCAACGATTATATATATGTCAACACCTTGAAGTTCCCCATTGATAATCCCGAGGAATTGTCGGTAAGATGGAGTAAGTACCACACAGGTATCGGTAGCGACGGGCTTGTATTGATAGGCCGATCGCAGGTTGCTGATTTTTCGATGCGCATATTTAATGCCGACGGGTCGGAAGCGATGATGTGCGGCAACGCAAGTCGCTGTATAGGCAAATACCTTTATGAATATGGGCTGACCGATAAGACTGCCGTGACGCTGGAAACACTGTCGGGGATAAAGAAACTTTACTTGAATGTGAAAGACGGTAGGGTGGAGAGTGTCACTGTTGACATGGGTGAGCCTAAGTGTTTTGGCCGCGTGGAACTTGGCGAAGGTTACGGCTACGAGTCGGGCATATCGGTTTCGATGGGCAATCCGCACCTTGTGATTTTCGTTGACGACATCTCCAAGGTTGATCTTGGAAAGGTGGGACCAGGGCTTGAGCATCACCCGTTGTTCCCCGACAGGGTGAACGTGGAGTTTGCGCAGGTGCTGCCCGATGGAAAAATCCGTATGCGCGTGTGGGAGCGCGGCTCGGGTATCACGCAGGCTTGCGGCACCGGTGCGTGTGCCACATACGTTGCTGCAAGGTATGCCGGATTGTGCGGCGAAGCTGCAAGCATAGTGATGGATGGAGGAACATTGCGCATAAGCCAAGAAAAAGAATCGGGCCATATAATGATGGAAGGGCCGGCTGTGAAAGTGTTTGACGGCACTATCGATACCGATGCCGTTTTTTGAATAATGGTTGATTCATAGGCTTGTAATAATAAAATAATAAATAGAAAGTCCATGCAGCCGAGGTCGAGTGCCACAGCTGCATGGACTCGTTTTATTGGTGCCGTGGCAGCGACTATGTTTTGTAACATATAAAAATAATGGGAAAATAGGAAATAATTTTATAATTTGCGTCCGCTTTTCAGAAAACATAAACTGTAGATTCAATTTAAAAACTGATAACATGAAAGTTTACGAAACAAATGAAATCAAAAACATTGCCCTTGTAGGAAGTAAGGGCTCGGGAAAAACCACACTCGCCGAAGCAATGCTTTACGAGTGTGGAGTTATAAAACGCCGCGGAACTGTCGAGGCAGGAAACACGGTTTGTGATTATTTTCCCGTAGAGAAGGAGTATGGCTACTCGGTCTTTTCTACGATTTTTTATGCCGAGTTCCTAAACAAGAAACTCAATGTGATTGATTGTCCGGGCAGCGACGACTTTGTGGGCAATGCCATAACGGCCATGAATGTGACCGATACGGCCGTGATTGTCATCGACGGGCAGTATGGCGTGGAAGTGGGCACACAAAACATCTTTCGTGTGACTGAGCAGGAGAAGAAGCCTGTGATTTTCGCCATTAACCAACTTGACGGTGAGAAGTGCGACTATGACAACGTGATGCACCAATTGAAAGAGGTGTTCGGTTCGCGCGTGGTGCCCATCCAGTTCCCCATAGAGTGCGGCCCCAAATTCAATTCGATGATCGACGTGCTGCTCATGAAGAAGTATTCATGGGGTCCCGACGGTGGTGTGCCTACGATAACCGACGTGCCTGCCGAATATATGGAACGCGCCAAAGAGATGCAACAGGTGCTTGTGGAGGCTGCCGCCGAGAACGATGAGACACTTATGGACAAATACTTCGAGAGCGGTACGCTCACCGAGGACGAGATGCGTGAAGGTATTCGCAAAGGGCTTGTCGATCGCAGTATCTACCCTGTGTTCTGCGTGAGCGCGTTGAAGGACATGGGTGTGCGCCGCATGATGGAGTTCCTGGGCAACGTGGTGCCGTTTGTTAAAGATATGCCTGCACCGGTTGATACCGAGATGAACGAAATAAAGCCCGATTCGAACGGTCCCGTAAGCTTGTTTGTATTCAAGACTTCGGTGGAACCGCACATAGGTGAAGTTTCTTACTTTAAAGTAATGTCGGGTACGTTGAAGGTTGGTGCCGACCTTGTAAACATCGATAAGGGAAGCAAGGAACGCCTTGCACAGATATTCTGCACTTGCGGGCAGATAAGGACTCCGGTAGATGAACTGAAAGCCGGCGACATAGGCGCGACAGTGAAGATGAAGGACGTGAAGACCGGCAATACGCTCAATGAAAAGGGATTTGAAAGCCATTACGATTTCATACGCCACCCCGAACCAAAATTCTCGCGTGCCATCAAGCCTGAAAATGAGGCCGATGCCGAGAAATTGAGCGAAATATTGAACCGTATGCACGAGGAAGATCCCACATGGGTGGTAGTGCAATCGAAGGAGTTGAAACAGACCATTGTTTCAGGCCAGGGAGAATTTCACTTGCGTACGTTGAAGTGGCGTATCGAAAACAACGAAAAACTGAATGTGGTGTTCTCGGAACCGCGCATACCTTATCGTGAAACTATAACCAAGGCGGCACGTGCCGATTACCGTCACAAGAAGCAGTCGGGTGGAGCAGGACAGTTTGGCGAGGTGCACTTGATTATCGAACCGTATGTTGAAGGTATGCCCAAGCCCGATGTTTACCGTTTCAACAACCAGGAATACAAGATGAACGTGAAAGACACCCAGGAAATACCACTCGAATGGGGTGGCAAACTTGTAGTTTGCAACTGTATTGTGGGTGGTGCCATCGATGCACGTTTCATTCCGGCCATTGTGAAAGGTATCATGGATCGCATGGAGCAAGGCCCGTTGACAGGGTCGTATGCCCGCGATGTGCGTGTGTGCATATATGACGGAAAGATGCACCCGGTTGACTCAAATGAAATTTCATTCCGCCTTGCTGCCCGTCATGCCTTCAGTGATGCTTTCAAGAATGCCAATCCTAAGATTCTTGAACCGGTTTACGATGTTGAAGTGCTTGTGCCCGGCGACAAGATGGGTGATGTGATGAGCGACTTGCAATCACGCCGTGCCATTATTATGGGTATGAGCAGCGACAAGGGCTTTGAAAAGATATCGGCAAAAGTGCCGTTGAAAGAAATGTCAACTTATTCGACTGCATTGAGTTCGATTACAGGCGGGCGTTCTTCATTCTCGATGAAGTTTGCTTCCTATGAACTTGTGCCTGGAGATGTACAAGATAAGTTGCTCAAGGCTTACGAGGCTACCAAAACCGAGGAAGACTGATTATTGCATTATTATGGGAAAAGAGCAGGTTCCGCTGTGGAGCCTGCTCTTTTGGGTTTATCGTGTTACCGCCGAGGTGAAACGTTCGAGTCCTTTCATAAGTGTTTGCCGCGGGCAAGCTATGTTCCAGCGCATATAGCCTTCACCCTCACGGCCATACATTGAGCCTGCATTGAGCCATAGTTTGGCTTGCTTTATCAGGCGGTCTTCGATTTCGGCCGAGGATAAATGCAAAGCCGAGCAATCCATCCAGGGCAGGTAAGTGCCTTCGAGTTTCATGATGGGGAATTGTGGCAAATGCTTGTCGCAATAATCTTTCATGTACTCATAGTTGCCATGCAGGTATTGCATCAATTCATCGAGCCACTCCTCACCGTGGTTGTAGGCGGCAATGGTGGCAATTACGCCAAACGGGTTTACGTCGCACACCTCGTTGATGTTTATGGCACGGTTTATCCGGCGGCGTAATTCATCGTCGGCCGTCACGATGTTTGCTATTTGCAAACCGGCAATGTTGAAAGCCTTGCTCGGCGAGACGCAAGTTACCGAATGTTGTGCATATTCCTGTCCTAACGAAGCGAATGGGGTGTACTCGTGACCGGGATAGGTGAATTCGCAATGGATTTCATCGCTTATCACAGTCACACCATGCCGCAGGCATATGTTACCCATTTGCAACAATTCCTCCCGAGTCCACACACGTCCGGCCGGATTGTGCGGATTGCAAAGCAGGAACACTCTGATATCCTCGTTGACGATTTTTTGCTCCATGTCGTCGAAGTTGATGCGATATGTGTTGCCTTCCCGTGTGAGAGAGTTGCTTACCATTGCACACCCACTGTTGCGTATCGACGAGAAGAAACAGTTATATACCGGGCCTTGAATAAGCACACGGTCACCGGGTAGGGTAAGGGCTTTCAGTATTGCCGAGATGGCCGGAACCACCCCCGAAGTGTAAATAATCCATTCCTTGGGAAAGGTCCATCCGTGGCGTCGGCCAAACCAACCGGTAACAGCATCATAATATTCGTCGGGAACACGTGTGTAGCCGAATATGCCGTGAGCCACACGCTTCTCAAGTGCCTCGATGATGGCCGGCGCGGTGCGGAAGTCCATGTCGGCGACCCATAATGGCAGTATATCCTCGTCTGGTGCGCTGTCCCATTTGTAGGAATTTGTTCCGCGCCGTTGAATTATTTCATCGAAATTGTATTTCATCATTTGCTTTCCGTGGTAAGTATTTTGCAATCGGCCGGAGCCTTAATATTCTCGTCGATGATTATTTCACCGTAGCTTTCAGCTGCTATGCGTCCGGTGATGGGATTCTTGACACTGCGCACAGGTCCGTCAATGGTGGCTTGCACGCTGCTGTATTCAAAAGCGAGGTCGCAATCATCGGCCATTGTGCAGTTTTCCATCACAAGGTCGTGCGCGTAGCATAGTGGTTGAGTGCCTGAAATCTTGCAATTGACAAGTCGTAAGTTGTGGGAATGCCAACCAAGGTATTCACCGGTTAATTCCGAATCATACACGGTTACGTTTTCAGTTCCCCAAAATGCATCTTTCGAGTCGATAACGGCGTTGCGTATCACCACGTTGTGGCAATACTGGAATGAGTAATTGCCTTGCTGGCGGTAATTGTCGATAGTTATGTTCTCGCTGTGCATGAAAAGGTAGTCGGCATTGCGCACTTCCACGTTGTTGAGTACCACGTTGCGGCAGTGCCAAAGCGTTTCTTGCGCATCGGGAATTTTCACGTTGAATAGCTTTATGCCATCCATTTCACGGAACATCTTGGGAGCTTCGACAAGAGTGTCGCTCATTTCAAGGTTGCGCGAGTACCACAAGGCGGCTCTTGCCCCTTGGGTGAAAACGCAATTGCGCACTTTGAAACCATCAACGTGCCAAAAGGGATATTTGCCTTCAAACCTGCAGTTGACGGCCTCGATGTTGCTACATTCTTTCAGTGCCGATTCCCCGGCATGAATTGTCACGCCGTCGATGCGCAAGTCGTGTGAAGCAAACAACGGTCGTTCACCTTCAAATTCGGTGTTTTTTATTTCTTTCATATGTTTGTTGGGTTGTTTATTATTCCTGTTTATTCACTATGCAAAATTAATGCCTGTTTGCGATATATGGTGTAGATAAATTACAGTATATTTTACCTTGATTACAGTTGCGACATGGGAGCGTGGAAAAATGTTTTATAAAGCCTGTTTGGTATATCTTTTTGGCGTTAAACGTGGTGTAAAATTGTCAATTTGTCGTATAATACATCGAAGATGCAACAAAACATAGCTTTGTTAACATTTTATTGCAGAAATTTTTCCGCATTTATCTTTGCATTTATTTATATTTGTCATTGTGAAAAAACAAGAAAGGCTATGAATAAGAAATTAAATATGTTGCTCGGAGCCGGTGCCATTGCAGCCGGATATGTGGCTTATAATGTGATACCAAACTTGTTTTACCGTCGTGGTTATACACGTCATGAAATGGATGAACTTACTATAATTGCCCATCGTGGCGGAGCCGGGCTTGGTCGAGAAAATACATTATCGTGTATAGAGCAAGGCATTGAAGCCGGGGCCGATGTGATAGAAATTGATGTGCACCTGACGGCTGACGGTGAAGTGGTGGTGTGCCATGACAAAAGCATAGACCGCACCACTACAGGCATGGGTAACATTGCAGATCTCACCCTTGCCGAGTTGCGGGAATTTCATGTTGTTGACAATGCAGGAAATCCTACCGCCGAGCATATTCCATCTCTTGCCGAAGTTATAGAAACTGTGGCCGGCCGCTGTAGGTTGCTGATTGAAGTTAAGCATGAAAACGGGCGATATGATGTGGAGCGCAAAATGGTTGAAGTGGTACACAGGTATGATGCGCAGGATTGGGTGTCGGTGCAGTCGTTTAGCGATGAGTCGCTTGCCGAGGTGCATCGCATCGATTCGGCATTGCGGCTTGAAAAGCTGCTTATATTCCGTGTCAAGGGTATTCCTGCGGTATTTGATGGTAGCTTCACGGCATTTGATTATGAAAAATACAATTATGTGTCATCGTTTAATTTTTATTACCGTTCGGTTACACGCAATATTATCGAGCGATTGCATAAACATGGCAAACAGGTGAAAATATGGACCTTGTCGGGGCCTGAAGATACCCCGCATTTGCCTGTTGACGGAATCATAACCGACCGCCCCGACTTGTGGCGCAAAAACAGGTGAAAACTCAATTCTTGATATTTTTGCAGTAAAGGTTGTAGTAATTGGTTACGTTGCGCACGTAATTGACAGTTTGCCGGCCGCGAAAGTAGCCGAAGCGGCACACGGGGTCGTTGTAAAATTCCGGGTTGGCTTTCCATAGCACGGCTTCTTCCACATTGTCAAACCACACGGCAGGGTTTTTCCCATATTTGCGGGCGAGTTCTATGGCATCGTATATGTGCCCTATGCCTGAGTTATAGGCTGCTATGATGAAGTTCAACCGTTCATGCGGGTCGGAAACATAACGTGTGAGAGAGCGGTCGAGGTCGCGAATGCTGCGCACTGCAGCTCCCACGTTTTTGTCAGGGTCGATGGTTTCTTCGAGTGTAATGCCGTAGGCCCGGGCAGTGTGCGGCATCAATTGCATAAGCCCCCTTGCACCGGCCCATGATACCACATCGTTGCGGAATTTCGATTCCACCCAAGCTTGTGCGGCCAACATACGCCAGTCCCAACCGATGGTGGCTGCATGGTGGCGGAAGATATCATCATAGGGTGATATAAATCCGTGGCGCAGGTTTTCGCTCACCGAAATAATTTCAGGGTCATCGTCGGTTATGCCGCGTTTGCTCAGTTCAAAATACCGTTTTAATATTAATTTATAAGCAGGTCGGGATTGTTCCCCCTGTGCCCACCGTGTGATGGAGTCGGCAAGCCATTGGTTCCCTTTTTTCACAGCCCAAGCCGCCCGCTGCGGGAAGCTCACTTCAAGCGATATGTCGATATTGCTGTAATATGTGCGGTTAAGCCTGGCTATGTCGCTATCGACGATTGTCAATGGCAACTTCCCCTCGGCAACCATTTCCACAAGGTCGTCGGCAATGAGCGAGTCTTCTTCGACTGTGTGAATGTGAATGCCACCGCCCAATTCATCGTCTAAATTCCGCAAGCGTGCTTCATATTTTGAATTTTTTTCCACATACACGTCACGGCCAACCAACTGCGTTACATCGGTAATCATTGTGTCGCTGCGTGGCTGCACAAGTATTTGGTGAGTGATGTTCTCGGTTCCGCAGCTAAGCACGCGGTTCCGGTATTCGGCAGTAATGGGAATTTCGTATGCAATAACGTCGATGGTTCCCGAGTCGAGCATGGCAATTGCAGCTTCCATGTTACGTGCAATTATGAAGCGTGTACCCATATTTTTTTCACGTGCAAAACTGCTTATGCGCTCGTATTCATATCCCATGGTGTCTTCTTTGTAATAGAAATAAGACGTTGGGCTGTAGAGCGTGCCTATTATAAGTGTGTCGGGCAATTGAGCAACGGTGAGGTGGCTGTGCGGCTTATGGCTGCACGACACAGTTGCCGTAAACGCTGCAATGATTGCCGACAGTATTATTGCATGGCAGGCGGTTTTTTTCATGTGTGGAGAGGGGTAAGTGCTTTAGTATTCAAAAGTGCCGTATTCGCTTTTGATTGTCAGACGGTTTTCGGGTGCATCTTCCACACGTCCCACAACCTGTGCATCGATATTGAAGCTGCGAGAAATCTCTATGATGGCATCGGCATCTTCGGGTGCTACGTATATTTCCATTCGGTGCCCCATATTGAATACTTTGTACATTTCTTTCCAATCGGTACCCGACTGTTCCTGTATCAGCTTGAAAAGAGGTGGAACCGGGAACAGGTTGTCCTTAATGACGTGCTTGCCGCTGACGAAGTGTATAACCTTGGTTTGCGCGCCACCCGAGCAGTGTACCATGCCGTGTATGCGCGGACGCATGGCATCGAGTACTTTTTTAATGACCGGGGCATAAGTGCGGGTGGGAGAGAGTACTAATTTGCCTGCATCGACAGGCACTCCCGGCACGGTATCGGTGAGGCCTGTTTTTCCTGAATATACAAGTTCTTCGGGAACGTTATGGTCGTAAGTTTCGGGATATTTTTCGGCTACGGCTTTGCAGAATACATCGTGGCGAGCCGAGGTGAGACCGTTGCTGCCCATACCGCCGTTATATTCTTTTTCGTAGGTAGCTCGGCCTGAAGATGAAAGCCCCACAATGACATCGCCTGCGGCAATGTTGGCATTATCGATGACATCGCTGCGACGCATGCGGCAAGTAACAGTGCTATCGACGATGATGGTGCGCACAAGGTCGCCGACATCGGCAGTTTCGCCACCGGTGGAGACGATGTTAACGCCCAGTTCGCGCAATTCCTGCAGTAATTCCTCGGTTCCGTTGATGATGGCTGCAATCACTTCGCCGGGAATGAGCATCTTGTTGCGCCCGATGGTTGATGAAAGCAATATGTTGTCGGTCGCACCCACGCAAAGCAGGTCGTCGATATTCATAATCAAAGCATCTTGTGCTATTCCTTTCCATACGCTCAAGTCGCCCGTTTCGCGCCAATAGGCGTATGCCAACGACGACTTTGTTCCTGCTCCGTCGGCGTGCATGATATTGCAATATTGTGGGTCGCCTCCAAGCAGGTCGGGTATTATTTTGCAGAAAGCCTTCGGGAAAAGCCCTTTATCGACATTCTTAATGGCGTTGTGTACATCTTCTTTCGATGCCGACACTCCGCGCAGGTCATAACGTTGGTCGCTCATAACGTATATATAATGTTTGGATTAAAATAATTCAATCAAGATGAAAAATATGACACTTGTGGGCGAAACAAGCAGCAGGCTGTCGATGCGGTCGAGTATGCCGCCGTGTCCCGGAATGAGGTGGCCTGAGTCTTTCACTTTAAGTGTGCGTTTGAGCAATGACTCGGCAAGGTCGCCCCATGTGGAGAATGCCGACACGCATATTCCGAGCATTATCCATTCGACGAGCTTTAGGTTGCCAAATGTGCCGCCGCAGAAGTAGAATACCACTCCGGCAATGATGCAGAATGCCATTCCGCCCCAAAAGCCTTCCCACGATTTTTTTGGCGATATGCGTTCAAACAGGCGGTGCTTTCCCAACATACTGCCCACACAGAATGCACCGGTGTCATTGAGCCAAATGAGGATGAAAATGGCGAGCAAAACGCCTTCATCATACAGTATGTTGAGCAGTGACAACGGCAATGCCACATATACCTGAGTCAGTGCCGAGTCGGCAAGAGATTGCAGGGCATTGTCGCTCTTCATGTACAGTTGCAATATCATGCGCAAGGCAAAATAGAGCAAATAAGCTGCAATTGCTACTTGTGTTACAGAACCCGAAGGATTGAAATTCAGCCCCCAGAAAGTGGTAAAGAGTGCCAATCCTCCAATGCAGTCAAGTGCTATGGCGGTGCGTTTGTTGGCAATTACCGATGCCTTGTTATCTACCAAATGATGCAATTCAACTGTTCCAAGAACAATGAAAAGTGCAAATAGTCCTATAAACATATAAGGCGACGGCAACAACAATGCAGCCACGATAAGTGCCACATAGATGCTGCCCGATAGGGTTCGTGTAAATATATTTTTCACCGTTGCAGAATAGTTTTTATTTTTCAAGGCAAAAGTAGCCATAATTCCGGTATGTTCAAAATTCAGCAAGCTGCATGAGTGAAAAATATGCCGATGATTGTGGTTTTACAAAATCATGCAAGCATGATTTGCAATTGCGCTCGACATGCACTAACTTTGATAAGTCAGGCTTCGTCTCGGCAAAAAGCAAAATCATGCAAGCATGATTTGCAATTGCGCTCGACTTGCACTAACTTTTGATAAGTCAGGCTTCGTCTCGGCAAAAAGCAAAATCATGCAAGCATGATTTGCAATTGCGCTCGACTTGCACTAACTTTGTTTTCTGAACAAGATTTTGAATTGACAGATGGAGTTAATCCTATATATAATATTGCGCGGTTTTGTAATCGGTATATTGATTTCTGCCCCAATGGGTCCGGTGGGAGTGTTGTGCATACAGCGTACCATGAACAAGGGGCGTTGGGCAGGTTTTTATACCGGATTGGGGGCTGCAATTTCCGACTTGATGTATTCGTTACTTGCCGGGCTTGGTTTGTCGATTGTTATAGATTTCATTGAGGCAAATCAAAATCCTTTGCAGATAGCAGGCAGCATTGTGTTGCTTGTGTTTGCATTATATTTGTTGCGGCGCAATCCGGTGCGTACACTCAGGCGGCTGAAAGACAAGAAGAAGAGCTATTTACAGGATTTGGTTACCGGTTTCTTGTTCACGGTGTCTAATCCGCTTATATTGTTCCTTATAATAGGCTTATATGCGCGATTTAATTTTATGTTGCCCGAATATGGCGTGCACCATTACTTGCTGGGATATTTGTTTATTTTTATTGGGGCAATATCGTGGTGGTTTGTGATAACATTTTTTGTGAATGCCGTGCGGTCGCATTTTAATTTGCGCAGTATGTGGCTTGTAAATCGCATAATAGGTGCCATAATTCTTATAATGTCGCTTGTGGGACTTGTGATGGGCGTGTTTAATTATTTGTCATGATAAAACTGAATAATATGGAAAACGTGAATGAAATAAATGTAAGGTATTTCCCCAAGTTGAATGAGATAAATATCGAGGAAGTGGGCGATTTCCTGGAACTTGAGGCCGAGAAATATTCGATAGCTTGCCGTAATTGGGCCGAATCTTTCCCGTATCATCCTGTCACGGTGTTTACTGTCGGACGTTCGGACAGCGCCATTTTCATCGATTATTTCGTGAGGGGTAATTATTTGCGTGCCGTGAATTACAAGAACAATTCACCTGTCGCCGACGACAGTTGTGTGGAATTTTTCATGAAGTTGCCCGGCAGTGACGAATATTGGAATTTTGAATTTAATTGCATCGGGACTGTCAATGCATCGCATCGTGTAACAAGAAGCAATCCGACACGTCTGACTGATGATGAAATTGCCACCATAAAGCGTTATGCCTCGTGTGGTACCCGCCCGTTTGAGGAAATGGAGGGCGTGTTTGCGTGGAACTTGACAGTGGCCATACCATTTAAGCTGGTAGGACTTGATGCTACCAATTTACCTGAATATATATTGGGCAATTTTTACAAGTGCGGAGCAAAGATGAGCTTGCCGCACTATTTGAGCTGGGCTCCAATCGATACTCCGGCTCCTGATTTTCATCATCCGGAATTTTTCGGCAAGATTAATTTTATTTGATTTCGGGCAAAGCAGGGTCTTGACTTGCAGTGTCGATGACTGTGACATTGCAAGTCGAACTCATGTCTTGGCAAGAAACCGTTATGTCGGCAATGCCGACAGCCTTGGTCACGAGCAAGCCTGAATCACTTACTTCAACAATGTCGGTATTTGAACTGTTCCATTCGACTTGTATGAGGTCGGGGTCCTCGAAATTTCCGCCTTCATATACAATGGAGAATGTCATTTGCAAAGTGTCGTCGATGGTTGTCGTCAATTCTCCGGGGCATATTTCAAGATATGTAACTTTGAAATCTTTACTGCAGGAGAAGAGTGTCGATAATAATATAATAGTTGCTATTATGCCAAGGATGTTTTTCATCTTATATGAAATTTTAGTCGGTGCAAAAATATAAAATAAATATGTATATTGAGCATTATGACAGATACAATTTTAAGATATGTTGTGAAACATAAAAATGTTGTATGGGTGCTTGAATTTTATTATTGGAAAACAAATTTGAATAGGCGTAAAATTAATATATTGATAATCAATGATTTGATTTTTTAAATGGAAAACTTTTTAAAAAAATACGGCATCGTAGTTGTTGTATTGTTTTAATTATATATCTTTGTGCAGCGAAATCAATATCACAAATCTCATAATCTATCATGGATAAAAAAACTTATACCTACGAGGAGGCATTTGCTGCCACGAAGGAGTATTTTAATGGCGACGAGCTTGCTGCGCGAGTATGGGCGAGCAAGTATGCCTTGAAGGATTCATATGGTAATATATATGAATTGACACCCGATGATATGCACCATCGATTGGCATCGGAATTGGCACGTATCGAAAAAAAATACCCCAATCCCATGAGCGAAGAAGAAATTTTCGACTTATTAAAAGGGTTCAAATATATAGTACCACAGGGAAGCCCCATGGCCGGTATAGGAAACGAATATCAGCTTGGGTCGCTTTCAAACTGTTTTGTGGTAGGGCTTGATGGTTCACCCGATTCTTATGGCGGAATAATAAAGATTGACGAGGAGCAGGTGCAACTGATGAAGCGTCGCGGAGGCGTAGGGCATGACTTGTCGCACATAAGGCCCAAAGGTTCACCGGTAAAAAATTCGGCATTGACTTCTACCGGGCTTGTGCCGTTTATGGAGCGTTATTCCAATTCCACGCGTGAAGTTGCCCAGGATGGCCGCCGTGGGGCGTTGATGTTGACGGTAAGCATTAAGCATCCCGACTCGGAAGCATTCATCGACGCAAAGATGACTGAAGGACGCGTGACCGGAGCCAACGTGTCGGTGCGAATAGATGATGAGTTTATGGAAGCGGCTATCAATGGTGAAAAATATTTGCAGCAATATCCTGTTGATGCCGCAGAGCCTAAATACAAGAAAGAGATTGATGCAGCCACGCTGTGGCACAAGATTGTGCATAATGCATGGAAAAGTGCGGAGCCGGGTGTACTGTTCTGGGATACCATTGTGAGGGAGTCGTTGCCCGATTGTTATGCCGACTTAGGGTTCCGAACCATATCTACAAATCCGTGCGGTGAAATTCCGTTGTGCCCGTATGACAGCTGCCGCCTGATTGCAATAAATCTGTATTCATATGTCAAGAATCCATTTACAAGCAAGGCCGCATTTGATTATGATTTGTTCAAAAAGCACGTGGCTTGTGCGCAACGGTTGATGGATGATATCATTGACCTTGAAATGGAGAAAATCGACAAAATCATCGACAAGATAAACAGCGACCCGGAAACCATGGAAGTGAAGGAAACCGAGTTGCACTTGTGGGAAAAAATCAAGGGTAAGACGTTGAAAGGACGCCGTACCGGAGTGGGAACTACTGCCGAAGGCGACATGATTGCCGCCATGGGATTTGTGTATGGCAGTGATGAAGCCACCGATTTTTCGGAAAGTGTGCACAGGGCACTTGCAATAGCTGCTTATGGATCGTCGGTGGTGATGGCGAAAGAGCGTGGTGCATTTGAGATATACGATGCCGAAAGGGAGCGGAACAACCCGTTTGTGAACCGCTTGAAAGAAGCCGATCCGGGATTGTATGAAGAGATGGTGAAATATGGCCGCCGCAATATTGCGTGCCTGACGATAGCTCCGACAGGCACAACCAGCCTCATGACGCAAACCACATCGGGCATAGAACCTGTGTTCCTGCCGGTGTATAAGCGCCGCCGCAAGGTTAATCCCAATGATCCCGATGCCCATGTGGATTATACCGATGAAACAGGCGACAGTTTCGAGGAATACATAGTTTACCACCACAAGTTCATCACGTGGATGAAGTCGGTAGGAATTGAAATAAAAGATAATTATACCCAAGCCGAGCTTGACGAAATTGTTGCCAAATCGCCGTATTATAAAGCCACGTCGAATGACATTGACTGGCTTGCCAAGGTGAGAATGCAGGGCCGCATACAAAAATGGGTGGACCACTCGATAAGTGTAACCATCAATTTGCCAAGCGATGTTTCGGAAGAACTTGTCAACGACCTTTATGTGGAAGCATGGAAAGTGGGGTGCAAAGGCTGCACGGTTTATCGTGACGGGTCGCGTTCGGGTGTGTTGCTTTCAACCAAGAAAGAAGAAAAGAAGGGGCATTACATAGCCGATGAGGAACATATACTGAAGCGTCCGATAGAACTCGAAGCCGATGTTGTGAGGTTCCAGAACAACAAGGAGAAATGGATTGCATTCATAGGATTGATAAACGACCGCCCCTATGAAATATTTACCGGATTGGCCGATGACGATGAAGGCATATTCTGCCCCAAATCGGTAACCAAGGGTAAGATAATCAAGGCTATAGATGAACACGGAAACAAGCGTTACGACTTCCAGTTTATCAATAAGCGCGGTTATAAGACCACTATTGAGGGATTGTCGGAAAAATTCAATCCGGAATTCTGGAATTATGCCAAATTGATTTCGGGCGTGTTGCGTTATGGAATGCCCATCGACCAGGTGTTGAAACTCATAGGTAGTCTTGAACTCGACAACCAGTCGATAAATACGTGGAAAATGGGTGTAGAACGTGCCCTGAAGAAATACTTGCCCAATGGGTTCAAGGCCAGTGGGCAGAAGTGTCCCAAATGCGGGCAGGAAACGTTGATATACCAGGAAGGTTGCCTCATATGCACGTCGTGTGGAACATCGAAGTGCGGGTAATCTGTCATAATATCAATTACTAATTGAGAAAAGTCCGGTACATTTTGATGAATGTGCCGGGCTTTTTGTTAAAATATTATGCAGGCGAAATAAATTATGTCGGTATATGTGGCGAAAGGAATGAAAAATAGTTATCTTAGCCAAGAAAAATAACTAATTTGTTTCATAGGTAATATGTCGATACAGGAATGGTCTTTGACGGTGTTTGTCGTTATTTATATAATAACGGTATTCAGCATCATTGGCGTGGTTGTTTCGGAAAATCGCAATCCGGTGAAATCATTGGCCTGGATAACGGTGTTGTTGCTGTTGCCTGTGATAGGGGTGGGGCTGTATGTGTTTTTCGGTCGCAGTTTAAAAAGCAAAAGGCTCATTTCAAATAAAAACAAAAAGAAACTGCGCCGCATGGAGCCGTATAAGATTATCGATGAAACACGGCTGCCGTTAAGCCTTGAATGTAAGCAGGAGATAAAATTAGCCACCTCGTTAACTGGTGCGAGATATTTCCCGGGAAATGACATTGAAATTTTTACCGATTGTAACAAGCTGTTTGAACAATTCAAACGCGATATAGCGAGTGCCCGGAAATACATAAACATTCAGTTTTATATTTTTGAGGACGACAAGCTTGGGCATGAAATTAGGGATTTGCTCGTGGCAAAGGCTGCCGAAGGTGTAAAAGTGCGCGTGATTTACGATCATGTGGGGTCGTTCAAGGCGAAGGAAAGTTTTTTTGCCGGTATGCGGGAAAGGGGCGTGGAGGCATTGCCATTTATGAAGGTCACATTTCCACAATTGGCAACAAGGATTAATTGGCGTAACCACAGGAAAATATCGATAATAGATGGCGAGTGTGGATATATAGGCGGCATGAATGTTGCCGACCGTTATGTCGAGGGCCTTGGTTTCGGCCCGTGGCGTGACACGCATTTGCGTGTGCAGGGTCCTGCCGTTGCCGGATTGCAGTATAATTTTGCCGTTGACTGGAATTTTATGGGGCGGCCGTTGCTTACCGAGAATGTAAGGCAGTGGAATGTAAAGGATAATGATGAAGTAGGAGTGCAATTGGTATCGAGCGGCCCTACAAGCAGATGGGGAAATATATTGATGTTGTTCCTGAAGATAATAGGCAATGCAAAAAAACGCATATACATTCAGACTCCATATTTCCTGCCCACCGAGAGCCTGTTGAAGGCATTGCAGGCTGCGGCACTTGCCAAGGTGGATGTGAGGATAATGATACCGCGCAAGTCTGATTCGGCAATGCTGCGCCTTGCATCGTTTTCCTATGTGTCGGAATGTATCAAGGCCGGGATAAAAATTTATTTGTACAATAAAGGAATGTTGCACGCGAAGACACTGCTTGTGGATGATGAGTTTTCTACGACAGGGTCAACGAATTTCGATTTCCGTAGTTTCGAGCATAATTTTGAGTGTAACATATTTATGTATAGCCGGGATGTAAACAAGCGCATGGCCGACATATTTATGGCCGACCAACGGGATTGCCTGCGAATATTGCCAAGTATATGGCGAAAACGCCCGTTGTCTGAAAAAGTTTGTGAGTCGGTGGTACGTCTGTTAAGCCCGGTACTTTAATTATATAATGTATGTGCAGGGGAATAGCATTGTTGGTCATGTTCGTTATTGCCGCATTGCCTGTTCGCAGTGACGGGGGCGAAGCATATTATCCCGGTTCGTTGGTAGGATTGTCGGGCGAAGAATTGATGGCAGCATTAAGGGTGGCAGTGCGCAATCACGAAAGTGTGATGCCGCAATTTGATGAAAATGTCATTTGGAGTGTTTTCAATGAAACCGACAGGCGTGGCGATGGCACTGTGTGGGATATGTTTTCGCCTGATATAGCAAGTTTTCCATTAGATGGAGGTGCTCCGGCCGG
Organism: uncultured Bacteroidales bacterium; assembly: GCA_949289215.1. Lineage (GTDB taxonomy): Bacteria > Bacteroidota > Bacteroidia > Bacteroidales > Muribaculaceae > Avimuribaculum. Next base: position 111,110 of record CASENC010000007.1, on the reverse strand, counting down.
CATGGAGTGTTGTCATGTGGTATATCCCGAGTGGATAGGAGACAAGATGCCTTATTCAATGGACATGTCACTGGATTTGCATAATGTGTTCCCGTGCCGGGATGTTGTGGCCGAGGATAAAAGAGGATTGGTTCCATGGAAAGTGGATAATGCTACATTTGACAACGGGATTATAACCATTGGCGGCGCAAATATTGACGGAACTGTTTTTCGGGCATACGAACCGTGTGATGAATATAAAGGGGATATCGCCAGGGTACTGATGTATGTGGCTGCTTGCTATGGCGGTGAGCAGGTGTGGTACGGACAGTCTTGGAATTTGTTTCTTGAAGGTGCATATCCGGTATTTAACAGGCGGGCTGCGGAATTGCTGCTTTCGTGGCACCAATCAGACCCTGTAAGCCTTAAAGAGCAGGAACGTAATGATGTGGTATATAGAAAGCAGGGCAACCGAAATCCCTTTGTGGATTATCCACGGCTTGCCGACCACATTTGGGGAGAAGCGATTGATGTTCCGTTTAGTTATAATACCGGTGGCGGCGATGGAGAAATCGCAGGATATTTGCGTTCAACGTATGTGCTTGAAGATACCGTATGGTTGCGGAGCAATTATGTGCCAAGTGGTGCCGTTTGGAGCGTGAATGGCAGTGCAGTGGCCGGTGATTGCATACCGGCAAGCACCCTGGGAATAGGTTCACATGAATTGAGATTTTCGATAGGTGAGATGAAAGGCAAGGTAACCATAGAGGTGAGATGATATGTCGATGGTAAAGCGTGCAATAATGTCGTTATTTTTGGGATTCATGGTGCTTTCCTGTTCCAAAAATCCGTCTATAGAATTTTCGTTGTCGCAATATTCGGTAAAGTTATTGCCTGGCGATGAAACGGAGGTCGTTGTTACAGGTGAACTTGATTTTGCTGTCAGAAGCAGTGATGAAAGTGTAGTAACGGCGCGCCGAAACGGGCGAAAAGCCATATTGACTGCTAAAGAAGAGGGTGTGGCCGAAGTGATGTTTTTGACTCAATTTAGTGATTTGATATGTACTGTGACTGTGAAAGACAGCCTTATGGCAAATATTGGTGAAAAATTGGGCGATAACACAATGAGAATTTCGGGTAACGGCATTTCGTTGGTGTATGGCGAACCCGGAATACTGGTAACACAAAATAATGGCAGAATGGAATTTGTGGATATAAGCACGGGGGAAAGGGTCGCTTTGTCATGGAAAAGGGGGAATATGCCGTCTGATGTGAAAATAAATGGAATAAAACAGCAAGTGGCCGATGTCACCTTATACAAAGAAACAGCCGCTACCGCGTGGTATCTTGTTACGTTGCAAGGTGGCACCGAAGGTTTTTGGGCCGTAATCGATAAAGAATTTTAAAAATAGCGTGATTGCAGCGACGTGTATGCCCTGGACATTTTGACCGATTTTATCCACATATTCAGGCTGTCGCGCATCACGGTATCGGTTGCACGCAATATCGCGGGTTGGAATTGTGAGAAACTTATTTCGGTGCTGTAATCCACATTGGGATACAATTTGGCAAGTTGTGCTGCAATAGATTCGTTAATCACCGCATATCTTATTTCGCCTGTGGCTATGCGTAAGAATAGTTGTTCGGGGCCATAAATGGCATCTTCGGCTATATATATGGTGTCGCCTATTTCCCTGCCAAGGTTTGCAAGACGGGAATGCATGGGTGAACCTTTGATTACATATATTGTGTCGTGGGCTAAATCGAGTTGCGATTTCACGCTGATGTTTCCGCAACTGTCTTTCAGTTGTATAAGTACTTGGCGGTCGATGTGCAGGGCATCGGAGAAGGCATATTTGGCTTTGTTTTCCCGGGTTGAAGGGAATTGAGCGATAACTATGTCGTATTTGCCATTGTCAAGGTCGGCGAGAGTGCTTTCAAGGGTGACAATCGGGTGGAATATAAATTTGTGCCGAGATACGTTCTCCACCAGTCTCATGAAATCATAGCTGAAACCACCCAAGGTGTCGTCATAGGTATAAAGCGACAATGGTGAATATTCGATTGCGATATTTATGGTGTCATTGTTGCTGTTTACAGTTGTGGCATTAGGCGTGACGCAATGTTTCAACGATGCCATTATGGAAATAACAGCGATAATTAAAATCAAGTATAAGGCAATGTTGCCTTTCTTGGGCTTGTTGTTTTGTCGTATGTCCATGAGCGGAGAGATTTGAATTTTTTAGTTGGCAAAGTCAACCGACAGCCCCATTTGGAATTTCATGCCGTTAAGAGGGTAGTGAGGAATGGCGAAGTATTCGCCACCCATGAAACTTTCGTTTACGTGGCTCATCATCACAAAGAAGCGCGTTTTTTTCAGTTTCATGTTGGCATATGCATTCATGAAGGCGAAATTGCCGCACATCACTTCGTGCTGTGTGTGGAATGACATGATTGCGGGATTATAGGCCGGGGCATAATATCGGGTGTAGTAATTGCAATCCACGCCGAGTTGCACGTGCAGCACACGGGCAATGGTGAATTGCAGGAACATATTGGAATACACCGAGAATTTGGGCAGCGGCAATACGTTTTCGTTTGACGATGTTTGATAGGTGAGAGAGTTGTTCCAGTTGAAAATTCCGAATTTGAAATTCTGGTTGACAGTCGCACTGAATACTTGTATGTTTCCGCCGTCTTGTGCCGGCATACCAGAATTGTCGAAATATATGAAATTTTGAATGTTTTCCACACCCACATTGGCACTTGTGCGGGTAAGAGGGAAATCGAGCATTCCGCCTAATCTCACACGCCGCTCTTTGCCAAAGTCGTTCTGCCAAATGAAGTGGTTTGAAACATAATTATTGATAAAATATGGAACCGACTTGTTTTTGAAATATCCATAACCGGTGATTTTTACACTATCGGATTTCAACCTGAATTTGGTGGATATGTCGCCCGCCACATCGATATCACCGGCTACCGAGCCCACCAGTCCGAATTGTGCCGTGGCATTATATGTGAGCAACGAGCCGTGTTGCTTGGTTAACTGTCCGCCTACCCAAATCACGTTTTCGGTGTGTTTCATGGGAATTGAATACTGTTGTGGCAACGGTGTCGGCAATCCATTGTCGGTGGGACCGGCATCCACTGTGTCGGAATATTGAGTGTATTTGCGAAATTCGTGTGTGATGTATGCGGCAAGTCCGAATTTGGCATATTTGTTAAATCCTTCAAGTAGCGAAATGCCGAAAGTATTGGTGAGTTTCCAGTAACTTGTTTCATCGTTGGTACCGTCAAGCGAAAAATAAGTGTTTTGGAAATAGGTGGTATCGGAAGAGCCTTCGTTCAGAAATAAGTGTCTGTTGCTCTTGTAATTCATTGTCCAAATGAAACTTGTGACGGGGATATATGTGCGACTGATGATGGTATCGGTCACCGAGTCGCGGTGGTTTTCGTAATACCCCACTTTGTAACGGTGGTTCAGATATAATTCCGTTCCGTATATGCGGGAATGAGCGTTTGTCAAATTGGTCGGGATAGTTTTGTTATTGACAGTCGTTGTACCGCCCTGTACTGCAGCAGGGTCGGTGATGTATCGGTCATCGGTTATACCGCCGTTTTCCTTGTTTAAGAAATTATAGCTGTTGAAAAAGGCCTGTAATTCATATCTATCGCCTGTGTATGAACCGAAAAGACGCCACGTGAAGTCAGACGTTGCTTGCCCTTCGTAAGTACCTTTTGAATATATGTAATCCATGGCAGCTCCGGCTTCGATAGCCTTGTTTACATTACCCGAGAACACAGCCGAGAGGCGGTCTTGTGTGTTTTCGCTTGTACCGCCTGTGTTATACGACAAGATTGTCATCGGTATTCTGGTATTGTAATATTTTTGAGTTTTTATTGATGGCAGCCAGGCATATAAAGCATCTTCAAAGAAGAAATTGGAAATTTCGGGACGTTCAAAGAAAATTTGGTTTTGGCCTTCGGCACCAAGGTTGCCGGTGGTTGCATAGGCCTTGCTTACCATTGAAGGGATTGCCTGCTGGTAATAATTGTATTGCAGTGTATCGATTGTAGATGTATATCGTAGCCCGAGCGGTTCGGATATAGTCCAGGCGTATGACGGTTCTACCACTATGTCTTTAGCCGAAACGGCGCATGGCAATATAAATGCCACAATCGCGGCCGCTAAATATATTATATGTTTTATTTTCATTTAGTCTGTTATGAAATGAGCAAAGTGCTATCGTGAAAATACAAGACCGGTCTGGTATTTTCGTTTGCAAAAATACAAATAAAAAGGCAACAAGCTGCAAAGTAGAGATATTATTGCCGCATTTGTGGCAGTTCAATAATAAGTGTGCCATGGGAATTAGGCATATTATGAAAAATGGGTGCACAATTTTTGTGCACCCATTTCCGATTGCCGGTAAATGTTTTTAAATTCCGGTGGCGATTGAATTAGTAACCGAAGATTTGCTCGGGTGTCAATTCTACAACCGGGCCTATTTTCTTCAAGGCTTTCATGTCGAGTTGCCGCTTGTCGCCGAGTATGCCATAGTGGTAGGTGCGTCCTTTTACCCACTTTTGCTGGAAGTCGATGACATCTTGCATGGTAGCGTTTTGCAGGAAGTCGTAGAGCGAAATGCGGTAGTCGGTGGTTAAGCCGAGATCTTGTGCATTGATGTATGACCAAATCACGTCGGACTTGATTATGCGGTCGGTGCGCAGGCGGGCTATGTATCCGTTGCGAGCAAGGTCAAATGCCTGTTGCGATATCGGCATATCATTGATAATTTCGTTGAATGCTGTGGTTGCATCGGCCATCTTGTCGTTTTGGGTGGCAATAAACGTTTGGTAGCAATAATCGAAATCTTTCTTGCCCGGTGCACGCAGGCCGGCCGTTGCCGTGTAAGCGAGGCTGCGACTTTCGCGCATTTCCTGGAATACTATTGCATTCATGCCACCGCCGAAGTATTCGTTGTAAAGGCGACGTCCGTTTTCCACAGTCGGGTCGAACTTACGTCCGTCGTTTGAGTATTGCAACATATAAATCTGCTTTGCATTGTATGGAGCAATGTAAACCGTGGTTTCGGGTGTTTGTGTCATTTCTCGTGATACACTTTCGGGCAGGTCTTTCAGTGTTTCGGCAGTCTTGTGTTCCTTGTCAAGCAGAGCAAGGAAATCTTCTTGCGAACTCGGTCCGTAATATGCCACACGGTGCTTGTAGGTTGAAAGATTACGCAGGCAGTCGATTAGCTTTTGCGGGTCGAGAGAACGCAATTCTTTTTCAGTCGGCACGTTGTTGGTGGGATTTTTAGCACCCCACACCATGTACGCAGTCAGGCAGTTGAAGTTTGCCCATTGGCTTGATTTGTCGTCGGTGCGTTGTTTCAAGGTGTTTTCAACCAATCGGTTATAGGCATCCTTGTCAACTTGTGCATCGTTGAGTAATTTTTCTAATAAAGTCACGGCTTGCGGCATATTTTCGTTCAAGCCCGACAGTGTGATGTAGGAGCGTTCGGCACCGGAGCTTACGCTGAACCCACAGGCAAGGCGGTAAAATTCGCTGCGCACTTCTTCGGCAGTCATGTCGCTTGTGCCAAGGAAGTTGAGATATTCTCCTGCAGGTCCTAACAACTTGTCGTTGACCGAACCGAGGTCGTAGATATACATCAGTTGGAACACGTCGTTTGATGTGTTTTGCTTGTAGATAGCTTGCAAGCCCGGCTTGGGTTCGCTCACCGACAGATCTTTCGAGTAGTCAAGGAAAGCCGGCTCGATGGGTTTCACAGCTTGGGCTGCAGCCTGCATTTCACGCAGGAATGTGCTGGCTGTGTCGCGGTTCATTGCGATGGGGGTGATGACCGGCTTGTCGATTTTGTGCTGATTGGGGTCGATGCCTTGGTGCTTGTAAACGACCACATAGCTTGAGTCGGACAGATATTTGTCGGCGAAAGCCATAACGTCTTCTTTCGTCAACTTTGAAAGACGGTCGAGCTGCGTAACTTCATCGCTCCATGAAGTGCCATTGACGAAAGAGTTTACATACCAGTCGGCACGGCCTTCGTTGCTGTCCATTGCCTGCATTTGCCCTAACTTGAAATTGTTGATGTTGGCTTGGAGCAATTTTTCATCGAAATCGCCACGGCGCAATTTGTCAACTTCGGCAAGCAACAAGTCTTTCACTTCGTCGAGTGATTGTCCGGCTTTGGGTTGTCCGGCCATGAAGAAAGCACCGCAATCGGCAAGCTGGTATGGGAAGCAGTATGCGCCAAGGGCTTTTTGTTGCTGTGTTATGTCGAGGTCGATGAGGCCGGCTTGTCCGTTGTAAAGGGTTAATGACACCACTTGAGCCAAGTCGGCATCGGTCGATGCCGCAGCCGGTATGCGCCAGCCGAGAGTCACCATCTCGGCTTCAAGACCGGTTACATCTCGTTTTATGGGTTGGTTGATGGGTTCTTCGGGTTTTACTTTCAACTTTGGCAAATTGGGATTAGGCTTCATGTCGCCGAAGTATTTATCGATTGTGGCGATAGCCTGTTCGGGGTCGATGTCGCCCGAAAGGCATATTGCCATGTTATTGGGCACATACCATTGCTTGTAGTAATTCTTGATATTGGTAATCGACGGATTTTTCAAGTGTTCTTGTGTGCCGAGTATGGTTTGTGTGCCATAAGGGTGGTGGGGGAACAATGAATTGAATGTGCCTTCGATTACTTTGCGCATATCGTTGGTGAGCGACATATTATATTCTTCATATACCGTTTCGAGCTCGGTGTGGAAACCGCGGATTACGCAATTCTTGAACCTGTCGGCCTGGATTTTTGCCCAGTTGTCAATCTCGTTGCTTGGAATGTTCTCGGTGTAGCAAGTCACGTCGTAACTTGTGTAGGCATTGGTACCTGTGGCGCCGATAGCCGACATAAGCTTGTCGTATTCGTTTGGAATGGCATATTTCGATGCTTCTTGCGACAGGCTGTCGATAGTGGCGTATATCGTCCGGCGTTGCAGGCTGTCGGTGGTTGTACGATATATTTCAAATTGTTTCTCGATTTGGTCGAGCAACGGTTTCTCGGCTTCATAATTCTGTGTGCCGAAGTGTGTGGTACCCTTGAACATGAGATGCTCGAAGTAGTGAGCAAGTCCGGTGGTTTCGGCCGGGTCGTTCTTTCCTCCCACACGCACGGCAATATACGTCTGTACGCGCGGCTCGTCTTTATTGACGGTCATGTACACTTTCAGACCGTTGTCGAGTGTATAAATACGTGTGTTTAACGGGTCGCCGGGAACAGTTTCATAACTGTGCCCCGAACAACTTTGCAGGAATGCGATGGCACCGATGGCCATAGCAGTCCCAAAGTGCTTAATAAAATTATTCATATTGAAACAGTTAATAATATTGTATTGTATATTTATTGTCTATGACCACAAAGATAGGAATTTAAACTATTGATAGAATAAAAAAACAGGTGTTAAGTTTGGTATATAATGTCTTTTTAAGTGAATTACTTCCGTTATTTTGTTCCAAAAGGCACATAGTGCGGCAAAAAGCGGGTTATGCTGCGACCGATAAGACTAAAATTATTAATTTTGCACCGAAAATAAGACAGATTTATGTTTTTACGGACAGCATTACACACTTTTGGGGCATATTGCCTGTTTATATGGAGGGTGTTTTCCACTCCCGACAAGTGGAAAGTATTTTTCAAACGATATATAGCAGAAATCAATAAGCTTGGTATCGACTCGATACCGTTGGTAATAATAATTTCGATATTCATCGGCGTGGTGTGTACCATACAGATGAAACTTAATGCAACATCGCCGCTTATGCCGCGTTATACGGTGGGATATGCAACACGCGAAATAATTTTGCTTGAATTCACCTCGTCGATACTTTGCTTGATTCTTGCAGGTAAAGTAGGGTCAAACATAGCATCGGAGATAGGAACAATGAGGGTGACAGAGCAAATCGATGCGCTTGAGATAATGGGCGTGAACTCAGCCAATTTCCTTGTGTTGCCGAAGATTGCCGCGATGATGACGTTTATTTGTGTATTGGTGATTTTCAGTATGGCTACAAGCCTTGGCGGTGGTTACCTTGTGTGCATAGTCTCGGATGTGGTGCCGTTATCGACTTATATATATGGTATCCAGACGTCGTTTAATGAATGGTATGTGTGGTATGCGCTGATTAAATCGCTGTTTTTTGCATTTGTCATAAGCAGTGTGGCATCGTTTTTCGGATATTACGTGAAAGGTGGTGCTCTTGAAGTGGGCAAGGCAAGCACAAATGCAGTGGTAACAAGCAGTATCTTTATACTTTTGCTTGATGTGGTGCTTACTCAAATTATGTTGCAATAATCATGATTGAAGTAAAGAATATAAACAAGTCGTTTGAAGACAAGCAGGTGCTGAGTGGGATAAGTGCGTCGTTCTATGACGGGAAGACCAATTTGATAATAGGCTTGAGCGGTTCGGGTAAAACCGTGCTTATGAAAAGCATGGTGGGGCTTGTGACCCCCGAGTCGGGCGAGATACTGTATGATGGTCGTGACCTGCTGAGAATGGATTTGAAGCAAAAAAAGGAATTGCGAAAAGAGATTGGGATGCTGTTTCAGGGTTCGGCTCTGTTTGACTCGGAGACCGTACTCGGGAATGTGATGTTCCCGTTGACTATGTTCTCGACGATGACCGCAGCCGAAATGAAAGAAAGGGCTGAATTTTGCATAGAGCGCGTAAACTTGAAAGACGCCAACCACAAGTATCCGTCGGAATTGAGTGGCGGTATGCAGAAGCGTGTGGCCATTGCACGAGCCATAGCACTGAATCCGAAATACCTGTTTTGTGATGAGCCGAACTCGGGGCTTGACCCGAAAACTTCGATACTTATCGATGAATTGCTTAGCGACATAACCCACGAATATGGCATAACCACTATTATCAACACGCATGACATGAACTCGGTGCTCGGTATTGGAGAAAACATTCTGTTTGTCAACAAGGGGCGTTGTGGCTGGGTAGGCACTAAAGATGAGATTTACAGCAGCGGAAACGAGGCATTAGACAACTTTGTGTTTGCCACGCGGCTTTTCATGGAAGTTAAGAAGGTTCACGAAATGAAGTCGGCCGCTAATGTTCGGTAACGAAAACAGCACCATCGGTGCGAAGAAATTTGACGGGTATGCCCAGCGTATCCGTCTCTTTTTTTAATTCGAGCATCTTGTCTTCATATATGGCTCCCGACAGCACGATTTTCCGAGGCGAAAATGTGTCAAGCAGGTCGGTAATGCGTCCGTAATATGATGATGTTATCACCATATAGTCAATTTCGATGGGAGGAATGGCGCGCAGGTGCCTCCAAGCTGTTTCTGAGATTGCGGCAATGCGGTATCCGCCAAGGAATGCAAATGGTGGGTCGATGAACTGGGTATTGCCGGTGTATGAAGTGTCGATTGAGGTTATCTCAGTGAGATTATATCGTGAAATGAAACCAGCATTGTTGCGGCAAAATTGATTTAAGTCGATGTCGGTGTCGGCGCACCACACATTGCACATGCCATTGTCGAAGCAGATGATTGGCGTAGAAGTAAAATTGTTCTGTATGACAATCCCGGATTGCGGTGTCATACAGTACTCAATTATGCAGGTTACGGCAATGGCAAGTGTGATGGCGAGTGATGCTATTGCGTAGCGGAATTTTTTATTGTATATCCACAATGCCAGTGCTATATATAATATAATGAATAGCAATAACACGGTGGCTGATATGTGTACGTTTGTCATGGCAGCAAATGGCAGTCGGCTTATGCTTGAGGCAATCCAGTCGATTGCCGAGGTTGCAAAATCGAGAATAGTTGAGAATTCCGGTATCTCGATGTTCATACATAACAATGCCGTGTGGAATAATGCAAAACACAGGTAGAAAGGTAATGCGGGCAGTATTATCATGTTGGATATAATGGAAAGCACAGGTATGGTGTGGAAATAGTAAGCCGAAATTATTGTAGTCCCAAGTGTTGCAACCGTAGTGAGTGTGAGTGATGAAACCCAGTAATATAATGTTTTCTTGCGAGGGGAGACGGTGACAAACTTGTCATAAAAAAGCAAAATGGAAAGAACTGCTGCAAAACTCAGTTGAAATCCAACGTCATAAATAGAATTCGGTGTGGCTGCGAGTATGAAAAGTGCAGCGGCCAGCAGAGCATTGAGGCTGCTGTTGCGCCTGTGCATAAGATTTGCCATAAGCACAAACAGCATCATTATCACCGACCGTGTTGCCGATGGCATCATTCCGGTGACGAACAGGTAGGCGATGATAATGGGAATGGTGATGATAATTCTCAATTTCCGCAAACCAATGTAGCATAACGGTTTAAGCAGAATGAAAATAATACCTGCGATAATGCTTATATGCAAGCCGCTGAGAGCCAATATGTGAGAAATGCCTGCCTGTGAGAATCGTGAGCGTGTCTCGGGTTCCATATAAGCTGAATTGCCAAGCAGTATAGTGCACAGGAAACGTTGTGTTTCGGGGCGCATTTTTGAATTGATAATGCAATTGGATATGTGGCGTTGGATGCGACGTGAATAAGTGAAAATATTGTTGTCGGTTCCTATTTTGTCATAACTGCCCGCTTCAAGCAATTGGGAATATATAAAGCCCTTGTTGTACATATATCCGGCATAATCGAATTCGTCGGGGTTGCCGAGTGAATGGATTTGGCGTAAATCGGCCTTGAATGAAATCAAGTCTCCTTCGCGCAGCAGGTAGTCGTTGGCACGTATTGTAATGGCGACAGGCACCTTGTGGGGCAAGGTGCGGCGTTTCTCAGGGCATGATAATATGGTGGCTTCAATGGCAGTGGAAAAATTTTTAGCCGAGACGGCGTCGATGCGAACTATTATTGTTTCTCCATTGATTGATTGCAAATTAAGCCGTTCAGGCTTGGCAATGGAACCAATAAACCATCCCATGCATATCCACAGCAGCATGACCATTCCGCCTGAAATTGGTATGGACTTCAGTGCCCAAAGGGGATTGCGGCGCGATAGTACACGTGTTGTGTATATTGCGCAGGTAATGGTTGCCAACAAGATGATAGCCGGGACGAGGTTGATTTCCAGGATGCCTGCCAATATAATTCCGGCAATAAATGGAATTACAATCCTTAATAAAGGAGCCTTGGCGAGCATGGTAAATGTCGATGCCGGTTACAGATTTGAATGCCAATTGTCGTTGTTCCAAATTTCATATGACACGAAAGCTTGGAGCAGCAGCATTTCGAGCCCATTTTTTACAGTGGCACCTTGTTGCTTGGCATTTTTCATGAACAGTGTTTCATCGGGGTTGTATAACAGGTCGTAGCACACATGATCTTTAGTGAGGAAACGGTATGGGATGTCGGGGCAATTTTCGGTATGTGGGTACATTCCCAACGGGGTTGTGTTCACTATGATTTTGTGGTTGGTGATGTCGGCCTTGGTGAGCTCTTCGTATGTCAGTGTTTTGGCATTTTTATGCCTTGAAACAAGTTGTGTGGCTATTCCCATTTTTTGTAATCCATAGCAGACAGCCTTGGCAGCACCGCCGGTACCAAGTATAAGTGCTTTGTTGCGAGCAGGTGAGATGAATTCCCTTATCGAGTCGCAAAAACCTATTACGTCGGAATTATAACCTTTCAGTTTCAACCCTTGCCGTCCACGTATTATTTTTATTACATTCACGGCCCCGATTTTTTGTGCGTCTTCGTCAATCTCATCGAGCAACGGAATTACTTGTTCTTTGTAAGGAATAGTTACATTAAGCCCACTCAAGTTGGGCGTTTCGCTGATTATTTCCATCAGCAACTTAATATCAGCGATTTCAAAATTCACATATTCGGCATCAATTCCTTCTGATTGGAATTTTTGGTTGAAATAGCTTTTTGAGAACGAGTGCCCGAGCGGATAGCCTATTAAGCCATATATCTTGTGATTTTTGGTGAAAATGTCCATAATGTTGCTTTGTGGGATTTTGTTGTTAAACTTACGAAAACATCATGCACACAAATTTAGTAAAAAATGGTATATGTCAATCCATATTAGTTACATTTTTCCTTTTCTTTAGCAAAAAAAAGAATTAGCCGGAATTTTCTGTTGTGGTCGGCAGGTCTTTTGCCATGATTTTGTTATTTTTGCAACTGATTTTACCGAAATTTCGATATGAGCAAATTTGCTTTATTTATCATATTGTGTGTGTTTTTTTTCCCGTGTATGGCCGAAGACGACAATTTTGTATTAGTTATTGACCCCGGTCACGGTGGAAAAGATGTGGGCGCACCCGGTGTGAATAATTATGAGAAGAATATCAACCTTGAAGTGGCCCTGAAATTCGGAGAACTTGTGGAGGAACGAATGAAAGATGCCGAGGTGGTATATACGCGCAGGCGTGATAAATTTGTTCCCCTGCAAGAGCGTGCCAACATAGCGAATGCCGCCAAGGGGGATTTGTTTGTGTCGATACACACCAATTCACTGGATAAAAGGAATAAGAACCGCAAAACCATAAAAGGAACGGCGACTTACACTTTGGGGTTGCATCGCACCGAAGACAATCTTGAGGTGGCTATGCGCGAAAACTCGGTGATTTCGCTTGAAGAGGATTACACCACCACTTATAAGGGCTTTGATCCTAATTCGGCAGAATCATATATAATAAATGAAATATACCAGAACCATTATTTGGAGCAAAGCGTGAATTTTGCCTCGGCGTTGCAGAAGGAATTTGTGGCTACGGCTGGGCGCGTTGACCGCGGGGTGCGGCAGGCCGGTTTCTTGGTGATAAGGGAAACTGCCATGCCATCGGTGCTTGTGGAACTTGATTTCATATGCAATCCTACGCAGGAAAAATTCATGGCATCGGAAGAAGGGCAAGAAGAATTGGCCGAATCGTTGTATAACGCCCTTGTAGAGTATCGGAAGGGTAGTCATGCTGCAAAGGCCGGACAGTTTGAACCTGAAAAAAAGCCCGAAAAAGCAAAGGCCACCACGGTAAAAAAAGATGAAGTGGTATATAAGATACAAATATTGGCGGGACGTTCCAAGTTGCCGGCAAACTCCGGTGAGTTTAAAGGCCTCAAAGGAGTGGAGCGGTATAAGGACGGGCGTATATATAAGTACACATATGGCTCGACTGCCGATTTCGACGAGGCCACAAAGATATTGCGCAGCGTAAAGCGTAAATTTAAAGATGCCTTTATTGTGAAATATAAAGACGGAAAACTTGAGTAATTAGAAGAATATATGAAGAAATTTTTTTCAAAAGAGGTAAAAATAGCCATTGCTGTCATAGTAAGTCTGGCTGTCCTGTTTTGGGGTATAGAGTATTTAAAAGGTGTGAATTTGTTCAAACCGGCAAATTTCTACTATGTGGAATTTGATAATGTGAACGGGCTTACCGACTCGGCTCCTGTTACCATCAATGGTTATCAGATAGGATTGGTGAGAGAAATAAATTATGATTACAATACCGGTGCGCTTGTGGTCCTGCTCGGGCTTGAGAAAGACTTGCGCATACCTACGGGGTCGAAAGCCGTACTTGCAACCGACTTGCTCGGAACCGCACAAATACAACTCGAACTGGCACAGAGTGACACTTATTATGAAGTAGGTGGCAAAATACCCGGAGAAAATGCCATCGGGATGATGGACAAAGTGGGTGGAGAGCTGTTGCCAAGTGTGGCTGAATTGTTGCCAAAGGTGGACAGCATACTCACGGGGTTGAATGCCGTTGTCAATAATCCGGCATTACAGCAATCGGTTGGACGGATAGATGAAATAACGGCTAACTTGGAAGCAAGCAGCCGGGAATTGTCGCAAATGTTGCCGGCTATAATGGGCAATGTGGAAGGTGTTACCGCAAACCTTGACAGTATATCGGGCAACCTGACCGGGCTGTCGGCAAAATTGAGCGATATGCCTATTGATTCAACGGTTACTAATATCAATGCAACTGTATCGCAGTTGAATGAAATGACAGCAAAGTTAAACAGTACCGAGTCGAGCCTTGGATTGTTGCTGAACGAACGAGGTCTTTATGACCATCTTGACGGTGCAGTTATGAGCCTTGATTCGCTCTTTATAGATATAAAGAAAAATCCCAAGCGATATGTGACCATAAAAGTATTTTGATATATGGTCTAAATGGTGCAGAATGGGGCTTATTTGGAATTATTCTAAATAAGCCCCACCTTGTATAAATGTTGCACAAGATTAATAGTTAGGTGGTTTTTAGCGTATATGCAGAACGGGATGGGTGTGTGTGATTGACCGAGATTTGTGTTGTAGCACATTGAGATATAAGGCATTGGCAAAAAGAAAGCGACAAAAGTGTAACCATAAAAACGGTGCTTGTTCAATCGCTTGTGTTTCAGATATGTTATAACAATATCTAAAATAACAAGAAAGTAACAATTTTTTTATGTCGAATTTTTTGTGAAATTTTGTAGTCGAAAAACTATAATCATAGCAACATTGTGATGAACGCACAGCAAGATACAAGATGGGAAAAGTGCCTGAAACTTTTCCAAGATAATGTGTCGCCCGAACATTATCGCGCATGGTTTGAACCTTTGGAATACCAGGGGTTTGAGAATAATCGTATTTTACTCCATGTGCCGTCTTTGTTTTTTGCAGAGCAAATAGAAAGCAAGTTTTACTCCTTGATGAGCAAGGCGTTTGAACGCGTGTTTGGTCCGGATTTCAAAGTTACGTTTAATTTTAATGTAGTAAACAAGGATCCCGGATCTCAAGTGTCGCTTGAAAGTCCCAAGGAGAGCCCTGTAATCAAGAACCGCCTTGAACAGTCGCAACAGCAAGTGGGTAATCCATTTAATAAAGTGGATTACGGTGACATTGATCCCCAATTGAACCCGAAATATACTTTTGGCAACTATTGTGACAGCATGAGCAATAAACTTGCAGTGAGCATTGGTAAAGCGATAGCCAATGACCCTCATTGCAAGACGTTCAACCCGTTGTTTGTGTTCGGCCCGACAGGCGTAGGTAAGACGCATTTGATCGAAGCCATAGGTATTCGTTTCAAGGAGGTAAATCCGCGCAGCCGCGTGTTGTATATCACTGCGAGGGTATTTGAAAACCAATATACCACGGCGGTGCGTAACAATAAGGTCAACGAATTCATCAATTTTTATCAAAGCATCGATGTGCTTATAATTGATGATATTCAGGATCTTGCGGGGAAGACTGCCACACAGAATACATTCTTCCACATATTTAATCACTTGCATCAAAACCAAAAGCAATTGATAATGTCGAGCGATTGTCGCCCGGTGGATATGGACGGAATGGTGCCACGGTTGATTTCCCGTTTCAAGTGGGGTATGACCGTGGAGCTCGGTGCCCCCGACTATGAATTGCGCCGTGAAGTGCTTGCCATGCGTGCACGTCAGGACGGGTTGTCGATTGCCGATGACATACTTGATTACATTGCAGCCAACGTAACCGACAGCATCAGGGAGCTTGAAGGCATAGTGGTGTCGCTGCTTGCTCATGCCACCATGTTGAACCAGGAAATATCGATGGACTTGGCTCGTGCCGTTATGGCAAATGCCGTGAAAGTGTCGAAGCGCCAGGTGACTTTCGACCTCATTGCCGAAACTGTTTGCAATTATTATAACATAAACAGCGATTTATTGTATAGCAAATCGCGTAAACGTGAGATTTCGGATGCAAGGCAGGTGGTAATGTACCTTGCAAAGAAATATACACCCATGTCATCGACTAATATAGGGGTGCGGTTGTCGCGCAATCATGCCACAGTATTGTATGCTTGTAGTACAATCGAGCAGCGTATGGCACTGGAAAAGCAGCTGCGCGAAGATATGGCAATAATGGAAGGAGAATTAAAGAAATAATTGATAAAATTGCCCGATGAAAAAAACGGGCAATTTTTTTATATTTATGGCCGGAATATACATTCATATACCTTTTTGTAAAAGGAAGTGCATATATTGTGATTTCTACTCGGTGGCTGCGAAGCCTGGTGTTGTGGAAAGTTACGTGGAGGCACTGTGCCGCGAGATGGACTTGAGGTGTGGCGAATTGCAAGGCGAGACGGTACGGACGGTGTATATCGGTGGAGGCACGCCATCGCTTTTGCCGACAGGGCAGTTGCAGCGCATCATTGGCGAATTGGATAACAGTTTCGATTTAAGCAGTGTTGAAGAATTTACTATAGAAGTCAACCCCGACGATGTGTCGGCAGTTGTGATAGGCGAGTACCGTCGGTCGGGCATAAACCGTGTCAGCATGGGTGTGCAGAGTTTTGTCGATAGCGAATTGGAATTCCTTAACCGTCGGCATAATGCTGAGCAAGCATTACGTGCTTATGAGACGATAACAGACTGTGGTATAGACAATGTGAGCATCGATTTAATATATGGTATTCCCGGGCAAACCATGCCGACGTGGCGGCAGTCGCTTGATATGGCTATGCGATTGAGGCCGAAGCATCTCTCGTGTTATAATTTAAGTTATGAGGAGGGAACTCGCTTGAGCCGAATGTTGGACAATGATGAAATCAGGGAGGTTGACGATGCCATATGTGTAAAAATGTATGAATCAATGGTGGAAACTCTTGCTGACAACGGCTATGAGCATTATGAAATATCTAATTTCGCTCTGCCCGGGTGTTATTCCAGGCACAATTCAAATTATTGGAATAAAACTGCATATTTGGGCATTGGGGCTTCGGCTCATAGCTATATACATGGCATAAGGTGTTATAATCCTGATAATATAAAATCATATATATCGCTTATCGGTGATGGCAAAACGGCGACTGTTGCCGAGGAAGAGTGCATTGGCGAGAAGTATGACGAGGAAATTATGCTGAGGCTGCGTACAAGTAGCGGTATTGATGTTTCATTGATTAGGTTCGAATATGGTGAACCATATTACAGCCATTTTATCACAGTGGCAGAGCGTTTTATTAAAATCGGCTTGATGGAACGTACGGGCGAGATATATCGCCTAAGCCGTCGTGGTGTGATGCTTGCCGATATGGTTATCAGGGAATTGATGTATGTCGAGGGTTAATCGTGGTGATATGGCTCGTTGTTGATTATAGTCATGGCTCGATATAATTGTTCTGTGAAGAACATTCGTACCATTTCATGCGAAAATGTCATTTTCGATAATGAAATCTTCTCGTTTGACCGGGCAACAACTTCTTCAGAGAAACCGTATGGACCGCCTATGACGAATATCAACTGCTTGGGAACCGTCTGCATTTTACGCTCGATGTATGCGGCAAATTCCCGGGATGTGAACTCTTTGCCGTGTTCGTCAAGCAGTACTACATAATCTTGGGGTGCAATTGAGGCTAGTATCAAGTTCCCTTCTTTTTGTTTTTGTTGAATTTCACTCAGGTTGCGTGTGTTTTTTGCATCGCTCACGCATTTTATTTCAAAAGGCAAATAGCGCGATATGCGTTTGCAATATTCTGCAATACCTTCCGAGAGGAATTTTGTGGTGGTCTTCCCCACGGTTATGAGCAGTATTTTCATGCCAGTTGATGTTTTGATTTAAGGAATGAATGCCAGGCAAATGCAAGTACGACGATAAAGCCTGCGAGAGGAACTGCAAATGCGGCCGTGATGGAAAAATTATCTCCCACCCATCCCATAGCCAACGGGCCTATGGCTCCGCCAACGACACTCATCATAAGTATCGACGAAGCCCGCTCGGTGAGGTTGCCAAGCCGGGAAATTGCCAGCGCGAAAATCGTAGGGAACATGATGCTTTCAAACACATAACACACGATGACGGCACACTTCGATACCACCCCGAGAGGAGAAACGGTAAGCAGCATCATGGCTACAGTGCCGATGGCGCAAATGAGCAATATCTTTTCGGAACGTACACGGCTCATCAGTGCGCTGCCGGTAAACCGTCCCACCATGAACAGCCCTAAACCGCCTATCGACAACAGCAACGATGCCGTGTTGGGGGTGAGGAAGCCGTCATCGGTCATGTAGTTGATGAAAAATGTATTGATTGATATCTCTGAAATCTCGTAACATATAAGAGCGGCGAAGCCGAAGAAAAAGTATCCGCCCAGTTTCGTGCGCACGGCCTGCCCGTGGTTGGCATCGTTTTCGGCAGTCACCAGTTCGGGTAATTTTATCCTGGTGAAGCAAATGGCGACTATCAGCACTATGATGCCGATAATGGAATAAGGAACAGCAATGTCGGCAACTTCACCGCCGCGTTCGGCAAAGAAGAATTGGCCGCCGAGCAGCACTCCCAATATGCTTCCAAGCCCGTTGAACGACTGTGCCAAATTGAGCCTTCCTGCCGAAGTGCGAGGATCGCCGAGCAGCGTAACATAGGGATTGGCAGCGGTTTCAAGAATGACCAGTCCGCATCCTATGATGAACAGAGGCAATAAGACATATTCAAAGACGACATTGTCGCTTATGGGCAGAAAAAGCAATGAGCCTCCGCCGAATAGCAGCAGCCCGATAATTACACCGATACGGGTGCCCAGGCGGCGTATCATCAGTCCGGCAGGCAGTGCCATCAGGAAATATGCTCCATATACCACGGCTTGCATAAGGGCCGAATGGGTTTTCGACACGTCCATGGTGAGTTGGAAATGCTTGTTAAGCACGTCCATTACGGCACGTGCACCTCCCCACAGGAAGAAAAGCATGGTTATCAAAACAAATGGAAAGATGTATTGTCGGGCTACCAAGCCTATTTTTGTCGAATGGTTTGCCTTTTGTTGCATGGTTAATGATTGATTAATTCGGTGCAAAATTACAGAAATCTATTGAAAATGCCCGTATATGAGCGTATTTATTATGCCTTTCTGAGCTTGCGTTTGTTGCAAATTCAGAATTTTATTTTTGTTATAGAGAAAGGACCAAATCTGCTAAAAGTACAGCAGTTTCGGATTCTTCTTTGGGAGCATCCTTTGGTTTCCATGCTACAATGAATCGAACTGAAGCTGATTTTACCTTATATCCGCGCATTTCCCATTCAGCTAAAGAGGTTTGCATTTTTTGTGATAATTTTGCTACTGGTTTGTTTGTCGATGTATTGTATAAAAAGTGATTTTTGTAATTTAGCGGTTCACCACTTCGTAATGCCAAGATATCTCGTTTTAGCCCTTTGAAGAACCCCAAATATACATCCTTGTGAGAAAGTTGCAGGACGATTTCTTCGGGCATGGGATATGAGTGTTGATCGATAATGTAACGGTCGGTGTATGAATGATTGAAGCATTTGCAATTTGTGTGTATCGACAACCTATTTTTTGCACGTGTCATGCCTACATAATATCGTCGCATGAGCTTGGAGTCTTGGGCATAATTGTCGGATACAAGCATATAAACATTGTCAAATTCCCGCCCTTTTGCCTTGTGAATGGTAGATACCACGATATTTGCATTTGATATGTCGCAGAAATCTTCTATTGACGATTCAAACACAAACTCTTTTAAATCGCTGATGTATATTGATTTGTTGGTCTTCTCAAATAATTTGATACATTGTCTTACATATGGCAGGCTTTGGCTTCTTTCATAAGTCGCAAAAGTAGCATATTTTGCATTTTCCCATAATTCGTTGGGAATTACAGGAGTATTTAATCGTTTGTCTATATATGATAATAAATATCTGATTTCCGCCAGGTTCCAAAAGCGAAATCCGTCCATTGATTGTATAAGTTTGCAGTTTATGCCATTCCTTTTCAGCAAAGCTATTGTTATTACAGCCTCTTCATTAGTTTGTGTTAGTACGCAAGAGCTATTTTTCCCACAGTGTTGTATTAAATCTTCAACAAGCGGTTGGTACATATACTTTGATTGGTGGTATGTTACCTCTACTGTACCATCTTCATCTCTCATTGAAATAATAGGAGTGCATTTCATTCTATTGCCAATGTTTTTTGCAAATTCATTGGCAAAATTTACCAAATGGCGAGCACTGCGATAATTTTCGGTCATTTCAATAAACCTGCTTCCTTGTTCTTGTGACAATTGGAACATATACCCTGAATTTGATCCACGGAATTCATAGATGTTTTGGTCGTCATCGCCCACGGCTATCACACGCATATCTTCGTTGCTATTCATCAAGGCTTTGACAAGAGAATGTTCTTCTGAACTCATGTCTTGTGCCTCGTCAATGACAAGTACCGTTTTGCGTATTTTATTTGGTTCAACCTCACCGTTGTTTATCATTTCGGCAGCTCTTGCAACTACATTCTTTGCATCTTCAAGATTTCCTATTCTACCCAAAAGGTCGAAACAATATGAGTGAAATGTTTTTATTTCGACAAAGTGAGCAGCGTTACCAATGAGTTCCATCAGTCGTTGTTTAAATTCGGTGGCGGCGGCTCTTGAGAATGTCAGCATTAGAAGTTGTTCGTGCTTTACATCTTCAAGGAGTAGCAGAGAGGCAAGTTTATGGACTAGAACTCTAGTTTTCCCGCTGCCAGGTCCGGCTGCAACGACAATGCAACGAGAATTTTTGTCGGAAATAATTTCCATTTGACGTTCAGATAGCTGCCCAAAGAGTTGTTTATATTTTTCAGGAGTGAGGTTGCGTTGTATTTCGCTAATTCTTTCTCCTTTGAAATATTTTGCGATGAACTTTTTATAGTCCATTTGGAAGTAATCTTTGACATAACGTAAAGCTGCGCCGTAATCTTTCACCATTAAATTGGCATATTCTCCAACAATATGTACTTGTTGGATTTTTTGCTTGTAAAATTCGTTAAGTGTTCGGTAGTCATCGATTTTGTATCGTGATTTGTTGTCTTTCAGCCTTTCGATATTCATTGCGTTATATAGGACGAGAAATCCACCTTCAAGTTTAAGTGCACCGATTTTTGACAGGTATAAGAGGGCTTCTTCCACGTCTTCCAGTTGTAAGTTATCGAGTTGGCTAAAGAGCATATGTGGACTTGATTTTAGATTGTTTAATAGTTCCACAACCGAAAACCGGACCGCTGATTTATTTTGTTCATTTACATTTTCTGCATCGGCGACAAGTTTGTATAGCCACTCTATGGCGAAACGACTTATTTCCAATCGTTTTTCGAAACGATTGATTGTTGTTTCAAGATCTGTTTGGCGGCAAAGTGCCATATTATGGTCGGTATCTTCTTTTTTGTATGTATATCCCTTTACAGTGAGGAAATAAAGCAGAGTACGGATGTCTTTCTCTTTTGATGTACTTATTCCGTCGTTTATTGCACCATCATTCAGTTGCTTATATGATGTCAATAAAGGTTTGTCGGAAATTTGGTCTAGAATGTATTGTTCAAGTTTGGCAAATCGTTCAAGCAGAACTTGTGATTTTCGTTCCGAGTCACCTGAATCCAATAAATAGGCTGATATATCTTTGCTGTCGGCCAATATTCCTTCTTGTCTCATACGTTCTACAGCCGATATGATTTCATATTTATTTAAACCTAATATATCGGCCAAGTAGTCAATTCGAGATTCAGCTTCGGAATCAGGGCTTTGAGCTTTTGCGATATATTTTTGTGAAATAAGCGATTTTATGATTCTGACAGCATTTTCTGTTTCTTCGTTACTAAATAATAGTGATGTGGAAATGCGCTTTCGTGCTTCGTCTAAATTTCTGACGGTTATGCCGGTGGCATATACATGAGGTACATTGTTGCCCCTTATAAGATATCCGCTCTGTTCCAATGCAGCCAAAGCCGTTCGTACCCGAGTTTCGATGTCATATACTGAATCGTCCCAACCGGCTTGTCGGGCAATTTCAAGTGCTGAGCAACTGACATTCATGCGTTGCCGTGTGAGGTCTTTTACAGCTTTCCACACCTGCTGTATTTCACTGATGCTTAGTTTGGTTTGATTGAGGAGTATGAAGTGTTTATCTAGGTCATTGTCATTGTAAAGCACATAGCAGCGGGCATTAAGGTTTGGATCGCGACCTGCCCGGCCTGCTTCCTGGACATAATTTTCCAACGAATCTGAAATATCGTAATGCACAACAAGGCCGACATCTTTTTTGTCAACACCCATCCCAAAAGCTGAAGTTGCTACGATTATTTGAACATTGTCATTCATGAATTCATCTTGATTGGCAATTTTTTTGTCTGAGTCCATTTGTCCGTTGAAAGGTAATGCTTTAAAACCGTCGCGAGTTAATTTGGTTGCAAGTTCTATTGTGCGTTTTGTGCGTGATACGTAAACTATAGTCGGACAATTGGCTTCTGCAATAATACCTCTCAGGTTTGAATATTTATCATCATCGGTCTCTGCATATATGACCGAATAGCGCAAATTGGTTCTTGAGGCTGTAGAGGCAAATAATTCCAAGTCGAGGTTCAATGTTTTTTTGAAATAATCGCATATGTCTTGTATGACTTTTTGTTTTGCGGTGGCAGTAAAACATGATATAGGTATAGGCTTCTTGCATTTTTTCTTTTGTTGATATTCATTGATAAATTTACCTATGTAAAGGTAATCGACTCTGAAATCTTGACCCCAAGAAGAAAAACAATGGGCTTCGTCGATTACAAATCTTGTTACCAGGCGTGCCATCAAGATTCTTTCGATGGTTTTTGAACGAAGCATTTCGGGTGATATGTATAAAAGAGAGGCTTCTCCGTCTTGTACCCGTTGTATAGATAAAGCTCTTGTTATGGGGTCTAGCATTCCGTTAATGGTTACTGCATCGGTTATCCCTCTATTGGTGAGGTTGTCCACCTGGTCTTTCATCAACGATTGTAATGGCGAAATTACAACAGTGAGTCCATGCACGCTGCGGCCTTCCATAAGGGCCGGCAATTGGAATGTGAGAGATTTGCCGCCGCCGGTAGGGAATATTGCCAATAAAGATTTGCCTTCTACGGCAGCACGTGTCGCCTGCTCTTGGAGAGGTTCGCCTTCATACGTGCGGAATTGGTTATATCCGAAGAATATTTTTAAATTATGGTGGACGTCAAGTTTGGTATTACAGTAAATGCATTTGTTTTTGCAAATAGTGTGACGTAGTAATTTAATCACATATTCTACGTCAGGATAATTATGAAGTATCCATCCGGGAGTAATTGAGCGGTAATCGGTAGTGTCGATAAGTGCCAATGCGTATGCCAATTCGCAAGGATATCGGTTGATAATCATGTCGATATCTGCATTTTGGCATATCTTCCCGTTGTAAAAATTCCTTATTTGCTCGGTTAATCCTTTTGTGATATGTTTGGCTTTGACTATACCGAGAAATCCTTCAAATTCTTTTATGCCATTTAATAAGGATGCAAATATTTGGCGTTTTTCTTCGGGCAACGAATTCCATTGAGCAATTTCATCCAACAATAGGTCTCTTGCTTTTTCACAGTCGTTTACAGGATTGTTTATTTGGTCATTTATAAGCTTATCGTCTTTGACAAGCTTGTGGTAAGGATGCTCGGGAAACAGTAAGGGTGAAACATAGAGAGTATCGACTAAATGTTGGTGGACTATTTTGTCAGTGAACAGATACTTGGCATCATGGTGAATGATGTTGTGCCCGCATATATAATCTGCTTTGTCGATAAATTCAAAAAAATCTTTTTTTGAGGCATTATGAAAAACTGCACCATCATCGCGGAGAGCTCCAATATCATGGATTTTATGGTCTGTTATGCCGATTTCCACATCGATTATTACATAATGTGGCATATTTGAAACAGACATTTTGCTGTCGAGGATATTGTTTTTATCTTCGGCGTTTAAGATTTCTATGAGTCTGTTCCATATTGACATAGGTTTATAGAGGGTAAATTCTGTATGGCTTTATTATTTGGCAAACTAACTTTAGTGACAAAGATAACTATAAAATTGGAAAATTTAAACTGGCTTATAATTCCATGTATAATTTGTTTGTGTGGCTGAGGGTTGGTTTTGTGCGGTGGTATGCTTGAAAATCGGGAATTAATCAGTATATTTGTGGAAAATGATGTATTAAAACATAGAATAGATGAAATATCCCATAGGCATACAGAGCTTTGAGAAAATAATCGGCGACGGTTATGTGTATGTTGACAAGACGGCGTTGATATATAACCTGGTGCATGACGGAACGATATATTTCTTGAGCCGCCCGCGGCGTTTTGGGAAGAGCCTGCTTGTGTCCACGTTGAAGAACTATTTCCTCGGGCGCAAGGAACTGTTCCGTGGTCTTGCCATCGATTCGCTTGAAACCGAGTGGCGGGAATACCCGGTATTTCATTTCGATTTCAACGGGGAAGATTTTACTGTTCCGGGTGTGCTGGAGGCAAAAATCGATGAGTCGATAGTTTCATGGGAAAAGGAATATGGGAGAAAGGTTGAAGCCAAGAGCTTGGGTTCCCGTTTCGCCTACGTTCTGCAACGGGCGCATGAGCGCAGCGGCAGGCGTTGTGTTGTGCTCATAGACGAATATGACAAACCGATACTCGATGTTCTTGACACCGACATAAAGGAGATTGTAGCCGGGCAGGAGCGTATGCTCGAAGACCGGAACCGAGAGATATTGAAAGGATTCTATTCTGTGTTCAAGGCTGCAGACAGCGACTTGCAGTTTGTGTTGCTTACGGGAGTTACCAAGTTTTCCCAAGTCAGCGTTTTCAGCGGCTTCAACCAGCCGGCCGATATCAGCATGGATCCCCGTTACGAGGCTTTGTGCGGCATCACACAGGAAGAACTGGAGCATTATTTTTCGGAGCCGATAGGTGAGATGGCATTACGCCAACGCATCACCGTCGAAGAAATGAGGGAGGTATTGAAACGCCAATACGACGGTTACCACTTTAGTGAAAACATGACCGATGTTTACAACCCGTTCAGTTTGTTGAATGCCTTTGCCTCGCTTGTGATACGTGATTACTGGTTCAGCAGCGGCACGCCGTCTTACCTGATAAGGTTGTTGTCGCATACCGACGAGAACCTTGATGAGCTGACGGGCCGATATTACGACCCGCAGGAATTCATAGATTACAAGGCTACGGTAGAGAAGCCGTTGCCGATGATTTACCAAAGCGGTTATCTTACCATCAAGGACTACAAGCCAAGGCGCAGGACATTCCTGCTTGATTTTCCCAACAACGAGGTAAAGAAAGGCTTTGTTTCGCTTGTCGCGTCGGATTATTTCAAGCCCCGCAGGGAAAGTGTCAACAGTTGGGTTCAGGATTTGGTTGACGCACTTGAAGGTGGAGAAGTGGAGCAAATGCGCAAGCTGTTTACCTCTTTTCTGTCTGATATTCCATACACGATGCGTCGTAAGGAGAACGAGCGCGAGCGGGAAAGGTATTTTCATTACACGTTCTACCTGATATTCCGGTTGGTGAGTGTTTACACGGTTTACAGCGAGAAGCAGCAGAGCGAGGGCAGGGTTGATTGCATAGTTGAGACTCCCGATTATGTTTATATCTTTGAATTCAAGCTTGACGGCACAGCAGACGAGGCATTGCAACAGATAGAGGAAAAAGGTTATGCCCGACCGTATGAGGCCGACAGCCGCAAGCT
Organism: uncultured Bacteroidales bacterium; assembly: GCA_949289215.1. Lineage (GTDB taxonomy): Bacteria > Bacteroidota > Bacteroidia > Bacteroidales > Muribaculaceae > Avimuribaculum. Next base: position 85,590 of record CASENC010000007.1, on the reverse strand, counting down.
CTACAAGGTGGGAGCTGTATTCTCCTCGCAAACCGGCACCATAAGTGACTGGAAAGTAGGGTTGTGCTCTTGTTGCAATTAATCGTTAAATTCGTTTTGTTTTTTTCATAACGTAAGTTTGGCGGTTTGGAATATTTTCTATAATTTGGCACTGTTTAATCAAAACTAATAACAAACCATGTATAGAATGATATTGAACGAAACCTCTTATTTTGGAGCAGGTTGCCGCGAGAGCATTGCAATCGAAGCCAAACGTAGAGGTTTCAAGAAAGCTTTTTTTGTGACCGACAAAGACTTAGTTAAGTTTCATGTAGCCGACAAGGTAATTGAGGTTTTTGAGAAGAATAACATCCCTTACGAAGTCTATACCGATGTAAAGGCAAATCCTACGATTGCCAATGTCCAAAATGGAGTAGCTGCTTTTAAAGCTTCGGGTGCTGATTTTATTGTCGCACTTGGTGGCGGTTCTGCCATTGATACGGCAAAAGGTATCGGAATAGTTTCAAACAACCCTGAATTTGCCGATGTGCGTTCGCTTGAAGGTGTTGCTGACACTCGTCATAAAGCTGTGCCTACTTTTGCATTGCCGACAACAGCCGGAACCGGAGCCGAAGTTACCATTAACTATGTAATTATAGATGAAGAAGCCAAGAAGAAAATGGTGTGTGTTGACCCGAATGACATACCATGTGTGGCTATCGTTGATCCGGAATTGATGTATTCTATGCCCAAGGGGTTGACTGCTGCAACAGGTATGGATGCATTGACTCACGCCATTGAAAGTTACATAACTCCGGGTGCGTGGGTAATGTCGGATATGATGGAATTGAAAGCCATAGAAATGATTGCAGGCAACTTGAAAGCAGCCGTTGATAACGGGAACGACCCGGTTGCCCGCGAAGCCATGTCGCAGGCACAATATATAGCCGGAATGGGATTTAGCAACGTGGGGCTTGGTATAGTTCACTCCATGGCTCACCCTCTTGGTGCTCATTATGATACACCTCATGGCTTGGCTAACGCGTTACTGTTGCCTTATGTTATGGAATATAATGCCGAGTCGCCTGCCGCTCCTAAGTATATCAACATTGCGAAAGCTATGGGCGTGAATACCGAAGGCATGACTGAGGCCGAAGGTGTGCGTGCTGCCATAGAGGCCGTCCGTGCTTTGTCGCTCAGCATAAATATTCCGCAGAAGTTGCATGAAATAGGTGTGCGTGAGGAAGATTTGCATCAATTGGCCATAGATGCATTCAATGATGTCTGCACCGGTGGTAATCCGCGTCCTACTTCGGTAGAAGAAATCGAGGCTTTGTATCACAAGGCATTCTGACGTAGGATTATAGGCGAAAGCATAAAAGAAGGCGCATATGTCGTTACGGATGTGTGCGCTTTTCTTTTTTAACACTGCTGTTGCCGATTGTGTGGAAATGTAGTACCTTTGTATGTACAAATTGATGCTTGAACACATTTTTCATTAACAATTTAAACCCATTAATTTAGCATGAATAATTCTTCGATTGGCGCATTGTCAATAGCCATGGTGTGTGGTACGTCGTATGCGCAAACCGACAAGCCGTCAGAAGAACGGCAACAATTGCCTAATGTTATTTTTATTTACGCCGATGACCTTGGTTATGGAGACCTTGAATGTTACGGAGCACGTAATGTATCGACACCCAATGTAAACCGCCTTGCTGATAATGGCATTAGGTTTACTAACGGATATGCCTCTTCGGCTACCAGTACACCGTCGCGTTATTCATTGTTGACAGGCGAATATGCTTGGAGGCGTAATGATACCGGTATTGCAAGGGGGGATGCAGGCATGATAATCCGTCCGGGACAATATACCATGGCCGATATGTTTAAAAGTGCCGGATATACTACTGCGGCTTTTGGAAAATGGCATTTGGGGTTGGGGACTGAAACCGGCAAGCAAGATTGGAATGCACCATTGCCTGCTGCTCTTGGAGATCTTGGATTTGATTATTCCTATATAATGGCTGCTACTGCCGACCGTGTGCCATGTGTTTTTATCGAGAACGGGCAAGTGGCCAATTATGATCCGGCGGATCCTATATATGTAAGTTATGAAAAGAATTTCCCCGGGGAACCTACAGGAAAAGAAAATCCTGAATTGCTGTATAACTTGAAACCGAGCCACGGGCATGATCAGTCGATTGTGAATGGCATAAGCCGCATTGGTTACATGAAAGGTGGTGGCAAAGCGTTGTGGAAAGATGAAAATATTGCTGATTCAATTACCGAGCATGCCATCAGATATTTGCGTCAACATCACGATGAACGTTTCTTTATGTATTTTGCAACCAACGATATTCATGTTCCGCGCTTCCCGCATGAACGCTTCCGTGGCAAGAACAAGATGGGATTGCGAGGGGAGGCTATAATGCAATTCGACTGGAGTGTAGGTCGCATTTTGCAAACGCTCGATGAATTGGGCCTTACCGATAATACGTTGATTATATTGTCAAGTGATAATGGCCCGGTTGTCGATGACGGATATCAAGACCGTGCAGAAGAATTGCTTAACGGGCACACCCCGGCAGGGGCTTTGCGTGGCGGCAAATATAGCACTTTTGAAGGCGGAACTAGGGTTCCTTTAATTGTACATTGGCCGGACGGAATACAAAAACCAATGGTTTCGGATGCGCTTGTATCGCAGATTGACTGGCTTGCATCGCTTGCGTCACTTACGGGTGCTCGCATACCGCAAGGATGTGCATTCGACAGTTACGACCGTTTGGATGATTTGCTCGGAATCAATACTTCAGGTCGCCCGTGGGTGATAGAACACGCTGCCAATAATACACTTTCGGTACGCACACCGGATTGGAAATACATAGAAGCAAATGACGATAGCCGTGTAATACTAAAGGCTACCAATACTGAACTTGGTAATGCACCTATACCACAACTTTATGACATGACAGTGGAAGGGGAGCGTGAGAACGTTGCGGCAAGTCATCCGGAAAAAGTGTTTGAATTGCAACAAATACTTAGGCAGGTGAGAAACCGCACTATAAAGATGCAATAAATACGACGTGATATAATTCAGGGGGTGTGCAGTTTGCATACATTTAACGTGCAAACTGCACATTGTTATTTTATTGTCACTGTTTCTTAATATCAATGATGCAAGTAATAGGTTCAATTGTCCTAAAAATATATATAGGTATATAGGCTTTTACCGGACATCAATAATACAAAAATGGCAGTTGCATCATAATATTTGTGCAACTGCTATTTTTGCGGATTCTTATTTATAACCAATGAATATTATTGGTATTTGTCGCCAAAAGAAGATTTGACATCATTGACAAATTGCTTTATGCGTTGTTCTTCGTTCTGCGGGCATATCAGCAAGACATCTCCCGAATCGGCAATGATGAAATTTTTCAACCCTGAAGCGACAATTAGTTTGTCTTTGTTCTTCACTGCAATCATGTTGTTGTGGCAATTATATAGCATGGCATTGCAGTTTTGTGTTACATTGCCCTCTTTGCTTTTTGGTGAGTATTCATATAAAACTCCCCATGCTCCAAGGTCGTTCCAACCGAAGTTTACGCAAGAAACATACACATTTGGCGCTTTTTCCATTACTGCGAAGTCAATCGAGATGTTTGGACATTCGGCAAATTTTTCTTTTATATAGTTTTTTTCCTCTGATGTTCCGAACTTATCGATACCTGCTTCAAATTTGCAGTACACGTCGGGTGCGTATTCATGCAGTGTCTTAAGTATGCTTTGTGCCGACCATAGGAATATCCCCGAATTCCAAAAGAATTCTCCACTTTCCACGAATATACGCGCTATTTCAATGTCGGGCTTTTCGGTAAAAGTTTTTACCTGAGATATGCCATCCACATCAGATTTCCCACCTATTTGTATATATCCGTATCCGGTCTCTGGCCGATTAGGTTTTATGCCTAAAGTGAGCAGGGCATCATGGTTTTCGACAAATTCAAATCCGTTGATGATTTCTTTCCTGAATACATCTTCGTTGAAGATCAGATGGTCGCTTGGCGAGACCATAATTGATGCATCGGGATTCAATGCGTGTATGTGGAATGCCGCCCATGCAATGCATGGGGCAGTGTTGCGGCGTACCGGTTCAAGCAATATTTGTGCTTCGTCGAGTTCCGGAAGTTGTTCAAGCACTATGTCGCGGTAGGCTTCATTTGTCACCACAATTATGTTGCTTGTAGGAACAATGCTTTTTGCTCGGTCAAAACTCATTTGCAGCAGCGTGCGCCCTGTGCCTAAGAAGTCAATGAATTGTTTGGGTAGGTTTTTGCGGCTGTAAGGCCAAAAACGACTTCCAACTCCGCCGCCCATGATTACGCAATATCTGTTATTCATGTCGTGAATGTGTTTACGGTTTTTATGTCGCTAAGTTAGCAATTATTGTTGTTGGAACGCAAATATTATTGTTAATTGTTTCGGTACATTGTGTGAAAATTAATGAAACATGAAAGGTGCCGGCAACCAATGTTGATGTCAAGTGTGAGACTTGAAGTTTTTTTTGATTGATAAAAAAGGAAGAAGCACTTCTCGCGAGGTGCTTCTTCTTTTCCTTCATTGCTGCTTATGCAACACGGAATAATTTTACCATTTCCTAAACAACCTTAATAACAAACCTTCACCTTAAACCATTTAAGTGAGAAACAAAAATATAATTTTGTTTTGCCTGTTTCTTCGTTGCAGTCTGTGTGTGCCGTAAGTCGGGGACAGTCCTGCACGCATTTACACATAAACCCTAAATACTTTTCCTCTTATTTTTGAGGTGGAATTGTCATTTCGAGACTTTCCAAAAACAAACAATAATGATCTCGGTTAGGAATCCGGAGGCGCAAGCAGGTTACATCAAATAGCCGAATTAAGCAATTTGCTGTTTTTTCTCTGCCTTGCTGTTGCAAAATTACAATCGAATATTACAGGATATAACCGAATGTGATGAAAATATAAATAATATTAGAGGCTATAATTATGTTATATTACTGATATATAATAATATATATGTATTTCTCGTGTGCATAAAATATAGATGAAAATATCACTGAATAGAGCCTATTTTCATGATATTTTCTTCAAAATGCTCTCGGTCTATGGCTTTGTTTTTCACTTTATTGCGGTAGGCATAAATAGTATTAACCGAGTAATGTAGAAATCCTGCAATCTTATTGGCATCGTCCACTCCCATTCTGAAAAAAGCAAATATGCGTAATTCGGTTGTGAGGCGGCCGGGATCTTTTATTATGATTTGCTCGTCGGGTTGTAGCAGTTTGTTGAAATCATCGATGAAGGTAGGGTAAATATGCAAGAATGCTCCGTCGAAATTCTCATAAAACTGTTTGTGTTGTTCTTCGGCGAATTTTGATGATTTTGCCATTTTTACAAGTTCCTCAATCTGTCCGGCCGTGATTTTGCGTGTTACAGTCTTGCAAAAGTTGTCGAGACGGTCCATATAAATGGAACATAGGTCGAGGAAGTGGCCGATATATTCTTCTTTAATATTATTGGCTTGTTTCAGCTGTCGGCGGGTGTCGTTGAGTTTACGCATTTGTTTTAGCAGAAAAAAGCACACTCCGACAAAAGCTATTGCGAGTAGGGTGGAAATAAGTGTGGCAAACATCAGCAACTTGTGTTTGCGGTTTAATTGCACTTTATATGCGCCGTCGATTAGTGGAGTGATGCTTGATATTTCTGCGGTACGCAATCTTGCGTTGCAAAAGACGGCATCGGCAAGTGATGCCGATAAGTATGCGTAGGCATGACCGATATCGCCTGTTTCATAAAGGTGCAAGGCGAGCTTTTGCAACGATGTGGTTTCTTTTACCGAAGTCTTTATGTCGGCAATTGCCGACAATGCAAGGAACCGGGTTGCATCGTCGATGTTGTCTTCATATTCGCGTATCGCGGCCATATTGGCTGCGGCGCGGGCATATATGTTATTGTCGGGGTTTGAATTGTTTATGATTTCATTAAGCAATATTTTGGCTTGTTTGTAATTCCCGTCGATGTAATACTGCTCGGCAAGATATAATTTATGGTGTGGTGAATTTTCAGGTAGCAATTTCAGCAATTCGGTTCGATACCGGTTTTGGTTTGCGATATACATATCCAGGTATGGGTTCATGTTTTGGCTGTTTCCTTGTATTGTGTAGGCCTCGATATATGAATAAAGTTGCCGTCCACAGTCGAGCCATTGTTCTTTCAATATCACGGGTATCCCATTTTGTTCGATTGAGTCGAGTTCAGTCATGGCTTCATGAAAAAATCCCATGATACTCATCACCTTTATTCTACCAAGTCTGGCTTGTATTGCAGGTGTGGTGTCGTTTAATTCCTTAGCGAGGATGGTTGCGCGGTCGTAATATGCCAGAGCCGAGTCGGAAATAAAGGTTTCATATTCTCGGGCAATTTTGCAATATTCCATGCACAATGCCTTGGGGTTGTCGTGTTGTGTGGGTAATTGTAAGCACATCGAGTCGATGCGAGATTGCTTATAGCTATCGTATATGTCTTTTGTTTTTAGTTCGTTATCGAGCCGGATAAGAATTTGTTTTAGTGTTTCAGCTTGAACCGGTGTGAAAATTCCCGATATGCCTATGAGCAATATTATGCGAATAAATTTCATCAGGTAAAAGTAATAGGGTTTTGTCGTTTGGCAAACTTACACAAAAAAAAGCACTTTTGGCTGATTTGTTTAAATATATATAATTTTATGTCGGTAGTTTTTTCGTGAAGGTGTATATATAATATTGGTATGTCAAAATGAAATTCCATCATATCGACATACCAATATTAACTTTTATGTGTATTCCCGGTTAGTTGGCCGGAGTGAACATTTGAGCTTTGAATGCCACGTTCATACCCATACATTTGAATGTGCCCGATACATTTTCGTCGCGGAAGAACGAAGAGGCGTTGAACGATGGGTTCATTGTTGCCGAGAAGTCGGTTATTTTGTAACTCGGGTATGGGGTATTTGATATTTCTGGGATTATTGAGTCGGCTTTGAGTTCAAGGAATGTGCCTGTTGCCGACGGGGTAACTTTTATACTTGGGAATGTCATTGATTGCATGACAGGCATTTCGCTTACGAAACGTATGTTGGAAATAGTCATGTCCACCAAAGCCGAGTCGGCATTGATGCGGTAAACCATGGATACTCGACTTTCGTCATATTTGTATGGGTCGGCATCTGGAGCAACAGTGGTAACTTCATTATAGCTATAGGTAACTCCGTCGGGAAATGCAACGATTTGGGTGGAGCCGTTCACTGTGTACCGCATATCGAGTGTATTCCCTATGTATTGTCCGTAAAGGTTGGTGATTTCAATGTTCGACAGAGGCGTTCCGTTGGCATCGACCGGGGTGACGGCTTCGGCATGGAAAGTGTATCCAAGGTTGTTGGAAACCGACAGAGGCAACCCCTGTATATTGAATGCAACTTGCGAGATATCTTTGTCGCTTATGCGTATGTTGATGTATGGCGAATTGGCAAGTTCCATTTCAAAATAGTAGCTTGCTGTGTTTAGCGAAGATGTACCGTCGGCGGCTGATTTTATTTGCACCATTTCGGCGTTTAGTTGCATGGTGTTGCTCACTTCGCTGTCGCCAAGGCATGATGTAAGCAACATCGGGACGGCTGCAAGCAGCGGTAGAATTGTTTTTTTCATTGTCATTGTTGTGTGATAATAGTATTGGTTGTTATATATTCAATCTTAGTGTGGCACCCACGGTGAGAGGCTTTCCGCGCTGGAAGAATGCGTTTCCTATCGACACGAAATAGAATGTGCGGTAATCGGTGTCGCTAAGGTTTTCACCCCACAATTCGAGTGAATAATTCCGTCCTGCCAGTGTTACCGATGCTCCGGGCAGGCAATACATGGGTTGCTTCTCATCGTTGGTTTCGTTCCAGTATATCTCGCCTATGGCACGGGCATGGGCATCGAATGTAATGCTGCCAAGCCAAGTGCTGTTGACAGGCAAGGTATAGTTCGCTGCTGCAAAGATAGTGTTTTTGGGGGCATAAGGGATAAAATTGCCCGAATAATTTTCACGCCCGTTGTCAAAGTCGATGAACCTGGCATCGGTAAAGCCGTAACTTATTGAAATCGACAGCCGGTCGGTGGGATTGGCTCGTATCGCTGCTTCCACTCCGTAGCTGCGTGAACGTCCGGCATTGGTCATTATGCGCCCTGTTGTGTTGCCGTCGGGGAACATGGTGAGCTGTTGGTCGGTGGCGTGGATATAGAATGCCGACAGGTCGGTGCGAATGCGTCCGCCGAAACATTCGGCATGTGCCCCGGCTTCTACAGTCCAGTTGTTTTCGGGCTTGTAGGCTATGATGTCTTCCACCTTGTAGCTTGAGCCAAATCCCATGTAATTCATGAGCCGCTGTTGCAGCACGTCGCTGAACATTTGTGTATTGAATCCGCCGGCCTTGTATCCTTTTGCCGCCGACACGAAAACCGATATCGGCTGCGGTGTGTCGAATTTGTAAGAGATCGATACCTTGGGCAATAGTTGCAGGAAAGTCTTGGTGCGGCTTCCTGGGTCGTTGATGTTCACATCGTCGTGCCTGTATATCGAGCCATCGGCAGCATTTATGATGTCGTAGCCGGTATTGCACCAACTCACGTAATTGAGTCGGTTATACTCAAAGTCGAGTCGCAAGGCGGCAGTGAAAGTCCACTGGTTTAGTTTATAAGTAGATTGATGGTATAAGGCAAGACCGAAGTTGTGTGTCTTGAAATTGCTGTTTAGTACAAATTGTGGTGTATCCCACACGATAGGGTAGTCGGGATTATATAGGTTCCTGTGTTTCAGTATCAGGCTGTCGATACCCACTTCTTTAAAAGTCACAGGAGCGTCCATCAGTGTGCGTTTATAAAATCCGAAAAATCCGGTAAGCCACGAGTATGGTTTGCTGTTATGTTCGGGCGACTGGAATGTAAGGTCGTGGGTAAACACGTGTTCTTTGCGCTTTTGCGTGAGCGTGAAATATGGCACAGGCAGGAAGTCCTGGTCGAGCGTCATGTTGTCGTCGAGGTATTGGTATGACGTGATGCTTGTCATTTTGTAACTATCCATAGACAGCTCGACTGTTAATCCGTCGCTAATATTTGTGCGGTGGTAAAAACAGGTGTCGTTATAGCTTATTTCTCTCCTGGAAGCCGATTCATAAGGGTATCCGCCTTGCCTGGAAACCGAGAATGACAGCACATTGTCGATGCGCACACCGTCACGGGCTTTCCATTGCAACTTTGCACGGCCTTCGCCAATCTTTTCGTGGTCAAGTTTGCTGCCGGTGTAATTATTGGTGAAAAAACCGTCGGAAGAAGAATATCCGCCGGCTACTGATAGTCCTAACCGGTCGTTAATCAGGTGATAGGTTGATACACCTATCCTGAATGAATTGCCGCTTGAATATGAAAGCAGAGCACGCGAGCCTTGGTAGTTGAAAGGCGACAGCGTGGTCACGTTAATCACTCCGGCCATGGTGTTGCGGCCGAACAATGCGCTTTGCGGGCCGCGCAGCACTTCGATGCGTTCTATGTCGAGCAAGTCAAGGTCGTAGTTTTCCTTGGTCATGATAGGTACGTTGTCGATGTTCATGCCCACGACAGGCTGGTCGATGCGGGTGCCTTGTCCGCGCATATATATCGAAGATGTCATGCGAGAACCATAGTCGGGGATGTAGAAGTTGGGAATCATTGCGCTTGCGTCTTTGAACGAGTATATGCGGTATCGTTCTATTTCGCGCTTGCCTATCGTGGTTGATGCGATGGCCTTGTTTTTAAAGCCGTCGCCGTATTTGATGGCAGTAACCGACAATTCTCCCAGCGATATTATTGAATCAACCGTGAAATCGGCAGGCAGAGCCTCGGCAACGGAATGGAATGTCATTGCTGCGGCCAAAATGACTGTTATGCTTGCAATGAGTGCGCGTCTCAAATCGGTAAATTTTTTCATGCCGCAAAATTACAATCAAATCGGCATCTCCGCAATCACAATATTTAGTGAAAAAGCAGGGCAATGTGGTTACATGGAAATTATACATGTTTTATCATATCGCATTTGGAAAGAATTGGATTTAAGTAGATTTCAAAGTCGTTTTTCGGGTAGTGTAGATATTTGTACCAATTTTGCTGTTGCATAACATAATAAAATTGACAAATATTAAGGTTTATATCTTTCGGCTGAAAAGAAAACATTTGCTATATTTGCACAATAATTAACAACACCTTACATCACTTAGTGCTGCGAAGTGGCATTGTGGTGGAAATCAACGTGTTGTGATATACTTAACCGAAAACTAAACAATTTAACCTGTGCAGCGACAAAATCACATATTGCGGTCCGTTATATGCCATCACGATAATGAATGGTGTGAAATGGGTGTACAGGGTGCATGTTCGGATGGGAAAATAAACGAGATGACGAGATGGGCAGTAGGGAGCCGCCATGCAAAGTGCAGGCATACCCGCGAAAGCCATCTCTTTTTATTTAACGACAACAAGAAAATATAAATACAGAAAGTAGTATATAGATATGGAATTATCAGTATTCGGTATTCAAAGCACGACGTTGATGGTCGTTGCACTATTGACAGGAATTGGTCTTGTCGCCGCGGCACTCATAATCGCGCGGTTGATTTCTCCACGGTCGTTCTCCTTGCAAAAAGGTGAACCTTACGAGTGTGGTGTTGAAACGCGTGGCGAGAGCATGGTGCAATTCAAGGTGGGTTATTACCTGTTTGCAATCTTGTTCCTTATGTTTGACGTGGAGACTGTGTTCCTCTTCCCGTGGGCTGCCGTGTGCCGCAGTCTCGGCCCCAACGGCTTGTTGAGCGTTTTGGTGTTCTTGGTAGTGTTGATTTTAGGCCTTGCTTATGCTTGGCGGAAAGGAGCATTGCAATGGAAGTGAAGATAAAAAACATGAAGCGCGAAGACTTCAAGGATAACGAATATATTGATAAACTTGTAGAAGAACTGAATGCAAGCGGAACCAATGTGGTGGTGGGCCAGTTTGATAAATTAATCAACTGGGGACGCGCCAACTCGTTGTGGCCTTTGTGTTTCGGTACAAGCTGTTGTGCAATCGAGTTTATGCACCTTGGTGCTGCGCGTCACGACATGGCGCGTTTCGGTTTCGAGGTTGCCCGTAACTCGGCTCGTCAGGCCGACTATATCATGGTGCAGGGTACCATCGTGCACCGTATGGCTCCGGCATTGGTGCGCTTGTGGGAACAGCTTGCCGAACCCAAATATGCTATAGCTTGTGGCGGTTGTGCCGTGTCGGGAGGCCCGTTCAAGGGTTCGTATTGTGTGGTTGACGGTGTTGACCAGCTCATACCCATCGATGTGTATATTCCCGGTTGCCCGCCGCGCCCCGAGGCAATGTTTTACGGCTTGATGCAGTTGCAACGTAAAATTAAGGTGGAACGTTTCTTTGGCGGAGTGAACCGTCAGGAGAAGATTGCCGACTTCCTTGCTGCTCATCCCGAGAAAGATGAGGCAATGAAATAAAGTCGGGACGGCATTCGTGAATGAGAATTTAATACAGTATAACGAAATATATATACATTATATATAATGGCAAACATACAGGAAACAATCAGCAAACTTTGCCCGACTGCCACATTTGAGCAGGGCGAGGAACTACGCGTGACGGTCGATGACAAGCAATGGCACGACTTGGCAAAGCAGTTGAAGGAAAATGCTGATTTGGGATTTGATTATCTTGTGGGTATCGTCGGTTGCGACTGGAAAGACTCGTTGGGGTGCATCTATTATTTCACCTCGACCAAAACCCAGGAACACTTGATGGTGAAGGTGGCCACAACCGACCGCGAACACCCGGTGCTGCATAGCGTGAGCGACTTGTGGAAAGTGGCTCTTTTCCAAGAGAGGGAAGTATATGACTTTTATGGGATAATTTTCATAGGTCATCCCGATATGCGTCGCTTGTTCTTGCGTACCGACTGGGTGGGTTACCCGTTACGCAAGGATTATGACGCAAATCCCGAATTGAATCCCGTGAGGTTGAACCAAGAGCCTGATGAAGACGCCACTGCAACTTATGTTGAAGAAGGCGATGGCTCGGTGAAGAAAATCGATAAGAGGGTATTTGAAGAAGAGGAATATGTGGTTAACTTCGGCCCGCAGCACCCGTCAACCCACGGTGTGATGCGTTTGCGCGCGAGCATCGACGGAGAAACCGTCTTGAAGGTTGACCCCATGTGCGGATATATACACCGCGGCATAGAGAAATTGTGCGAGTCGAAGACATATCCGCAAACGCTGATGTTTACCGACCGTATGGATTATATGTCGGCACATCAAAATCGCCACTGCTTGTGCTTGTGCATCGAAAAGGCGCTTGGCATTGAAGTGCCGCGCCGGGCACAAATCATACGTGTGATGATGGATGAGCTTATGCGCTTGTCATCGCACTTGTTGTCGTATGGATGTATGACAATGGATATGGGTGCAACCACGGCATTCTTCTATGGTTTCCGCGAGCGCGAAGAAATACTTGATATTTTTGAAAAGACTTGCGGTGCGCGTATGTCGCTTCATTATAATGTGATAGGCGGTGTGGTTGCCGATGTGCATCCCGATTTCATCAAGGATGTACGTGCCATTTGCAGCATTATGCCCGAACGCTTGAAGGAATACCACAAGCTGTTTACAGGCAATGTGATTGCTCAGAACCGTACCAAGGGCGTGGGTGTCCTTTCCAAGGAAGATGCAATCAGCTATTCTGTGACAGGCCCGTCGGGACGTGCCACAGGTTGGCATTGCGATGTGCGTAAGACGGCTCCGTATTCGATATATAACGAACTTGACTTTGAAGAAGTGGTTGAAACCGCAGGTGACAGTTTTGCCCGTTACATGGTGAGGATGCGCGAGATAGAACAATGCGTGAAGTTGCTTGAACAATTGTGCGATTTGCTTGAGAAAGAACCAGGTAACGAATATATAGCTCCTAAAGTGCCGAAGATTATAAAATTGCCGGCAGGAAGTTGGTTCCAGCAGGTTGAGGCAAGCCGCGGGGCATTTGGCGTGTATATCGAAAGCACCGGCGAGAAGTCGCCTTATCGTATGCACTTCAACAGCCCGTGCTTGAATATAGTAGGTTCTGTCGATAAGGCTTGCAGCGGGTACAAGATTGCCGACTTGATTACCATTACAGCGTCGCTCGATTATGTGATCCCCGACATTGACCGTTAACAAGATTATTCACGAAATTAAAACACATATAAGAATATATTATGTTTGACTTTGGTTCAATAACAACATGGTTTGACAATCTGCTGGAGAGCGTTATGCCTGCGTGGGCAGCCACAGTGATTGAATGTGTCATAATTGGCGTGGTACTGCTGTTGGTCTATGCTCTGTTGGCAATATTCTATATTTTCTACGAACGCAAGTTGTGTGCATGGTTTCAGTGCCGCCTTGGCCCGATGCGTGTCGGCCCATGGGGTATCTTGCAGGTATTTGCCGATATGTTTAAAATCCTCATCAAGGAACTTATTCGCCTTGAGAATATCGACCGCTTCCTGTTTGCCCTTGCGCCTTACTTGGTTATTATTGCATCGGTAGTAAGTTTTGCAGTGTTGCCGTGGGGTAACGGTTTGCAAGTCATAGACTTCAATATCGGCGTGTTCTTCATGATAGCAGCATCGTCGCTTGGTGTGCTTGGTATATTGCTTGCAGGTTGGTCGAGTAACAATAAGTACACGCTTATCGGTGCAATGCGTAGTGGTGCGCAGATGATTAGTTATGAATTGTCGGTAGGATTATCGATTATGACTATCGTAGTGCTTGCCGGAACAATGTCGGTAAGCGAACTCGTCGCAGCACAGGCTGATGGTTGGTTCTTGTTCAAAGGACATATTTCGGCCGTCATCGCATTTATTATATATTTGATTGCTGCTACCGGTGAAACCAACCGTGGTCCGTTTGACCTTCCTGAGGCTGAGCATGAGTTGACAGCCGGTTACCATACCGAGTATTCGGGTATCCACTTCGGTTTCTTCTACCTTGCCGAGTATCTTAACTTGTTCATAGTTTCGGGTATAGCCTCGTTGATGTTCCTCGGTGGTTGGATGCCGTTGCACGTTCCCGGTTGGGATGGCTTCAACATGATTATGGATTATATACCGTCGGTGGTATGGTTCCTTGGCAAGGCGTTCTTCATTTCATTCATCATCATTTGGTTCAAGTGGTCGTTCCCACGTGTGCGCATCGACCAGTTGCTTGCACTTGAGTGGAAGTATCTCATGCCGATAGGCTTGTTCAACCTTGTGCTGATGACCCTGCTTGTGGTTTACGGCTTGCACTTCTAAAGAAACGAAAAGAGACTTAATTTCAGAGACCTAAAAATAAATTACTATGAGCGGATATTGTGGAAAAATAGCGCAAGTAATAGGCCCTGTGGTCGATGTTACCTTTGAAGGCGAAGGTAGCAATGTGCCACCCATCTACACCGCGCTCAAGGTGAAGCGTGAAGATGGCAGCGACCTGTTGCTTGAAATCGAACAGCACATAGGGGAGGACACTGCCCGCTGTGTAGCTATGGACAGTACCGACGGTTTACAAAGAGGTATGGCGGTGGAAGACACCGGTACATCCCTCTCGGTACCCACAGGTAGCCAGGTCAAAGGTCGCCTGTTGAATGTGATGGGCAATCCTATTGACCACCTTGCACCCTTGACGGGTGAGGCCCGCCGCCCTATTCATCAGCCGGCTCCGGAATTTGCCGACTTGTCGATAAGCAGTGAGATACTTTACACAGGTATCAAGGTTATCGACTTGCTTGAGCCATATTCCAAGGGAGGTAAAATCGGCTTGTTTGGTGGCGCGGGAGTAGGAAAAACCGTGTTGATCATGGAGATGATTCACAACATTGCGCGCGGTCACAACGGATTTTCGGTATTTACCGGCGTTGGCGAGCGTACCCGTGAGGGCAACGACCTGTTGCGCGAAATGATTGAAAGCGGTGTTATCAAGTATGGCGACAAGTTCAAGGAAGGACTTGAAAAGGGCGAATGGAACCTTGCCGATGTTGATATGGACGAGGTTAATTCGTCGCAGGCAACGCTTGTGTTCGGACAGATGAACGAGCCGCCGGGTGCGCGTCTGCGTGTGGGCCTGGCCGGACTTACTGTTGCCGAGCAATTCCGCGACCAGGACGGTGGTGGTAAGGAAATCTTGCTGTTTATCGACAACATTTTCCGTTTCACTCAGGCTGGTTCGGAGGTGTCGGCATTGCTTGGGCGTATGCCTTCGGCAGTGGGTTACCAACCGACGCTTGCATCGGAAATGGGTGCGCTGCAAGAGCGCATTACTTCAACGCGGCAGGGTAGTATTACTTCGGTTCAGGCAATTTATGTGCCTGCCGACGACTTGACCGACCCCGCACCGGCCACTACGTTCAGCTTCCTTGATGCCACCACGGTATTGAGCCGTAAGATAGCAGAACTCGGTATTTATCCGGCTGTGGATCCGCTTGACTCTACTTCTCGTATCCTTGACCCGCATATTATCGGCGAGGAGCATTATCAAGTGGCACAGGCAGTGAAGCAGTTGCTGCAAAAATATAATGAGTTGCAAGACATCATTGCCATACTCGGTGTAGATGAATTGTCCGATGAAGACAAGCTCGTGGTTGCACGTGCACGTCGTGCCCAGCGTTTCCTCTCGCAGCCATTCTTCGTGGCCGAGCAGTTCACCGGGCTTCCCGGCGTGATGGTTCCGCTTAGCGAGACCATACGCGGATTTAAGATGATACTCAACGGTGAGGTTGACGAATATCCCGAACAAGCGTTCCTTAACGTCGGAACTATCGACGAAGCGATTGAGAAGGGTAAGAAGTTGCTTGCCGAAGTTGGGTAACGCATCTTTATGTGACAGAGAAAAAACAAATTAAAGAATGAGATTATGACACTGAAGATAATATCGGCTGAGAAGGTGGAATATACCGGCGAGGTGGAAGCTGTCACCATGCCTGGTGTATTGGGATCTTTTACGGTTCTCGACCACCATGCCGCGATGATTTCGGCTCTTGCCGCAGGCCGGCTCATGTATGGGGCTGCCAATGGCGAGAAACAATCGCGCGACATCAAGGGCGGTATTGCGGATATAAACAACAATGTTGTGTCGGTGTGCATATATTAATTCCATGCTTTGAACTATGAAGAAGGTACTTACCATATTGTCTGTAATGTTCCTGTTCATGCTGTCGGGTGCACCTGTCGCCATGGCAGCCGGTGAAGAGGGCGGATCGGGCAGTATCAATCCCAAGGAGATTATCTTCGAGCACCTTGGCGACGGTTATGGCTGGGAAGTGCCTTTCTCTCACTCGCACCGCATACCATTGCCGGTAATTGTGCGCGATTATGAGGGAACATGGCACATATTCAGTTCTTTGAGGCTCATGCACGGAGGCGAATACGACGGGTTCAAGATTGCCGAAGGGGGAGACTACAACGGCAAGGTCGTGGGTGAGCGTCCCGACGGCAATGGCGGTATGGTTCAATACCGGCCGCTCGACCTGTCGATTACCAAGAATGTAGCAGCCTTGATAATATCGGCGCTTGTGGTGGCTCTTATGGCCTTTTGGCTCGTAAGGTGGTACAAACGCAATGGAATGAAAGCTCCGCGCAGGGGACTGGGGGCATTCGAGGTGACGGTGGCTTACATCTATGATGGTGTGATAAAACCCACGCTCGGTGTGAAGGCAAAGAAATTTGCCCCATATTTGCTCACGGTTTTCTTTTTCATCCTCACGATGAACCTGTTGGGGCTGATTGTGATATTCCCCGGCGGTGCCAACCTGACGGGCAACCTTGCCGTTACATTGGTATTGTCGATTTTCACTTTCTTGTTGACCAACTTATTTGGCTCCAAGCATTATTGGAAAGACATTTTTTGGCCCGATGTGCCTTGGTGGCTCAAGGTACCTATACCCATGATGCCCGTTATCGAGCTATTCGGTATATTCACCAAGCCGGCGGCACTCACTGTCCGTTTGTTTGCCAACATGATGGGTGGTCACATGATAGTGATAGTTTTGACATTGTTGATATTCATATTTACCGCAATAGGCGGTCTTGCAATAGGTGGAGTGACAACGGTGGTATCGATGGCATTTTCGGTATTCATGTTGTTGATCGACACGCTTGTGAGCTTCATCCAGGCCTATGTGTTCACGATGCTTTCCACATTGTTCATCTCCTTGGCTCAGGCCGGTGGTGAACACGAAAGTGAAAGTGCAGTAACCGAGGCAAAATAAAAACAAACGGTTTCCCTTTATAACATGGTAAAGCAGAAATCGAAAAAACATTAAACAAAGAAATAAAAAACATTAACTTAAAAACTTATAACTATGTTAGGAATGATTTTAGCGTTGGAAGGATTGGTTGGTCTTGGCGCTTGCATCGGCGCCGCAGTAGCAGCAATCGGAGCAGGTATAGGTATCGGTAAGATTGGCGCATCGGCAATGGAAGCCATCGCACGTCAACCGGAATCAACCGGCGACATCCGCAGCAACATGATCGTTATTGCAGCACTTGTTGAAGGTGTGGCACTGTTTGCTGTGATTGTTTGTATCCTTTCGTTGTTCCTCTAAAAACTCGTGATAGATGGAACTGTTCACGCCCGAATTGGGTTTGGTGTTTTGGATGTTTGTCTTCTTTGCCATCCTGTTTTTCATATTGGCAAAGTTTGCATGGCCTTACATCATCAAGAGCCTTGAGGAACGAGGCGACTTGATCGACAAGGGTGTGCTTTATGCCAAGAATGCCAAGGAGCAACTTGACAATGCCAAAGCCGAAGCCCAAAAATATGTAGCCGAAGCCCAAAAGCAACAAGCCGACATATTGCGTGACGCAGCCAAAATGAAGAGCCAAATCATCGAGGAGGCCAAGGCCGCCGCACAAGATGAGGCCAAGAAAGTAATGGACGCTGCCAAGGTTGCCATAGAGCAGGCACGCAAGGAATCGGAATTGCAGTTCCGCAACGAGGTGAGCAGCTTTGCACTTTCCATCGCCGAGAAGATGATTCGCAAGAACATGGAAGGCGACAAGGCGCAAGCCGAATTGGTGGACAAATTGTTGAAAGAGGTTGAAAATAAAAACTAAGCAGGAATTATGAACGACGGATTAATTGCACGCCGATATGCCAAGGCTTTCTTGAAGTATGCCGTCGAGAAGAAGGCAGACGGGCAAGCCTACGGCCAAATGAGGCGGCTCGATGAGGCTTATGCCGCCGAGGCTAAGCTGAAGAAAGCGGTGGGCAACCGTTTTATCTCCGGCGAGGACAAGTCGCGATTGCTGCTTGCCGCCGCCGGTGCTAAGCCTGGCGATTGCCTGGCAAAGTTCATAAAACTTGTTATAAGTCACAACCGCGAGGGTTTCATGCGAGAGATGTCGAAGGCTTATCAGGACTTGTACCGTGAGGCCAACAACATCGTCAGGATTGAAATTGTAACGGCAACGGAAATGCCCGCTGCCACCTTGAAAAGAATGACCGACGTGGTGAAGAGCAAGCTCGAAGGCAAGAAAATCGAGGAAACGCACCGCATCGACCCCGGTTTGATAGGCGGATTTATCGTCCGTGTCGATACCGTGCAACTTGACGCGTCGATTAAGAACGAACTGAAGAAATTGCGATTAAAACTCCTTAAAAATTAAATATGATTGACCCAAGTGAAATATCAGAAATATTGAAGAGCCAGCTCGACGAGGTTCAAGGCAAAATGGACTTCGAGGAGGTGGGCACCGTGCTTGAGGTAGGAGATGGAGTTGCACACGTTTACGGCCTTGATAATGTGAAGGCCAATGAGTTGGTGGAATTTGAAAACGGCACGAGCGGTGTTGCCATGAACCTCGAAGAGAGCAATGTGGGCGTTATCTTGCTTGATAACGTCAACTCGATATCGGAGAACATGACTGTGCGCCGCACCGGCAACATTGCCTCGATACCTGTGGGTGAAGGCTTGTTGGGCCGTGTTATCAACATACTTGGCGAGCCTGTTGACGGTCGCGGCCCCATCGAGGGCAAAATGATACGCCTGCCGCTTGAACGTAAGGCTCCGGGTGTTATTTTCCGTCAACCGGTGAAGCAGCCGTTGCAGACCGGTATCAAGGCCATCGACTCGATGGTGCCGATCGGACGTGGCCAGCGTGAGCTTATCATCGGTGACCGTCAGATAGGCAAGACGGCCATCGCCATCGATACTATCATCAACCAGCGCAGTAACTATGAGGCCGGAAAGCCTGTATATTGCATATATGTTGCAATAGGGCAGAAGGCATCGTCGGTGGCTCAAACCGTGAATGTGCTGCGTGAGCATAATGCCCTTGATTATACAGTTGTCGTAGCCGCTACTGCGGCCGATTCGGCAGCCATGCGTTACTATGCACCGTTTGCCGGCGTGGCAATCGGTGAATATTTCCGCGACTCGGGGCGTGATGCGCTTATTATCTATGACGACCTCTCGAAGCAGGCTGTGGCTTACCGTGAAATATCGCTCATCTTGAAGCGTCCTTCGGGTCGTGAAGCATATCCGGGCGATATCTTCTATTTGCACAGCCGTCTGTTGGAGCGTGCCGCCAAGATTATCGAGAATGATGAAGTGGCCAAGGACATGAACGACCTGCCCGAAGTGATGAAACCCATGGTGAAGGGCGGCGGTTCGCTCACGGCATTGCCAATCATCGAGACACAGGCCGGAGACGTGTCGGCATATATCCCGACCAATGTGATTTCAATCACCGACGGCCAGATATTCCTTGAAACCGGCTTGTTCAACAGTGGAGTACGCCCGGCTATCAACGTGGGTATATCGGTATCACGTGTGGGTGGTAACGCTCAAATCAAGTCAATGAAGAAAGTGGCTGGTACGTTGAAAATCGACCAGGCGCAGTTCCGTGAATTGGAGGCGTTCACCAAGTTTGGCGGCGACCTCGATGCAGTTACGGCACGTACAATCGATAAGGGGCGTAAAAACGAACGGCTGCTCATACAACCGCAATACACGCCTATGAGTGTCGAGGAGCAGGTGGCCGTGATTTTCTGCGGCACACAGGGCTTGCTTGAAAAAGTTCCGTTGGACAAGGTTGCCGAGTTTGAGAAATTGTTCCTGCAATTGCTCAAGACCAAGCACCAGGCCGATGTCCTCGACGTATTGAAGAGCGGCGTTATCAACGACGATGTGAAAGCCAAGCTGACAGCTGCCGCCCGTGATATTACAAGTAAATACAGTGTTTGAAAATAACGGCAAATGGCAACATTACGAGAATTAAAAGGACGAATCGGCTCGGTTGCATCCACGGGGAAAGTCACCACTTCGATGAAGATGATTTCTTCGGCCAAGATGCATAAGAGCGAGCAGGCGCTTAAGCGGCTTGTGCCTTTTCGCAGCCAAATACAGACTGTGATGGGACACTTGCTTGCCGCCGACGGTGAATATAATTCGCCGTTGATAGAAATTCGTGATGTTAAGCGGCTGTCGATAATTGTTTTCGGTTCTGATGATGGCCTGTGTGGGGCATATAACATCAATATTTTTAAAGAATTGTTGAAGTTGATAAGTGATAGCCGCAATCGGTATGGTGCCGGAGTGGAAATCACGGTGTACCCCGTGGGAAAAAAGATGGCACGTGCTGCAAAAAAACTGGAGGGCGACAAGCTGACGGTTGTCGCAGCCGAAATAAACACTCGCAGCAATGCTGCCGACATCAGCAACTTTACCGAAAACATGAAGAATGTTTTCTTGCAGAAGCTGGCCGACAAGGTGATGGTACTTTATATGCACTATAAGACACCGAGCCGGCAAGTGATGCAAATCGACCAGTTGCTTCCCGTGAGCCAAGAGGCAATAGCCGCGGCAAGCGGAAATGCCGGTGAAGGCAAGCGCGGGAACGATAATGCACCATGCATATTCGAGCCTGACGCCAATGCCATTTTCAATGCCGTATTGCCGCTTTACATTAACTCGGTGATGCAGGAAGTGTGTACCGAGAACAATGCCTCGGAGGCTGCCGCGCGTGTGATGGCAATGCAGACTGCCAGCGACAATGCGCAGAAGTTGCTTGAAGAGTTGCAGCTTGAGTACAACAAGTTGCGCCAACAGAGCATTACCACCGAACTGCTCGACATATTGGGCGGCCAGGTAGAAAGATAATCAAGAAATGCTGAGCCTTACTCCAATGTCATTCAAGACATTGGAGCGGCGACAGCGTTTTTATAAGACATCAAGCAAAGAAAGGAAGTAAAATACCGGACTTCCCGATTTATGCTAAAACGAAAAAAAGAAATATATTTGTGCCGGTATTATTTTATATGATTTGACTTATCTATGACTATCAAAGATTATTTCTCATCTCTCTTCAAAGGGACATGGAGTCTATTGCAAGGAATGCAAGTGACGGGAAAGGAACTTGTGACCCCGAAAATAACGAAGCAATATCCGGAGAACCGTGAGCATTTGGAAATTGCCGATCGGTTCAGGGCTACATTGGCATTCGTTTATGATTCCGAAGGCAATCACAAGTGCATAGCTTGTGGGTTATGTCAAATGAATTGCCCCAACGGTACCATTCACATCGAGACTAAGATGGTGGAAATGCCCGACGGCAAGAAGAAAAGAAAATTAGACAAATATATGTATGACTTGGGAAGCTGCACTTTCTGCCAGTTGTGCGTGCTGTCGTGCCCTCACGGCGCCATCGAATTCCGCAACGACTTCGAGCAGGCCGTGTTTACGCGCAGCAAACTTGTGCAGCAATTGAACTATCTGCCCGAGAAAGAAGTACCGGCACCCGCGCCACAGCCGGCCAAGGCCGCCGAGGCTCCTGCCGCAGCCGGTGCCACTAAAGTAGAAGAAAATAAAGAAAATAAATAAATAACATGGAATCATTAGGAAGTATAATTGCGTATTTCATAATTGCAATTGCAATTATCGTGTTCTCGGTACTGGCAGTGACCTCGGGCAAGATTTTGCGTGCGGCAACTTACTTGCTATTCGTGCTGTTTGCTACAGCCGGCATCTATTTCCAGATAGGTTATGAATTTCTGGGAGCGGTGCAGATAGCAGTATATGCCGGCGGTATCATGGTGCTGTTTGTATTCTCCATCTTGTTGACTCACAAGCCAGGAGCCAACGCTCCTCGCCTTGCCAACCATAAGCGGTGGCTTGGCCTGAGTGCCGCCTTGCTGGGTGCCGGTGTGTGCTTGTATTCATTGCTTAGCTACGGCTCGTTCATGATGCAGAAGATGCCTGATAATTTTAGCATCGACATTCACAGCATCGGGCAGGCTCTGCTCAGCACCGACAAGTTTGGCTACTTGTTGCCGTTCGAGGCAATAAGCATCTTGTTGTTGGCTTGTATAATAGGTGGTGTGGTAATAGCGCGTAAACGATAATACAGGAGGAAGCGAATTATGGAATTGACAATGATGATGTATATAATCCCGGCCATGATAATGTTTGGCTGTGGCGTTTACGGGTTCATCACCCGTAGAAATATGATAGCCATATTGATTTCCCTCGAATTGATGCTCAATGCGGTGGATATCAATTTTGCAGTGTTCAACCGCTTCCTGTTCCCCGGACAGATGGAAGGTATGTTCTTCTCGTTGTTTGCCATTGGTTTGGCTGCGGCCGAGACGGCTCTTGCCATAGCCATCGTCATCAACGTGTATCGTGCTGTAAGGAACGTGGATATTCGACAACTTACTAAAATGAAATTTTAAGTTCTATGGAGTTATCATATACAGTAGCCGTTTTGATAATCCCCGTGTTCATGTTCCTGTTTTTGGGAATTGTCGGGGTTAAGTTAAGTAAAAAGACCGCCGGGATACTGGGCACAGTGGCAATGGGTATAACCACTGTCATTGCCTACACGGCAGCCCTCACTTATTTCTTCGGTACCGACCAGGGGCAGGTTATCGACGGGGTGCGCCAGCAATTGACCGTCCTCGACCTGACGTGGCTTGAGTTCACAAAGAATTTGGTAATCAAGATAGGCGTATTGCTCGATCCTATTTCGGCAATGATGTTGATCGTGATTTCCACTGTTTCGTTCATGGTACACCTTTACAGCCTTGGGTATATGGACGGCGAACGCGGTTTCCAACGCTATTATGCGTTCTTGTCGTTGTTCACTTTCTCGATGCTCGGTTTGGTGCTTGCCACCAACATTTTCCAGATGTATATCTTTTGGGAACTTGTGGGTGTATCTTCTTACTTGCTTATCGGGTTCTATTACACGTTGCCCGCTGCCGTTTCGGCATCGAAAAAGGCATTTATTGTTACCCGTTTTGCCGACCTTGGTTTCTTGATAGGTATTTTGATTTTGTCGTTCTACACCGACACATTCGATTTTATTTCGCTCACCAGCGATCCGCAAGCAGCCATTTCCACCGCCGGTGGAGCAACATTCCTCGGCTGCTCGGTCATGACATGGGCATTGACGCTCATCTTCATGGGCGGTGCCGGTAAGTCGGCAATGTTCCCGTTGCATATATGGCTTCCCGATGCAATGGAAGGTCCGACACCTGTGTCGGCTCTTATCCATGCAGCAACAATGGTTGTCGCAGGTGTTTACCTTGTGGCTCGCTTGTTCCCACTTTATGCCGTTGACGCCACTGCGCTCGACATTATTACCGTGGTGGGTGCTTTCACTGCATTCTATGCAGCAGCAGTTGCATGTGTGCAGAGCGACATCAAGCGTGTGCTTGCGTTCTCGACCATATCGCAGATTGCATTCATGATAACTTCGCTTGGCGTGGCAAGCCCCGAGTTGCATCACGGTGTGGGCTATATGGCCTCGATGTTCCACTTGTTCACACACGCCATGTTCAAGGCATTGCTCTTCTTGTGCGCCGGTGCCATAATCCATGCTGTTCACAGCAACGAAATGTCGGCCATGGGAGGCTTGCGCAAGTATATGCCCATTTGCCACATTGCATTCCTCATCGGGTGTTTGGCAATTGCAGGTATCCCACCGTTTGCAGGATTCTTCAGTAAAGATGAAATTTTGGTTGCCGCATATGCCAACAGCCCGCTTTGGGGCGTTTGGTTGTCGGTGGTTGCCGGTATGACAGCATTCTATATGTTCCGCCTGTATTACAAGATTTTCTGGTGGAACAATCCCGATTACGGGCACCATACGCCGCACGAGGCTCCTATGACCATGACTTTCCCGTTGATATTCCTCGGGCTTGTGTCGATAGTGGCCGGTTTCATTCCATTTGGTGAATTTGTCACTTGGAACCATGAGGAATATGTGATACATCTCGACTGGAGTGTTGCCGGGACGAGCATAGTTATTGCCCTTATCGGCATAGCTCTTGCAACGGTGATGTACCGCAAGGAAAACAATATTCCCGAACAGCTCGCCAACCGCTTCCGTGGTTTGTGGACTGCGGCCTATCACCGCTTCTACATGGATGAGCTTTATCAGTTTATCACCCATAAGATAATTTTTGCACGCATCAGTAAGCCTATTGCATGGTTTGACCGCCGCATAATCGACGGTACGATGGACTTGCTTGCCAATGTTACCAATTCGGCCTCGTTTGCCGTGCGCCGTATGCAGAGTGGCAGTGTGCAGACTTATGTTTGGTTCTACCTCGTGGGTGCGGTTGCTGTGGCTGCGATAACAATTATATGTTTAATCTAATCGTGCAACGGTTTCAATATACTATAGAAGAATATGATTTGGTCTAATATATTAATCTATTTTGTTATAATCCCGCTCTTGATGTTGGGTGGGTTGGCTTTGTGCAAAAACATAAAGCAGGTGAGAACCGTTGCAACTGTCGGAGCAAGTGCGCTCATGGTTCTTGCCATATATTTGGTAATAGCGTTCCTGGGTGAACGTGCCGCAGGCAACGATGCCGAAATGCTTTTCACTCAAGGGGCTTTGACGTGGTTTGAGCCGCTGAACATCAAGCTTGCCCTCGGTGTCGATGGCATATCGGTGGTAATGATAGTTCTTTCGGCATTCATAGTGTTTGCCGGCGTGTTTGCATCGTGGAAGATGGATCCGCTGCCCAAGGAATTTTTCATGTGGTTCTGCCTGTTGTCAACAGGTGTGTTCGGGTTCTTCATCTCGATAGATATGTTCACTATGTTCATGTTCTATGAAGTTGCTCTTATCCCCATGTATTTGCTTATAGGTGTTTGGGGCAGCGGCAACAAGATGTATTCGGCAATGAAGTTGACACTTATGCTTATGGGTGGTTCGGCATTCCTCATGCTTGGCATCCTGGGTATATATTACCACTCGGCTCCCGAAGGTGGACAGTTGACAATGAACATACTTGAAATAGCGCAAAACAATGCAGTGCCTCATTCGTGGCAATATTTCTTGTTCCCGATGACATTTGTGGGTTTCGGTGTGCTTGGTGCAATGTTCCCGTTCCACACATGGTCGCCCGACGGTCACGCATCGGCCCCTACGGCAGTGTCGATGCTTCATGCAGGTGTATTGATGAAACTCGGTGGCTACGGTTGTTTCCGCATTGCTATTTTCTTGATGCCGTTTGCTGCCAACGAACTTGCATGGATATTCCTCACGTTGACGGGTATTAGTGTGGTTTACGGTGCATTCAGCGCTTGTGTACAGACCGACTTGAAGTATATCAACGCTTATTCATCGGTAAGCCACTGCGGTATGGTGCTTTTTGCAATTCTCATGCTTAACACTACGGCGATGACCGGTGCCGTGCTGCAAATGCTTTCACACGGTTTGATGACGGCTCTGTTCTTTGCCCTTATCGGTATGATTTATGGCCGTACCCACACTCGCGACATTCGCAAGATGGGCGGCTTGATGCAGATAATGCCGTTCCTCGGTGTAGGCTATGTGATTGCCGGTTTGGCATCGCTTGGTTTGCCGGGCTTGAGTGGTTTCGTAGCTGAGATGACAATATTTGTAGGTTCGTTCCAGCATGCCGATATGTTCCATCGTGTGTTCACCATTGTAGCTTGCTGCTCGATTGTGATTACAGCAGTTTACATTTTGCGTGTAGTGGGCAAGTTGCTCTTCGGTGCGGTACAAGACGAGCATCACAAGACGCTCACCGATGCCGAGTGGCACGAACGCCTTTCGACGGTGACGCTTATACTTGCCGTGGCCGCCATCGGTTGCTTCCCGAATTTCTTCAGCTCGATAATCACCGAGGCTGCCGAGCCTATAATGGAACTGTTTGCATAACCCACTGAGTGTTGAATCTTGATAAATAGAAATTAGAAAAAATGGATTATTCGCAATTTTTATATATGCCGCAAGAATTAGGATTGTTGGTCGTATTCTTGCTTGTGTTTTTGTTCGACACTTTCGGTCCTAAACGCAGCCAGTCTTCGTTGCCTGTGTTGACTGCCGTGCTGTTTGGCATTTTCACGGTGTGCAATGGTTTCATGCTTATGCGCGGCACAGCGTTCAGCGGTATGTTTGAAAACACTGCCGCAACCTATGTCATGAAAGTAATTCTCAATATAGGCGTGCTTATCGTGCTCATACAGTCGATAAAGTGGGCCAATAGCGAGGATATGGCAATTCGCCGTGGCGAATTTTACGAATTGCTGCTGTTGACGGTGTTTGGTATGTACCTCATGATTTCGGCCCGCCACTTCTTGCTTTTCGTTATCGGACTTGAAACTGCATCGTTGCCACTTGCGGCTCTCGTGGCATTTCACAAGAAGCGTTACGAGTCGCACGAGGCTGCTGCCAAGTATATGTTCACAGCCATTTTCTCGTCGGCTGTTTTCTTGATGGGCTTGTCGTTCGTTTACGGTTTGTTTGGTTCGCTTTACTTCAGCGACATTGCATACCAGGTAATGAACAATACTTCGGCCGTGCTTGTTGTCGCATTGGCATTCGTCATTGCGGGTATCGGTTTCAAGCTCTCGCTTGTTCCGTTCCATTTGTGGACTGCCGACGTTTACCAAGGGGCACCCACGCCCGTCACCTCTTACCTGTCGGTAATCTCGAAAGGTGCGGCTGCGTTTGCTTTCATGGTTGTGCTTGTGCAAGTGTTTGGAGCTGCTTATTCCAAGATTTGGGAATGGATGCTCTATGCAATCATTGTGCTTACCATCACGCTTGGTAACCTCTTTGCCATACGTCAGCGCAACATCAAACGCTTCCTTGCGTTCTCGTCGATTTCGCAAGCCGGTTACATCATGCTTGGTGTAATTGGTGGCAATGAAATGGGGCTTGCTTCGCTTATGTTCTATGTGCTGGTTTACATCTTCTCCAATCTTGCTGCTTTCGGTGTGGCATTTGCTATTGAGCAGCAGAGCGGAAAGGTGTCGATTGATGATTATAACGGTCTTTACAAGACCAACCCGTGGCTTTCGTTCACCATGATGCTTGCAATGTTCTCGCTTGCCGGTATTCCGCCGTTTGCAGGATTTTTCAGCAAGTTCTTCATTTTTGCAGGTGCACTTGAGTGTGGCGAAACATCGATTTACATACTTGTGCTGATTGCGTTGATTAACACCATCATTTCGCTTTACTACTACCTGCTCGTGGTGAAGGCTATGTTCATCAGCCCCGACGAGTGCGGTATCGAACGTTTCCGTTCGAGCTGCGGCGAGCGTGTGGCACTTATCGTTTGCACATTTGGCATAATACTTACAGGTATCGTAAGTTGCATCTACACATTCCTTGTAGAAGCAGCACAAGATGGAACCACTATGTTCGGTCTGCTTAATTAAGCTGAAGTATAGATATCTCGTATAATAAAATTGGAGAATTGTTCCATATACGGGCGGTTCTCCAATTTTTTATTTAATTATTAAAATTAGGTTAGAAACAATATGAATTGATTGTTCATGCTTAGATAAGTGTTATATTTGTGTGTTGTTAAAATTTGGTGGATTATGAAACAGGTAATGTTGTTTGTCGTGGCTTGCTTGGCAGCTTGGTTGCCGGGGCTGGCCTGTACGGGGATTACATTAGAAAGCGGTGACAGTTGCACCGTTGTGGCTCGTACCATAGAGTGGGGAGGCAGTGACCTTAACAGTGTGTATGTGGTGGTGCCGCGAGGATATGAACAGCAGTCGTATGTTCCCGGTGGTAAAACCGATGGCATGAAGTTCGTTGCTCGGTATGGCTATGTTGGCCTGTCGGTTGAGCAAAAGGAATTTGTGGCCGAAGGTTTGAATGAAGCCGGGCTTTCGGCCGGACTGTTTTATTTTCCCGGCTATGGCAAATATGAGGAATATAACGAGCAGGAAAAAGCCGTCAGCATAGCCGATTTGCAACTTGTATCGTGGATATTGGGGCAGTGTGCCACCGTCGATGAAGTGAAATCGGCCGTGGCCGGTGCACACGTGATAGCAATCGACCCGCGGGCATCGACGGTACATTGGCGATTTACCGATGTGTCGGGGCGGCAAGTGGTGCTCGAAATCATCGAAGGGGAAGCCCGGTTTTATGAAAATCCGCTCGGGGTGTTGACCAATTCCCCGGGGCTGGAATGGCACTTGACCAATTTGAACAATTACGTCAACCTTTATGCAGGATCGGCAACTGCACGGCAATGGGGTGCGGCGCGGCTGTCGCAATTTGGTGCGGGAAGCGGTGCGCTTGGTATTCCGGGCGATGTCACGCCGCCTTCGCGCTTTATACGTGCGGCTTTTTTCCAAACCACGGCTCCTGTGCAGCCAACGGCACTTAAAACGGTGCTTGAAGCATTCCAGATATTGAATAATTTCGACATACCGGTAGGCGTGGAGTTTGCCGATGGTAAAGTGCCGGCCGACATACCGAGTGCCACGCAATGGACTTCGGCCACCGATGTGAAAAACCGCATGATATATTACCGGACCATGTGGAATAGCCGCATTCGCTGCATCGACTTGCACAATATAGATTTTTCGAAAGTGAAATATCGTGCCGTGCCGCTTGACGAAGTTAAGCAGCAACCTGTGGAGCCTATTGTCATCAAGTAGGACATTCTTACCACGGAAACGATGTAAAAATAGCGGTAGCTTATTTAGAATTGTTTTAAATTATGGCCGAATATGTATATCTTTGTGCCAAAATAAGACATAGATATACATTAAATGGCAAAATTATCGGAACTGAAAACAGGCGAGGAAGGTGTCATTGTCAAAATATTGGGGCATGGCGCTTTCCGAAAGCGTGTGATTGAAATGGGATTTGTGCGAGGGCATGAAGTAAAAGTATTATTGAACGCCCCGTTGAAAGACCCTATAAAATACAAAATACTTGATTATGAATTGTCGCTGCGCCGCAGCGAGGCCGACCTTATCGAGGTGGTAAGGAAAGGAGACGAATTACCGGCCGGCTTTTGTCACGAGCCGGCGACAGTGGAAGATGATGATGCGGCAACGGTCATCGAGAAGCATGACATTGAACGAGAGTCGAACACTATCAACATAGCCCTTATAGGCAACCCTAATTGCGGGAAAACGTCACTGTTCAATGCATTGTGCAACGGTCATGAGCGTGTGGGTAATTACAGCGGTGTTACGGTCGATGCCAAGGACGGCCATTTCGATTACAAGGGATTCCATTTCAAGGTGGTTGATTTGCCGGGAACTTATTCATTGTCGTCGTATTCGCCCGAAGAACGTTACGTGCGCCGTTATCTCAACGAAGAAGTGCCCGATGTGATAATCAACGTGGTGGTTGCATCAAATCTTGAACGCAACCTTTACCTGACTACCGAGCTTATCGACATGAACCGCAGCATGGTGATAGCCTTGAATATGTATGACGAGCTGCAGGCTTCGGGTGCCAGGCTCGACCATGAAAGGCTTGCCGGCATGATAGGTGTACCTATTGTTCCCACCGTTTCAAAATCGGCCAAAGGTGTGCATGAATTACTCGACACGATAATACAGGTGTTTGAAAACAAATGTGACACGGTGCGACACGTACACGTGAACCTTGGCCAGGAGATTGAAGAGGCTATAAAGACGCTTAACGAAGAGGTGAAGAAGAGCGAATTGCCGATTGCGCAGAAATTTGCTCCGCGCTACATCACCATCAAGCTTCTTGAAAACGATGCCGAGATACGTGAGGAAATGAAAGGCGATCCCGGATTTGCACGGTGGCAGGAAATTCGTGATCGTGCAGTGGAGCATATCGAGAGCGTAGGCAACGAGGATATAGTGTCGGCAATCGCGAGTGAAAAATACGGATTCATATCGGGTGCCTTGAAAGAGACTTACAGTCCCGAAACATCGTCGAACGAGCAGAAGACAACTGACATTATCGATGCCATAGTCACTCACAAGCTATTTGGGTTTCCCATATTCTTGCTTATAATGTGGTTTATATTCTGGGTGACATTCGAGCTTGGCAATTATCCCATGGACTGGATAGATGCCGGTGTGGGGTGGATTGGCGACACGGTGCGCGAGTTGATGCCTGCCGGACCGCTCAAGGATATGATTGTAGATGGTATTATAGGTGGCGTAGGTGGCGTGATAGTGTTCTTGCCGAATATCATGATACTTTACTTCTTTATTTCGTTTATGGAAGATTCGGGTTACATGGCCCGTGCGGCATTTATCATGGACAAGATAATGCACAAGATGGGGCTGCATGGCAAGTCGTTCATTCCGTTAATCATGGGGTTTGGTTGCAATGTGCCTGCCGTTATGTCGTCGCGCATCATCGAAAGTCGTAGCAGCCGCCTGATAACGATGCTCATCATACCGTTTATGTCGTGCAGTGCGCGGTTGCCCATCTACTTGTTGCTTGTGGGTACATTTTTCCCGGGGAATGGTTCGCTTGTGATTTTTGCGTTGTATGTGTTAAGTATATTTGTGGCAATTATTACGGCCAAGTTGCTTCGCAAAACCGCGTTCAAGAAAGATGAAACCCCGTTTGTGATGGAATTGCCGCCTTACCGTGTGCCTACGATGAAAGCGTCGTTGCACCATATGTGGGAAAAGGGTGAGCAGTATCTGCGCAAGATGGGTGGTGTGATACTCGTGGGCAGCATAATTATATGGGCGTTGAGCTACTTCCCCCGTGATTTCAGCAAGAGCAACGAGGATATGACCACCGAGGAACTTGTGGAGCAGCAGCAGGGCAGTTACCTGGCTTCGATAGGTCGCTTTTTCGAGCCTGTTGTCGAACCGCTCGGATTTAACTGGAAAGGTTCGGTGGCACTTATAAGCGGAGCCACTGCCAAGGAGATTGTGGTATCGACGTTGGGTGTGTTATATTCGGGCGACAGCGATGCCACCGAGAGTTTGTCGCAACGCATAGCCGAAGTAAATCCCGAGACCGGACAACCAGATTTCACACCGCTTGTGGCATTGAGCTTCATGGTGTTTGTGTTGCTGTATTTCCCGTGCATAGCCACTGTGGTGGCCATATCACGCGAGGCCGGAGGTTGGAAATACGGGATGTTTACGGTACTTTATAATACTGCTGTTGCCTGGTTGGTTTCATTCCTTGTTTATCAGGTCGGGTCGCTGTTTGTGGGCTGACCGGGGTAAAATAAAGACCGATTTATTTTGACGTAATAAAATAGTTGTATAATTTTGAGAAACAGTTTCGGGGAGAAATGCCGCGGGGCTGTTTCTCTTGTATTTTAGGGAGCCAAATAAAATTGGAATATGGATTATTATGTTATCATTAACGGGCAGCAATTGGGTCCTGTCGATGAGTCGCAATTGCTTGGCATGGGTGTGACACCGAGCACCATGGTATGGCGTAACGGCATGGTGCAATGGCAACCGGCCGGTAGCCTTCCAGAGCTTGCCCACCTGTTTGGCAGCATACCGCCGCCCATGCCCGGGCAGTGGCCTGGTGCCATTGCCGGGCTTGTGCTTGGCATTTGTTCGATATATTTTTGCGCACCTGTAATAGGCTTGTTACTGGGCTATTTCGGGCTGCTTGTGACAAAAGACAGTTATAAAGCATATCAAATAAACCCTATGCAATACTCGGGCGGCGGAGTTTTGAAAGGAGCGCGGATAGTATCACAGATAGGGTTTATATTAGGAATAGTAGTCACCGCTGTTGCAACTCTAATATTGTTGTTTTATATGCTTGTGATAGTGGGGGCTATAGGAAGTCTTTCGGCATTGCCTTATATTTGATTAAACAATAAATTACATATAAATCATGAAATATTACGTTTTAATAAACGGCCAACAGACAGGGCCGGTCGAAGAAAATCAGTTGCTTGGCATGGGAGTTACACGCGACACCATGGTATGGCATGAAGGTATGCCACAGTGGCAGGCCGCAGGAACGTTACCTGAACTCGGATATTTGTTTGCAAATGCAGGTAATGCTGGCGGTTATGGAGGATATGGCCAGGCAGCAGGAGCGGCACCTCAACCACCCATGCAGCCGATGCCCAAGACATGGCTCGTCGAGTCGATACTTGTGACGATATTCTGTTGCCTTCCTTTCGGAATTGTGGGTATAGTGAATGCAGCTGCGGTAAGTTCGGCTTATAATACAGGCAATTATATGCTTGCTCAAGAAAAGTCGAAAGCTGCAAAGAAGTGGGCGATGTGGGGTCTTATCGTAGGCCTTGTGGGTATTATCCTGTATGTAATATTTTGGATTGCAATGGTTGGCTTGGGCTTGATGAGCGAGGTGGCAGGTTATTAACTGGTATAAATTTAATATCATGAAATATTTTATTATAATTAATGGGAAACAAGCCGGACCGTTTGAGGAAAATCTTCTATCAGGAATGGGTATTACAAGAGATACTCAGGTGTGGAGAGAAGGTATGCAGCAATGGCAACCGGCCGGTACAATCCCGGAACTCGGTTATTTGTTTGCCACGCTAAATGACAGCAATGTCGGGAGTTCAACACCACCTCCTTATGAAAATAGTTATCAGCCTTTTTCATCGCAGCCAATTCAATATGGTCAAGATATTGATTGTGATGAATGTCCTAAAACTTATTTGCTTGAATCGATACTTGTGACTATATTTTGTTGCCTCCCTTTTGGCGTCATAGGCATATATAATGCTGCCGGAGTAAGTTCTGCATATAATATGGGTGATTACAGGCTTTCGATGCAAAGGTCGGAAAATGCAAAAAAATGGTCATTGATAGGACTGATTGTAGGCCTTGTGTGGTCCATTATGTGGTGGTTTTACGTTTGGATCACAATTGAATCACAGAATTCCTATTACTATTAAATAAATAATTATAGTATTATAACATATAAAATGGAAATAAACGAAATAGATTATCCTAAATTTTTCGACCTTGTGAGTCGCCGCTATTCGTGTCGCGGATATGACTCGGCTCCCGTGTCGCGCGAAATGTTGATGGCCGTCGTGGAAACGGCACGACTTGCCCAGTCGGCCTGTAACCGCCAGCCGTGGAAATTCCTTGTAATCGATACACCTGAGCTATGTAAGGAAGTAGCCGACTGTTATGGCCGAGATTGGGCGCAAGAAGCACAAGCATTCATTGTGGCACTTGGCAACAGTGGTGAAGCATGGGTGCGACCTTGTGACGGGCATAACGGTATGGATGTGGATGTGGCCATTGCTTGCGAGAATATGTGCCTTGCCGCTGCATCGCTCGGGCTTGGAGCTTGCTGGATAGGGAATTTTGATGTCGATGCGCTGCGTCGAGTGCTTGATATTCCGGCAGAATGGTCGCCGGTGGCAATTTTATCGATAGGTTATCCCAAACCGTCACAGCCGGTTCCGGAAAAGAAACGTAAAAACATAGACGAAGTGGTAAAATGGGGAAAATTCTGACGATTTCCGCCATTGCGAGTGTGTTGCTTGCTGCTTCGGCCTGTTCTTCCAACACGTGTAGGGAAAACATCAGCGCATTGCCCGTGGCAACGTTTTATTCAAGCTCGATGCAGAGTGCCATAACAGTAGATTCAATCACGGTTTATGGAGTAGGTGTCCCGGGCGATTCGGCAATAGTGCGCAACAGTCAGGAATTTCAGGTGTATCTCCCTCTGAGGGGAGGAGTAACCGAGTGCCGGTTTGTTTTCCATTACGAGCAGCGGGCATTGTCTGATTCCCGGCTTAACGACACACTAAGGGTGAGTTATGAGTCAAGGCCGATGTTTGCATCGGTGGAATGTGGTGCAATGTATTTTTACGACATAACAAGTTATGCCTGCACCAATCATCTTATCGATTCGGTTGGCTTGATAAACGCGAGTGTCACGAATGTAGAGACTGAAACTTTCAGAATATATTTCCGTACTTCCGACGAAGATGAAAATGCCGGAACGGGAGATGAGCCTGCCGGTGAGGCATAAGTCTTATGCAGAGGAAAGAGATAACTCCCGACAAGGCGTTGGCCCGGTGCGAGGCGTTGTGCGCCCGTAGCGAACAGTCGTCGGGCGATATTGAATTGAAACTTGTCAAGTGGGGATTGACAAAGGAGCAGGCCGGCAGTGTGTTGCAACGGTTAATCGATGGCAAATATGTCGATGATGCCCGTTTTGCACGGGCATATGTGCGAGAGAAATTTCGCTTTTCGGGGTGGGGTAGAGTTAAAATAGCTTATAATCTGCGGCTGAAGCATATTGACAATGATATTGTAACCGAGGCAATGGATGAAATCGATGCGGATGAATATCGTGAGAAAATTGAGCATTTGTTGCGATTGAAATTCCGTGAAGTGAAGTCGCGAGAGCCATTGCAGGCTCGTGCGGCATTGTTGCGGTTTGCTGCCGGGCGAGGATTTGAAGCCGATTTGTCTGTTTCGGCCGTGAACCGTGTGACAGATGAACACTGTATTGACGAATGAAGATATTGCAATATGTCGCCGACCTGTTGTTTCCGCGCCTGTGCCCTGTGTGTGGCAGTGAATTGAATGCCGGTGAACGATATGTGTGTGCCCGGTGCATGGCCGAATTACCTCGTACAGGTTTTCATTCCATGGAGTTTAATCCAATGGAACAATTGTTTGCAGGGAAAGTTCCGGTTGAACGTGCTACAGGCTATTTCTTTTATGAGCGAGGCAGTCGCCATGCATCGATATTGCACTCAATCAAGTATTATAATCAGCCGCAACTCGGTGAATGGATGGGCAGGCAGTTTGCACACGAAGTGGCCGCATCGGGTTTCTTTGATGCCGTAGATGCCATAGTTCCGGTGCCGCTGCATCGCAGCAAGTTGGTTCAGCGGGGGTATAATCAAAGCGAGTATATAGCACGAGGCATTTCGAAAGTCATAAATCGTCCGGTTGCAAAACTGCTGAAAGCAGTAAAAGAGCATGATACGCAGACGCGTAAGGGTCGTTATGAACGACTTGTCAATATGCAGAATGTGTTTACTGTTACTGATATTACAGCAATTGCCGGCAGGCACTTGTTGCTCGTTGACGATGTGGTGACTACCGGTGCCACCTTGCTCACGTGTGCCGAGACACTGAAACAGTCAGTTGCCGATGTGCGTATCTCGATAGCCACTCTTGCTGTTGCCCGTTTGCAATAACGGGTTCGATTTTGCCGGGAATGGGAAATATTGATGCCGGCCGCACGGTAATGGAATTTGTATGACCGGTTGCGATGTTTCAATATTTTTAGCGGACACCAATAAAATTGTTATGACGAGCAGTAATACCGACAGTACGCCTATGCAGGCGCAGGCGGCATATAGCATCAGGTTGGTTTCAGCCTGTTTTCGGTTGTAGTCGGCATCGATTATAGGAATTGTTTTCGACATTTCGAGCATTCGTGATCTGGCATTGCAGGCTATTGCGTCGGGTGAATAGTTCATATATTCGACGACAAGCTTGTTGCATACATGGTATTTTGCCGTGTCATCGTGTATGGCAAACTGCCGCCTCAAGCTGTCGATGCGGGTCTTTTTTATTTCCATGTATTTTTCCCTGTCGGCTATAGCTTGGTCGAGCAGGCATATATATTGGTCGGCCGGTTGGTCGTTTGCGGCCGCTTGTATCAGGGCAAGACATAATGTGAGGCTCAGTAACAGATATTTCATATGGGTGCGTTTTCTAATTTGGCAAGTACAATATTCGTAGGTTTTATTTTAATATGCAAGTTACGGCGGGTGTGAAATATGTTTCATTTGCTGTTACTAATGTTGCATTTAACATGAGTGTCAGCCTGTGAAACATATTTGTTAGCCCTTTCACAGGGTGCTATTTATCTTTGCATCGACAAAACAAATTTTTTACCGTTTGCTTTGTTACTGCACTGTGATAAAATTATTATCTTAACAACAACCTAATTATCCATTTTTCAGATGAAGAGTAAACAAATTGCTTTGCTTTGCGCCACGTTCCTGCTTTGGTCGGGATGCCTGTGGGCGCAGTCCACTTTGAATGTGAGTGGAACAGTTGTGTCGAAAAGCGACAACCTCCCCATCATAGGGGCATCGGTGGTGGAAACCGGCAAGTCCACCAACGGGGTGGCTACCGACATCGACGGCAACTTCCACTTGAATGTCCCCGACGGGGCATCGGTCACCATTTCTTATATAGGTTACAAGAGCGTGACTTTGAAGGCCGCCGCACAAATGCAGGTGGCACTTGAGGAAAACAACGAACTGCTCGACGAAGTGGTGGTGACTGGTTATACCACCCAGCGCAAGGCCGACCTTACCGGTTCGGTGGCCGTAGTCAACACCGAAGACCTGAAGACGACCTCCGATCCCGACCCCATGCGAGCCTTGCAGGGCAAGGTTCCGGGCATGACCATCACGGCGACCGGCTCGCCAAGTGGTGTAGGTACGGTTCGTATTCGTGGTATCGGCTCGTTCAACTCGTCGCAAGACCCGTTGTACATAGTTGACGGCGTACCTACTACCCGCGCCTTGAACTCGCTTAATGCCAATGACATCGAGAGTATGCAGGTGCTGAAAGATGCCGCTTCGGCTTCAATCTACGGTTCTCGTGCATCAAACGGTGTTATCATCATCACCACCAAGCGCGGCAAAAAAGGCGACAAAATCAAGGTGGATTTCAACGCCAACTTGACGGCATCGTTTTATAGCGGCCAGTCGAAGATGAAGTTGCTCAACAGCTCGGGTTATGCCACCGCCATGGCTCAGGCCGCGCTCAACGACGGAATCGACCCAGTGGCATACGCCAGCAACTACGGGCTCGATCTTAACGCCGCTGGCGGCACCCCAATCACGGTGTGGAACCCGGCCACGAGCCAATATGTGAATTACACGGTGGGCGGGCGTTACGACGGGTATATCAACGCCAACCGCACTATGCGCTATGCCGACACCGACTGGCTTGATGCCATTTCGCGCACGGGATTTTCGCAAAGCTACGACCTCTCGGTTTCCCACGCCAACGACAAGCATTCGGCCATGTTCTCGCTCGGCTACAAAAAGAGCAACGGTATCATAAAATATACCGATTTCCAGAACATCTCGGCTCGCATGAACTCGACGTACAACATTGCCGACTGGATTTCGGTGGGTGAGAACTTCACGGTGACTTATTCAAGCCAGGTGGATGTGGCCCCGATGGAGAACGCACTGAAGATGGCACCGATTGTACCGGTTTATGAAGAGGACGGCGTGACGTTCTCGGGCCCGGTGGGAAGCATGAGCGACCGCCAAAACCCGTTGCGCGAGGCATACGACAACCGCGACAACAGCCTCAACTACTGGCGTATGTTTGGCAATGCCTACGTTGACATAAAGCCGTTCAAGGGGTTCACTTTCCGCTCCAACTTCGGTATAGATTATTACAGCTCGTTCATCAACGCCATGACGCACACCTATCACTCCGACCGTGTGAGCAACGATATAGCAAAAACCACCCTCTCTCATAACAACGAAGTGAACTGGACTTGGTCGAACACCATCAACTACAACTTCAAGATTGCCGACCAGCACACCTTCAACGTGCTGCTGGGTGCCGAGCTTAACAAGCAAACGGTTATCGACTTTTC
The DNA here is from genome assembly GCA_949289215.1 of uncultured Bacteroidales bacterium. Lineage (GTDB taxonomy): Bacteria > Bacteroidota > Bacteroidia > Bacteroidales > Muribaculaceae > Avimuribaculum. Next base: position 47,657 of record CASENC010000007.1, on the reverse strand, counting down.
GGCATACTCCGAAGAATATGCGCTCGAAACTCCAGACTATATGTGGCCAAACGCCGCTACCGGCGCAATGAGCAACACAGGTGCCAAGGTGGGTTACCGGCTGGCCTCGTTCTTTGGGAAAATAGATTACAACTGGCGCGACTTGGTGCTGGCCTCGTTCACGCTGCGCCGCGACGGGTCGTCGCGTTTCGGCAAGGACAACCGTTGGGGTACTTTCCCTGCCGCCACCGTTGGTTTCCGCATCTCGCAGCTGCTGGAGAAGCAATGGCTCACCGACTGGAAAGTGCGTTTCTCGTGGGGTCGTACAGGTAACCAAGCCATTGACAACAATGCACAGTTTGGCCTCTATGTGGTTGACTACGGGCTTGACCGCGTGACCTCCACCGCATACGACCTCTATTTGCAAGGTTCAGGCTTGTTCCCTTCGGGATACCGTGCCACGCAGCTTGCCAACCCCGACTTGAAGTGGGAATCGGCCGAGCAGTTCAATGTGGGTACCGACTTCACCCTGTTCCAAGGTCAGCTTTACGGCTCAATCGACGGTTATGTGAAGGATGTTGACGATATGCTAATCAATCCGGCTTATTTGGGTGCCCTTGGCGAAGGTGGCGCATCGTGGCTCAACGGCCCGTCGTTGCGCAACTGGGGTATGGAATTTCAGGTGGGATATCGCAAGAATTTTTCGTGCGGGCTTGGGCTTGATGTTTCGGCCAACGCCGACTTCTTCCGCAACCGTGTGACCTACCTGCCATCGACCACTACCGGCTCGTATGCCCACACTACCACCGAGAACCTTGTGCAGTCGCGCCAGCCTTACGGGTCGATTGTGGGTTATGTTGCCGAGGGGATATTCCAAAGCCAAGCCGAAGTGGATGCTTCGGGGCAGGCAAATGCCCGCGTGGGCGGCTTGAAGTATGCCGACCTTGACCACAACGGCAGCATAACCGATGCCGACCAGACGTGGATTTACAATCCCGTGCCTAAGTTCTCATACGGCTTGAACATAGCCCTCACTTACAAGAATTTCGACTTGAGTATGTTTTGGCAGGGCGTTTGCGACAAGGATGTCTATAACAACCAAAAATTCCAGACCGACTTTTGGGCGGTCAACGACCCGGGGTCGAACAAGGGCGAGCGTGTGCTTGACGCATGGACCACGGCCAACACCGGCTCCACAATACCTGCGCTTAGTACCCAAAATACCGCCGATGAGGGGCGTGCATCGAGCTACTTCGTTGAAAATGGCTCTTACTTGAAACTGCGCAACCTGCAATTCGGCTACTCGCTGCCGCAAAGCCTGCTGTCGAAGTTGAAGATGACAAATGCCCGTGTATATGTATCGGGACAGAACCTGCTCACCATAAAGAGCAAGAGCCTCACTTGCACCGACCCGGAAAATCCCGATTGGAATTACCCGTTGGCCACCTCGGTGTCGTTCGGAGTGCAAATCGGTTTCTAAGCACAACCTTATTACATAAACTAAAACATTTATAGATTATTCAAGTTATGAAAAAGAAGATATATACATTCATGGCCTCGTGCCTTATGGGGCTGGCATTGACAAGTTGCAACGATTTCCTCGACTATACGCCGACGGCTGTAATCGATGAGGAAGAGGCTTTCATGCACCCCGAGGAGATGGTGACTGCGGCTTACGCCATGCTCGGCGACTGCTGGTACACTTATCCGTTCAACCTGTTCCCTTACGGGGATGTTACTTCCGACGACTGCCTGAAAGGCGGGTCGGGGACAGGCGACACTAATTACCACCACCTTGAAATATGGTCGTCGCTGTCATCGCGTAATCCCGATCACATGGACGAGCTGTGGTACCGCCTTTATTGCGCCATATCGCGCTGTAACCGCGCAATAGTGTCGCTGCAGCAGCACGGCGATGCCGAGCTTGGTGCCGATGTGGCCGAGCAGCGCGAAGCCGAAGTGCGTTTCCTGCGTGCCCACTTCTATTACAAGCTTATCACATTGTGGTACCGTGTGCCGTGGATCGATGAGGTGGCGTATGCCAACAATACCGTGGAGCAGATATCCAACGCGCAGTACACCCATGAGGAGCTTATGGGCAAGATAATCAGTGATTTCAAGTTTGCCTTTGATGTATTACCCGGTGTACAGGAAGATGGCGGTCGTGTGAACCGCGTTGCTGCCGCAGCCTACCTTGCCAAGTGCTACCTTGACCTTGCTTGGGGCGATGGCTATGAGGCTACTACTGGCGTTGACCATATCAACCAGCAATATATGCAACAGGTGCTTAATTACACCGATGTGGTTGCCAATTCACAATATGACTACCTTGAAGACTTCGGCGACATCTTCTTGCCCGAGAACAAGAACAGCAAGGAGTCGGTGTTTGCGGTACAAACCTCGCTGTACACCGATGACAATACCAAATTTGGTCGAGCCAACTGGTCGGTCATGCTTAACGGAGCAAGGGGTATTTGGACTATGGGGCATGACTTTCACAAGCCGTCGCAGAACCTTGTGAATGCTTTCAAGACCAAGGATGGGCTGCCGATTTTCGACCAATACGAGGATGGCAACTATGAGATAGATTATCCCATCAACGGCCAGCCTACTGCCCAAAAGTGGGATCCGCGCTTGTTCCACACCGTGGGTATGCCCACGTTCCCCTATAAATATGAGGAAGAATATACATTGACGTTGCTCAACGCCCGCACTCCCAACGTGTATGGCTACTACTGCTCGATGAAGGAGGTACCGCAACGCTCGAAGGGTGAGTCGTATCATGACTCTTGGCAGGAATTTGCCACTGCCGACTATGTGTTCCGCTACAGCGACGTGATGCTGATGCGTGCCGAGGCCATGATTGAAACCGGCGACCTGGCCGGTGCCCGCAACATCATCAATGACATTCGCCGTCGTGCAGGCAACTCCATAGCCAAGCACATAAGTTATGCCGCCGACCAGTGCGAAATTGCCGAATACCCCATGTCACCATATTTCGACAACAAGGAGAATGCACGCCAATGCCTGCGCTGGGAACGCCGCTTGGAGATGGCAATGGAGAATGGCCGCTACTTCGATTTGCGTCGCTGGGGCATAGCCTCCGAGACTTTGACGGCATTCTTTGCAAGTGAACAAAAAGATGTGTATTATTGCACCGACAAGAACGGCGTGCCATTGCAGTATGCACCGGTTGATGAAAGCGGCAACGTGACCTCGCAGGCATACGCCGACTATTACAGGGATGCACGTTATACAGCCGACAAGAACGAGTATTTCCCGATACCTTACAACCAGATGTTCTACAGGCCCGGCCTTTATACTCAAAACAGGAATTACGAATAAAATAAACCTAAATTGCTAATTAACATATACCGTTATTATTATGAAGACATTTGCAAAAAATATTTCCCGTGTGGTGGGTGCCGCAGCCATGATGGGGCTTGCATCGATGACACTTGTTGCTGCCGAGAACCCCACCTACAGCGTGCGCCACTTGGCAAGCGAGCAGAATATAATCTCTGTGAAAGACGCATCTAAATTCCTGTTGCTGCCTGTGCAGGATAACGCGCCCGAAGCGCGCGTTATCACTGTCACGGCCGACAATATGCCGGTGGGCGTGGCCGCCAATGTGCGACTTGCCCGCGAGCGGGTCGATTACTATGTGCCATACGACATTTCGGCCTACGAGGGGAGCAATGTGACGGTGCAGGTGCTCGGCCTGCCTGCCGGCGCCCGTTGCTGGAAGGAGCTGAAACTCTCCGACACGTTCGACACCGCCGACCGTGAGAAGAAATTCCGCCCGGTTTACCACCACACACCGCTCTATGGGTGGATGAACGACCCCAACGGGATGTTCTACAAGGATGGGACATACCACCTTTATTTCCAGCATAATCCATATGGTTCCACATGGGGCAACATGACGTGGGGGCATTCTACCAGCACCGACCTCGTGCACTGGCATGGCGAGGATATTGCGATAGAGCCCGATGCCTATGGCTCGATATTCAGCGGCTCGGTCGTGGTTGACCATTACAACACTGCCGGTTTCGGCGAGGGGGCGATTGTCGCGTTCTACACGTCGGCCAAGTCGTCGCCCTGGGGCGACAGCCAGTCGCAGAGCATGGCATACAGCACCGACGGCGGCAAGACGTTCACGAAATACGGGGGCAACCCAGTGCTTACTTCCGACAAGCGCGACTTCCGCGACCCGAAGGTATTTTGGTATGCACCCGGCAAGCACTGGGTGATGATACTTGCGGCAGGGCAGGAGATGGAAATATACTCGTCGCGCGACTTGAAGTCATGGAAAAAGGAGAGCAGCTTTGGCGCAAAGCAGGGTGCGCACGGCGGCGTGTGGGAATGCCCCGACTTGATAGAACTACCGGTGGAAGGAACCGATGAGACACGTTGGGTGCTTATATGCAACATTAATCCCGGTGGCCCATTTGGCGGTAATGCTGCCCAGTATTTTGTGGGAACATTCGACGGCAAGAAGTTTGTGAACGAGTCTCCCACCGAGACCAAGTGGATGGACTGGGGCAAAGACCATTATGCCACTGTCACTTTCAACAACGCCCCCGATGGTAGAGTGATTGCCCTTGGCTGGATGAGCAACTGGCAATACCAGACCGTGCTGCCCACGATGCAATATCGCGGTGCCAACACCATAGCCCGTGACTTGTCGCTCTACCGCAATGCCGACGGCGAGTTGGTGATGCGTTGCGCTCCGTCGCCCGAGATTGAGGCAGCACGTGTGGAGACACATGAAATACCGTCGTTCAGGGTAAAAGACAGCTATGAGGTGCCGTCGCTGCTCGATGACAACGATGGAGCATACGAAATTGAGATGCAATTGAAAAATTCGGGTTCGTCGCGAATCATACTCACGCTATCCAATGACAAGGGGGAGAAGGTGCACATGCACTACGACATTGCCCGCAAGCAATTTGTGATGGAGCGCAGCGAGAGCGGACGAACCGACTTCAGCCGAGACTTCCCGGCCCTGACCGTGGCTCCGGTTGATGACACCGATACCATCAACTTGCGGCTTTTCGTTGACCGTTCAAGCATCGAGGCTTTCGGCGACAATGGTAAGTTTGTGATGACCAACCGCGTGTTCCCGTCAGCTCCCTACAACCGCCTTACTTTTGAAACATGGCGCGGAAACTTCAAAGTGAAATCGTTGAAAGTGTATAAACTCAAATAACGCAGGCTATTGTCATGGCATCAAAATATGTAAAACTCCTGCCAGTAATGCTCTGTTTCTTTGCAATGGGGTTTGTTGACTTGGTGGGAATAGCTTCAAATTATGTGAAGGCCGACTTGAGCCTTAGCGACGCCGAGGCCAATATTTTCCCGTCGCTTGTGTTCTTCTGGTTCCTTATATTCAGTGTACCCACGGGTATGCTCATGAACCGCATAGGCCGCAAACGCACGGTACTCGCAAGCTTGGTGGTGACGGCAGTATCGTTGCTGCTGCCCATCTTTGGCGACAGCTATGGAATGATGCTTTGCTCGTTCTCGTTGCTTGGTATAGGCAACGCACTGATGCAAACGTCGCTCAACCCGTTGATGAGCAGCATCGTCAGTGGCAACAAGTTGGCAAGTTCGCTCACATTCGGGCAATTTGTGAAAGCGATAGCCTCGTTCCTTGCCCCATATATAGCCATGTGGGGTGCCACGCAGGCCATACCCACCTTCGGGCTTGAATGGCGCGTATTGTTCCCCATCTATATGGTGATTGCCGTCATAGCTATCCTGTGGCTTGGAGCCACTCCCATCGAGGAGGAGCAGCCCGACAAGGCTTCGAGTTTCGGCAACTGTTTCCGTATGCTTGGCCGCCCGTTTATCCTGCTCTGTTTCCTTGGCATAATGTGCCATGTGGGCATAGACGTGGGCACCAACACCACTGCGCCAAAGTTGCTCATGGAGCGGCTTGGCATGACGCTCGACGAGGCATCGTGGGCTACCAGCTTGTATTTCATATTCCGCACCGTCGGTTGCCTTTCGGGTACGTTTATCCTTAGCCGGTTCAGCTCGCGCGGTTTCCTGGGTCTGAGTGTCGGTATGATGCTCGTGGCCATGGTGGGATTGTTTGTTTCCGACGTTCCGTTTGTTATTTACGCCTGCATTGCGCTCATAGGTTTTGGCAACTCCAATGTGTTCTCGATAGTATTCGCGCAAGCGTTGCTTGCCGAGCCGGAGAAGAAAAATGAGGTGTCGGGCTTGATGATAATGGGCTTGTTTGGCGGCACGGTGTTCCCGTTGCTGATGGGCTTTGCAAGCGATGCCATGGGGCAGAGCGGTGCCGTGGGAGTGATGACTGTGGGCGTTATCTACCTTGTATATTATACTTTGAGACTTAAAGCAGCAAAACAAATTTCTTAACATAAACCGATTATGAACAACAATAATATAGTAGTGGGAATGGGCGAGGCACTGTGGGATGTGCTGCCCGAAGGAAAGAAATTAGGTGGAGCACCGGCCAATTTTGCTTACCATGTGTCGCAATTCGGCCTTAGCAGTTGTGTGGTCAGCGCCGTGGGCGATGACAAATTGGGTGCTGAAATATTGGAGAGTTTTAAGACAAAAGAGCTGAGCGCGATGGTCGAGACCGTGCCTTACCCCACGGGAACGGTGCAGGTGACGCTCGACGATGCCGGAGTGCCATGCTACGACATCAAGGAGGGCGTGGCCTGGGATAATATACCTTACACCATGTCGCTCGACGAGCTGGCACGCCGCACCCGTGCCGTGTGCTTTGGCTCGCTTGCGCAGCGCAGCGTGGTGTCGCGCGAGACCATCAACCGCTTTCTCGATGTGATGCCCTGCGGCGAAGGCCAATTGAAGATATTCGACATAAACTTGCGTCAGAACTTCTACACCAAGGAGGTGCTGTGCCAGTCGATGCGCAAGTGCAACATATTGAAGATTAACGACGAGGAGCTTGTGACTATAAGCCGCCTGTTTGGCTATCCCGGCATCGACTTGCAAGACAAGTGCTGGATATTGCTCGGGAAATATGACTTGAAGATGCTTATCCTCACGTGTGGCGTGAATGGCAGCTACGTGTTCACGCCGGGCAGGGTGTCGTTCCAGGAAACTCCGCGCGTGAAGGTGGCCGACACCGTGGGAGCTGGCGACTCGTTCACGGCTGCATTCGTGTCGGGTTTGTTAAAGGGGATGCCGGTGGAAGATGCGCACAAGTTGGCCGTGTGCACGTCGGCCTACGTGTGCACCCAAAACGGTGCCATGCCGGTGCTGCCTGCCGAACTTACTGGAATAAGGTGATATATTATTGATAGGTTAGGTTTGTTTTTTTAGGTTTTGTCGCCAGTCGCGGGCATTTGCCTTGCGACCGGCGTTTTTTTGCATGTATTGTGTGGTTTTGGAATTTTTTGTGCGTATATTTGTTGTTTAGAATAAAAATGCCACCATGAAACAAATTTGCCTTTTGATTGCCATTTCCGTTTTGCTGTTGTCGTTCTGCTCGTGCGGCGAGCGTTCGCCACAGTATCTCATAGGTGTGTCGCAATGCAGCGACGATGACTGGCGCACTCAGTTGAACAATGAAATAAAGCGCGAGGCGCAGTTTTACCAAAATGTGACGGTGGAAATACGTGCAGCCAATGACGACAGCCACCGGCAGATGCGCGACATCGAGGAATTGGTGTCGATGGGGATTGATTTGCTCATAGTTTCGCCCAATGTGGTTGACGACGTGAGTCCTGCTATCGAAAAGGCTTACAATGCCGGTATCCCGGTAGTGCTCGTTGACAGGCACACGAGGTCGGAAAAATGCACAGCATACGTCGGTGCCGACAATTACGACATAGGCCGCCGTGCCGGGGAATATATAGCCAACCGCCTGCAAGGTCGTGGCAGGGTGGTGGAAATATCGGGCTTGGAGGCTTCTACGCCTGCCATTGACCGCCATCGCGGCTTTATGGATGCCATAGCCGATTGTCCGGATATAGAGGTGTCGCTCACCGTTGATGCCGGGTGGAACGAGCCGCAGGCCGAGGAGGCTTTTGACTCCATCCTTGCCTTTGGCAGCGAAAAAATCGACTTGGTGTTTGCCCACAACGACCGCATGGCCGCCGGTGCCTATCGTGCCGCTGTGAAGCACGGATTGGAGCATGATATGCTATTCGTGGGCGTTGATGCCTTGCCGGGCGAGGGGCGTGGTGTAAATATGGTGGCCGACGGGGAGCTTGATGCCACTTTTATATATCCTACCGGTGGCGACAAGGTGGTGCAGGTGGCCATGGCGATATTGCAGGGGCAACCTTACGAGCAAAGGAATATGCTTTCAACTGCACTTGTCAATAAGGCCAATGCACGTATCATGAAGATGCAAACGGAGCAAATTGTTACCCTTGACGGTAAAATAGAGATGCTCAACGGCAGGCTCGATGCGTTCCTGTCGCAATATTCCATGCAGCGCATAGTGCTGCTGGCTTGTGTCGTTATTTTGGTGTTGGCCATGGTATCGTTGTTTTTTGCGGTAAAGGCTTACTGGACCAAGAAGCGGCTTAACGACGAACTGAGCAGTCAAAAGCAAAAACTTGAGCAACAGAAGTCGCAACTTGAACAGCAACGCGATCAGCTGGTGGAGCTGTCGAAACGGCTTGAAAGCGCCACGCATTCGAAGTTGAAGTTCTTTACCAATATTTCCCACGATTTGCGCACTCCGCTCACGTTGATAGCCGACCCTGTGGAACAATTGAGCCGCAGTGAGGCATTGGGAAAAGATGACCGTTACTTGCTCGACATGGTGCGCAAGAATGTGAGCATACTGCTGCGGCTTGTCAACCAATTGCTCGATTTCCGTAAATATGAGGAGGGAAAACTTGAACTGAGGTTGAGCCGGTTCGATATATGTGCACGGGTGAAAGATTGGGCTGAAGCGTTTCGTGTGTTGTCATACCAAAAGCACATACGTTTCACCATCGATGTGCCAGACAAGGAGTGCAAGGTAGCTGCCGATGCCGAGAAAGTGGAACGCATTGCATACAACCTGCTGTCGAATGCTTTCAAGTTCACGTCCGAGGGTGGACATATCACCGTATCATTGCACAGCGATGGTACACGTGTGTGCTTGCAAGTGAGCGACACGGGAATGGGAATAGGGACAAAGCACTTGGAACACGTTTTCGATGACTTTTACCAAGGCGACTATGTTGCAGGTTCGGGCATCGGGCTTGCCTTGGTGAAGGCATTTGCCGAGATGCACGGCGGCTCGGTGTCGGTGAAAAGCGAAGAAGGGAAGGGGTGTACATTCAGTGTGGAAATTCCCATAGAGCAAAAAGAATGCGATGCTTGCATTGGGAACGATGAGGCCGGTGGCGGCAGGATGGACAACATGAGGAAAGGGGCAGTGCTTGCTGCTGCCGTGCAAGAAGGTGGTACAGCACATCCGCCGGTGGAGGACGGCGAACGGGAAAGCGTGTTGGTGATTGATGACAATAGCGATATTCGTAATTATATTGGCAGCGTGCTTGAAAATGAGTATAATGTGATAGAGGCAAAAAACGGTGCCGAGGGTTTGCAGGCTGCCATGAAATATGTGCCCGATGCCATAGTGTGTGACGTGATGATGCCGGTGATGGACGGGCTGGAATGTTGCAGCCGACTTAAACGAGAGTTGCAGACATCGCACATACCGGTGATAATGCTCACTGCATACGGCATGGACGAACATAAGATACAGGGGTATGACTGTGGGGCCGATTCTTACTTGACCAAGCCGTTTAATGCACGTGTGCTGTTGGCCCGTGTACATAATTTGCTTGAAAACCGCCATCGCCTGCAAGCTGCCTTCGGCAATAATCCCGTTGTTACTCAGCCGGCGGCTACAGTGGGCGACATTGACAAGGGGTTTATCGATAAGCTTTACCGGCATATAAATGAACATTTTCATGAGGCCGATTACAGTGTGGAGGCTATGGGCGAACAGGTGGGCCTTAGCCGTGTGCAGCTATACCGCAAGACCAAGGCTCTTACCGGCCATTCTCCCAATGAGCTGCTGCGCATGGTGCGGTTGAAGCGTGCTGCATCGTTACTGGCATCGACCGATAAGACGGTTGCCGAGGTGTGTTATGCCGTTGGTTTTTCATCGCCGTCATATTTTGCCAAGTGTTACAAGGAGTATTACGGTGAAAATCCCACCGATTTCGTGAAACGCAAGCCTTGAGGTGCCAATTGCTAATTAAGATTAAAATTATATGGCTTGGCTTGGATATGTGCCTTGCAATTAGTAAATTTATATCATTAAACCTGTGCCTCGGTTGTGTGAGGCAGATTTGTGTAACTAAAAATAAACGATTATGAAACCTTTGCACATTGTTTTGGCTGTCATCGGCGGTGCCATTGCCGGTGCTGCCGTAGGGTTGCTTTTCGCACCTGAAAGTGGAACTACCACTCGCAGCAAAATTGCCCAATACCTTAAGGAGAAAGGCATAAAGCTGAAAAAAGAGGAAATTGACGAGTTGGCTGCCGAAGTAGCCGAATAGTATAATAAGAAATTAAGGATAAAGGAGGTAGAAAAATGAAAAACATTGGAATTTTGTATGCGTTCCTTGGCGGTGCTGTAGTGGGTTGTGCCGCAGCTTTGTTGTTTGCACCTGAAAAGGGAGTGGAATTGCGTGCCCGCATAAAAAATAAACTCAAAGAGCATGGCATAGACTTCAGCGACGACGAGGTTGAAGAACTCGTTGACCAAATTGCCGGAGAGGTGGAATAACACGGTGTATTCAACTCCAAAATAATAATGATATTATGGCAGCTTGCGGAAATGTGCTGGTTGTGTGAAGCGCGTTGTAGGAAGGTGCCATAATATTTTTTATGTGTGGTTGACGGCGATGGGCGGTGGAGGCTTATTGCCGGCGAAGTTTAATTAATTGAAATATTATGGTTGAAAACCAATATATTAGGTTGTGGGAAGAACTTAAAAAGTATTTCCGTTTGCAAATCGACTATACACGGCTTACTGCTGTGGAGAAATGCTCGTTGTTGCTTTCGGCTATTGCGGTTGTGCTTGTGTTCGGCCTTTTGTGTGCTTGCGCACTTTTTTACTTGTCGTTTGCTCTTGCAAGTGTTTTGGAACTTTGGGTGGGTGCAGAATGGGCGGCTTACTTGATTGTGGGCGGTGTATTTGCCGTATTGCTGTTGGTGGTTTATGCTTTCAGGAAACGGCTCATAATCGACCCGGTAACGCGATTTGTAACCCGATTGTTTCTTGATAAAAAATAATAGGCAGAATGGTAACAGAAAGCACCGAAAATAAGTTGATCGATGGCAATGCAAAACAGGAATGGCGCGGTTACACCATCGATGAATTGAAGTATCGCCGGGCAGTGGCTCTTGTGAAGCTCGAAATGCAAAAGGGCAGGCTTGCCGAGTCGTTCAAGGCAGCGACAGGGTCGCTGGCCGAAACTAAATCGCGCCTGCTTGGTACAAAGGGCAAACGGTTTACCGGGAAGTTGAAATATTTCAATTACTTGATTATTGGTTATAAATCAGTCAGAACTGCCATAAACTTATGGCGGTCGTTTAAAGGGAAAAGACGATGAATGATTATGTGAAGGTGACATTTAGATTGTCACCATACGATGAAATGCAAGCCGATATACTTGTTGCCGCGCTTGCCGATTACGGCTATGAATGCTTTGAGCCTACAGCCGATGGAACCGATGCTTATATACCCGAAAAGATTTTTAATGCCGATGCCGTAAAAGCGGCGGTGGAGGAATCGGGTGTAACAGCTGCAGTGACATGGAGTGTGGAGGAAATTAAAGGCAGGAACTGGAATGAGGAGTGGGAGAAGAATTATTTCAAGCCCATGACCATTGCCGACCGGTGTGTGATACACAGCACATTCCACACCGATTATCCGAAACTTGAATATGAAATAGTTATCGACCCTAAGATGGCATTCGGCACAGGGCACCATGAGACTACGAGCCTTATGGTGGAACAAATATTGAGGGAAGATGTAAGAGGGCGTTCGGTGATAGATATGGGTACCGGTACGGGAATTCTTGCCATTCTTGCCTCGATGCGTGGTGCAGGCTGTGTTGCAGGAATAGAAATTGATGAAGACGCTTATCGTAATGCCATTGAGAATGTGGGGCTGAATAACGCAGGCAATGTGAAATTATTACATGGTGATGCGTCGTTGCTTGTCGGAATGGAAGCTGCCGATTTCCTTTTTGCCAATATAAACCGTAATATTATTACAGGTGACATAGACCGTTATGTGAAAGCTTTAAAGCCAGGAGGAACCATGTTGCTTAGCGGGTTTTATGTCGAAGATATTCCTGTGGTGATGCAGGCAGCCGCTCCGCTCGGTTTGTCACAAGTGTTATACAACGAAAAAAATCGCTGGACGATGCTGAAGTTAGTCAATACAGGTTTGATAAAATAATATAAAATGCGATAGGTTGTCGTAGTATATAACTGAAGAAACGTAACTACTCGAAGTATTGAAAATCCGGTTTAAATTCGCTTAAAATTTTAAACCGGATTTATTTTGATTCTATTCCAATCCTTTCAACTTCTCCACCAACAGATGCGCATGGCGGATAGCCTTTTCTTTCATTCTTGCCAACTCTGCTGCATCGTGACGGCTGGCATACGACAGTCCTCCACTGTACACATAGCCGCACCACTCCATGCCGCAGAGGTTTGCCATTTGCTTGTAAGGTGGCAGGAAGTCGTCGATGGGGTAATGTTGCGGTCCGTCATAGCGGTACATTTCTTCGGGTGCGCCGGATGTGAAGGACAGCACGAGCTGTTTGCCATGTAGCTTGTCGCCTGTCCTGCCGTGAGAGAAACCGTGCGTGAAGGTCTGTTCCATCCAGCGGTGCAACAGCGAGGGTGCGCTGTACCAGAACAATGGGTATTGCAGCACGATGATGTCGGCACGGAGCAGGCGTTCTTGTTCCGCCTGCACGTCTATGCGGAAGTCCGGATAGAGCTTGTCCAGATAGACGAACTCGGCTCCGGGCAGCAGCGTCCTTGTCTCTTCCAATATCGTTTTGCCTGCAAACGAGTCATTCAGGTCGGGATGTCCCGACACGATTAAAATTTTCTTCATTGTATGCTTGTTTTTAGGTTATACACTCACCGCCACCCCTCCCGGTGGCACGCCGAACTGCCGCTTGAAGGCGATGGAGAAATGCGAGCGGTTCTTGAAGCCCACTTCGTAATACACATCCGAAGGCTTGTGCTTTCCGTCGCGGAGCATCTCGTATGCCTTGTCCAGACGCTTCCTGATGAGCCACTTCTCCGGCGAGAGGTCGCTCACCTTGGCGAAGTCGCGCTTGAAGGTGGCGAGGCTGCGCCCGGTGTAAGTGGCAAATTCCTCCAACGTCATATCCTGCGTGTAGTTCGCCTCCATAAAGGGCAGCAGGTCGATCTTCCACGCCTCATTGAAGTCAAACAGTGTGGGATAGAAACGTGCGTCGGTGTCGAGCAGACAATAGACAGCCTCCTGCATCTTCAAGCGGATGATTTCGTCATTCGGCTTGACATTCGCGTCCGTGTAGGGGAAGAGCGAGAGGAACAGGCTTTGCAGGGCGGGGGACTGGGGCAGCACGATGGCAGCCTCGCGGATGCGCTTCACGTCCGAGGGCAATGCCGTCTTGTCCAGACGACTGAAGAAGTCGCGCAGAAAGCCCTGCTCGAAGCGGATGCTGATGGCCTTGTAGGGCGCACCGTCCGCCGTGTGTTTCAGCAGTTTCACCTGATGGTCGCGCTTGAGGAACACGTAACTGCCTGCGCCGACGGTCAGCGTCCGCCCCTCGTCCTCCACCACCATTTCGCCCGAATAGACGTAGATGAGCACGTGTATCGGCAGGCGGTGTTCCGACAGCATTTCGTCCGGAACAAAGCAACTGTACACGATGTCCCAATGGTTATATACTTGCGATTCTTTCAACATAATATTTCAAAATTAATCATTCACCACCACCCGAACAAACTTTTTCCTTGTTCAAGTGTTTTTATACATTGCATTTCTTCATCAGTCAAGATAAAATCGTTTATTTCCTCATTTTCCCTCATACGTTCTTTATGAGTGGATTTCGGGATGACAATGATACCTTGTTGGAAAAGGAAACGCAATGCCACCTGTGCCACGCTTTTACCGTGGGCATGGGCTATCTCAGTCAAAACAGGATTGGTGAAAATCCCATTTCGCCCGGCAGCAAGCGGCGACCACGCTTCGTGCCGTGTGCCATATTGCTCCATCAGGTTTCGAAGCGAGGATTGCTGCCGGAATACATGTGTTTCCACTTGATTGACCGCAGGAATTACTTTGACTTGCTTTACAAGCTGCAAATAAGCATCATCAAGGAAATTGGCCACTCCGATAGCCCGTAGCTTACCAGCATGATACGCATCTTCCATGGCACGGTAAATCTCCGGTATGTCGCCAGTCGGCTCATGAATGAGCAACAAGTCTATATAGTCCAACCCCAACTTGTTCAGGGAGGAATTGATGGACGCCACAGTATCTTTGTAACCTGACCCGCCCCATAATTTGGTCGTGACAAAAATTTCATGGCGTGGAATGCCCGATTTACGCACGGCTGTTCCGACTTCGCGCTCGTTATAATAACATTGTGCCGTATCAATGGAACGATAGCCGACATTCAAAGCATCTCGGACACATCGTTCCGTGATACCGGAGGGAATCAGATACACTCCATAACCGATACGAGACATTTCCACGCCATTGTTTAATTTTATGTATTCCAAGTTATTCATACATTCGCTGTTTTTTACCTGTCCACATTATCCGGCACGGTTCCCAGTTTTGCGATGTCCTTGCCGTCACGGTCGCCGTGTATCTCAATCTTGTTTAAGGCGGCGGTGAGGGCGGCGTATTCCTCATCCGTCAGTTCGATGTCCGCCGCGCCGAGGTTTTCCGCGATGCGGCTTTCGCTGCGCATTCCGGGGATGGGCACGATGAAGTCGCCGCCCTTCAATACCCACGCGAGGCTGATTTGGGCCGCCGTGCATCCTTTCTGTTCTGCATATAGGTTTACCAAATCAAGCAATGGCTGATTAGCTTCCATATTCTTCGGCGAGAATCGGGTGATGACTCGGCGTACATCGTCGCCTTGGAACTTGTCTGATGGGGTGTACTTGCCGCTCAGGAAACCGTTGCCCATTGGCGAGAACGCCACGAAGCCGATGCCCAATTCGCGGCAGAGCGGCAGCACGTTCTTTTCCCATTTGCGCTCCATCATGGAGTATTCGCTCTGTAAGGCGGTAATTGGTGTGACAGCGTTCGCCTTGCGTATTTGTTCGGCAGAGGGCGACGACTGTCCCCAGCCGCGAATCTTGCCTTCTTTGATGAGCAAGCCCATCACATAGGCCACCTGTTCCTCGTTCCCGTCCTCCATCTGATGCTCCGTGTAAATGTCGATGTAGTCCGTTCGGAGACGTTTCAACGAGCCTTCGATGGACTTGCGGATGCCAGCCTCGCTAAGTTTCCCTTCGGGCATAGCCTGTCCGGGCAAGGGCTTCGGCCAGAACTTATCGGAGATGACCACCTTGTCGCGCGGCAGTTCTTTGAGAGCTTTGCCCACAAACTCCTCGTTCTTAAAGAAGGAATACATTTCCGCTGTATCAAAGAAAGTGCAGCCCAACTCGAATGCCCGATGCACCAGCCGTATGGCTTCCTTTTCTTCGGGAGCTTTTCCGTAGGCGTGGGTGAAGCTCATACAACCCATACCGATGGCGGATACTTCTATGTCTCTTAGTTTTCTTGTTTTCATCTTTCTGTGTCATTTAATGTTCTTTCCTAACTCGTATGCCTGCTTGCCGAAGTCCGTGTTGCGTATATCCTCCGGATTCCAAAGGTGCGTGGCCAGTATATGACCCATGTCCTGCCAATGCAGGAAATTGGCGATGGACTGATAGACGGCAACGGCAAGATAAGCCACCCGTTCCGACGGATTGGCCATAGATGCCAACAGGACGCTCTTTTTGTTCAAGAGTCTGCCATTGATGGCATAAAAACGGTCGGTCACCTTTTTAAGTTGAGAAGTGAAGGAGAAGTAATAGATAGGTGTCGCCAGCACTATCACATCGGCTTCCAACAGGTGAGGCCGCACGATGTCGAAATCATCTTTCTGCACACAATCTCCGTTCATCCCACAATGGCCGCATCCCAAGCAACCATTGATGTTATGGGCGGCGCAGTCGAAGAAGAACACTTTGTGTCCGGCTTCTTCCGCGCCTTTCATAAACTGCCGGGCGAGGTAAACCGAATTGCCGTTCCTGCGCGGACTTCCTGATAAGATAGTTATCTTCATCTTGTTATGTTATTTATACTTCTCTGCTAATTCATAGACTTTCGCCCAATACTCCTGCGCGAGAAGGTCGCTTTCTTGCAGTTCGGGATATTCGTAACGGACTTCCCACGCACAGCGTTCATTGTACATCTGCCAATAGGTTTCCGCCATCCGTGCCGGAGCGAAATAGGTGTCTATGCCTATCGAGCCGCACACCGTCAGCGTGCCGACATAGATGCCTTTCGGTTTAAGCTCATCGTGTAGCAGGCAAGCCAATGCACGGAGTGCCGCCTTGTCGATAGAAAGCGGTGTAAACGATGCCAACGGATACATTGCCAAACCGCCGCCTGTAAAGAGGATAACGCCTTGTTTCTTGCTGAAATCCTCATCCGCAACCAACTGCACACAATGCCACGCACTCGCTACGTCTATCTGATAATGGTGCATCAGTTCCGCATTATCCATTTTGTCAGGCTCGTCTGCCGCCGTGATGCCTACATTATAGACAAGAACATCCGGCGTTCCGAGCTGCTGTTTCACCCAAGCGAAAGCTACGTCCAATGTTTCCGGATGTTCGGCATCCGTCTTGTGTACATATGTTTCAATGCCTTCGGCGGTAAATTCCTTTTGGTAACGTTTCAACGACTCGCCGTTACGTGCCATCAGCACGACACGGAAACCTTCCTTGCCAAATCTCTTAGCCACGTGGTTGCCCAGACCATGTCCGGCTCCTACCACTACGATTGTCATTTTATCCATTGTATATTACTTTAATAAATTAGTTCCTAATCTTTCCGCTTCTCTCATATTAGTAGCCATTCCTTTGTAATCCAAGCCGAACAAACGGCAGAAAATCCCCATCGTATAGCTTCCGGCTTCAAGCATGGCTGAGGATGGGGCAGCCCCTTGAAAAATGAAGTAGAGGTCTTTCCCTTTCAACTGATGCTTGTAAGTGGATTCATAAATGCGATCGAGCAAAGTCCTGAACTGTCCGGTCATAGAATGCCAATAAACAGGAGAACCCATTACGAGAATGTATCAAATTGGTCATCAGCAAAAGATTGCCCCAAAGGATAAATCTTGTAATCAACAAGATGCAATGTCTCATATTCTTTGCTGGAAAGCAGCCGATGTGCCATTGCTACCGTATTGCCGTTCCTGTTAGGACTTCCGTTTACAAATAAAAACTGTTTCATTGTTTCTACCTATTGCTTTATTACATCTGATTTTTGATGCAAAGGTAGAGAGGACTGCGTTTAAGAAAGTTGCTGTGAGGCTCAAAGAGTTGTTGCTTTGTGGCTCAATAATAATCGGTTTGATAAAAATGTAAAACTTTTTGTGTTTAATAGCGTCTGTGGTATTTGGTTAAGAGTATTTCAAGATATTGAGTTTCGGTTAACTATTTATAGATATAAAAATTCCCCTGTCATGGTAAATCAATCATTCACCGTAACAGGGGGATGGTAATTATAGTGGAATTATTGGCTAATTGTTTTTGTTTTGTTCTTTTGCCCAACTGTCTTTTAGCGAGATGGTGCGGTTGAATACTATTTTTTCGGCCGTGGAGTCGGGGTCAACCGTGAAATAACCTGTGCGTTGGAACTGGTAGTGGTCGCCCACATGGGCAGTTTCGGCAAGGTATGGTTCAATTTTCACGTTATCAACCACTTTAAGCGAATTGGGATTGAGCAGTTCGCGGAAGTCACGGTCTTTTTCCTCGGCAGGATTTTCGCAGCTGAAAAGACGGTCATACAAGCGGACTTCGGCATTTTTGCAATGTGCCACCGATACCCAGTGCAACGTGCCTTTCACCTTGCGCATCGAGCCGGGCATACCGCTCTTCGACTCGGGGTCGTGTTCGCAATATATTTCCTCGATGTTTCCATCGGCATCTTTCTTGAAACCAGTGCATTTGATTATGTAACCGGCTTTCAAGCGCACTTCACGGTCGGGAGCGAGACGGAAGAACTTTTTCGGCGGATTTTCCATGAAGTCGGCACGCTCGATGTATATTTCCCGGGAGAACGGCATTTCGTGTGTTCCGGCCTCGGCATCTTCGGGATTGTTTTCGATTGTGAGCATCTCGGTTTGTCCTTCGGGATAATTGGTGATTATCACTTTTACAGGGTCGATGACTGCGCTCACGCGGTTGGCGCGCTTGTTCAGGTCTTCGCGTATGCTGTGTTCGAGCAACGAGATATCGTTGAGTGCCTCATATTTGGTGTATCCGATAGCATCGATGAAAGCCTTTATCGATTCGGGAGTGTAACCGCGTCGGCGCAGACCGCAAATGGTGGGCATTCGCGGGTCGTCCCAGCCTGAAACCAATCCCTCTTTGACCAATTGCAACAATTTGCGCTTGCTCATTACCGTGTAAGTAAGGTTGAGACGGTTAAATTCGATTTGGCGTGGGCGGTAACTTTCATCGGCAATCATGTCGATAAAGTAATCATATAGCGGACGGTGGGGTACAAATTCGAGTGTACATATCGAATGTGTGACACCCTCGAAGAAGTCGCTCTGTCCGTGTGCGAAGTCATACATCGGATAAACTTTCCACGTAGTGCCTGTGCGGTGGTGCGGAGTCTTGATTATACGATACATGATGGGGTCGCGGAAGTGCATATTGGACGAAGCCATGTCGATTTTTGCACGTAACACGCGAGAACCTTCTTCAAATTCTCCGGCATTCATGCGCAAGAACAGGTCGAGGTTTTCTTCGACCGAGCGGTTACGGTACGGGCTGTTTTGCCCCGGAGTTGTCGGCGTACCTTTTTGTGCGGCAATCTCTTCCGAGGATTGGTCATCGACGTATGCCTTGCCTTCTTTTATAAGACGTATTGCGAGGTCAAATAATTTCGGGAAATAGTCCGACGCATAATATTCGCGGTTGCCCCAGTCAAAACCAAGCCAATGAATGTCTTCCTTGATTGATTCCACATATTCCACATCTTCTTTCGTAGGATTAGTGTCATCGAAACGTAAATTGCAGGTGCCGCCGAATTTTTCTGCAACGCCGAAGTCCATGCATATAGCCTTTGCGTGTCCTATGTGCAAGTATCCGTTAGGCTCGGGCGGGAAACGGGTGTTAAGCCTTCCGCCGTTTTTGCCTGCGGCCAAGTCGTCGGCAACTATTTGTTCTACGAAATTTAAATTTTTCCGTGGTTCGGCATTATTGTTGTCTGAAATCTCTGCCATTTGTCAAAAATAAAATTATAAAACAATAGCTATTTTTATTAATGCGGCAAAGATAATATAAAAAAGTGAGATATTGAGCAAATCACGGAAATATGATTGAAAGTTAATGATTTATGAGATCTTGGCGATTTTGGCGCGTGCCAAGTAAAACCGCCTGAAAGCCAACTTGAACCGGAGTTGCGTTACTAAATCGAGCATTTCAAAAGCAAGATTGTAACAATTGGCGTAACTTATTAGATTATTAGGGATTACACAACCGAGTTTTCGGATGGACCCAAGATAGTGCAAGGTGAGCGCAAAGGCAAATCATGCTTGCATGAATTTGCGCAACAAACTTGTCGGTTGTACAGACACCGGCTGTATAGGAAAATATGTACGGCTTTGCCTATCGTTATGATGTTTTGTGGTAGAAACAAAGGTAACGAAAAGGGCAGACTTCCAAGCGAGGAAGCCTGCCCTAATTTCTATTGGATATAAAAAGTTTTACCGGACAGCAATAGAAACTAATAGTGATGAGTTGTGTTGTTGATGTGCAGTTTATCCATTATTTTGGATTGGCCGTTTGCCTTCCGAGCCCCACGATCGAAACAGGGAATACTTGACCACCTACTTGAAATTCTCCTTTCCCGCCAAGGAAGAAATAAAGCTCTTCGTGTGTTTTGTTGGTGCGAAGAAAGCCTGTTTCAGCTATCGGCAGGAATATCTGGAATGTGAAATAGTTGCTTGCGGCTTGCAGAGTCGCACACCGAGCACTTTGCCTGGAATCTTTATACCGGGAGATGGCCCAATAAATTCAGTTAATTTACCAAAATTGGTGGCTGCGAAATTTGGGACGAAAAATTTTTGGTGAGAAAATTTGTAAAGATAAAAAAATGCAATACCTTTGCACACCGAAAAGATGAGGCAACTCATCGGCAATAAGAAAGGGCGTTTAGCTCAGCTGGTTCAGAGCATCTGCCTTACAAGCAGAGGGTCGGCGGTTCGAATCCGTCAACGCCCACACAATAAAGGGAACAGTCCAAGAAATTGGAGTGTTCCTGTTTTTTTGTACAGATTATGAAATATGGTTTATGAAGCGATATTGTTAACAAATTGGGTACAAGTGTGTTATTGCCGTGAATATATAAATATTTATTTTTGCGACAATGTCCAAATAAAGAAGTTGCGCCCGGCACAAACTTAGGGCTTACAAAATGAAAACACTGAAATATTTACTGATGTTCTTTGTAATGGTAATAATGAGTTTGAACCTTGCGTCATGTAATGATGATGACGATGAACCAAATCCGGAAGACGAAAAAATTGAAGGTTGCGACCCTGCTCTGATAGGTGTTTGGGTGGGTACAAAGTACACATATGATTATTATGAAAGTTACTCATTTGCCGAAGATGGTACATTTACAATAAGACATGATTTCGCCGGAAACAATTCAAACGGCTACAAAACTACATATACAGGAACTTATGCTGCCCAAAATGGCACTATTGAGGCAATATTTATAAGTGGGGCTTATCGCGAAACAGGGAATAATCATGATTACACTTTCGATAATACACCTAAAAGAACTCATTATTCGATAAAAGGTGATACTCTTGAATTGTCATTAGGAGTACCCGAAAGAGATGTTCCAATGAATGATGTGTTCATTAAAACAAGCTCGACGCCTGCAAAATAATAAATGTAAAACAACACCGTTCATGAGAAATTCATCATCTATGAGCGGTGTTGTTTTTTTTATATTGCTTACTATACTTACTTGCGGCGCAGCTCGTAGAGGTCGAGACGGCGGTCACGCAAGTTGCGTACGCTGCCATAGGTGTGCAGTTCGTTAAGCAAATCAAGGTCAACGTCGCTAACCAATATCATTTCGGTGTTCGGCGTTGCTTCGGCACGGCGGCCATCGGTGGGGAATGCAAAGTCGCATGGAGTGAATACTGCCGACTGTGCATATTGTATATCCATATTATGAACGCGCGGCAAGTTTCCTACCGATCCTGCTATTGCCACAAAACATTCGTTTTCGATGGCTCTGGCTTGTGCGCACACTTTCACACGTGAATAGGCATTCTGTGTATCGGTGAGGAATGGCACAAACAGTATTTGCATGCCTTCTTCGGCAAGAAGGCGCGACAATTCGGGGAATTCCACATCATAACAAATCAGCACACCGATTTTTGCACAATCGGTGTCGAACGTTTTCACCATCTTACCGCCCGACAAGCCCCAACTCTTAGCTTCATCGGGAGTGATATGCACTTTGCCATAAGTTTCATAAGACCCGTCGCGGCGACACAGGAAGCCCACATTTAAAAGGCGGTTGTCGTCGCTCAAGTAAGGCATACTGCCGGTGATGATGTTTATATTATAGCTGATGGCAAGTTTCACGAATCGTTCCCGTATTTCATCGGTGTATTTGGCAAGTTTCCTTATCGATTGTGCTTCGCCAAGGTTGTTATACTTTGCCATCAACGGGGCGTTGAAATATTCAGGGAAGAGAATGAAATCGCTCTTGTAGTCTGATACGGCATCAACGAAAAACTCAACCTGCTCAAACACGTCATCGATGCTCTTGTAGGGGCGCATTTGCCATTGTACAAGTCCGATGCGTATCATACTCTTGCGCTCTATCACTTCGGGCTTTGGTTGGTAATAGATGTTGTCCCATTGCAATAATGTGGCATAATGCTTTGATTCCTCGTCGTTAGGCAGGTAATTAGTCATTACCTTGCGCACGTGGAAGTCGTTGGAAAGTTGAAATGTGAGCACAGGGTCATATATCTCACGCTGGCGCACCTTGTTGATATATTCGCGTGGCCGCAGCCGGTCGGCGTACTTGTAATAATTGGGTATGCGTCCGCCAAACATGATTGCTTTCAAGTTGAGTGTTTCGCACAAGTCTTTGCGATACTCATACATTCGTCTGGCCAGGCGCAGTCCGCGGTAATCAGGGTGAATGAACACTTCTATGCCATAAAGGATATTTCCGTGAGGATTGTGAGTGTTGAAAGTTTCATTGCCGGTTACTTGCGCGTAAGTATGGTCACCCTTGACAAGGTTGTAATCAACGATAATCGATAGGGCACAACCCACAATTTTACCATCAACAACGGTGACTACTTGCCCTTCGGGGAAAATCTCGATGAGCTTTTTGATTTGTTCGTATGTCCAAAATACATCCTTGTCGGCATATACACGCTTGAACGATTGAGCCAATTCGGCATAATCGTCAAGACGCAATTGCCGCACCTCTACTTTGTTTATTTCTCGTTTGTCGTTATTTTCCATAATGTATTCAAAATTAAAGAGACAAGCACCGAGGTTATTTCCCCGGTGCTTGCCATTATATTCTATTAATATATTTATACATAGCCGCGAATTATACCGCGCTTTGAGTTGCGGACGAAAAGAATTATCTCGTCACGCTCTTTTGTGGCCGGTAATTCGGCTTCGATGCGTTCGATGGCATCGGAATTGTTCATGCCCGACAAGTACAAATATCTGAAAATTTCTTGTATGTCGCGGATTTGCTCATTGGTAAACCCACGACGGCGCAAACCTATCGAATTAATGCCTGCATAAGAAATCGGGTTGCGTCCTGCCTTTACGTAAGGCGGTATATCCTTGTTGACAAGAGCACCACCTTGCAGCATCACGTGCTGACCGATGTGCGAGAACTGGTGTATCAGTGCGCCGCCACCTATCACGGCATAATTGTCGATTACGACTTCACCTGCAACCTGTACTGCATTTGACATTATCACGTTGTCGCCGATTACGCAATCGTGGGCCACGTGACAATATGCCATGATAAGGCAGTTGCTGCCAACGACGGTTTTCCCTTTTGATGCAGTACCGCGGTTAACGGTGGCACATTCCCTGATGGTGGTGTTGTCACCTATTATTGCCAAAGTTTCCTCTCCACGGAATTTCAAGTCTTGCGGAATACCCGATATGACAGCCCCAGAACAAATGGTGCAGTTCTTGCCAATTCGTGCTCCTTCGAGAATTGTCACGTTGCTGCCAATGCGTGTGCCTTCACCTATCTCCACATTTTGGTCGATTGTGACAAACGGGTCGATTACCACGCTGCTGGCTATCTTGGCTGCCGGATGAACGTAGGCTAATGGTTGTTTCATATTATTCTACTTCGTATTACGATATAAGTTTGTATTTTATTTGTTCTTTATGATTTGTGCCATGAACTCGGCTTCGCTGACGATTTTTTCGCCGACGAACGCATAGCCTTTCATCACTGCACAGCCACGGCGTATCTCGGTGAGCAACGATAGGTGGAATATCAGCGTGTCACCGGGAACCACTTTTTGGCGGAATTTTACGTTGTCGATTTTCAAGAAGTATGTTGAGTATTTTTCAGGGTCTTCTACCATATTCAATACCAACAAACCGCCAACCTGAGCCATTGCTTCGACTTGAAGCACGCCCGGCATAACCGGTTCTTGTGGAAAGTGCCCTTGGAAGAACGGTTCATTGCCAGATACATTTTTTACGCCAACTATGTAGTTAGAACCTATCTCGATGATTTTGTCAACAAGCAGGAACGGGTAGCGGTGGGGAAGCAACTGGCGTATGCGGTTTACGTCCATTACCGGAGCTACATTGGGATTGTACACAGGTGCTTGCAATTCCTGGTGCTTGATTTCCCGGCGCACCCTTTTCGAGAAAGTGGTGTTTATTGAGTGCCCAGGTTTAGTGGCTATCACATAGCCTTTAAGCGGACGTCCTATCAAGGCAAGGTCGCCAAGCACGTCCATCAGCTTGTGGCGTGCAGGCTCGTTTTCATAGGCGAGCGGAATATTGCTTATGTACCCGAGCTCGCTCACATGCTTGTGTGGCACCCCCATAAGGTCGGCAAGCTTGTCGAGATAATCTTGCTCCATTGGTTGGTCATATACTACGAGGGCATTGTCAAGGTCGCCACCTTTTATCAAGTTGGCTTTCACAAGAGGTTCTATTTCACGTACAAAAACGAAAGTGCGGCTAGCTGCGATTTCGTCCTTGAAACGCGACAAGCTGTTGAGTGAAGCAAATTGATTGGGAATAATAGGTGACTTGAATTCAATCATTGTATCGATGCGGAAACTGTCGAACGGTAGTACCACAATCGATGCGCCGGTTTCTTCGTCAACAACTTCAAGTTTCTGTTTTACAATATAAAAATTCTTGTCTTCACTTTGTTCTTCAATGCCTATTTCGTTTATCTTATTGGCATATTCTATTGCGCTTCCGTCAAGTATTGGCAACTCGGGAGCATTCACTTCGATAAGGCAGTTGTCGATACCGGCTGCATACAAGGCAGCAAGAGCGTGTTCCACAGTGCTTACTCGAGCCTCGCCTTTGCCTATAACAGTGCCGCGCGTGGTTTCTACGACATTTTCGGCAAGAGCGTCAATCACAGGAGCGCTTTCGAGGTCGATGCGTTGGAACTTGTACCCATGATTAACAGGTGCGGGCTTGAAAGTGGCTTGTATCGACATTCCGGTGTGAAGTCCTTTGCCACTGACGGTGAACGAATCCTTTAATGTACATTGTTTCATAATATATCTTCCTTTTTTGTGCTATGTGATTTAAATGTTTATTCTTTCTTGTCGGCAAGCATTTTTTTAATATTGGCCACGTCTTTGAACAATTCACCGAGGCGTTTCATGTAAACCGTTTGTCGTGCGAAATCCATTGCGTTTACGACCGGGCTGCCGATAACCGAATTGTTGTCGCCAATGCTGTTAGGTACACCCGACTGCGCTCCGAATTTGTTGTTATCGCCCACTTTTATGTGACCGGCAAATCCCACTTGTCCGCCCACCATGTTGTGAGCACCTATTTTTGCCGAACCTGCAACGCCTACTTGTGCCGCCATCACCGTGTGCTCGCCAATTTCCACATTGTGTGCAATCTGAATCAGGTTATCGAGTTTCACGCCTTTGTGTATTATGGTACTGCCCATTGTGGCACGGTCGATGGTGGTGTTGGCACCAATCTCCACGTTGTCGCATATCACCACGTTGCCTATTTGGGCTATTTTCATGTATTCCCCATGTTCGGGCGCAAAACCGAATCCGTCGCCACCTATCACTACTCCGGCATGCAGAATGCAATTATTGCCTATAACGCAATTATGATAAATCTTCACCCCGGGATATATGATGCAGTTGTCTCCGATAGAGACATTGTCACCAATATAGCACTGGGGGTATATGCACACATTTTTGCCGATTTTTGCGTTTTTGCCTATGTAGGCAAATGCTCCCACGTAAACATCGTCGGGCAGGGTTACGCCTTCCGATACGAAACATGGTTGTTCGATGCCTTTTTTCCTGGCTTGTTGGTCGGCCACATAATTAAGCAACATCGCAAGTGTGGCGTATGGATCTTCCACGCGAATCATTGTAGCTGCAACCGGATGCTCGGGTTCAAAATCTTTTTTTACCAGTACCACCGAGGCTTCGGTGGTATATATGAAATGGGTGTATAACGGATTTGCTAAAAATGTCATGCACCCTTTTTTTGCTTCTTCTATTTTGGCAAAATTGTTTATTAATACATTGGCATTTCCATCAACGGTTCCGCCAACCAATTCAGCCAACTTCCCTGCGGTTATCTCCATAAAAAGGTATTGTAAATACAAATGTAAGTTTAAATCAATGTGCAAAGTTGCAAAAAATAGCCAATACAGCAAAGTAATTACGGATAAATTTCTGTATTTATTCGTTTAATTCTGTAATTTCTTGCAGTAATCAATTAATTTGCGCTACATTTCTGTTATTTTGGCGATATTCATTAACTTTGCAAGAAAAAGCAGGTGGAGCATCAACTCGGAGCAGGCTTGCTTATCAATAAAATCGACATGGATAATAATCTTAATAGAGAGACCCTGTGTGTACAGGCAGGGTGGGAACCTACCAATGGGCAGCCGCGTATTTTGCCCATTTATCAAAGTACCACATTCAAATATGATTCAAGCGAGGAGATGGCACGACTTTTCGACCTCGAAGAGTCGGGATATTTTTACACACGGTTGCAAAATCCCACGTGTGATGCCGTGGCTGCAAAAATCACCGCGCTTGAAGGCGGCGTTGCCGGTGTGCTTACGTCGTCGGGGCAGGCTGCGAATTTTTATGCGGTATTCAATATTTGTCAGGCTGGTGACCATCTGGTATGTTCTTCAACTATTTATGGTGGCACGTATAACCTGTTTAACGTGACAATGCGCAAAATGGGCATTGACGTTACTTTTGTTGACGCTGATGCCGACGAAACCGTAATAGATGCAGCATTTAAGGCAAACACTAAGGTCATGTTTGGTGAAACGATTGCCAACCCGGGCATGAATATTTTGGATATAGAGAAATTTGCCCGTATTGCCCACAGGCACGGAGTGCCATTGATAGTTGATAATACGTTTGCAACACCTATTAATTGCCGTCCGTTTGAATGGGGGGCTGATATCGTTACTCATTCCACGACAAAATATATGGATGGTCATGCCATGACTGTAGGGGGGGCTATAATAGACAGCGGTAACTTTGACTGGGAACAATATCCCGAGCGATTTGCTTGTCTTACTGCGCCTGATGAGTCGTATCACGGACTTTCTTATACTAAAAAATTCGGTAAACTGGCCTATATAGAAAAAGCAGTTGCGCAATTAATGCGAGACTTGGGAGCAGCCCAGTCGCCGCAAAATGCTTTCCTGATAAATGTGGGGCTTGAAACTTTGCATTTACGTGTTCCACGTCATTGTGAAAACGCGTTGAAGGTTGCCAAATTCCTCTTGTCGCATCCTCGCGTAAATTGGGTACATTATGGAGATCTTGAAGGTGACCGCTATCATGGTTTGGCAAGCAAATATTTGCCTAATGGAACTTGTGGTGTGTTGACATTTGGAATTAAGGGTACACGTGAAGATGCAATACGGTTTATGGACCGGTTGAAATTTATATGTATTGTCACCCATGTGGCCGATGCTCGTTCGTGCGTGTTGCATCCTGCAAGTCACACACATCGTCAGCTTTCAGATGAACAACTTGTCGAAGCTGGAGTGGCTCCCGATCTCATACGTTTGTCGGTGGGCATCGAGAATGTAGATGATATTATTGAAGATTTACGGCAAGCCCTTGAATAAGTTAAAAAACACAGAAGAGTCATGCGAACAAAATTAATGTTGCTAATATCCATTGTGTGTGGTGCGGTATTATTGTTGCAAGCACAATTGCCATTGCCGATAAGAACCATAGGCGGCACACAGTTTTATTACCACGAGGTCGAGAAAAATGAAACATTGTACAGTATAGCCGGCAAACTTGGTATAACAGAAAATGATATCATAAAATATAATCCCGGGGCGGCCGAAGGAATTGAGGATGGACAATATTTGTTTTTCCCTGTTTCTGAATTTGCCTCGTGGCGCAAACGTTCGAGCGTTAAGGCAAGTCAAACCGACACTGCATTTCTGCATGTCGTAAAAAAGGGCGAAACCTTGTATGGCATTGCAAAAAATTACGGGATAACGACTTCTGATATACTAAAACTCAATCCGGATGCCAACGGAGGTATCAAAGAAGGCGAAACATTGCAGATACCCCAAATGATTTCACGTAAAGTGGTGCAAGACACTGTAAAAATGGCAGTGGCATCACAAGATACGACCATTGTTTATGTAACTATTCGCCCCGGTGATACCATGTTCAGCATGGCCAAGCGTTACAACACATCAATCGACAAATTGATGGAGTTGAACCCCGGTATTTCACCACAGAATTTCAAGAGTGGTGAAATAATACGCATAAGGCCTAATTATTTCACTATGGTGGAAGCGGAAAAGGAAACTACCGAGTTCCATACTTATGAAATAAGCCGAGGTGACACATATTATTCGCTTGCCCACCGTTTCAATGTAAGTGTTGATGATCTCAAAGCTGCCAATCCCGGCATGAAAAAACTTAAGCGTGGCAAAATCCTTTATATCCCTGTCAAAAAGACAGAGAAGGTTCTTGTTGACCCGTCGATGAGTGATATGAATACCGGTGATGAAGCCCGGATAATTCGGGAAATGTATGATTCGATACACGTGTTTAAGGATGATAATAATATCAATGTGGCATTGTTGTTGCCATTTATGCTGAATCAATCGCATCCTACGAAACAGGCACAGCTCTATACCGAATTTTACAAAGGCTTTTTGATGGCTGTGGATACGATTGGCTTGAAAAATGCCAGTAAAAATATTAATGTGTATGCTTTTGATACACAAGATGCATCGTTGCGTATCGATTCAATATTGAAGTTGCCGACAATGTCGGGGATGGATATAATTTTTACCCCCGACGACAGTGGTCAGATAGAACAAATAGCCCGTTATGGAATGGAGAATAAGATTGTTGTGGTAAATTCGTTCTCGTTAAAGCATGATTCCTATAATAATTATTCCACGCTCTTCCAAGTGAACACTCCGCAAAGTTATATGCAGGCCAAATTGTTTGATTTCTTTGATGAAACATTTTACGGATATGAAGTGGTTTTCTTGGATATGCCCACAGAAGAGGAAAAAGATATGATAGGGGAGCTGAAAGCGCATCTCGACGTGAAAAAGATACCTTATACGACTATCGACATAACTACATCGTTACAGGCCGATACTTTGAGCTGTGCATTGAAGCCGGGACGTCGATATGTGATTGTTCCGACTTCGAGCGGCCGTAATATACTTATCAAGTCGCTTGATGCCATAAAGAATGTCAAGCTCGACCGTTATGATGTGAATTTGTGCCTGCTTGGACATCCGGAATGGACTACTTACACGGCCGAGTTTGGAGCCGATTTTAATCAAGTTGACACATATTTCTATTCGCGTTTTTTCACAAAGCATGATGACAGGGGTATTCATAATTTTGATGAAAAATACCATCGGTGGTATGGAGAATACATGATATATGCGGCACCTAAATTCGGGTTATTGGGGTATGATGCCGGATGCTACTTCTTGAAATTGTTCATGCAAGGTAAAGATTATAATAATAATTTTAATTACACCGGATTGCAAAATTCATTCGACTTTGCCCGTACAAGCAATTGGAGCGGATTTGTCAACAAGTCGGTATATTTTATGCATTTTACTGTGTTTAATACTATCGAAACCATTGTCAAATGAAGCGTGTTGTTGTTGTAATCACCATAATGTTGCTTATGCTTGGCTTGAATTTTAACGCCACGGCACAAACGCATTATGAGTCGAACATAGCGGTAGGGGCTAAAGGGGGTACCACATTTTCGATGATTTCGTTGTCGCCTTCGGTTCCGCAATCGATGCTCATGGGTATGATGATGGGTGTTACTTTCAGGTATATCGAAGAACGTAATTTCGGGTTCATCGTGGAATTAAACATGATGCAACGTGGTTGGAAAGAAAAATTTGAGAAAGATCCTGGATATGCATATCAGCGGCGACTTACTTATTTGCACCTGCCGTTTTTGACACATATTTATTTCGGCAGTCATAAGTTCAGGGGATTTTTCAATGCAGGGCCTGAAGTATGTTGGCTGATAAGTGATAGTTACACAGGCAACTTTGACCTTGCTAATCCTCCGGTGTTTAACGAAGAGTTCCGAGAGACCGAGCAACTCGATATGCCTGTTAATTCAAGATTTGACTATGGAATTTCGGCCGGATTGGGCATGGAATTCATCTTGAAAAACAAACATTCGTTTACGCTTGAAGGCCGTTATTATTTCGGCATCGGCAATTTATTCGGTAGTAGCAAAGCCGACCATTTTGGCAAGTCAAACAGTATGGCAATTTCAGTTGCCCTTGGTTATATGTTCCGCATCAAGTGATATGTGTGTCACATATAAAAAATCTTGTACATTAATTCCCGTAGTAACTCGTATTCGTTTTGGCGGGAATTAATTCCTTTGCTCTTGGTGTCAAATTCGCGTAAATAACCTATGATTCTCACACAGGCAGCCGTATTGTAGCAACGCATTGCATCGATGAATATGCGGGCACGATAGGGCGACTTGGTTTCGAGTTGTGCCATTATCCCGCCTTCCGATTTGTCGCGGGCCGTATTGGCAAGTAGCAGGTTGGAGAAGAATGAAAACAGCACACTCACCGTTAGTACGGTAGGGTTGCGCTTGGAATTGCGTTCGAAATAATCAACTATGCGGTAAGCCTTGGCTGCATTGCGTGTGCGCACTGCATTTTCAAGTTCAAAATTGTTGAAGTCTTTACTTATGCCTATGTTGCGTTCTATGGTTTCCGGGATAATGCTGCCGCCATCTCCGACAAGCAGCAGTAACTTGTCGAGTTCTCCGACAAGGCGGGAAACATCGGTACCTACAAAATCTTTCATCATCGACACCGATTTCTCGTCGATGCTGCAACCACGTTCCCTGACATAATTATTGATTACCGATGCGACATCGGCTTCTTGCAATTTTCTGGATTCAAACACAACTCCGGCATTATTTGCCTGTATAGCCGACATTAGTTCGGGAGCTTTGATTGCCCCACCTTTGTTACATACTACGAGAATAGTCGATGCAAGCGGTTTTTGCGCATAATGCTTCAGCATATCAAGGTTTGATGCGTTTTGCGCCTCTTTTAATATTACCACTTGGTAACGCGACATAGCGGGGTACCGTCGGCACGTGTTCACCACATCATGCATATCGCAGTCGGTTCCGTAAAACACGGTTAAGTTAAAATCGCGTTCGTCTTCGCTCAATGCACTTTCTTCTATCATCTTTTGCAGACGGTCGATATAGAAAGTTTCTTCACCCATGAGTATGTAAATAGGAGCAAACACTCCGCGTTTTATGCTGTTGGCAATTTGCAAATATGTTTGTGTTTCCTTTTTTGCGGCCATATAATTATCGGGATATTGCTATTTTTGCGTAAATTTACACAGAAATATTTGAAATATGGCACTTAACTTACCCCAAAAGCAGCTTAACATTAAAAAATGCGAGAACGGGAAACTTTGTATTCTCGATCGCCTGCGGCGTAAGTTTGTAACACTCACTCCCGAAGAGTGGGTCAGGCAGAATTTTGTGGCTTTCTTGATTGAGGACCGCGGGTTCCCGGCCGGACTTATGGCCAATGAAGTTGCTTTGGTGCAAAACGGAATAAGCCGCCGATGTGATACACTGGTTTCTGACCGCAATGGCCGTCCGTTTATAATAGTTGAATATAAAGCACCGACTATAGCCATAACTCAAAATGTGTTTGACCAAATTGTGCGCTATAATATGGTGTTTAAAGCTTCATATCTCATAGTATCTAACGGGATGGAGCATTATTGCTGTCATATTGATTATGACACAGGTAATTATACGTTCATGAAAGAAATTCCCTGTTATAGTGATTTGTGATTGTTTGCATAGGGGGTATAAAAATAAAAAATTGGAAAATCTCAAATGAAATTTTCCAATTTTTGCTTGTGGGCGTTGACGGATTCGAACCGCCGACCCTCTGCTTGTAAGGCAGATGCTCTGAACCAGCTGAGCTAAACGCCCTTATTTCTGTTTTGCGTTGCAAAGGTACGATGAATATTGCATATTGCCAAATTTATGTCCAACTTTTTTAGATAAAAATGAGGGTATGCAGGACATACCCTCATAAAAAATTGCGTTATAAGCTTTTGGATTAATCAAAAATTTTATCCCAATCTTTCCATACAACTTCGTATCCGAGTTGGCGGATATCATCGCTGACATCTTTGGGTGAACGTTCGTCACTGACGGCGAATTGTTCAAGTGCCTGGTGCGCTTTAACGTAGCCTCCAGGTTCGGTTCGGCTGCCGGCACTCATCGATGTCACACCGAGTTTCATCATGTTTTCACGGAAAGCAGGGCTTTCACGGGTGGAATACGAGATGTCAACGTCATGATCGAAGATGCGGAAAGCAAAAGTCACTTGAGCAAGCTCCTTGTCGGTCATAATTACATTAGGTTGGAAATGGCCTTCGGCAGGACGCATACGAGGAAAGTTTACCGAGTATCTTGTTTCCCAATAAATCTTTTGAAGGTAACGCAAGTGATAGGCCATCATGGTGATGTCGGTGCGCCAGTCTTCCAATCCTATGAGTACCCCCATGCCTATTTTGTGCAACTTGGCAGCTCCCATTCGGTCATATCCATTCAGTCGCCATTCAAAATTGGATTTCATGCCGTGAGGGTGATACACATTGTAGCGTTCACGGTGGTAAGTTTCCTGGAAACATACACAACCGTTTAACCCTGAGTGTGTGAGCCGCTCATAGTCCTTTTGCTTCAAAGGCATGACTTCGATGGTGAGGTTGTTGAAATAGGGACGGGCTATTTGCAATGCTCGTTCAAGGTAGTCAACGCCAGCCACCGATGGAAATTCCCCGGTAACGATAAGCAGGTTTTCAAATGGGCCGAGGCGGCGGATGGCTTCACATTCGGCTTTTATTTGCTCTTCGGTAAGTGTGGTCCTCTTGAATTTGTTGCCATACTGGAATCCGCAATATACACAAAAATTGGTACAAGCATTGCTAAGGTAAAGAGGAATATACATACTGATGACTTTACCGAAGCGTTCTTGCGTATAGTATTGCGAAAGCCGAGCCATTGGTTCGAGGTATGGCACAGCCGCCGGCGAAACGAGTGCCATGAAATCGTCAA
Organism: uncultured Bacteroidales bacterium; assembly: GCA_949289215.1. GTDB lineage: Bacteria > Bacteroidota > Bacteroidia > Bacteroidales > Muribaculaceae > Avimuribaculum. The sequence goes on along the minus strand of CASENC010000007.1, from coordinate 14,504 downwards.
CGTTCAGCAGGTCTTTATGCAAGGCATCTTCGACATCGACATGATTTTTGCTTAAAATTTTATCGGTAGTTTCGTTCCAACTTATTTTATTTAGTTCGTCAGAAAACATTATATTTGTTTAATAGTTGTGGTTATTTTTGTTCTTTGCATATTTCGTTTGAAACCGACTGTGAAATGCGCATTGCGCAGAAATTAGGTCCACACATTGTGCAGAATTTGTCACTGTCGTTATGCGTTTCAACATAATATTGGCGGGCACGAGCCGGGTCGAGCGAAAGATTGAACTGGTCTTTCCAGCGGAATTCATATCGGGCCTTGCTCATTGCGTCGTCACGCAATTGTGCCCCGGGAAATCCCTTGGCAAGGTCGGCGGCATGGGCGGCGATTTTGTAGGCGATAACACCGTTGCGCACATCTTCAAGGTTGGGCAGGCTGAGGTGTTCCTTAGGTGTCACGTAGCAAATCATTGCCGTGCCGTACCAACCTATTTGTGCCGCTCCGATGGCCGAGGTGATGTGGTCATAGCCTGGAGCGATGTCGGTAGTCAACGGTCCGAGCGTGTAGAATGGAGCCTCGTGGCACGATTCGAGTTGCCGCTCCATATTTTCACGGATTTTGTGCATTGGGATATGCCCGGGACCTTCGATGATTACTTGTACGTCTTTCTCCCAAGCAATTTTTGTCAATTCACCTAATACATCGAGTTCCATGAATTGTGCACGGTCGTTGGCATCATGTATGCAGCCCGGGCGCATCCCGTCGCCAAGCGATATTGCCACGTCGTATTGGTTGAGAATGTCACAAATATCGGCAAAATGTTCGTACAGGAAACTTTCGCGATTATGTATTACGCACCATTGCGACATGATGCTGCCGCCACGCGACACGACTCCGGTAAGGCGAGATGAAATGAGGTCGGCATGGGCACGCAGCACACCTGCATGAATTGTGAAATAATCCACGCCTTGTTCACATTGCTCGATGAGTGTGTCACGGTAAATTTCCCAAGTGAGATCTTTTACCCGGCCGTTTACTTTTTCGAGAGCTTGGTATATAGGTACTGTTCCCATGGGAACAGGGCAATTGCGAATAATCCATTCGCGGGTTTCGTGAATGTTGTCGCCTGTAGAAAGGTCCATAAGTGTATCACCGCCCCAATAGCAACTCCACACGGCTTTATTTACTTCTTCTTCGATTGAAGATGACAGTGCCGAATTGCCAATGTTTGTGTTAAGTTTTACAAGGAATTTGCGTCCTATTACCATCGGTTCAACTTCGGGGTGATTGACATTTGCCGGAATGATGGCACGGCCTGCTGCGACTTCTTGCATTACGAATTCGGGCGTGATATAGGATTGTATGCCAAGGGCTTGGTTGTTCATGTTTTCACGAATGGCTGCATATTCCATTTCGGCGGTGATAATGCCGGCTTTGGCGTAGGCCATTTGGGTGATGTGCTTGCCATCGCGAGCTTTCAACGGACGATGCCTTACCGGGAAACGAATTCCGTCGAGTGACCTGTCATTAAGCCTGCGGTTCCCGTATTCCGATGTTATTCCTTCGAGAGTTACAGTATCTCCACGCTCGGCAATCCATTGTTCTCTAATGCGGTTTATTCCCTTGTTGATGTCGATTTTTATATTAGGGTCGGTATATACACCACTGGTGTCATATACATATACCGGAGTGTTCTCGGTGAAAGTTTTTTTCCCATCATTGCCGATAGTCACCGTGGGGGTGAGGTTTATGCGTCTCATTCCAACTTTTATCGGGAAAAGTTGTCCGTCGATGTAGATTTTCTCGGATCCCGGGTAGGAATCGACTTTCATATAATTGATTTCCATATTTGTTTTTTTGTGTGTTTAATCTAAAAATGCTGTTAACGGGCTGCTGGCATTGGCATAATTGGATTGAGTACCAAGGCCGGCAAGATAGGCTGTGCGGCCGGCCTCGACGGCAAGTTTGAATGCCCGAGCCATCTCGACAGGATTTTTCGACATTGCAATGGCTGTGTTCACAAGAACAGCGTCGGCACCCATTTCCATGGCTTCGGCGGCGTGAGATGGCGCACCAAGTCCGGCATCGACCACAACAGGTACACGACTTTCTGCAATGATTATTTCTATCAAGTCTTTTGTTTTCAATCCCTTATTGGTGCCTATGGGCGCACCAAGTGGCATAACGGCAGCAGTTCCGACATCTTCAAGACGTTTGCACAATACAGGGTCGGCTTGAATATATGGTAACACTATGAAACCGAGTTTTGCTAATTCTTCGGTGGCTTTCAGTGTTTCGATAGGGTCGGGCAGCAAGTATTTAGGATTCGGGTGGATTTCGAGTTTAATGAAGTTTGTCCCAAAACATTCACGCGACAGTTTAGCGGCAAAAACAGCCTCTTCGGCATTCCTTACACCGGAAGTGTTTGGCAAGAATTGCACGGCATCGCGGTTGATGTGTTTTAGCATCTCATCGTCGGCATCGTTATCCATGTTGATGCGTTTCATTGCTACGGTAATCATTTCCGAACCAGAAGCAATGATAGACTGTTCCATAAGTTCGTTTGACGAGAATTTCCCGGTTCCCACAAAAAGGCGGGAAGAAAATTCGCGGTCTCCAATTTTTAATTTGTCCATGATGTGTGTATATATGTCTATTTATTCAGTCGTTTATCAATTATATTTTGTAACAAATCTATCATGCGCCTGGTTTCGGCTGTAGGGTCGGGAGCATTTATTATGGAACCGGAAACGGCTACACCGTTAACGCCTGTGTGCATGATGCCGGGAATGTCGTCAAATGTAATCCCTCCGATTGCCACAGTGGGTATGTATATTTTATTGGCACGGCATTGTGATATAATCGTGCTGTAACCGTCGATGCCGATAATTGGGCTTAGATTATCTTTTGTCGTAGTGAAACGAAAAGGACCAAGGCCTATATAGTCGATGTCTTGGCGTGAAAGATTGTGAATATCGTCAAAAGTATTGGCTGTGCCACCTATTATTGCGCCCATTCCCAGTATGAGCCTTGCCTGGGCCGGCGACATATCGTTTTTACCAAGGTGCACTCCGTCGAGCTGTAATTCCTTGGCTACGTCAACCATATCGTCAATGATGAGAATACATTCATGTTTCGCACACAGCGGTTTTAATTCGCGTGCGGTGGATATAACAGTTTCGCGCTGAGAATTTTTCATACGCAGCTGCACCCATTTGCAACCGCCTTCCATTGCAGCGACAGCCTGGTCGATCACTACCGATGGTATCGCCGAATTGGTTATAAATTGTAGCATTTTATGATGGTTTTTATGTTTGACAATTTTGAAGTTAAGCCGGTTTCATCGCTATCGTTGAACAGATATCCCAGGAAAGCGGCACCTGCAAATCCAAGTCGGGAAAGTTGCACCATGTGGAAAGGCATAATTCCGCCAAGGGCGATGATTTTGCCTTTAGTGTCAGCTTGCTTGAAAATCTCGATTAAGTCGCCTTGGGAAAAGCGGCTTGCATATCCTCGCTTTGATATGCTGTTGTAAATCGGGCTAAGGAACACATATTCATAATGGTTTAAGTCGTTTAGTTCTGAGGCTGCATGGCATGAACGACTAAGGGAAAGATTACCCGGTATGCCCTCGGGAATATCGTGGAAACGATGATTGAGGTGCAATCCTGCCACATTAAATTCGCGGGCAAGTGTGAAATGACTGTGTAACTTTAACCGTGAATGATATTGCGACGGTATCGAGGATAAATATTCCTTCAGTTGTGGTAAGGAATAATCGGGTTTACGCAAATGTACATAATCAAAACCGGCATCGAGGATGTCGGTAATGAATCTTATTTCGTTACTGTGCGGCAGTTCGGGTGTGATGGCAATAAGTTTCATTTTATCCGCCGTAGAAAGCCATGATTATCGTTAGCCTGTCGCCATGTGATAGTTTTTGAGTGTCCCATAGTGCAGAGGGAACCACATCGTTGTTTAAAGCAACGGCGATTCCCGATGACGGAAGAGCCACTTGTTTCAATGCTTCGCCGATTGATGCATTGTCGTTGATTTCATATTCCTTATTATTGATATATATAGTCATAGTGAATGTGTTTTTAGCGGAGATGGATTATAAAAATGGTTGACGGCTCCGTGGCCTCGACCAATTGCTATTCTGCTGCCTTCCATTATGGCTTGGGATATATATTTTTTTGCTTCGATGATGGCTGTAACCCTGTTGCTGCCAAGAGCCAAGTATGAGGCTATGGCTGATGCAAAAGTGCAACCGGTGCCATGGGTGTTGCGAGTCTTGAATTGCATTGATTCAAACACCACCGGTGACGTGGAGCCGTCGGTGAAAAGGTAGTCGGTGGCATCATAGCCGTCGAAGTGCCCGCCTTTTATCAATACCGCGCTAATGCCAAGCGACATTATATTCAGGGCAGCTGTTTCGATGTCGTCTTTGCTGTTGATTTTTAACCCTGCCAGCAGTTCTGCTTCCGGACGATTGGGTGTGATTAGGGTAGAGATGGGTATGAGCCGTGATATGAGTGTGCCGATTGCACTGTCGTCGATTAGCTTGCATCCCGATGTCGAGACCATCACAGGGTCGAGGATTATGTGTTGTGGCTTATACTTGGATAAGCGTTCGGCCACAACTTCTATTATTTCACTGCTTGGCAACATTCCGATTTTGACGACATCGGGGTGAAGGTCGTCGTCGAATATGGCATCTATTTGTTTCCCCACGATTTCAGGTGATACGTTCATTATGCCGGTGACTCCCATTGTGTTTTGGGCGGTTATTGCCGTTATCACCGACATGGCATATACACCTATCGCCGAGCACGTCTTGATGTCGGCCTGGATGCCTGCCCCTCCACAGCAATCCGAGCCTGCGATGGATAGAACTTTGTAATACGTGTCCATATTTGCTCCTTGTTAAATTTTATGGACGCAGGGGGATAATATGGTATAGCGGTTTTATGGAAACAATTCCTACGCCGGAATTACCCGGTTCAGGTTCATAGGGTATAATCTCAGCCGCCAACGGCACCCCTTTGTCGTTGCAAAAATACAAATAAAAATCGGATAAACAATATTAATCCCGGACGGCAAATAATGATGCAGCAAAATTATGGATTACTGCCAAAAAATTGTACATTTGCGAAACAAACGAAATTATTAAAAATATATTTTATGGTAATACAGAGGTGGCAGAGCGTGTTTCTGCTTTTGGCTGCAATATTAATGGCATTTTATGCTTTTATGCCTGTTGCAGGTTTTACATTTAATGGGATTAGTTATGAATTATCGTTGCTTGGCGTAGAAAGCTTGCTGCCCGGCAGTGATACAGCTGTGGAAGCAACAGTAAAGCCCGAGGTTGTGTCTTGGCCTTTGTTTGTCCTTGCAATTCTTGTGGCTGTGCTGGGATTGATTGCAATTTTCAAGTTTAAAAATTTGAAATTGCAGAAAACGTTGTGTTATTCTTGCATCATTCTTGTGGTGGCATTGATTGCTTCGCTGCTGGCATTGGTATATGGATGGAACGACTTGCGTTATTATTTTTCCAATTGCATGCCGGTTTTGGTAATTGTGCTTTTTGTATTGGCAATAAAGGGTATATCAAAAGATCAAAAGACCTTGAGTAGTTACGACCGATTAAGATAGGCCTAATTAAACTTAATATTAAATCTTGTTGTTTATGATAGAAATGATGATAGTGGTCTTTGTGGTAGGCTACTTATTGATTGCTATCGAGCATTTGCTTGATGTCAACAAGGCTACATTTGCCTTGTTGATGGGTGGTGTATTGTGGACGATGTTTGCGTTCACAGGCATGGTTGACAACGTTGATACCGTGTTAGTCGAGCATCTTGGTGATACGTGTGAGATACTTGTGTTTTTGATTGGAGCGATGATAATCGTGGAATTGATTGACAAGTACAACGGTTTTAGTTTTATTACCAATGTCATACATTTGCACAACGAGAGGCGGCTGTTATTCATGCTGTCGATAATTACTTTTTTCATGTCGGCTGTGCTGGATAATATGACTACGACTATCGTTATGATTATGCTTATGCGTAGGTTGCTTGCAAATGCCGAAGATAGGTGGCTGTTTGCCGGCGTGATTGTTATAGCTGCCAACAGTGGTGGTGCCTGGTCGCCGATAGGTGATGTGACAACTATTATGCTTTGGATGAATGAGAATGTCACTTCGCTCGACTTGATTGTCAACTTGTTTGTACCTTGTTTGGTGTCAACTATGGTTCCGGCATATATGGCTTCGCTCATGATAAAAAACAAGACCTTGGTGGCTGCAACTCCCGATAGTGCAACCGTGACCGCAGGTGCAGGAAACGGCAACGAATTAACCCCCAGGTTAAGCCGCCTTGTCATGATAGCAGGCGTGACTTCGTTGATTTTCGTGCCGGTATTCAAGACGTTGACCGGTATGCCTCCGTTTGTGGGTATGATGATTTCGTTAAGTGTAATGTGGCTGCTTACCGAATTGTTGGCCAAGAAATATAATTTCGACAAGTCTTTTGGCGGGCGCGTATCGCAAGCTGTGCGTAACATCGATATGCCCACGATTTTATTCTTTCTTGGTATTTTGATGGCAGTGGGTGCTTTGCAAGCTGCCGGCATACTGAGCGAGATTGCCCACTTCCTTGACCGCACTATTCATGAACCGTTTATCATAAATACAATTATCGGTGCTTTGTCGTCGGTAATTGACAATGTACCGCTTGTGGCAGCTTGCATGGATATGTATCCTGTGCTTGATGCAGCACAGGTGGCAGCATCGGTTGATCCGGCATATGCCAACCATTTCATTGCCGATGGTTTATTCTGGCATTTGCTCACATTCTGTGCAGGAGTTGGTGGCAGTATGTTGATTATAGGTTCGGCTGCCGGTGTTGTAGCCATGGGGCTTGAGAAAATTTCGTTTTGGTGGTATCTGAAACGTATATCTTTATTGGCTCTTGTCGGGTATGTGTGTGGCATATTGACAATTTGGGCACAACATTCTATTATAGGAATAGGCTGATAATTGTTATAATCAATTGAATATAAATGGAGTGGCTATATTATAGGTCACTCCATTTTTTAATTGAATTGGGGAATATATGATGCCTATAAATGTTAAATAATTACAATGATATAAATTATTTGTCGCAAAAGTATGTTTTATAACATAAAAATATATACCTTTGCATCGTTTTCATAGTAAAAAGTTTTTAGGTAAGTGATTTTAATGCCGTGAGGCATGAGTTTCATGTTTTAGGTTTATGTTAATGGTATTAAAGGTTAATTGGTAAAGCGATCCCGGGCAGTGATGTCGGGGATTATTTTTTATTACGTATTAGTGTAATGTGGGCATTGGCTAATGGCGCGGAAGCCGGCAGGTGCTTGCAGGATTAAAGCCAAAATGTTACTTTTGTGATTATAAACCTACTGTTGTTTGATCAAAATTTACACTACACATTATGCTTAGGTTGAATGTATCGTATGTTTCAGCATTGCTGTTTGTCATACTTATTCTTCATTCCATAATACCGTCATGTGCGCCGCATAAAATTGAGCAGGTTGATGATGGCGGATTTATCGGTGATGCAATATACGGGCAATTGCGTGATTCCATATTTACTAATCCCGGTTATGTGCTTGCAGCTATCGACAGTTTGCAAGATAACGTAGTTACCGATAGTGTCGATTATTATAAACTTGAATTGTTGCGAGCCAATGTGCTGTGCAATGGAAATAATTCAAGTGCCAAGGGGGTGGCCGTATATGAAAGTGTCCGCAGATATTGCTTGCGCAACGGGGTGAAGGAACTTGAAATGTATTATTGGAATTATTATGGTAATTATGTGCTTTTCAACCTTGGAATACGGGATTCGGCGCGTCGTTGTTATGAGAGGGCATACAAATTGATGGAGGAGACAGGTAACAAGTCGGGATTTACCGGTGTGTGCATTAACCTTGCCGATGCATATCGTGCAATTGGGCGGCCGGCACGTGCGAGCTTTTATTATCGCAGGGCATTGTCATGGCTTGATTCGGTGGGCTCGACCGAAAATTTGTTCAATGTGTATGTAGGTCTGGGGCAGACTTATGCCGACATAGCCAATTATGCCGAAGCCGAACGTTATTTTAAATTGGCCGGGACCATGCTCGACAGCGTGGAAGTGTATGATAAATTCTTTTACCATAATTCGTATGGCAATCAACTATATTTCGCCCATCGATATAATGATGCGTTACGGCAATTCGAGTATGCCGCGACTTATGCTTCGGAATTGCGTCACCCGTCGGCACGATGTATTGCCGCCACCAATATGTGTGAAGTAAATCTTATGCTTGGCAATATAAAGGAAGCTCATAAGTATCTCGACTTAGCTATGTCATGGCTCAAACAGTTGCCTAATGATGCATTGTTGCGGTTTTACATATACAGCCTTGCCGGTGACATTGCCTTAAATGAAAGCGACCTTGGCCGAGCACGTCGTTATTTTGAAGAAGCGGGGGATACGTCAATTATAGGTCCGAGGGAAATGTCGTTGCATTACTCGCGGCTGCAACGTCTGCACGCGCAGTTGCATAATTATGCCGAGGCCTACCATTACTTGGAGCGAGCCAATTATTATGAGGAGTTGATTGATAATGATCGCATACGCAACCGTATAGCCGAGATAGAATTGCGCTATAGGCAGGATTCAACCATTATGCAACAGCGGCTTGTGATTTCCGAGAAAGAAACCGAGGTGCGTACGCTTGAGGTGCAAATATTCCTGATAGCGTTGTTGGCGTTGCTTGTTATTTCCGGCTTTGTCGGTTATTCTACCTATAAGCGCCGCCGTCGAGTCTTGGCTGAAATGAATTTACGTCAATCGCTTTATGCAATGCGGCTTGCGAATATACGTAATCGCATATCTCCGCATTTTGTTTTCAATGTATTGAACAGGGAGTTGAAGAACGACAGTCCCGGCATTGAAAATCTTGTAAAGTTGCTCAGGACAAACTTGCAATTGTGTGATCGTTACACGGTTACTTTGCAAGAAGAATTGGAATTTGTCGATACTTATGTGACGGCTGAATCTCCTTCACTGGGTAGTGATTTTGTTTACACTAAGCATATTTCGTCTGAAGTGGATACTGGCAAAATGATAATTCCCTCGATGATGGTACAGATTTTTGTGGAAAATGCGATTAAATATGGATTGCGTGGATTTGACGGCAGCAAATGGCTTGACATTGCCGTATATAGGCACGATGGCTATACGGCAATCGTGGTTGAGAACGAAGGTAATCCATCGCCACGCACTGATGCCTTGGGTAGTACTGGAACCGGCATGAAAGTAGTGACCCAAACTATAAATTTGCTTAACGAACGAAATGTGAGCAAAATGGACATCGACGTGAAATGTAAGCCGGGTGCGAATGATAAATCGGCAATATTCACAGTTACAATTACTATTCCCGACAAATTCGACTTTTCCCCGATGAAAAACTGAAACAATCGGCTGTCGGAGGATGTATTTGTGATGTGCAAATATTATTGTGGCAACTTATATTTTCACTTATGAATTTACAAGTTGCCATATTTATTAAAGGATAGTATGATAAGATAAGAGATGCTGTGTCTTCTGTTATATGCTCTATAATCCGTTTCAGAGGTTGCAGAATATTGAGATGAAGAATGGTACGCTTATGTCGATAAGCAATCCGTGAAATATGGCTATGGGCACCATTTCGCTGCCCGAGGTGCGCATGATTGTGGGCAGGGCAACATCGACCGATGTCACTCCGGCCGCTGAAATCGGTGCAAGTTTGCCAAAGTATCGGCGAAAAACCGGTGCACCCATCAAAGCCAATAGTTCGCGGAAAATGTTGGCAAGCAGGGCAATGGTGCCTAATTCGGTGGCAAGTTGTACACCAATTGATGGCGTTTTCAGTTGCACAATCAGTATCGACGACAGGGAGTAGTATCCCATGCCGCAACCCACAGCAAGGCAGTCGGCCACGCTCCATTGGCTTAGCAAAAGCCCCACGGCTGCCGAGAATGTGAGTGTGCCGGCAACGGTTGCCGCCGGGATAAGCAAATACTTGGGACGCATGGTGCGCAGTATTTTCGAGCAATCGTCGCTACATCCTATGCTGAAGCCAACTTGCAACATCAGTGCATATAATACGTATAGTGAAATGCCGTGAAGGTCGGGAAGTGTGACATCTACACAGCCAAGTAGTACACCGGCAATGCACCCTGCGGCAAAAATGCCGGGGATAAGCAAATTATTCATTGCGGCCTCCTTCCTTGTCGTGGCTTGTGCTTTTAAAGAATATGGCATTGATTGTAATGGTGAACAGTATGCTGCCGATAAGTCCGGCACAACATATCAACAATGCTTGCCAGCCATAATTACCAATGTTGCCAAGCAATTCGTGATTGTTCCCTACGGTCATTCCAAGCAGGAACACCATTGTACAGATGGTTATAGATATGGTGCGGTTTACCTTTTTTAAAACCTTTATGCGGCGTAAGGCGTATCCGGCCGCAATTCCAATGAGAATTAAGACTAAAATAATCATGACGTGAATTGTGTGACATGGATAAATGAATGATTTCCCTTTGAGATGGTCGCTTAAATGTGTATGCAGCCAGAATATCGTTGGCAGCAATAGACCCTTCATCGTTGGAAAAATCCGCTGAACCAGTGTACACGTGCAATACGGTAAAGCACTTCGCCTGCCTTACCTTCAATAAACATCGCCATATTTGTACGGTAAATCCTCATCGTCGTGATGCTTTTTCCAATTGCGGGCGCAAAGTTACAATTTTTAATTACTCAAGCAAAGTTTTTGAAAGGCAAAAATGCCGGGGTATATCGTTTTTTGCGTATCTTTGGCAGCACTAATGCAGAATGATGAAGCGATTTTTATTAATGTATATTTTGTGCCTGCAGGTGGCATTCTCGGTTGCTGCACAACAATCGGCCGGTAATGCGGCTGTTGATTCGACGTTGCTGTATGAAAATCAGATGTTGGGAAAATTGTTGGAATTTCAAGGAAATTTGAGTGATTTCATGTTCAGGGAAACCACTGTGTTTGATCGGGAACCGATGTTTAAGTTGTTGCCATCGATTAAGCGTACGCCGGGATATGGTTTTTCGTTGGGATTAGGTGGGGCTGTTTCTTTTTATACCGACAAAACCCGCCTGCAATTAAGCCGTAGTGAGGTTCCGTTGTATTTTTCGGTCGCATTTACCAAACCGTTTTCTTATAGTATTGGCAGCTCTCCGCAGTTTTATTTTTCAAGTAATGCGTTGCGTTTGCGTGCCGAGATTTCCTATAGAAACTGGCTTGAATATTATTTCGGAGTAGGGTATTCGCTAAATCATTCACAAGCATATGGGAAAGACCATTATACGTACGAAAGCCGTATGTTGATGTTCAAGCCCAATGTGCAATTCAGGCTTGGGAACAGGCCGCTTTATGGCGGGGTTGTTGCCGACGTGTGGCATGAGAGCGTGAAAAATCCGGAAACGTTTGTTGCGGCCGACCGTCACTTTGTGGAACTTGCCGGAGGGGGTACGTCTTTCTCGATGACAGGTACCGGAATAGGAGTGAATTTGAGTTATGATTCACGTGATGTTCCCGATGATGCTTATTGTGGAGTGTATTTCGAGGCTGAGGCAATGTTTTACAATTCTGCTTTAGGCGGCGATGCCAAGTATGGGACAATTACTGCCGACTACCGTCAATATGTGCAATTGGGTGGCCGCAAGCAGGTGCTGGCTTGGAATGTCACAAGTAACAATGTGTTTGGCAACCATGTTCCGTTTATGCGTTATGCGACTGTGGGTGGGGTGAATATATTTCGCGGATATTATAATTATCAGTATAGAGACAAGTCGATGCTCACGGCACAAGTGGAATATCGTTATTGGTTGCAAGTAAATGGCGATTGGGGTGTGCTGTTAAACAGGTTCGGGTTTGCCGCATGGGTGGGAACTGGTGTGATAGGTAGGAATATTGTGCGATATGACCACTTGTTGCCGCAAGCCGGGCTTGGAGTGAGGTTTGCCCTGCGCGACCGACTGAATTTCCGTTTCGATGTGGCTCATAATCCTATAGATAACGATACATTATGGTATATAGGCTTTTCCGAATCGTTTTGATGCTTAAGCTTCACGGGGATTATTTTGTGTAAATTGGCGCATTTGTTTGCATATTGCGAAAGTTTGTTTAAATTTGTAATTGATAAGAGGCATCAATGCTACAGTTTGGCTATATTAGAAGCTGTAAGTGGGCGTTGGTTGGCCAATGTGTAACAATTCTAAATAAAAAACAAATGAGATTGATTAAAAGTGTGATTTTTGCGGCATTAATGGCAGTCGCTGTACTGTATGTGCCTGTTTCGGCTGAAGCACAAGTTAAATTTGGTATTAAAGCAGGTGCTGCGATAAATGATTTGAAGTTTAACAAGGACTTTTTAGGCAAGGAAAACCGTGCCGGCTTTACCGGCGGCGTAATGCTTGAATTCACAGTGCCTGTAATAGGCTTGGGTTTTGATGCATCGGCTATGTATGTTCATCGAACCGTGAATGTTGAAAATACCGAAGGCTATAATGAACTGACCGAAGAACAGCGTGATGCACTTGGACGTGATTACATTGATGTGCCGATTAATTTAAAATATAAATTATCATTGCCGGGAGTTGGTAGTTTGGTAAAGCCATTTGTAACCACGGGTCCCAGTTTCGCTTTCCTTGTGAGCAAAAAAGAAGCTGCCAATTTTGTCAAGAACAAATCGTGTGATATTTCTTGGAATTTTGGCTTCGGAGTGGAGCTTTTTTCACACGTTCAGGTTGCGGCAAGCTACGGCCTGGGGTTGAACAATACTCTTGAATTTATAGGAGATTACAAAGGAAGTAAAATTGAAGGGAAAAACCGCTATTGGACGGTAACAGCAGCCTATCTTTTTTAATCTGCGAAGAATTGAAATTTATTAAATAATCACAATATTACGGCATTTTCGGTTGTTACTTATTTTGTAATGCATGAGAATGCCGATTTTTTTTGCCGTTTGCAATAAAATGTGGTAGCTTTGCACGACAATTAAAAAAAGAACATATTTATACACATGAAGAGAATCGTTTTTGCACTTGCATTGTGCTGCATAATATTATCAGGAGCCGTAAAAGCCGTGGCTGAGCCGCGTTGGGGCATAGTTGCCGTAGGTAATTATTCAACGCTTAAATTTAATCAAGACCTTATTGGCGTAGGTGGCGGATTTGGCGGCGGCATAGGATTGATGGGTGAAATTATTATTCCCGGAATAGGATTTGCCGTCGATGGTTCGGTGATATATTCGTTATATACAACTAATGTTCATTTTGGTGATCGCAAGGTGTGGATGGACGATGGTTTTGGCAATGAGCGATTGAACAATCACACAATAGATATACCCCTCAATTTGAAATTCAAATATACCAACCTTAATGGCATAGAAAATGTAATAGCGCCTCTTGCATATGTGGGGCCATCGTTTACTGTTCATGTTGGCGACAATAGCCACGGGGCATCGGCTGTAAGCTATAAACGCATAGCAGTGGGTATCCATGTGGGTTTGGGATGTGAACTTTTTCGCAAGGTGCAAGTGTCGGCAAGCTACACATGGGGTATTAATGAAACTTTGTCCACATTGAAACTCGATGATTTCGAGGCAAAAAATAAGTACTGGCGCTTGCAAGTGGCATATATGTTTTGATGGTTTAGTCTTATTTAACTTTATATGGAGGCATAAATAAAATTGTAATTTATACCTTTGCAAACATTTCTAAGCATTGCTCTACGTTATGGGGTCGACTGGATTTGACAGCGTGTAGAGGCGGTGTGTAAGCATGCAGAGCAATGATGCCTTAGCTCTATAATATATTCGACATCAAAAATTTATATGGCGAAAATAACTACGCTCTTGCTGCCTAAACCGAAGTATAGTAAGTTGGCTTAATCCCCGCCACAGTGGCAGGGACAAGACATCACCCGGTTGCTCTTTCTCCGAAGCCAATCGATATGGTGGTGCTCGTAAATCGGGGATAGAAGTCGCTAAGTCCGGGAGCGATTTTGAAATAAACGGACTAAGCCGAGAGTTGGCAGCCATGAGCCTTGCTTTCGGCCGACAATCATGTCATGGATAAGCATGTAGAAAGCACATTGGTTCCATGTTTGGACGAGGGTTCGATTCCCTCCGGCTCCACCTCTCGCAGTTTGTACAAACTGCAAAACACACAAAAGCACCGATTTTTCAGCCATTTGGCGAAAATCGGTGCTTTTTATAGTACATTATAATCCATTTTGATTTGCCAAAAAATGGGGTCAGTCCGAAAACCCGGTTGGGGTTCATGCTCGTATCTTGTAAAAGACGTATCTTTGTGGCATGAAACAATGGCAAGTATTACGAACAGTATTTCCGGAAGTTATTACGGAGAATTTCGAGTTTACCGATTATGTTG
>CASENC010000006.1 GCA_949289215.1 uncultured Bacteroidales bacterium | reverse complement strand
TCAGTTGTCCGAACATCGGCTGTCCGAGAAAATGTGTACCTTTGCCCATCGTTATTATAGTTTTGTGGTAGAAACAAAGGTAACGAAAAGGGCAGACTTCCAAACGAGGAAGCCTGCCCTAATTTTTATTGGACATAAAAAAGTTTTACCGGACAGCGATAATATTTTTTTATTCCACTGCCGCTATTTTCATATTCCATACCATTGGTAGGCAGGTCCGCACCTGTCGAAATATGCCCCGGCCGCCGCCTCGTTGCCAAGCAGGTAAAAGCAGATTGCCCCTTTCCAGTATAAATCATCTTGGCTCTCGCTGTCGCCATCCAATATCTTCCGTGCCATGTCACGCACTTCGCCATGCTCTCCCAACGCCGATTTCCTGCATAACAGGTAGAACGCATTCTTCACCGACGGCTGCAGGGAATATGACTTCTCTAAACATTTCACAGCTGTCACGACTTCGCCCAAAGCCGCAAGCGTCAGCCCCAACTCCGCCTGGAACTCGCCATCAAGCGAATATACAGGGTACACCGACATAAGCATCTTCTTGATACTGCCCAAATAGCCCACGCCTGCAAGGCAGTGGGCATAATTCAGAATCATAGACAAGTCTTTCAATCCCTGCCTGCGTGCGATGCCGTCGCATATCCTAAAGCAGGAAATGGCTTCAAACAATTTATTTTCATTCGCCAGAGTCATAGCCAGGTTGTAGGTCACTTCATATTCCGCATAGTCCTTGTGATGCTTGTTCTGCGGCATATTCAGCATGGCGATGGTGTGCCTGAACACTTTTTCGGCCTGCTCGTGCATTCCCAACTTGGCCATGATGCACCCCAACCCCCGGAACCCTCGCGGGTCGTCGGGAAACGCCTCGGTAAGCCGACGGAACTGTTCAAGGCATTGCTCGTCGAGCCTGCCGCCGTGGGAATTTTGGCCGAGCCACACGCAGTAGGTCCACGCCGGGAAAAACAATTTTATACCTATCTCCTCGCAGTCATTCAGCCACAGCTTGAAATGCCCCTCGGCATCCCTTTGCGCTTTTATAGTCCGCAGAATATTGTCATACTCGCTCAGTAGCAAGTTATAATCATCCCTTGAAATTTCGCCCTCCATTGCCGACAATTCTTCGATTAGGTCTTGTGCGTCGGGTAGCGTGTTCCATGGAATATATGTATTGTCGAAAAGCGAGCAAATCTCCATGAGCGACTTTTGGTATATGCCTTCATTGTCATACGTTCCGCCGTAATACAATCCATAGTATTTGAACCTGTTGAGCTTGGTGAACACTTCCTTCTTCGACTTGTCGCCGAAGTGCCATCGCCATTCCCCGTCCTCGTCGAGCAGGCATACTATTATCCTTGGGCCGTTGCGTCTGCTGCGGTTCTCAAGGCACCGCTCTATTTCGTGCACGCACCACTTCGACCGCTGCCGGTAATTGATGCTGTCCAATATCAGGAAGTCATCGCACTCGTCAATTTTTGAAAGAAACTCGTACTGAAAGTCTGCGGTAGGATCTCCGTCAATCTGGTCGCGCCACACATTTATGTGCGACCGCACCAAGTCGTCATACAAGCGATTGGCCACAGCAGCGTCCTTCCACGAATAGCTCATGAACACCTTACGGCTCATCTCTATGGAAATTTATGGGCGTAACCACTTCGGGCGCATCATACCTGAGCCGCTGCACATCGGCCTTGAACGACCGCCACTCATCGGGATAATTCGCCTTCACATATCTGAAAAATGCGCTCCACTGGCAGCATTTTATGGCCGAATCATACACTATGGGATTAATCCAAAATATCATGTCCATATCTGATAATCCTTTCCAAACCGAAGTCCACTCATCATCTATCTCCGCTTCCGAACCATCCTCAGTCCAATGCGCAAACAGATAATAAGGAGCTCCATCAAATACGATATTTTGCCCAACGCTACTGAAATTTATCGATTGGTCATAGTCGGTATAGATATAAGTGTCAGGCTCTGGCATACCATACATCCACAAAATCGAATACACAGAAAATGCCGAAAGAGCAACTGATGTGTAATAAACTCCCGAAAGTTCTTCGTATCGCATATTTTTAACAGTGTCCAACAAGCTTCGAGCGTCAAGATAGTCTAATAATTCTTCTGTATATGACGTATATGCCTGCACCATACCATCCCTGTATTTTCCGCTTTCATACATATTATGCTCATTCGGGGAAAATATATATTCGCCGCCTAATGCCGGGAACAAACCTACCTCGGCAGCATTCAAGTAT
Organism: uncultured Bacteroidales bacterium; assembly: GCA_949289215.1. Taxonomy (GTDB): domain Bacteria; phylum Bacteroidota; class Bacteroidia; order Bacteroidales; family Muribaculaceae; genus Avimuribaculum. The sequence goes on along the minus strand of CASENC010000006.1, from coordinate 52,541 downwards.
GAAAACATCAAATCCACTTGCAGCAGCCTAAGCCCCATCAAGTTGTCGATAAACGCCTCGTGATATTTGATTGGAGACTCCTCATCGCCATAAAGCGTCACTGCAGCATTGCCCGAGGCATCGGCGAAATTCACTATCGACTGCAACTGCCACACTTCGAGCGGCAATTCATAAACGGTATCGTTGATTGCCACGTTGGCACTGTTATCGGCAATATCGCACGACAATTCCAAGCCGTCGATTTCAAACGTCGGAACTGCGGTTTGAATGAAAGCAACTCCGCCAATTTTTTGAAACATACTTGATGTGATGCCGGTAGTGGCCATCTTTATGTCGAATGTACGGGAGGCCATCTGCATACCTACTGACGGCAACACAAACTTCAAGTCGCCCAAGCTCATGCTCCGTTGAGCAATCATCGATAACGACATGGCCATAATCATAACACTACTGAAAATGGCACGAAACGCATAAAAAGATTTTTTCATGATTAAATTATTTTATTTGAGACTTCAACGGTAGCAAATATAACAATTTTTTTGTCAATTGCAAAAAAAACTAAACAATTTCAAATTCGCAGGAAGCCAAAATGCAAAGGGTTACAACATGTTTGCACCGATAGTTATGGGTATATTGATGAAATAGGGTGGATTTTTTCTGTGTTAGGCTGATTACATGATTTTTCAGCCGGCGACTTATAGAACAAGGTGATGACCAAAGCCGAATAGACTAATATGGCGGCACTAATAGCTATTTAATGATTGCTTGCACTCGTATCAAATCAGTATAGGGGCGGAGTGAGGGGGATTCGAACCCCCGATGCGCTTTTGACGCATACACGCTTTCCAGGCGTGCCTCTTCAACCACTCGAGCATCACTCCATGTTTTGTGAGCCATTCTTAGAAGTGGCTCACAAAGATAGCAACTTGCCACGAAAGGGCAAAATTATAAGTGCAAAAAACTGCATTTCATCGATTATACGGCCAAGCCCTGGAGGGCATACATGAGCATGGTGCTGACGGTGGTGTATATTACCATGCCTATTATGTCGTTGGTGATACTGATAAAAGGCCCTGTGGCAAGTGCCGGGTCGATTTTCAGCTTTTCAAGTGTCAAAGGAACGAAAGTGCCGAATATCGAGGCGAAAATCACCACCGAGAATAGCGACACCGACACGGCGATTGTTGTTACCCGACCGGGATCGTCAAGGAAGAAGCAGTTGTAAAGGAATACCAACAATGATATAATCGTAGCATTTATCAATCCCACACCCAATTCCTTGCCTATCTGCTTTGCCGCGTGTTTTATGTCGAGGCTGCCGTTGGCCAAACCTTGCACCACAATAGCTGACGATTGTATGCCTACGTTGCCGCCTGTGCCGCCGATAAGCGGGATGAAGAGAGCCATTGCCGGATTAGTGGCGAAACCGTTTTCAAAATTGCCGAGTATTACCGAGTTGGCGAGTCCGCCTATCATGCCGATCAGCAACCATGGCAGGCGAGCCTTGGTTTGAGTGAGCAGGTTGTCGTTGGTTTCCACGTCGGTCGAGATACCCGAAGCCAACTGGTAGTCGCGTTCGCTTTGTTCGCGCACCTGGTCCATTATGTCATCGACAGTAATGCGCCCCACCAAGCGGCCTATCGAGTCAACCACAGGCATTGCCACAAGGTTATATTTTTCGAAGTCGAGAGCCACCTCTTCGATGGGGGTATCGGCTTTCACGGCTATAGGGTCGGTGACCATTACGTGTTTTATTTTTGACACCGACGGGTGGGTGATCATTTTTTTCAGCGGGAACACGCCTTTTAAGCGATTTTCATCGTCAACCACATATACATAGTATATTTCATCCATATCCTCGGCCTGCATTCGCATCTGTTTCATGCACTCGGGCATACTCCAGTTTTCGTTAACGACGATCATTTCGGTACCCATAAGTCCGCCGGCGGTGTCGTCGTCATATTTCAACAAGTCGATAATGTCACCGGCTTGTTCCATGTCGTCGATGTGCGAGATTACGTCGTCGCGGTCTTCTTCATCAAGTTCCTGAATAAGATCGACGGCATCGTCCGAGTCGAGGTGTTCGAGTTGCTTTGCGATATCCTCGTTTGGCATATTTTCGAGCAACTCCTTGCGGTCGTCTTCGTCGAGTTCCATAAGCACCTCGGCGGCTGTCTCTTCGTCGAGAAGCTTGTTAAGGAATTCGGCCTCTTCGGTTTCGAGATCGTGAAACAGCTCGGCGATGTCGGCCGGGTGTAAGCCTTCGAGCAATTCATGCGCTTTTTCCACATCGTTGGCGGCAACGATGTCTTTCACCTGTTGCAAATATTCCTCGGTATATTCTTTCATAACTCTTTTTTCTTTTAGCGGCCTGTTACAGGTGTACAAGCCACGCGCAGTTAACACTAAAAACGTATTCTCTCAAATCCCAGGATATGTCACGCCGGTCATTACTGTCGCAGGAATGCCACGAGGCGTGAAACACATATAATTATTCTACGGCCCGGCAGGCCGCGACTGCATTGGTCAATTCGATGAATTGTGCCACACTTAGTTGTTCGGGGCGCAAAGCAAGCATTTCGGCAAGTTCCGGCGGTTGGGTGGGAAGCATTGACTTCAGCGAATTGCGCAATGTCTTGCGCCGTTGCCCGAATGCTGTTTTCACAACCGTCTTGAACAATGTTTCGTCGCAGCCGAGCGAGGTGACACTATTGCGAGTGAGGCGTATCACTCCCGATTTCACCTTTGGCGGCGGGTCAAACACATTTTCATCGACGGTGAACAGGTATTCCACATCATACCAAGCTTGTAACAATACCGATAGGATACCATAGGTTTTGGAACCCGGAGGCGCGGCTATGCGTTGTGCCACTTCGCGTTGCAACATTCCGCTGCAGCATGGCACTTGGTCCTTGTATTCAAGAACCTTGAAAAATATTTGTGATGAAATGTTGTAAGGGTAATTACCTATTATGCAAAAAGGCTTGTCGCCGTAAACAGCTTTTAAATCGAGTCGCAGGAAATCGTCGGCGATAATGCGCCCGTCAAGGGCGGGGATATGCTTTTGCAGGTATGCCACCGATTCGGTGTCGAGTTCCACCACCCGCAGGTCGTGGCCCGACTCGATGAGAAAACGGGTAAGCACACCCATACCCGGTCCCACTTCCATCAGCGGGGTGTCCTTGTGCGGTTCCATTGTGTCGGCAATGCGACGAGCCACCGACAAGTCGGTAAGGAAATGTTGTCCGAGCGATTTTTTTGCTTTTACCTGTTGCATCGGCTGTTAATTATGTTTCGGTGTTATTACTATACTATAATCCCGGCGAAAAAAAGCATAATCCAATATTTTGGTGTATCTTTGCAAAGCCGTACAAAGGTAATGCACCGGCGAGAGAAAAGCAAGCGAAACAGCGCATAATTCACCGGTACTGGAGGCAATTTTTAATGTTTACAGAAATCCAAGATGCAAAAGCAGCAAGTAAAAAAGTTAGCTTCAAGCATACTCAAGTATGCCATTTTCATAGCCATAGGCGTGGGGCTTTTCTATTTCTTGTATAATAACGTGGATATTGCGCAAATGCGCAAAGTGTTAAGGGAAGATGTCAGTTACATGTGGTTTGTTCCTGTAATTGTCGTGAGTATCTTCAGCCACATCTTCAGGGCTTGCAGGTGGCGGCTGCAACTAAGGGCCATAGGCATCGACGCGCCGCTGAGCGCATTGATTAACTCCATTTTCGGCACTTATGCCGTCAACCTCATTTTCCCCCGATTGGGTGAAGTGTGGCGCACAGGCTATGTTGCAAGTCGTCAAAAGGCTTCGTTCACAGCCGTGCTTGGGTCGATGGTTGCCGACCGTCTTTCCGATACCGTGACCGTGCTGCTGCTCACCGTGTTCACTTTCTTCATTGCGCAAGGGGCATTTTATGAGTTCCTTTATACATATCCGCAAATCAAGGACGGGTTGTGGAACATAATCACCTCGCCGTGGGTGTGGTGCGCCGTGGTTGCGTGTATAGGTGCCGTGGTGTGGCTGTTCACGAGCAAGACGCAAAACCGTTTTATTGTGAAAATAAAGCAGATGGTGGCCAACTTGTGGGAGGGCTTTTCGGCAATAGGACGCATGGAAGGAAAATGGTGGTTCCTGGCCTATACGGTGCTTATATGGGGGTGCTACTTCATGCAACTTTATATTGCCACGTTTGCATTCTCGTTTACCGATAACATAGGACTGAAGGCGACATTGGTGCTTTTTGTGCTTAGCAGCATAGGCATGGGCATTCCTACAAATGGCGGGCTTGGGTCGTGGCACATAGCCATAATATTCGGACTGTCGCTTTATGGTGTGGGGCGTTTCGACCCGACCAATTTCGACCCGCAGGCATCGGCATTTGCCATGCTTGTGTGGGGGGTGCAGACAGCATTGCTCATCGTGCTTGGAATTTATGCGTTTGCATATATAGCCATTGACCGCCGTCGCATTCGCAGCGGCAAGACAATTGTGCATACCACGGGTAGCGGAATGAAATTGTGATTACAAAAAAAACGAGAGAGGGCACATATTATGTCAAAAGAATATAATGATTACTTCGACGAAGATGTTGCTGACGAAGAAGATAAACCAGAAGTAGAAGAGTCGCCCGAACAAATCGAGGCCAAGGAAATAGAAAAACAAACCATAGGCAAGCAGGGTGGCAAGTTACGAAAGGCGATAGCAGTGCTTGTGACTGTGGCGGTGCTTGTGGTGGCTGTGTGGGTTGCAATTATATTTTGGATGCCATTTGTGAACGAGGCGCAACAGCGTGGGGCTATAGTGCAAGTGCGGCAAGAAGGGTGGATATTCAAGACTTTCGAGGGGCAGATGATAACCGATGAACGCCTTGCCGACACCATTCACGTGTATCAGCGCGATTTCATTTTCTCGGTTGAAAATGATTCTGTGGCACGTAAGCTCATGGAGTTGCAATCTACCGGCCGGAGGGTAGTCCTCACATACAAGGAATACCGCGGCACACTTCCGTGGCGCGGCAATTCAAAAATCATAGTCACCGGTTACAAAGTCGATTAACAGGCTTTTGCCGAGAGTGCGTAAAATGTTGCGTCGGGCACGCGCTGCGGCTTATTATTCGATGGCGTAGCGGCGCGGAGAGCAGCCTACGGCTTTCTTGAAATATTTGCCAAAGAACGACGGGCTGGCGAAGTTGAGGCGCAGGCTCACTTGCTGCACATTGTATTTGCCGCTTTTAAGCAGGGCTTTGGCTTCGAGTATCACATAGTCGCGTATCCATTCGCCGGCATATCTCCCGCTTGCCTGATATACTACTCGCGACAGGTATTTGGGTGTCATGCACATGAGTTCGGCATAATACTGTATTTCACGTTCCTGTTCATAATGTTGTTGTACAAGTTCAATAAACCGGTCGAACAGCACGTGAGTGCGCTCTTCCACCTCGGCAGGTTTGTCGATGTGCATTTTCGAGATATTGTTGCAAGCGTTGCAAAACAGTATTTGCAGGTAGCTTGCAAGGGCATTACGTGTGAATTTGTAATCCGATTGTTCCATTTTTTTCCGCATTTGGGAGTAAATAAGCAGCGCTTCTTGAATCTCATCGGGCGACAAGTGCAGCAGCGGCTGTTTGCGTAGCAGCGAAACGTATGCGAAGTTACCTATTTCGTTGCCCAACGGAGCGGTAAACGCTATCAGCACCAATTTGCAGTCGTACGAGATGTCGAGACATTCCCCTATCGAGCCTGCAAGCACTATCAGCAAGTCTCCGGCACAAATTTCCAGGTTCATGAGATCCTTATTAATGCGCATTTGTCCGCCGGTGCATAAAATCATCATGTTAAAGTTCAATATGAAGGGATGAAACGGCTTAATGAATGATGAAGCTTCGGCTTTGTCGTAGGGTTCGGCGAGGTTGTCGCCAATCATAAATTCGTTGTCATAAACAAGCGTATTGCCTGTGTCGGGCAGCATTGCGAGGTCCAACTGGGAAAATGCGTCTTTTTTATTATCCATAATCGTTCAGCCTTCTTTTTTTATGGCAAAATTAACCTTTAGGACATAAAAATGAGCATATAAGTAAAATATTATTTGATAATTCATCTTATAGGCCATTTTATTGTAGCAATGGAACTTAACTGTATGGACTTTTTGTGAGAAATTTGCGGTAGGAAAGAAACAAATTCAAAATGTCATATTTATGAACAAAACAATTATTGCAATCATTGCGCTCGGATTGCTGCCACTTGCGGCCTGTACCGGTGAGCAAAGCCAAATCCACAGGCGCAGTGTGGCGGTTGTGCAGCCAAAACCGGTTGCCGTTGAAGCCGAGAAGAATTTCTCAGGCAGGGTTGAAGAAGCCAGGGAGATAAACCTCGGGTTCAAAACTCCGGGGCAAATAGAGGAAATTTGTGTCAAAGAGGGCGATTTCGTGAAGCAAGGCGACATGATTGCCAGGCTCGACGATAAGGATTACCGGCTTGGGGTCGATGCACTTGAAGTGCAATATAATCAATTGTCGCGTGAAATAGAGCGTATGAAGCAACTTGTGGATGCAAAAAGCCTGTCGGAAAACGATTACGAGAAAGCCGTAGCCGGATGGAAACAACTGGGTGTGCAGTTGCAAGTAAACCGAAACAAACTTGACTATACACGGCTTGAGGCTCCGGTGAGCGGATATGTGCAAAGTGTGAATTATGAGCCGGCCGAGATGGTCGATGCCGGGATGGCAGTGGTGACATTGCTCGATACTCATAGCATGGAGGTGGTTGTGGATATACCTGCCGATGTGTATCTGCAACGCGACCGCATCACGAAGATAAGTTGCAATTCAACGGTCACCGGCAAGAACGGCATACCGATGAAGTTGCTAAGCATAACCCCGAAGGCCGACGGTAACCAACTTTACCGCATGAGGCTTGCGTTTGCCGATGCCGCAGCGGTGCGGAACCTTACAGCCGGAATGAACATAGAAACGAAACTTATCATAGCAGCCATTGATTCGGTGCATGGCGTTACGTCTTGCACATTGCCCATGCACGCAGTGTTTAATGACGGTGGCCGTGATTTCGTGTGGGTGGTGGATGCCGATACGGTGGTGCATAAAACTGCCGTCACGCTTGGCGGCATTGCCGACGACGGAAGCATAATGGTGACCAGAGGCGTTTCCACCGGCGACCGAGTGGTGAAGGCAGGTGTGGAATACCTGCAAGACAGCGAGAAAGTGACTATATTGCCGGCTCCGGCCGAAACCAACGTTGGTGACATATTGTGACAGAAAGATGAAAATAACCAAGTTTTTCATTGAGCGACCCACGTTGTTTTGGTCGCTGATGGTGGGAATAATCATTGCCGGGGTGCTGGCATTCATTGAGATGCCAAAGCTCGAAGACCCGGCAGTGGCCACCAAGCAGGCAATGGTGGTGGCCATGTATCCCGGGGCTTCGGCTCATGATGTAGAGCTTGAGGTGGCACAATTGCTTGAAGACGAGTTGCGCAACCTTCCCGATGTGAAAAAGGTGAAGAGCGAGTGCCAGCCCGGAATGGCGATGATAACTGTGGAATTCAAGATGACGGTGTTGTTGTCGGAGTTGGAACAGCACTTCGACTTGCTGCGGCGCAAGGTTAACGACGTTGCCGGCCGTTTGCCGCAAGGGTGCTACGCGCCGATGGTGATAGATGACATGATGGACGTGTATGGTATATTTTATTCGTTTTCGGGCGACGGGTATGATTATCCCGAACTTTATAAATATGCCAAGAAGTTGCGCCGTGAATTGTTGGGTGTGAACGGAGTTAAAAGGGTGAATATAGTGGGTAACCGCGACGAGGTAATCAATATTATTTTGCCCAAAGAAAAATTGTCGCGTAACGGCATTATACCCACGCAGATAATGATGTCGCTGCAAAATGCCGACAAGAAGGTCGCCGCAGGCGATTACAACAGCGGCAGCGACAGGTTGCAATTGCGCGTGGCCGACTGTGTGGAAGACGAGAAGGATATTGCCAACTTGCTCATAAGCACATTCGATGGCAAGCAGATACGCCTTGGCGATGTGGCCACCATCGAGCGGGCATATTCCGAGCCGCAACGTAACGGTTTCTTCGTCAACGGCAAGCCTGCACTTGCCATATGCATAGCCATGGAAAACGATGCCATTGTTCCCGATGTTGGTAAGGCCGTCGATGAACGCCTTGAACAGGTTATGGCAACGTTCCCCGTAGGAATGCACACCGACAAGATATTTTTCCAGCCCGACAAGGTTGACGAGGCCATTAATTCATTTATGGTCAACCTGCTTGAATCGGTTGTGATAGTAATTCTCGTGCTTATTTTCACCATGGGGCTGCGCAGCGGTTTCATCATAGGTTTCGGGCTGATACTCACAATAGCTGTTTCATTCCCCATATTGCTTTGTTTCGGAACCACGTTGCAACGCATTTCGCTCGGGGCATTTATTGTGGCAATGGGTATGCTTGTTGACAATGCCATAGTGATAATGGACGGTATTCTTATCGACAAGAAGCGCGGCCTGCCGCCCGATACCTATCTTTACCGCATAGGGCGTAACACGGCCATGCCGTTGCTTGGTGCCACGGTGATAGCCGCCTCTACGTTTATCGGCGTTTACTTGTCGCCCGACTCGGCCGGTGAATATGCCCACGACCTGTTCCTTGTGTTGTGCGTGAGTCTGTTGGCAAGCTGGGTGCTTGCGCTTATTCAAGTGCCCTTCTGTGCCAATGTGTGGCTACCTCGCCACGAAAAGCCGAGTAAGGACGGTGTGATGAATTCCCCGGTACACAAGTTCATACGCCGCAGCATTAGTGTGCTTATCGAGCATAAGCGGCTCACCATTGCCACTGCATTTGTGGTGCTTGTGGCTTGCATATTCGGCATGACACGGGTGCGCAACCTGTTTTTCCCCGATTTCGACTATAAGCAATTCATAGTGGAATATTACCTGCCGCAGCAGTCAAGCCCCGACCGTGTGAAGCACGACTTGCTGGAGATGAGCGACCTGCTGCTTGAAAATCCCGCCGTGGAACGTGTAGCTGCGAGCATGGGGTCGGCTCCGGCGCATTATTGCCTTGTGAGACCGATGTCGTCAGGTGGAGACTGCTATGGCGAGCTCATGGTAGATTGCAAGGATTATGCAACTGTTGTGGAGCAGATACCGGGCATACGCCGCCAATTGCGTGAATTGTATCCCGATGCTTACATACGCATACGCAAATACAATTTCTCGATAGCCACTTCGCACACCGTCGAGGTGGAGTTTACCGGCCCCGACCCTGCGGTTTTGCGCGACTTGAGTCACCGGGCCGAGGATATAATGCGCCGATGCCGATATGTTGATGCCTATTCGGTGCAGAATAACTGGAAACCTCGGGGCAAGTCGCTCGTTGCCGAGTATTCGCGCGAAGATGCTTTGCGTTCGGGCATTGAACGTGGCGATGTGGCCAATGCATTGCTTGCCGCCACCGACGGTATGCCTGTGGGGGTGATAAATGACAGGGAACACATGGTGCCTATAAACCTGATGGTGCGCAATGTCGATGGCTCGCGTATCGACAAGCTTGATGACATACCGGTGTGGAGCATGATGAACATACGCTTTGGCGAAGACGAGGTGAAAGAGCTGCTTGCCGCCGGTGGCAATGCTGCAAGCAAGTTGCAAGACGAATTGTTCAGTTGCGTGCCATTGAGCAATGTCACAAGCGGAATATCGCTCGGTTGGGAAGAGGAAATGATACAACGAATTAACGGTATCAGAGCCATAGAGGCTGAGTGCGACCCCAATCCCGAACTCGCCGACGCCACCCCGGCCAAGGTGGTTGAAAGCATTCGCGAAGAAATAGAGGCTATCCCGTTGCCCGATGGTTATACTTGCCGTTGGTCGGGAGAACTCGATTTGCAGACCGATGCCACCGCCAATGTGCTCAAGTATCTGCCACTCACCTTTTTTGCCATATTGGGCATATTGCTGTTGCTGTTTAGCAGTTGGCGCAAGGTCATTCTCATCATCGTCTGTTTCCCGTTTGTATTCTGTGGCATAACACCTGCCTTGCTGGCATCGGATACGCCTTTTACGTTCATGGCAATAATAGGCATGATGGGGCTGATAGGCATGATGGTGAAGAATGCCATAGTGCTCGTGGATGAAATCAACCGCCTGCAGGTTGAGGAGCACGTGCACCCTTACCATGCGGTGGTCGAAGCCACTGTGTCGCGTGTGCGGCCGGTGATGATGGCTTCGCTCACTACCATTGTGGGAATGATTCCGCTTGTGGGCGACCCCATGTATGGGTCCATGGCCGTGACTATCATGGGCGGATTGACGATAGGCACGATTATCACACTTATATTGCTGCCGCTTTTCTACACGGCATTATTCTCGATACGCAAACCTAAAGAAGAACAACAATGAAACGACAAATTATAATAAGCTGCCTCGCCGTTTGGTGCGGGATGGCATTGGCTGCCGATGTAACGGTACCGATGTCGCTGGCCGAATGTCGCCGTCTCGCCATCGAAAACAACGAGCAAATGAAACAGGCCGATAACGACCTGCGCCGTGCACAACTTGAAAAGGAGATAGCATTCACGTCGTATCTTCCTAAAATCGACGGCATGGCTTCGGCCGTTTATATGGTTCCCGACCTCGACATGATGGGCATGGAACTGCAAATGCGCGGAATGTATATGGCAGGGCTGACACTTACACAGCCGCTTTACACGGGTGGTAAGATACGCACAGGCAACAAGTTGGCAAAGATTGGAGTGGAATGTGCCGAGCAGCAGAACCGAAAGGCACGCATGGATGTGATTGCCGATGCCGATAATGCCTATTGGACATATATTTCGGTGCGGTCGAAGGTTAAAATGCTCGAAACTTATAGTGCGCAAATGGATACACTGCTCGGGCAGGTGGAAATTGCCGTCAAGGCCGGTATGGGTACCGAGAACGACTTGTTGCGAATAGGTACCAAACGCAGCGAAATTACTTACCAGTTACAGAAAGCCCGTAACGGTGCCGACTTGTGCCGTCTTGCGTTGTGCAATGTTACGGGCTTGCCGTTTGAAACCATGATAGTGCCCACCGACACTGCCATAAACGTGGCTGAACCCCGGGCGATGGACGGAGACATTTCAATGCGTCCCGAGCTTGCATTGTTGCAAAAGCAAGTGGAAGCGGGAGAACAGCAGGTGAAGATGGCGCGTGCCGATATGTTGCCACAGCTTGCCATAAGTGCCGGATACACCTATTACGGGAATGTGAAAGTGAACGGCATGAGCATGGATGCTATGGGGAATTATGTTCCGTTCACGCAAAAGTTTCAAGATGGAATAGGGTTGATAATGGCATCGGTGAGCATTCCCATATTGCATTGGGGCGAGAATACCAAGAAGGTGAAAAAGGCAAAAATCGAATTGCAAAATGCACAACTCGATTTGCAACGTAGCACGCGGTTGCTTGGCATTGAGGCCAGGCAGGCCGTTCAGAATGTGACCGACGGGTATAATATGGTGCTTACTGCCCGCTTAGGGTGCAGGCAGGCCGATGAAAACTTGCGCGTGATGAATGAACGTTACCGCACGCATATGTGTACACTGACCGATTTGCTCGACGCACAGTCGCAGTGGCGGCAGGCACAGAGCAACCGCATCGAGGCTGTCACACAATATAAAATATATCAAACCGAATATTTGCGTACCACGGGTCGGCTCGAATAGTGACTGTTTAAGTAACATATTTTTTACCAAACAGACCGTCAATGTAGCTATTTGCTACTTGACGGCCTTTTTTTAACATAAATCGGGTGCCACCGTAGCCAATTAGAACAGCATTATATCCTTTCAGGTATCTGTTGGACGAACATTAATTTCTACTTTTGTATCGATACAAACCAACTCTTTTTCTCCATACGATATGACTCTTAATCACCCCGGCGACATATTGCTAAATGACTTCCAAGATTTCATTTCGGCTCACTATTCCGATAGTGATTTGTCGGTGTGTTTCGATATAAATGAACTTGCCGCCGCGACCGAGTCGATGTCGTTTGATTCATATCTGTTTTTGGTTTGTATCGACGGTGAAGTCAAAGGTGACATTGACGGAACTCATTACTCACTGAAGGCAAATGACTTGTTGTTGTGCCGCCCCAACAGGCTTTTGAGCGGCATATCACAAAGTGCCGATTTCAAGTGCATGGCAATCAAGATTTCGCAACAAATGTTGCTTTCGATTCTCCCGGTTAATGAACGCTTGTTCACAAGCAATGTGCATTTTGCCAAATATCCGGTGGTCGGCATTAATGATGACGATGCCGCGCGGTTGCGTGTTTATTGTTCGTTGCTTAATGCGGAAACGGCCAATAATGGAAATCGTTACCGTCGTGAAATAATAATATCATTGACGATAGCCACAATTCACAAGATATTTTATTTTATCGACAAATATCTTGGACTGAATGGGAAAGGGCAATTGAAGCAAAGTGAAATATTATTCGGAAAATTTATAGAATTGTTGTCAGACAGCAGTTTGAAGCAGCGTACCGTAAACTTTTATGCCGAGAAACTGTGTGTGACGCCCAAATACCTGTCGGTAGTATGCCGCCGCACAAGCGGTCGCACGGCATCGGAATGGATTAATGAGTTTGTTGTCAAGGAGATAAAGAAGCAACTCAAGCATTCGTCCAAATCAATCAAAGAAATAGCTCTTGACCTTGATTTCCCCAATCTTTCATTTTTCGGCAAATATGTGAAAGCCCACCTCGGCCTTTCACCGACCCAATATCGCAAAAAGTTATTTGAGTAACACCATCTTATTTGAGATACTTGAAGAAGGTGTTTACCGATATTTGATTTTAAAATAGTTCATGATTGATTTATAATGGTCTTGGGCGGTGAGGCAGGTGTCGATTAAGTAACTGGGTGTATGTGGCCATTCTCGCAAACCACGGTAATAGAATATTTTCAGCTCCTCGGTTATTATAAACGGTACGATATTATATTTAAGGCACTCTTTGAACATAATTAATCGACCCACACGTCCGTTCCCGTCTTGAAATGGATGTATTGTCTCAAAACGTTGGTGAAAGTCAAGAATATCCTCAAATGTAATAACTTTTTTTTCACGGTATTCTTTAAGTAAAAAACGAATTGATATACCTACTTTTTCGGGTGCAATGGTTTCCATACCTCCTACTTCATTAGGAAGTCGTTTGTATTCTCCTACAGCAAACCATTCTTTTGAAGCATACGAGGTTCCTGATTTAAGTAATTTGTGTAGTTGCTTTATCAAGTTTTCTGAAAGCGGTTCAGTTGCATGGTCGATTATAAAATCGATACATCTGAAGTGATTGGTTGTTTCTATTATATCGTCAACTTTGAGTGCTTCAGTTGATATTCCTATCGTGTTTGTCTCAAAAATGTAACGAGTTTGCTCTTTAGACAAGCGGCTTCCTTCAATATGGTTGGAATTATATGTGAGATCAATTTGTGTGCGGTGATATATGCCTCCTTTGATTTTTCCGGATTTCTGTTCATGTAATGTTTTGAGTAGGGGAGAAATTTTGTGGTTGGCATTTCTTCGTTGAGGTATAAATGCATTGGCAGGAATATTCCAAGTTTTTCCCACAAGTTGTGCTCCGGGTATTCGGCCTTGTGAACAGTAGTTGCGGACAGTGCGCTCAGCTAAGCCATGTGCATTGGCAAATTCTTTTACAGAGATAAAATCCATTGTTATCGGCAAGAAAGTATTGAATTATGTAGTAAAGATACATAATTCTTGCCGATATCGGCAAGAAATTGATGCTTTTTTATTTGCCGTAGCCGAGTTGGGCAAGCAGTTGGCGGTTCCACTTGCGGCGTTCCCGGTCGAATAGCCATCCCCATTTGTTGAAATAGCGCATCATGTTGGTCATGTGTATGCGCAGCATGGCAGGGTCTTTATATGACGAGGCCCTGTGTGCATGGACTATTGTAACCTTCGGCCAGAACATGGTGCGGTAACGCCGGTGCATACGTCGTGTGATGTCGATATCTTCGGGATACATGAAGAAACGTTCGTCAAACAGTCCCACTTCTTCGAGGCACCGTGTGCGGAAAAACATGAAACTCCCCTGGTGGTATGGTATGTTAAGCGGTTGCTTATGGTCCCAAAATTCGAGCAGGTAGCGGTAATTCATTCTTTTAACCAATTTCTCCGGAAGGAAACGGCGGAAAATCAGGTTGGCCGGTGTCGGTAACAGGCGGCACACATATTGCAGCCGACCATCGGGGTAAACTACATTGGGGATTAGTTGGGCCACGTCAGGGTTTGCATCCATATATTCCACTATCAGCTCGATTACTCCCCGGTTGAAATATACATCGGAGTTTATCACCAAGTGATAATTGCTATGAGCAGCCAGGCTGCGGCGTATTGCCACATTATGGCCTGCACCGTAGCCAAGGTTGGCGTTGTTGAAAATGTAAGAGACTTTAGGGTACGCCTTGCAGAAGTTGCCCAATTCGGGAGCAGGCGAATTGTCGCATACATATATTGTTGAGACAGGGCTGTCGCAAAGCGATTGCAGGCAGCGGCGCAATTCTTCCTTGTCGGTGCGGTATGTTACAATTGATGCGGTAATAAGCATATATGCTTTTTGGAAGGAAAATGTAGGGGGGTGTATCAAAATGCGATTTTGCCTTTTGTAGAGACGCGATTAATCGCGTCTCTACAATGTCGGAATTACGATACACTCTCTACTGTGCCTTGTTTATTACGATAGTGTTATTTCACTTCTTTCACAAGGAAAATCTCGGTGGGGAAGTGGTCGCTGTAGCCGTTGAGGTACACTCCCGAGGCATGGGTGCGTAACGGGTATCCCTTGCGGTTGCCTTCGGTGGTCTTTAGGAAGTCGAAGTTCAACACTTCGTTTTTGAAGAAGGTGAGCCGTGAACGGTCGCCAAGAAAATATTTCGACACGATGATTTGGTCAAACAGGTTCCATTGTCCGCGGTAGGCAAGTGTGCCAATGCCCTTGTCGAGAGTTTCCCACCATGGGTTGTACAGGTCGCCGGGTTCTTCCACGTCGTCTTTTTCTTTTTTTGCGCCAAGCACTTCGGCAACGCTCGGGTCAAACGGGTCGTCGTTCAAGTCGCCCATGATTATAATCCCTTGGTTGGGGTCATCGACGAGCAACGAGTCAACCGTCTGCCTCACGCGTTTGGCGGCCGCTTCGCGCAGGTAGTTTGATCGTTCCTGGCCTCCCGAGCGCGACGGCCAGTGGTTCACTATTACGCTCACTTTTTCACCGGCAAGCAGGCCTGTGACGCACATTTGGTCGCGGGTCTTGAATTCGGGATATCCGTCAACCACCACCCGTGAATTAACCACGTTGAGTACACGGAAAAAGCGAGGGTTGTAAAGCAATGCCACATCGATACCGCGTAAGTCGGGCGAGTCGTGGTGTACTATTTGCAGACGCAAGTCTTTAATTGCAGGGTCTTTGACTAAATCCTGTAGCGGGGTGATGTTTTCGATTTCCGATACGCCTATGATTGCAGGCCCCATCGGGGTTGCCTTGGTTGTCATTTGGCTTATGGCATAAGCCATGTTGTGCACCTTGTTGCGGTATTTCTCGCCGTCCCATTTCTTTGAGCCGTTTTCGGTGTACTCGTAGTCATATTTGCCGTTGTTGTTGATAGTGTCGAAGAAGTTCTCAAGGTTGTAGAAAGCCACTCCAAACACTTGGTAACGCTTATCGCTGCCTGTGGCGGCAAACACCACTGCGGCCACGGCTATCAATGCCAATAATTTTCTCATATATATATTCACATTATGTTTTTATTCACGGCTTCAAAATTAAGAAAATATCCGCAAAAAAGGCTGCTTGGGATAAGTAAAATGTGCAAGTGTTACCAAATTGCAATATGCTAAAACTGCGGGCATCCATAAATTTTACATCGTTGTTACATCTGTTTGGCCGTAAAATAAGAAATTTGCAGCCCGTTATTAATGTAAGATTGTCCGGGATGGCGTGAAATTTGTTCTTGGTTAAATTTTTTTCACACGCTAAGGCATTGTATGGAAAAAATGCGTATATTTGTTTGCATTTTTTGTCACCATTTGGCGGCTTGCCGGTGTTGTAACGCATAGATAATTACGAAACAAACAACTTATATATTTTATTAACCCATTGCTTATGAGAATTAAACTCTTACTGCTCATTACGCTACTGGCGACAATACCGGTGTTTGCCCAAAATTCCGGTTTGCGCGGCGTGGTGGTGGATGCTCGCAGCGGGCAGCCGTTGGCAGGAGCTACTGTTATCCTTGAATTTCAGGATATTTCGGTGGTTACCGGGCCAAATGGCGACTTCCGCATTTCCACGGCATCTCCCGGCACCGACAACCTGCTTATTTTGTGTGCAGGTTATGATGACTGGTCATCGCAAGTTGAAATTGCAAGCGGCGCGGTCGATGACATGGGCACGCTTCCCATGAAGTCGCAATCGACCTATTCTGCTGCTTTCGGCGGAGATGAAGACTTGATGATTGATGAGTCGCAACTTGAAGACGAAGAGGGCAACAGCCAGACGATTGGCTTGCTTTCGGGAGCTTCCGATGATGTGTTCTACCAAGCCGCAAGTTGGGACTTCAGTGTGATGCGTTTCCGCCTGCGCGGATATGATTCGGAATATTCCGAGACTTACATCAACGGTGTCAACTTCAACGAGCCGGCACGCGGACGTTTCAACTACAGTATGCTCGGAGGCCTGAACCAGGCTTTCCGCAACAAGGTTGTGGGGCTGGGACTTGAGTCAACAAGTTTCGGCTTCGGACAGATAGGCGGCGCAACCAACATCAACACCTTTGCTGCCGATTATGCTCCGGGGTTCCGTGCAAGCCTTGCCTACACCAATGGCAATTATTATGCCCGTGGCATGGTGACGTATGCAACCGGTCTTAACAGCAAGGGATGGGCGTTTACCGTTTCGGCTGTGGGGCGTTATTCCGACGAAGGTATCTACCCGGGTACGTTCTATCATTCGGGAGGCTATTTCCTGTCGGCGCAGAAGGTGTTTAACGACCGTCACAGCCTGTCGCTCACCACATTCGGCGCACCGACGCAGCGTTCCAATAATTCGGCTACTTTTGAGGAAGCGTATGACTTGGCCGGCAGTAACTTGTATAATCCCAATTGGGGTTTCATGCCCGACGGCGAGAAACGTACGGCTCGCGTGGTGGAATGTTTCGACCCGACGGCCATACTTAACTGGCTGTGGACTCCCAACAGCAATGTCTCGTTAAATACCGGCGTGGCTGTGCGCAAGTCATATTATTCATCATCGGCTCTGCAATGGTATAATGCTGCCGACCCGCGTCCAGATTATTATCGTTATCTGCCATCTTATTTCGACAATGAAGAATCGAAAGCACTCTATACCGACCTGTGGCAAAACGACGAGGCGTTCCGCCAGGTGAATTGGGGCAACTTGTACCAAACAAACTATATGAACAATTGGCAGGCCGACCAGACCGGTGTTGACAAAGGTTCGACTTATATTCTCGAAAAGCGTCACAGCAACCAGTTCAATGTGCTGTTTAACTCGACGCTCAACATGCGTCTCAACGACTATATGACCTTGCAGGGCGGTGTGGGGCTTAACTACACCCGCGCTTCTTATTACAAGACAGTGAAAGACCTGCTCGGCGGTCGCTACTGGCTCGATATCGACCAGTTTGCCGAACGTGATTTCCCTGCCGACGGCATATTGTTGCAGAACGACCTTAACAACCCCAACCGTCGCGTGGGCGAGGGTGACCGCTTCGGATATGATTACAATATCAACTCGATTTCGGCCAATGCATGGATACAAAATGAAATAAATCTTGCACACTGGGATATCAACTATGGTTTCAAGGTAAGCTACACGCAGTTCCAGCGCGACGGACGTATGCGCAACGGTCGTGCACCCGAGAACTCTTATGGCAAGGGTGTCATGCACCAGTTTGACAATGCAATGTTCAAGGCCGGCATAACCTATAAGCTCGATGGTCGCAACAGCTTTACTTTGCACGCTGCTTATGGTACCAAGGCTCCTACATTTGAACAGTCGTATATCTCACCGCGTATCAAGGACGATGCAATCACCGGGCTGAACAGTGCACGCATTCTTTCGGGAGATATTTCCTACTCGTTTAATTATCGCCGCTTTAAGGGTACGCTTACCGGTTTTTGGACCAATATATATGATGATACCGAGCGCACGGCGTTCTATGACGACCAGTATTCCACATTCATGAACTATGTGCTTACCGGTGTGGATAAGACCTATAAGGGCGTTGAGCTGGGTATGGCTTACAAGATTACCCCGTCGCTCACCGTGAACCTTGCCGGTACTTATTCGCGTTACCAATACAAAAACAACCCGGTAGGTACCCGCAGCTATGAAAACGGTTCGCAAGCCGACATCACTCAACAGGTGTTCTTGAAAAACTACTACGTGAGCGGTACTCCGCAACAGGCCTACAGCCTTGGTTTCGATTATGTGGCTCCGGGTATGTGGTTCTTCAATGTGACCGGTGTGTGGATGGGCGACAGCTATATCGATCTTTCTCCCATACGCCACGAGGCAATGCCTGAATTGTGGCAATACGTAAGCAGCGAGCAGGAATTGCAACAGCGTATAGAGCAAATCGCGCATCAAGACAAGTTGAACGATGCCTTTGTGCTGAACCTTAGCATAGGCAAGCTCATCTACTTGAATCGCACGGCTTCGCTCAACCTGAACTTGAATATCGACAACGTGCTTAATAACAAAAACATACAGACGGGCGGTTACCAACAGGGTCGTTTCGACTACACCAACTACACTACAACCCGTTATCCCAATAAATACTACTACGCGCAGGGTATCAAGGTTTACTTCACCGTGGGCGTGAGATTCTAATCATTATAGTAATTAACACACAGAATTATATTAAACACAATATGAGACTTTCTAAATTATATCTCGCGCCGATGTTGACGTTGGCATCTGTGGGTATCGTCGGCTGTTCCGACAATTTCGATACTCCTCCCATGGTGATACCTTCCACCGACATCGAGGCCAATATTACCATCTTCGACCTCAAGAAGCAATATTGGAACAACGACCGTAACTATATCGACACCATCGCCCTCGCTGAAAGCGGCGACAGCCTATATGTAAAGGCTCGTGTTATAAGTTCCGACGAATCAGGCAATATATATAAGGCTCTCTATATCCAAGACGAGACGGGTGCGCTGTGCTTGTCGATCAATCGCAACAACCTTTATAACGAGTACCGTGTGGGGCAGGAAGTGGTGTTGTCGGTGAGCAATATGTACATTGGAAAATATAATGGATTGCAACAGCTCGGGCAGCCTGAATATACTCAGCAATATGGTTGGGAAGCAACATTCATGACTTATGAGCACTTCTTGCAACATGTGCGCCTAAACGGAATGCCCGATGTGTCGAAAGTCGATACCATCGACATCGACCTTGGCAACCTTCCTTCATCGGGTGATGAGCTTATCAGGCTGCAAGGCCAGCTCGTGCGTCTGCGCAATGTGCATTTCCCCGAGGCCGACGGCCTGACTACATTCTCAGATGCCGATGCAAGCACCAACCGCACTGTGGAAGATGCCAATGGCAATACCATCATCATGCGAAACAGCAGCTATGCCGATTTCCAACCCGACTTGCTGCCGATGGGTGACGGTGACATCATAGGTATCCTGGGATATTATGGTACCGACTGGCAATTGCTGCTTCGCAGCACCGACGACCTTAAGGGCTTTACTGGTGATACCAGTGGCACTGCGGCCAATCCTTACAGTATAGAACAGGCAATCGAGTTGCAAGGTGCAGCATCGGGCTGGGTTACCGGTTACATAGTAGGTGCCGTGGCTCCCGAAGTGACAACCGTAGGCAGCAACGATGATGTTGAATGGCAGGCTCCTACTACGCTTGACCAGACACTTGTGATAGGTGCTACGGCCGATACTCGCGACATTGCACAATGCATTGTTATGGCGTTGCCGCAAAACAGCTCGCTGCGTGCCCAAGCAAACTTGCGCGACAATCCGTCGCTCCTGGGTACTCAAATTTGGGTATCGGGTACGCTCGAAAACTTCATGGGTACTTACGGCCTTACCGGCAACAGCGGTTCGCAGAGCGAATACAAGCTCTCGGCAGCTACAGGTGGCGAAGGTGTGCTGGTAGAAGAATTTTCGGGTAGCGATATACCGAGTGGCTGGGCAAATGTTGTTACCAAAGGTGACAAGGACTGGTATATAGCAACGTTCCAAGATGAATCTTATGCCACGGTTACCGGTTATAAGGGAAAGACACCTCCGTTCGAGGCTTATTTGATTTCTCCGGCATTGAATTTGGATGAAGCTTCGGTGAAAGTGTTCTCGTTCGATAACCAAATTGCCGGGTATGGCGGCGGTGATGATGTATTGAATTGCTACATCATGAGTACCAATGATCCGGCTACAGCTACTGTGATAGCCGATATTACCGACAAGGTGGCATGGGCACATTCAACTTCGGGTTATTCCGGCTGGACAGCTTCGGGCGACATCGATTTGAGCGGTTATGACGGTACGATATATATAGGGTTCAGATATTATGCCGAGGAAAGCAGCAGCTATGACAACTGGTGTATCGACAATTTCCGTTTTGGCATTGAAAGTGGCTCTACTCCTGATCCCGGACCCGATGATCCCGACACTCCTATAAGTGCAAATCGTGCCGACTTTGAAACTTGCACTCCTACCGGATATTATGAGACATATACTACTACCGATGGATGGACTGCAACTAATTGCCAATTGTTGGCCGGTACCGATGATGCATCGGCCGAGAGTCCATATTTTACCTTTATCGGTTATGTTACAGGCTCTACCACCGAGTTTGCTTATGCTCCGTGTATGAATGGCAAGACTTCGGCTGTTGGTACAATAGTTTCACCTACAATATCAGGCGGTTGCGGGGAATTGTCGTTTAACTATGGGTTTGCTTTCAGCGAGAGCAACAACATGGAATTCCGTGTAGATGTGAAACAAAATGGATCTGTAGTTAAGTCGTTTACGGTGAATGACGCTTCGGAAAAAGGGAAAGCATATTCGCATACCGAGACAATTAACGCGAGCGGCGATTTCTCGATTGAATTCACTAATTTGTCTCCGTCGGCATCTTCCGACAGGAATAAAGATCGTGTTGCTGTGTGGAACGTGGCTTGGACAAGTCTTGAATAATAACGGGTCAGGTTTAGACATGATATAATTGGGGCGGATGCGCAAGTGTCCGCCTCTTTTTATTATCTTTGTCCAAAAGTTGTAGGGGGTGCCAAAATACATTTTGACATACGTAGAGACGTGGCATGCCGCGTCTCGTAGCAAGTGATATTGCATAAATATTGTAAATCAATTGTTGTTATCGAGACGCGGCGCGCCACGTCTCTACAATATCAATGTTGGAATTTTGATATACCCTCTACTGAAAGATTTCCGGATATGAAAACTATATTCTATGCTTTGATTGCCATGGCGGCGGCATTGGTGGCCGTGTCGTGCGCGGGTGGCGGGCAGCAGCCTGCCATGACGGGATTTGTGGTTGTGGAGAACGGCGGGTTTTCCATCGATGGGAAACCTTATCGTTTTATAGGAACAAATTTGTGGTATGCTCCCATACTGGCCTCGCAAGGGCAGGGTGGAGACAGGGAAAGATTGAAGGAAGAACTTGACTCGTTGCAAGCCCTTGGTATTAATAACCTGCGTATTCTCGCCGGTGCCGACGGCCCTCACGGTATTCGCACGCATATCGAGCCTACGTTGCAACTAAGTCCGGGAGTGTATAACGACACGCTGTTGCAAGGGCTTGACTACTTGCTTTGCGACCTTGAACGGCGTGGCATGAAAGCCGTGATTTATCTCACCAACTCGTGGGAATGGAGTGGCGGTTTCAGCAGCCACCTTGAATGGACGGGACACGGTACGGCTCCATTGCCAACCGAGGTCGATTGGGGCACATGGTGCCGGTATGCGCGAAACTTTGTTCTTGATGACAGTGCCAAACAGATATATTATCGCCATGTGCGCCACATAGTGGGTCGAACTAATTCGTTTACCGGACGCCCTTATAGCGAGTCGCCTGCAATCATGGCTTGGCAGGTGTGCAACGAGCCGCGGGCATTCAGCCGCGAGGGTAAAGATTCGCTTGCAACATGGATACGGCGCACGGCGCAAATTATCAAGAGCATCGACCCGAACCATCTTGTCTCTACCGGCAGTGAAGGGAAATATGGTTGCGAAGTCGATATTGACTTGTGGGCTCGCATTCACACTATGCCCGAGATTGATTATGCCGTTATCCACATATGGCCGCACACGTGGCAATGGGTGGCACGCGACTCGGTAGAGACCGGCGTGGAGCAGGCTTGCCGAGCCACACGGGCATATATCGAGGAGCACCATGCTGCATTGCGTGGCAGCGGCAGACCGCTTGTGCTCGAAGAGTTTGGCTATCCTCGCGATGGCAGGCAACTTGTTCCGGGATCTTCCACTTCAGGCCGTGATGCTTATTATCAATATGTTTTCAACATAATGCGCAATGACACATTGCTTGCAGGATGTAACTTTTGGGGTTGGGGCGGTGCTGCCCGTCCGCAGCATGAAATGTGGCAACCGGGCGACCCGTTCACCTGTGACCCCGCTCACGAGCCGCAGGGGCTTTATTCGGTTTTCGACTGCGACACCACTACGCTGGAAATAATCAGGAATATGAAGTGAGTGTGTCAAATTAAAGATGTGTCAAAATGCAAATTGGACGGCTTTGCCGCCCCTCCTTTAATTTACATTTTGACACACCCCCTTTGGGGCACTTTTCGTTATTATTGACCTCCCAGTGCCTGGTATAGGGCAACTGTGGCTTGCAGTGCGGCAAGCCGGTCGTCAACTACGTTGAGTCTGGCCGACAGCAGTGAACGTCGAGCCGTGAGCAATTCAAGGTAAGTGGCATTTCCTGTGCGGTACAAAGCTTCGGCGGTAGTGACCGAGCGTTCCAGTTCACGGCATTGGCGATTGTGGCTTTCAAGGCTGCGGCGAGCCGACTGTGTGGCATACAGTGCATCGTTCACTTCCTGTCCGGCATCGAGCAAGGCTTGTTTGTAGTTGAGTAGCGCAATTTGCTCCTCGTCTTTTGCCACTTTGAGATTGGAAATCAGTTCTCCACGATTGAATATGGGTTGGGTGAGCGAAGCCAAAGCCTGTAAAATCCACTCACCCGGATTGGTTACGGCATTTCCTAAGGCATCGGTCCAGCCTGCACTGCCCGAGAGGGTCAGCCGCGGGTAAAATGCAGCCCTGGCCACATTGGTCTCGTAATAAGCACGAGCAAGTGTCATTTCGGCCTGTATCACGTCGGGGCGTTTCGATAGCAGCCGCAACGGCAGGCCAATGTTGATTTCTTCGGGCAATTGTTGTTCGGCAAGGGTGCCGCGGTCTATGGCTCGGTGTGTGGTGCCAAGCAGTGTGCACAAAGCATTCTCGGTCTCGCGTAGCTGCCGTTGCAGGTCGTTGTGCGATGCTTCCAGTTCATAAAGCGATGCGCGAGCCTGCGTGACGGCATTCTCGGTTTCTTCTCCCACCTTCATCAGGGCTTCCATGGTGCGCACTTGTTCGCTCCACATATCCAAGGTCGATGCACTTATTTCTATTTGTTCGTCAAGAGCCATAAGCGAGAAATAATTGTCGGCAATTGATGCAACAAGTTGTGAACGCACGGCCTGCTTGTAAGCTTCCTGCTCCAGCATGGCCGCTTTTGCGCCCTGCTTGGCATTGCGCAGGCTGCCGAAAATGTCGATTTCCCAACTTGCCGATACAGGCAATGTGTAACTCTTTGCTGCTGCATTGCTGCTCGACTTGCTAACCGACATCTCGGGTGAAAAATCAATCGAAGGCAAGAACGACAATTTTGCGGCCGTCAGTTGCGACCGGGCCTGGTCGAGCCGCAACAGGGCCACTTGCATATCGGTGTTATGTTCAAGTCCGTAATCGATTAATTGTTGCAGGCGCAGGTCGGTGAACAGTTCCTGCCAAGGAAGGTCGCCGAGCGTCAATGAATCGTTGCCGCCGTCGGCGGCTATGCTGTCGGCATAACGGTAAAGGTTTTCCACCGGCAGCAGGTCGGTGTCGGGGCGTTGGTAGTTACGGTATATCGAGCAACTTCCCAGCACCATTGTGGCTGATATGAATAATAATGCTGTATGTTTCATGTTATGCTTCCCTGTCTTGTTTGCGTTTGCCCATTACTTTTTCTTCGACCCACATGAATATTATGCTGAAAGCAGGTGTTATGAATAGCAAGGCTATGGTGCCTATTACCAGTCCGCCCACGGCTCCCACGCCAAGCGAGCGGTTTCCGTTGGCACCCACGCCCGATGCGAACATAAGCGGCAACATACCGAATATCATTGTCAATACCGTCATCAATATGGGGCGGAAGCGCACGGCGGCCGCGCTTAGTGCCGCTTGCACGAGTGTCATGCCCGCTTTTCGTCGCTCGGTGGCATATTCAGTCATGAGGATTGCCGTTTTTGACAACAGGCCGATGAGCATCACAAGCCCCGTCTGCAAATATATATTATTGTCGATGCCCCACAGCCGGGCAAACAGGAAGCTGCCCATCAGCCCGAACGGTACCGACATCATGACGGCCATAGGGATAAACAGACTTTCATATAATGCACACAATATCAGGTATATGAATAAAATACATATACCATATACGATGGTGGTGTTGTGCGACTTGGAAAGTTGCTCTTCCTCGCGCATCATGCCCGAAAATTCATATCCGTAACCGGTTGGCAACGTCTGCTTGGCAACTTCGCTGATGGCTGCAATCACGTCGCCCGAACTGTACCCCTTTGCAGGCATTCCGTTGACGCTTATCGACGAGAACATATTGAAGCGTTCAAGTGTTTCGGCGCCATAGGTCTTGGTGAGTGTTACGAATTGGCTCACCGGAGCCATACCATCGTCGGTGCGCACGAATATGTTGTCGAGCGATTGCAGGCTGTTGCGCTTGTCGGACGGTGCTTGTATTATCACCCGGTATAATTTGGTGAAACGGTTGAAATTCGATACATACATGCTGCCGAAGTAGCCTTGCAGCACGCCAAGCACTTCATCGGTGGTTGTTCCTGCGCGTTGGCAACGTGCTTCGTCAACGTCGATGGTGTATTGCGGGAAATTGGCACTGAACGAGGTGTATGCCCGTTGTACCTCGGGACGCTTGTTGAGGGCGGCTATGAAATTGTCGGTCACCCGGCTCAGGGCATCGATACCCTTGCCGCCGCGGTCTTGCAGGCATACCTCGAAACTGTTGCCGGTACCGTAGCCGCGAATCATTGGCGGAGCCGACACGAATATCTGCGCATCCTTGATGTGGGCGGTCAATTGGTATATTTTTTCAACAATGGCATCTACCGAACCTTCGTCATCGTCGCGTTGGTCCCACGGTTTCAGTTTTATCATGAATGTACCGTGCGATGAGCCGCTGGTTCCCATGCTGAAACCGGCCACGTTGTTATAATTATTGATTTGCGGAATTTTCTTCAATTCAGCTTCCACCTTCTGCATTATGGCGGCGGTTTCGGCAAGGGTGCTGCCCGGCGGTGTATCTATGCCCACGTTGATTGAGCCGGTGTCTTCGTTAGGCACAAGGCTGGTTTTGCTCGTTCCCATGAAATAGAGCAGCAGCCCGCAAGCAGCAAAGAAAGAAACCCACACTACCCATTTGCGCTTTACAAGAGTCTCGGCACCAATCTTGTAGCGAGCCACTATGCGCTTGAACGAAGCCTCGAATGCAAGGCGGAAGCGGGTGGAAAATTCGAGTTTGGTGCCCTCGGCCACTATTTGGTTGGGGCGCAACAGTAGTGCGCACAATGCCGGAGATAGCGTCAATGCGTTGATAGCCGAAATACCCACTGCAACCGCCATTGTAACGCCAAACTGGGTGTAGAACACGCCCGATGTGCCTCCCATGAACGATACCGGTACGAACACAGCCATGAACACGAGCGTTGAGGTAATGATAGCCGAGGCAATGCCGTCCATGGCATCGACCGAGGCCTTGAACGGAGAGCGGTAACCGGCATCGAACTTCGTCTGCACCGCTTCGACCACAATCACGGCATCATCTACCACGATACCTATGGCAAGTACCAATGCAAACAGTGTGAGCAGGTTGATGCTGAAACCGGCAAGGTACAAGGCCGCGAATGTGCCCACGAGCGATACCACGATGCTTATTGCCGGGATAAGCGTGGAACGCGGGTTTTGCAGGAATATATATACGACAAGCACAACAAGCACCAATGCTTCGAGCAGCGTTTTGATAACTTCGTTGATTGATGCGTCGAGGAAGGTCTTGGTGCTCATCAGTTCCACGATTTTCATGTCCTCGGGCAAATCTTTAGATATGTCGTCGAGCAGGGCGTTGATGTTCATGATGATTTCGTTGGCGTTGGTTCCGGCAGTCTGGTTAATCATGCACGAAACACCCGGGCGGCCGTTCACATAGCCGATGTTGGTGTAGGATTGTGCGCCAAGTTCCACGTCGGCCACATCCTTCAGCCGTAGCACACGCCCGTCGTCAAATGCCTTTATCACGATTTCTTCAAATTCCTCTTCGGTCTCAAGCCGTCCGCGGTATTTGAGGGTGTACTGGAATACATTTTCGGAATCTTCGCCTATCGAGCCGGTCGAAGCTTCTATGTTTTGGCTCGACAGTGCAGCCTCGATGTCGTCGGGTACAAGCTCGTATTGTGCCATCACCTCGGGCTTCAGCCATATGCGCATTGCATAGTCACCACCCATCACATTCACATCGCCCACGCCCGATACACGTTGTATCTGTGGCTTGATGTTGATTGACATATAGTTGGTGAGGAATATGCGGTCGTAGGTGCCGTTAGGGCTGTAAAGGCCGAAGGTCATGAGTTGGCTCGTCTGCCGCTTGCGTGTGGTCACACCCACACGCGTAACCTCTGCCGGCAACAGCGACGTGGCCGTGCTTACGCTGTTTTGCACGTTCACGGCGGCCATGTCGGGGTCGGTGCCCTGCTTGAAGTAAACGGTGATGTCGGCTCGCCCTGTATTGCTTGCGCTCGAAGTCATGTAAGTCATGTTTTCCACGCCGTTGATGGCTTCTTCAAGCGGTACTATCACGCTCTTTTGCACAGTTTCGGCATTTGCGCCGCTATATGTGGTGGAAACACGTATGGTGGGTGGGGCAATATCGGGATATTGTTCAATGGCAAGTCCTGCCAGGCCTATTATGCCTGCCACGAGTATGACCACCGATATCACCATCGACAGGATTGGGCGTTCGATGAAGTGTTGCAGTTTCATAATACAGCTTCCTCCAATCTTCCTCCTGAGTAGAGGCTTGTAGATGAAACATTTTCATTTGCCGTCAGCAGGCTGTCGGCTTTGCTTGTTGACGCTTGCTGACGGTTGGTTACGCGGGTTCCGTCTTTGAGCAGTCCGGCACCTTCGCTCACTATCACGTCGCCTTCTTCAAGCCCGCTTTCCACGATGTATTCGCGTCCGTCATTGATGGCAAATACTTCGATTGCGGTTGAACGTGCTATGCCGTCAACCACTTTGTAGGCGAATATTCGGTTTTGTATCTCATAAGTAGCTTCTTGTGGAATTACGATGCTACCCGGGCGGTCGTATGGCACAATCACGTTGGCCTGTCCGCCGCTCATGAGCCGTCCGTCGCGATTGTCGAATTTTGCTCGCAGACTCACGGCTCCGGTAGTCTTGTCGATTATACCGCTTATCACGTCGATTTTACCCGTATGTTCGTATATTGTGCCGTCGTTCAGTCTTAGCGACACATCGGGGAATGAACTTAACACCTTGTCGAGCGAGCCGTATTGCCGGGTGAGCGACAGTACTTGTTTCTCGACGAGTGAGAAATAGGCAAGCATTTGTGAATTGTCCGACACGCTGATAAGCGGTTCGGACATTGAAGAACTGACCAATGTACCTATGCGCACATCGGTCATTCCGGCAACACCGTCAACAGGACTTTTGACTTCGGTGTATGACAAATTGTTTTGGGCGTTCACCAGTTCTGCGCGAGCCTGCATGGTGGCTGCCTGCGCGCTTTTGTATTCGTTTTGAGCCGTGCGCAGGTCGAAGTCGGAAATCACTTTTTCGGTGTGCAGCATCTCTTTGCCTTCAAGCGTTTGCCGGGCAATCTCTTCGGCAGCTTCGGCGGTGGCTACGGCTGCTTTGGCTACTTCCACGGCAGCCTTGTAGGGCACTTGGTCGATGACAAACAGCACCTGGCCTTGTTTGACTTCGGCTCCCTCGTTTACGCATACTTGCGTTATGGTGCCTGAAACTTGCGGGCGCACTTCCACGTCTTGCAGTCCGCGCATCACGGCCGAATATTCTTCGGTCAGTCGGCGGTCTTCCCGTTGCAGTGTCATGAGCGGATATTCTGATTCTCCGTCGGCCGCAGTTTCACCTTGGCTGCATGAAACTGCGAAAAGGGAACAAAAAAAGATTAGAAAACTGTATCGGTGTTTCATTTTGCTGTTAAGGTACTTAATTATATTACAAAATTATCGGTCTGTCAAAAAATGCCATTGGTATTTATGTCGTACAAATAAGTCCATCTGTAACCATTATATATTATTGGCATAATGCTTGTTAATTTGCTCTCCCATTTTTGTTAACAACCCTCGACATCTCATTAATAGATGTTATAGGAATAGTGGTACAAATTTCCGGATAGGAAAAAGCCATTGGAACGGTAGAAATCTTAGTCGTGATTAATTCATGCAATGGCGGTACGCCCGATAATATGTGATTTTGTTACGATAATGTAACCGTATATGCGCAAAAATATGGTTTTGCGAAATCATGAAACACGTTAATGGTAACACATACAGGCAATTGCCGGTTGCGGTGCCGGTATGTGACATTGTTAAATGTAGTATTTGTTAACGTAATGGGGTTAAAAGTACTCTTGCGAGTTAACAAAATAAAAAAAAACTAATGTAATTTAATTTTTGAGTGCTATATTTGTATCGGTTTTTGAACTATCAAATTTTTTAAATAACGCTTATGAATATCAATCTAAAGCATTTGGTAATTACTATGGTGCTGACATTGAGTGGTTTGGTCTCGGTGTTTGCACAGACCACAGTGAGTGGAATGCTCATTGATGAGGAAACTAATGAACCCCTTATAGGGGCGACTGTGCAGGTTAAGGGGGACCCTGCACAAGGCACTGCCACCGACTATGACGGTGCTTTCACTTTGAAAGTGAAGCAGAGCGGTGCAACGCTTGAATTCAAGTACATCGGCTACGAAAGCCGCAACGAGAAAATTCCGGCAGGAAAAAATGTTGACTTGGGAACAATTGCATTGAAAAGCGACTCGAAGGTGCTTAACGATGTGATTGTGACTTCGCAGATTGCAATCCAACGCCGCACTCCGGTAGCTGTGTCGAATGTGTCGTTTGAGCAAATCGACGAGAAGCTTGGCACACAGGAGTTCCCTGAAATACTGAAGACAACGCCCGGTGTGCATGCACAGAAAGATGGTGGCGGTTTCGGTGACTCGGAAATATATATGCGCGGTTTCAGCAACGAGAATATCGCCGTAATGGTGAACGGTGTGCCTATGAACGACATGGAATGGGGCGGCGTGTACTGGAGTAACTGGACCGGCCTAACCGATGTTACCACTGTGATGCAGACGCAGCGCGGTATGGGTGCTTCGAAGGTATCGGTGCCTTCGGTGGGTGGTACCATCAATATCGTCACCAGTGGCATTGAGGCAAAACGTGGAGGCACTGCCTATTACCAGTTGGGCAACGATGGCAACAACAAGATACTGTTTAAGGCTTCTACGGGCATGATGCCGCACGACTGGTCGGTGACGCTGCTCGGCTCGCGTAACTGGGGCGACGGCTACGTGCAGGGTACCGACTTCGAGGGTTACACCTGGTTTGTGAATGTGGCTAAGCGTTTCGGCGACAACCATCAGCTGTCGTTCACCGCATTCGGTGCACCGCAAAAGCACTATCAGCGCGATGGCGCACTTAAGATTGCCGACTGGCAGATGGTTGAACGGACATACGGCGTGAAGAACTACAAGTATAACTCCACCTATGGTTTCGACAACAATGGTGAACGTCGCTCGTCGGAGTATAACTACTATCACAAGCCGCAGTTGAGCCTCAACCACCAGTGGCGCATCAACGAGAAGTCGTCGCTCAGCACGGTGTTCTATGTTTCGCTCGGCCGCGGTGGTGGCTATTCGGGCCAGGGTAACGAATATTTCGGTTACAGCTACCGCGACTGGTATGGTGCAAACTATGGCGAGTTGCAGACTCGTTTCCGCAAGGATGACGGTACATTTGACTACGGCGCAATACAGGATATCAATGCCGCGAGCGAAAATGGTTCGATGCTTGTGATGAGTAATTCTAAGAACTATCACAATTGGTATGGCTTGCTTTCGACCTATACCACCAAGTTTGGCAAATATTTCGACTTCTACGGTGGTATCGACTTCCGTTATTACAAGGGTACTCACACCAACGAGATTGTTGACCTTTACGGTGGCGATTACTTTGTTGACTCTACCCGTGGCGACGTGGATCCGAACAACAACGTAAACGCCAAACATGATAGTTGGATTTATGAGAAACTCGGTGTGGGTGACGTGGTTTACCGTGACTATGACGGCCATGTGATGCAATACGGAGCATTCTTCCAAACCGAGTTCAATAAGGACCGTTGGTCGGCTTTCGTGGCCGGTTCGTTGTCGAACACTGCCAATTGGCGTTACGACCGTTTCTACTACGACGAGGCACACGCCAAGAGCGACACCAAGAGTTTCATGGGCTTTACCGCAAAGGGTGGTGCCAACTTCAACATCGACAAGCATAACAACGTGTTTGCCAATATCGGTTACATAAGTCGTGCGCCAAAATTCTCGGGAGGCGTGTTCCTGACTTCAACCTACAGCAATGTGATAAACAAGGACGCCAAGAACGAGAAAGTGTTCTCGGTTGAGGCCGGATATGGCTTCCGCAACAGCTGGTTCTCGGCTAACGTAAACGCTTACTGGACGCGCTGGCTCGACAAGACGATGACCAAGCGTGGTGAAATGGATAACCGCGAAGAGTATTTCATTAACATGACCGGTGTGAATGCTCGCAACATGGGTGTCGAGGTTGACTTGAAGATTCGCCCCACTAATTGGCTTGAAATATGGGGTATGGCCTCGATAGGCGACTGGACGTGGACCGACAATGCAACCGGTTATGCCTACAACGACAACGGTGTGCCTTTGACATCGGCAGGAGAGCAAACCACCGTTGGTGCACCCGATCATGCCAAGGCTACAATCTTACTTGAAGGCATACACGAGGGTGGCTCTGCGCAGATGACATTCGGTGCCGGTGCAACTTTCAAAATCAACAAGGCCATCCGCGTTGGCTTCGACTGGACTTATTATGGCAATAACTATGCTTACTATTCACTTACCGGTAGCGCGTTGAAGCTCGATGACGAAGTGAAGGTGTATGACCCGTGGAAGATACCGGCAGCAAGCACTGTTGACTTGAATGCAAGCTATCGTTTCAAGATTGGAGGACTGGATGCCGTGCTTTCGGGCAACGTGAACAACCTCTTCAACTATCAGTATATCTCCAAGGCTTGGAACCCCAACAACTCGACCGTGGAGGCATCGGCCGAGAACATTTATTGCTACTATGCCTTCGGTCGTACCTACAGCATGAAGTTGCGTATTAATTTCTAACCAAACACACGAATGAGGAACATGAAGGATATGAAAAATAAGGTATTTTCAGCATCATTGGTGGCACTGGCTTCGTTGGCAGTGATGTCGTGCGACGACTATAACGACCAGTTTAACCTCGATAAGACCATTACCGATGTGCGTACCACCACTATAACGTTGGCATCGGGCGACTATGCCACTATTGCGGGAAACGAGACTAACAAGGCCATTGCCGCCGCTCTCGATCAGGAGGCCGGCACAGGCACAGCATATGCCGATGCCCTTGCTGCGGTTGGCACCAACGGGTATTTCACTACAATGGCTTCGCCCGAAGACTATATACCGGCATTTTTGGCTGCTTCTAATGATTATCGCCTTGCCGACGTGGGTTCGCGTTTCACAGTCAATGTGAATTATTATAAAGATCCGTCGGGTTACCTTGCCGATTTCGAGGGTAAGGCCATAGGCACATATGATTTCGGTTTCTATGACTATGAGACTGTATGGGGTGGGAACAAGGCAAGCTACCTCACACCGTCAACATTGTCTAAAATTCCTGAAATATTAGCATCGGCAAATCCCGATGCCCAGGCTGGTGACATGATGGTGGTTAATTATGCTTATTCGGGCATTGAGCCAGGCGAGGGTGGAAATGCCACCGAGGCTGCCGCTTACCGTATGGCTCCGAGAACCGAAGAAAGCTATACTCCTATTTCAACTGTCATTGCCGACACTGAAGGTGGTGCCTATACTGTAAAGGGTACTGTGATTGCCACTTATGCTCGTGGTTTCCTTGTGAACGACGGTACCGGCACTATCCTTGTTTATCTCAACAGTATGCCCAACAACTCGGTTGGCGACGTGGTGAGCGTGAGCGGTACTACATCGGCTTACAGCGGGTTGATGCAGTTTCCGGCCACGTCGGTTGTAACCATGATAGAGCGCGCCGATGAGTTCAGCTATCCTGCGCCCACCACAATGACCGGAACCGACCTTGATGCATATGTAAACACTCCCGAAATTAAATATGTGAGCTACACCGGAACGCTCAGCATAAGCGGATATTATTACAATGTAACGGTTGACGGAGCCACGGCTGCTACCGGCAGCATCCAGTATCCTGTGGCAGGCATTGTTGACAGCAGCCTCGACGGGCAACAAGTGACTGTGACCGGTTATCTTATAGGCGTGAGCGGCGGCCGTTACACCAATACAATGGCAACATCGGTGGTTCCTGCCGATGGCTCGGCTACAGAATACACACCTGTGGGGATGCTTCAATATGCCGAAGCCGGTAGTTATAATGCTCGTGGCGTTGTAGCTGCAACTTATGACCGTGGTTTCTTGATGACCGATGGAACGGGCTATATACTTGTTTACAAGAGTGATACCGGTTGTGCGGCAGGAGACCTGGTGACTGTGAGCGGTACTACCTCGCAGTATGCCGGTTTTGCCCAATTTGGCAGTGATGCCACTGTCACCAAGGGCGATGCTGTTGAGTTCGACCTTCCTGCTCCGAGGGCTATTGACGGTGCTGCCGCCGATGCTTATGTTGCAGCTCCCTACATCGGTTACGTGTCTTATCAAGGTACGCTCACTATCGATGGACGGTATTACAACATAGAGTTAGATGGGGCATCAACCGCCATTGGCAGTTTGTCATACCCTGTTGATGGCATGATTGATCCGTCGCTCAATGGTCGCACGGTTAACGTGACAGGCTATACAATAGGTGTATCGAGCGGCAAGTTCCTCAATACTATGGTGACTTCGGTTGAAGGTGTCGGTGGAGTTGTTTCAGAGGCCAATACTTCGGTGCTTTACACATTTAACGGTGAGGCTTGGAGCGAATATGCAACCGATGCTGCCGGCGTGATAGTACTTGATCCGATGGTATATGCCCAATATGGCAGCGGCGCCATAGACGATGATGCCATAGACGGTGTGGTTGCAGCCTATCTGCCTCAGCAACTGCCATATGCACAAGATGGTGCATTGGCCGCCGTGGTTTACAACAATGGCGACGGACTTGTAGCTAAAGAATACACGTTCACAACCGGAGCATGGATACCGACTCCCGAATTTGAAGTGCAACAATTCATATTTGAAAATAAGGCCGATGGTTGGAGTGCCGATATGAGTACATTCTTGAATGAAACTTTCATTGGCTCGACCGGCGGATTTGAAATACAAGATGTAACACTCGACGGATTAAGCTATGTTTGGGCACTTGACGGCACATATGGCTGGAAGGCTTCGGCCTACGCGGGTGGCGCAAACCATGCTACCGAAAGTTGGATTGTCTCGCCGCAAATCAACTTGTCGAGAGCTATTGCCCCGAATATGCAATTCGAGACAGCAATCAACTACATGAGCGGCCACCGGGCCGAAGAGTTCTGCACAGTATTGGTTTCAACCAATTATGCAGGTGATGTAACAACGGCTACCTGGGACGAATTGACGGTTAGCGGTTGGCCTACTACTTCGAGCTGGACATTCTACACAGTTAATCTTGTTGACTTGTCGCAATATATCGGCAGCCGTGTACACGTGGCATTCCGTTATGTCAGCCTTGCCGATGCTGCTCCCACATGGGAGATTAAGAACCTGAAAATTGCCGAAATAGAGGAGTTCCAGGGTGGCGACGGCACCGAAGGTGGTGAAACCGCAGAATAACTCCCGGTTAATTGTAGAATTTTGTAACTGATATATGCGTGCAAGCCCTCACCGTCCATGGTGGGGGCTTGCTGTATATGTGAAATTAAGATGTGTAGAGAAACTGCGAGGTCGGATTTTCGTAAAAGCGACAATTTATTTGATTAGTTCTGCGATGAAGATATAGATGAAATATCCGCAGACGATGCACTTGAGCACTGTGCCAAAGAGAAAGCCTATCAGCGACCCTAAACTTGCTTTCAGTGCCTGGCCGGTGCGGCTGCCGCCGAGCAATTCTCCAACTAATGCCCCGATAAATGGCCCGAGTACAATGCCCCACGGCATGAAAAACAGCCCGGCGATGGTGCCGATTACACAGCCCCAAGAGCCCCATTTGCTGCCGCCAAAGTATTTTGTGCCAAGCATCGGCACGAAGTAGTCGAGAAGCAGTACTGCAATTACTATTGCGAGCCACACAAGCAATTCGGTGGTGGTGAAGTCGGCTTGGCTTGTAAAATGCAGCAACAGCAGGCCGACGTAAGAAAGCGGCGGCCCCGGCAGCATGGGTGCTATGCACCCGGCCAGCCCCACGATGAGGCATATAGCCCCCAGTATAATAAGCAGAATATCCATGTTTATAAATAGTTTGTAAGGCAAATATAGTGAAAGTCACGGGTTGTGCAAAAAAAGCAGCTTACTGATTCTTTTTATAGCCGAGACGCATCTTATATTATTGGAATATCATGAGAGTGGTAAAAAATACAAATTCAGGGGGTGGCATAGCCGTCCAATTTGTGGTAACCGATGTGTGAGACGAAGCCGAACCATCGGAGCATTTGAAACGGCCTCAAAGAGGTCGAACACCCCGGGTATCACACATTTGACCTCTTTGAGGCCGATGAGGCATACTCTTGGTCTGCCGACGGTTTGCTCCCACGTGGTGGTCGCTGCGCCGTCGGTTACCACAAAGTTTGGCAGCTTTGCCGCCACATGGTAAACAAGTTTTTCAATGTTAGTGATTAATTTGTATTTAACTCCGCAACATCCAGTGGTGCTGCAAGTTTCTGCTTTATTAAAATATATTAGGGCAATATTATTGAAATATAGCGAAAGTCGCAGGCATAGCTGTATATGTAAGTAAATTTTTCGTATTTTTGGGGAAGCTTACGATATTAACCTAAAATCCATAACATAATGATTAGAATTTCTGTTTTATTACTTGGCATCGCAATGGGTGCCACAAGTGTATGTGCCGGGCAGGCACCACTTCCTACATGGGGAGACCAAGGGAACGGCACGTATGTCAATCCAATATTGAACGCCGACTATTCCGACCCTGATGTGATAAGGGTAGGGGAAAAATATTATATGGTAGCATCTGATTTTCATTACACGGGTATGCAAGTGCTTGAGTCGGACGACATGGTAAATTGGCGGCTGTTGTCGCAGGTGTACCGGCGTTTTGATTTTCCCGGCTGGGATAGCATGGAACACTACGGCGGCGGGTCGTGGGCTCCGTCGTTGCGATACCACGACGGTAAGTTCTGGGTGTTTTTCTGTACTCCCGATGAGGGCCTTTTTATGTCGAATGCTACCGACCCTGCCGGGCCGTGGAGTCCGTTGCATAACGTGTGCCATGTTAAAGGGTGGGAAGACCCATGCCCGTTTTGGGATGAAGATGGCCAGGCATACTTGGGGCGCAGCATCCTGGGTGCAGGGCCTATTGTAATTCACAAAATGAGCCCCAATGGAACCCGGCTGCTCGATGACGGCTGCACGGTTTACACAGGACCTGTGGCCGAAGGTACAAAGATACACAAGCGTGACGGATATTATTATTTGAGCATACCCGAAGGCGGAGTGCAAGTGGGATGGCAAACCGTCTTGCGCTCGAAGAATATTTACGGCCCGTATGAGAAACGGGTGGTGCTTGAACAGGGAACTACGGCAATCAACGGCCCTCATCAAGGAGCGATGGTAGATACGCCCGACGGCGAATGGTTCTTTTATCATTTCCAGCAATATAACCCGCTTGGCCGGGTAGTGCATTTACAACCAATGCACTGGGAAAACGGGTGGCCTGTGATAGGCGTGGACATCGACCGTAATGGCATAGGCGAACCTGTGGCTGTGTGGACCAAACCTCGGATTGCCGTACAATCAGATATTACATCGCCCCAGACCGACGATGATTTCGATGCCGGCAGACTTGGACTGCAATGGCAATTCAATCACAATCCGGTGGATTCGGCCTGGTCGCTTTCGGAACGGAAAGGAATGTTGACGTTGCAAGCTCTTAAAGCCGATGACTTCAGGTCGGCACGTAACACGGTAACTCAAAAAACCGTCGGATATAAAGGTTGTGCCACCGTAAAAATGGATTTCAGCCGCATGGCCGATGGGCAACGTTGCGGACTGGCTTGCATGGGGGCGCGGAATAATGTATTAGGTGTAAAGAAGGAGCATGGCAAAGTGATGCTTTACTTTGAAGCCGATGGGAAAATCGTCGAGACGTATGCCGTGTCGGGTAAAACGGTTTATTTGCGGTTGAATGCCGATGCAACTGCCAACGATTATGCTTTCTCTTACAGCAAAGACGGACGAAAGTTTGTGCAGGCGGGCGATGCGTTTACAATGGAGTTTGGTAACTGGAAAGGCATTCGTGTGGGATTGTATTGCTATAATGCCGATGCCGGTGGCGGTGAAGTTTCGTTCGACAATTTCACATACAGCCACGACGGTCCCGGCAGCACCGCAGGTTTAAAGGGTGAATAGTTTTTAAATATTTTTAAAAATATTGCCGTAATTACGAAATTTCGGAAAGAATTGGTAACTTGCAAAATCAAATCAACCCATATACCATGTATAACAATGATGAAATAATCAAGCGGCTGCGGTATATAATAGGCGAAATGAAATTGACACAGAACGAGTTTGCCCGGCAGATAGGTATGGATTCGTCAAATATGTCGAAGTATTTGAAAGGGAAACTTGCAATTAATGAATCGCTTATCAATCGCATTGTTGTCAATATGGGGTTGTCGAAGCGTTGGCTCGAAACCGGTGACGACTTGCCTTATGCCAAGTCGCAACCGGCATTGCCAAGCCAGACGCTGATAGATGGCCGCATCAGCAGCGAACCGGCGAGTGTGGAGTGTCCCGGAATTCCGGTTTATGACATAGATGTCACTGCCGGCGTGATGCCACGGGCCATGATGTTTGCCGATGAGAACATAATAGGCTACATCGACCTGCCCAATATGTCGCAACGATGCCGCATAGTGAAGGTGAGCGGCGACAGCATGGCTCCGGTGATACGTAGCGGCGATATGCTTGCCGTGCGGGAGCTTACCAATACCCAACAGATATTTTGGGGGCAGATATATGTGGTGCTGCTCGATGATTATTGCATGGTTAAATATGTGCGTCGCCATGCCGATGCCCGGAAGGTGATATTGCGCAGCGAGAATCCTGAATATGATGACATGGAAATCGACCGCGGCGACATACGCGAATTAATGTTTGTACAGAACATTATTCACATAGATACACGAATGTAGCAAATATATAAAACTTTAATTTTATGACGGCAGAGCAGTTGAACATATATTGCAAGAACATCGACGAATATGTGCCGGTGAGTGGCGGGGAAACCTTGCTCGAAATATACGAGCGTATAAAGGAACGCATCGATTTGACTCCTATCTGTGCCCATGTGAACAATAAGACCGAGGATTTGCACTTTCCGGTATATAAGCCCAATATGGTGGAATTCCTCGACCTGTCGTCGCCGTCGGGGCAACGTGTGTATGTGCGTTCGTTGTGTATGGTGCTTTACAAGGCGATGCTCGATGTGTGTCCTGCCATGCGCCTGCGTATGCGGCATTCAGTTTCCAACGGGTATTATGCAATGATTGTCGATAAGGACGAGCATGAGGTGGAACCTGCTGCCAAATTGGTAGAAGACATAAAGGCGCGTATGCAAAGTATTGTCGAAGAGGATTTGCCGTTTGTGCGCAGGCAGCGCCTCACCCGCGATGTCCGTAAGATGTTCCTTGATGCCGGACTGCTTGATAAAGTGGAGTTGCTCGACACTTCCGACGAGATATATTCGGTGTATTACACGCTTGGCGACACCGCCGATAGCTACTATGGCAATCTTGCACCATCGACCGGCGCGCTGAAGGTGTTTGATTTGGTAAAATACCACAATGGTATGCTGTTGCTCGGCCCCGATTTGAACAATCCGGGAAAAGCTCGCCGCCCGTCACGGCAAGACAAAATGCTTGAGGCTTTTGACAATTACTTGAAGTTTAACGAGGTGGTGGGAATAACCAATGTTGCCGACCTTAACCGTGCTGTGCTTGATGGAAAAACTTCGATGCTTATCAATGTTGCCGAAGCATTGCACGATGCCAATTTTTCACGCATAGCCGATGAGATAGCAAGCCGTTACAGGCAAGGCAAAGCACGAATTGTGCTTATCGCCGGGCCGTCGTCGAGCGGCAAGACTACTTCATCTCGCCGATTGGCCATTCAGCTTATGATTAATCGCATAATCCCGCAAGTGATTTCGCTCGACAATTATTTTGTTGACCGCGAGGCCACGCCTAAAGACGAGAATGGCGAATATGATTATGAGTCGCTTTATGCCCTTGATCTCGATTTATTCAATACCGATTTACGCCGTCTCATAGCAGGAGAAGAGGTGGAGATGCCCACTTATGATTTTGCCACAGGGCGGCGGGTGTTCAAAGGTGACAAAATGCGCCTGGGCGAGAACAATGTGTTGCTCATAGAGGGCATTCACGGCCTGAACCCCGAATTGACGGCGCAAATTCCCGAGGATCAAAAGTTCCGCTTGTATGTATCGGCTCTTACCACGCTTACGATTGATGACCATAATTGGGTTCCGACGACCGATAACCGGTTGTTGCGCCGCATAATACGAGATCACAAGTATCGCGGTTCGAACGCGCTCGACACCATTGCACGGTGGCCCAGTGTGCGTCGGGGAGAGGAAAAATGGATTTTCCCGTTCCAGGAAAATGCCGATGCCACGTTTAATTCATCGTTGCTGTTTGAACTCGGCGTGATGAAAGATTATGCCGTGCCGCTGTTGCGGAAGGTGCCGCGCAATGTGCCTGAGTTTGCCGAGGCTGTGCGGTTGCTTACATTCCTCAGCTATTTCCTTCCCATCAGCGAGGAGCAGATACCCAGCACGAGCCTGCTTCGCGAGTTCCTTGGCGGCAGTAGTTTCCATTATTGAAATTTTTAAATTAATCAAGATATGAATATGTCAAAGTTTTACATTTTTGTGGTGATGTTATTGTGTTCGTTGACGACGGTTGCCCAAACCCGGTTTGTTGGTGCCGACAACGATAATATCCGTTACATGGGGCGCGTGAATTTTGCCAATAGGTTTGCCCCCATGATGGCTTATCCCGGTACGACTATCACGGCTTGTTTTACCGGCTCTTCGATTGCCGTGCAGATGAAGCCCGGTAGCGGTTATTTTATGGTGGGGGTCGATCATAAGAACTATCATAAAATACATTTCGGCGAGCGTGACAGTGTGATACGCATAGCCTCGGAATTGCCCGAAGGCCGTCACATAATCGAGTTGATGCTTGTTTCGGAAGAATATCAGTCGCAGGCCGAGTTCTATGGTTTTGTCATAGATGATGATGCGCAACTTGTGGATATGGGAAAG
The DNA here is from genome assembly GCA_949289215.1 of uncultured Bacteroidales bacterium. Lineage (GTDB taxonomy): Bacteria > Bacteroidota > Bacteroidia > Bacteroidales > Muribaculaceae > Avimuribaculum. Next base: position 12,304 of record CASENC010000006.1, on the reverse strand, counting down.
GATAATCGCCCCTTGATAGAATTTATAGGTGATTCCATGACTTGCGGTTATGGTACCGAGGCTGCCGACGGTTCGGTGAAATACGATCCGTCAAATTCCAATTTCTTTTATACATATGCCGCCATCATTGCAAGGGAGCTCGATATGCGGTTTACCGTTGTGGCCCGTTCGGGTATAGGGGCTTACCGCAATTATGACGGTAATAACGATGCCGGAACCATGCCGCAGTGGTATGATTACACGCTCATTTATGACGATTCGCAAAAATGGGATACGGCGGGCAATGTGCCCGATGTGTTGTGCATCGACCTTGGCACCAACGACTTCAGTACCACAGGTTGCGACCCTGAACTTTATCGTGAGAGCTATGAAAAATTCGTGCGCCACTTGCGCGGGCTTTATCCCAAGACTAAGATTGTGATACTCTCGGGCTGTATGCTTGCAGGGAAGCCGCTTGAACAGCAGAATGGTGCCCTTGATGCCATGTGTGAAACGTTGAGAAACGAGGGCGACAAGAATATTTACCGCTTTGACTTCACTCCGCAAGACGGCAGCCTCGGCTATGGGGCCGACCTGCACCCCTCGAAGGCTCAGCACCGCAAGATGGCCAACGAACTCCTTCCCTTTCTGCGCACTCTGACAGGCCGGAAGTGACTGATAACAAATAAATTTATTAACAATCTATGAAAATCAAATTGTTTGTTTCGGCATTGTGCCTGGTGGGCATGATGGCCGGTTGCGTCTCTAATGGGGCGCAACAAGGTGGAGAAACGGCAACTGCTGCGACGGCTGCCGTGGATACCGGTAAAATAGTGGTTGAGAATATCATGGCTCGCCGCAGTGTGCGACAATACAAGGAATGGCCGGTGGGTCGCGACACGGTGCAAGTGCTGCTTGAATGTGGCATAAATGCACCCAATGGCATGAACAAGCAGCCGTGGGCTGTGCGCGTGGTTGACAGCAAGGAATATATCGACGGGATAACAGCCGTGTTCAAAGAGGTAAATCCACGTGTGGCCGGAGAACCGGGTTTCAAGAATATGTTCCGCAATGCACCTACGGTGATTTTTGTGGCAGCCGATCCCGCGGCTTCATCGTCACAGATAGATTGCGGATTGCTTGGCGAAAACATTATGCTTGCCGCACGCGCCATGGGATTGGGAACTTGCTGCCTTGGCAGTTCGGCTGCATTTTTGCAGAATAATCCGCGTGCAGCGGAATATCTTGAAAAACTTGATTTGCCAAAAGGCTACAAGTTGCTTTATTGCATCGCTGTGGGGTATCCCGATGAGTCGCCGGCAGCCAAGGAACGTGACGCATCGCGTGTGAAATTCATCGACTGACGGTTTTTCTTGATATAAAGATTTTTATACCGAAGGGCAGGAAGACATATTTTTCAAGCAACAAACGTTATGGGCAATTGAAAAATATGTCTTTCCCCCTCCTTTCGTTTTGTCAAAAGGAAATCACACCATGTCGTCGCCTGTGCGGATAATCTTTACTTTCACGGTTTTATGGAAATGGATGAATGCCGATACGATGGCGAGCACAAGTGCTGTTATAAGCATATATCCGATAACCGTTTTCATCGACAGCAGCAAGCTTTGTTGTTGAATGGTGGTATAGATGGCATTTGTTGCAATCTGTTCGGCTTCGATATAACTGTGGCCTTGCGCGATGGCCGATTGCAATGAACTTGCATATTGGCTTGCCGCTATGGGGTCGCTTAGTGTTATTGAATCGGAAAGGCGTTGGTTGCCTTGCAATTGCAGGTAATAGAGCATATTACTGAAAAACGACGAGCCTATTACCGGTGCCAGTACCGAGCGCGACAAGATGAGGAAAAAAGCATTCGAGAGCATATATTTCATGGGTAATTCCTCTACCACGAAAAGGCCGAATGAAATGAAAAGTATCATCATGCCCATTCCGCGCAGGAACATGGGCAGGTATAGCATCTCGTAGGTGCTGTCGGGGGCGATGCCGAAGTACATGATGGCAAAATATCCCACAAAACAGGCCATCCCGGCCGAGATGAAGTAGCGGAACCGCCAACGTTGCCACCTGAACCACCAAAAACACATGAATGCCCCGACGATAAATCCCGGTATGACGTAAAGATAGAGCATATTGGCATGGACACTGTCGGTGTGCACAATGGAGGTTACATAATTGGTGATGAGTGTGCCCGACGAGCAAAAGAACATGGTTATGAACATATACAAGTATCCAAGCAGCGGCTTGACACGTGTGATTTGTATTAGGTAGATATATGGCTCGCGGCTGCGGTTGGCCCACTGTACCCACAAGAACAGGAACAGCAGCAATATAGAAGCAACAAGGTAGTAACGCAGACGTGGTGAATGGAACCAGTCGAGGACACGGCCGTAGGTAAATACATACATTATCATGAGTATGGCCACTGCGGCTATGAAGATGCTGCGAAAGTCAACTCCCTTGAATGGTTGCCTTATGGGAACTTTGGCATAGCGGAATGTCGCAAGTACAAGCATTATGGCCAGGAGCAGCAATATTATTTCGAAGTAATACATGTATTTCCAGTCGTAATAATAAGCAAGTTGTGCCGTCACTATCATTGACAATTGCCCCACACTGAATACAATAGGATAAAAGTAGGCGTAAAACTCGCTGCGTATGTTGCGTGGGCTGACCAGTTTGCTCAGTTTCTTCACAAACCACAGCATTGCAAAGCCTTTCACAAATCCCAGCATGAAGCTATAGGCAATAAGCAGGTCGGTGCTGCGAGTCTTGGCGCACATCCAGCTGATGACCACTTGCAAGCTCAGGCTTATGAGCAGGAGCGTCTTTTGAGTAACCCTGTCCATCACCTTGTTGAGAATGGGATAAACAATTGCCATGCCGGCCGATGCCGCATAATATCCCATGGTAATATCCTCGGTGAGCGCGCCCAGTGTTCCCGACACTTCTTGCAGGCTGCCGGTGTAGGTGCCGTTGATCATCATGACCGGTATTGCCACCATGAACATGGTGACTATTCCCATCCACCCGGGCAATCCTTTCCTGAGTGGCAAATCAAGGCGTTCTGACAAGTTTGCTGTCATAAGCACTCTATATTTCTTATTCTTTGCAAGCCTCAGTCACTACCATCATTCCGGCACGGAAGCGAGCCATGTCGCCGGGTGAAACGTCCACGAAATCGATTCTTACCGGTATGCGCTGTTGCACTTTCACGAAATTTCCGGCCGAATTGTCGGTGGGAACAAGCGAGTATTTCGAACCGGTGGCTTCGGATATGGCAGTTACTCGACCCTCGAATGTGCGTCCGCTGACTGCATCGACCGATATTATCACCCGTTGCCCTATGTAAATGTTCTCGATTTGTGTTTCCCTGTAATTGGCAGTCACCCACTTGTTTTGGCTGCGTATGAGATTGGTTATCGTCTGTCCGGCCGACACGTATTGCCCTTGTTCGAGGGTTCTGCGGCCTGTATATCCGTCGAATGGCGCTGTAACCACCGTATATGAAAGGTTCAGCCTTGCCATGTCTAATCCGGCCTCGCAGCGCAGAATTTCGGCCTCGGCATTGGTCGTCCGGCTTTGGGTTTCGTCTGATTGCATTTTCACGGCCTTTCGTTGTTCGATAAGGGCATTGTAGCGTGCAAGGGCCGCATCGTAGTCGGCCTTGATTTGGTCGAATTGTTGCTTTGCGACCGATTCTTCCCTGTATAGTTTCTCGTAACGGTTATAATCCTGTTCGGCTTGCCAAAGCCTTGCCCGGGCCTCCTGTATGTTGGCTTCCTGTATTGCCACATTGGCTTTCGATGCTCCTATGCCCGAGTCAAGCACCCGTCGTGAGCCTTGGGCATCAAGCAGCGCGGCTTCGGCCTCTTTCACCTTGATAAGGTATTCGCTGTTGTCGAGTACCAGCAGTGTGTCGCCACGGTGCACATATTGGTGTTCTTTGAAACGCACCTCCTTTATGTATCCTGCCACTCGCACGTTTACCGGCGATATGTACTGGTCGATGAATGCATCGTTGGTGATTTCGTAATTGAAATATTTCCAAAAATAATTTATCGTCCACGATGCACCTATCAATGCAAGTGTGATGCACACCGTGTTGAGGATTATGTTGCGGAGTTTTATTTTACGCCGTTTTTCTACCCAAGTACTCATAATATCTTGTTTTATAAACGCCCACAGGCATTAAGCAATTCATAATAAGTATATATGACCGTAACCCGTGCCACAGTCAATTCCAGTTCGGCCGATAGCAGTACGCTGTTGGCATCGAGCAGATCGGTGAGTATGGCCAGCTGCCCGAGGTACCGGTTTTGTACGATACGGAAGTTTTCGCGGGCCTGCCTTACCGACAAGTTAAGTGCTTCCACCCGCTCGACAGCCTCGATGTGGTCGAGGTATGCTTCGCGTATGGTCATTCGCAATTGTTGCTTGAGACGCTCTTCCTCGTTTTGGAAGAACAGTTCGTTGCCACGCCGTTCGCCCACGTTGCTACGGTTCTTGTAAAGCGACGATAACGAGTAGGTTATGCGTACACCTATGTTCCAACTGTTGTTGAATCGGTCGGCCATGGTGCGTGTAATAGGTCGCGCCAGTGTGTTGCCTGCATATAGCGATACTTGTGGCAAGTATTCGTTGAGTGCGGCTTGCGTTTCATTTTTTGCCAATGCCGTTTGTTGGCGGGCAAGTTGCATTTTGGGATTGTTGCGGTAGGCATCGTCGATGCAAGTCTCGTAGTCGGTGAGCGTGATTGCTTTTTCAAGCAGCGTGGTGTCGGGAATTATTAACAGAGACTCGTCAAGCCCCAGTAGGATATCCAGTTGCATCGAAGCAAGGGCAATGTTGTTTTCGGCCTCGGTGAGCGACAGCCGGTCGGTGGTGAGTTGCAGTTCGCTTCGCAGCACATCGTTGTTGGTGATGAGGCCTTCCTCTTTCATTTTTCGAATGTCTTTCAGGCGTATTTCCGACTCTTCGATGTTGCGTTGTAATACGTCGCGTTGCTTGTAATAGCTGAACAACGTCATGTATTGTTGCAGTAAAGCAAGTTTCACGTCGGCTTCGCCATCGGCTGTTTGCAGCGTGGCGATGGTGTGTTCAATGTCGCTTTTCCTGATTGCCGTGCGCAACCGGCCTCCGTGATATAGCGGTTGTGTAACTTCCACTGCGTAGCTTTGCTGCCAATTGGGTGACTCGGGGTGTGTGGCACCAGACAATCCCGATTCAAACACGGTGGGTTGCCCCAAATAACCGGCTTGAATGCCCACAGTAACTTCGGGTAACAATTCTTTTCTTGCAGCCTTGGTGCGCTCCAGTGCCATGCGCTGCTGCAAGGCTGAGGCACGCAATTGAAGGTTGTTGTCGATGCCTAAGCTGAGAAGGCTGTCAACCGTAAGGAACATCTGCCCTGCAGCTGCGGCAATGTTGCTCTGCGCGGCAATCATTATTATTGCAGGCAGCAGTATTTTAATAATCTTCGACAATGCCATATAACCGGGTGAATAAATTTTGATTAATCCTTATGTTATCGATGCCGAGTGTCTTTTCCACATACACATACACCTCGTCGATGGCCGGTTGCACGGTTGTTTGCAGCTCCTTGCCCTTGGCGGTGAGGTGCACGCGCTTATTGCGGCGGTCGGCTGTACATTCGCGGCGGAATATGTATCCCTTTTCTTCAAGCCTTGTGAGCAGGTTTGTAAGGCTTGCCTTGTTCTTGGCCACGCGCTCGGCAAGCATTTGCTGGCTTACTCCCTCCTCTTGCCACAAACTGTTCATCACTTGCAGCATTTCGAATGTGAGGTCGATACCGTGTTGTTTTATCGACTTGCAGATGGCCTGCTTGAAAGCTCTGCGAGTGCGAATTACGATGTGTGCTAACTTGCGTGCTTCGGCTCCATCCATATAAACCAATGTGCGTTATTTTTTACAATCTTTTTTCGGGCTGCAAAGTTATGTCATAATTCTGAAATAGTAAAATATTGAACCATTTTTATGTTGCACGGCATAAAAATGCGCTATGTCCGACCGGTTGCATGGCAAATAAAAATGCGTGATTTTTTCTTAATGACGGGGGAATAGATTATTTTTGTGCTATCAAGCCATAAAACAGCACATAGATGTTAGAAAACAGAGGGTCGGATAGCCTGGTGATTATCCCGACTTATAATGAAAAAGAAAATATCGCCAATATCATCGAAGCCGTGTTTAAGTTGGAATATGACTTCGATATACTTGTCATCGACGATAATTCGCCCGACGGCACTGCCGCGATTGTGAAAGAGAAACAGCAGTCCCATGCCGGACGGCTGCACTTGTTGCAGCGTCCGGGCAAGCAGGGGTTGGGCACGGCTTATATTACCGGGTTTAAATGGGCGCTCGATGCCGGTTACGAATATATCACCGAGATGGATGCCGATTTCAGCCATAACCCGAAAGATTTGATACCGTTGCACAAGGCTTGTGCCGAGCAAGGGGCCGACGTTGCAATCGGGTCGCGTTACATTTCGGGCGTTAATGTTGTGAACTGGCCCATGGGTCGCGTGATGATGTCGTATTATGCCAGTGCGTATGTGAGACTTATAACAGGTATGCACGTGCGTGATACCACGGCAGGGTTTGTGTGCTACCGCCGTTGTGTGCTTGAGACAATCGACCTCGACAAGATTCATTTCAAGGGGTATGCGTTCCAAATAGAGATGAAATTCACGGCCTACAAGCTCGGATTCAATATAGTGGAAGTGCCTATTATATTTGTCAACCGCGTGCTTGGGACCAGCAAGATGAATACCAGTATATTCGGCGAGGCATTGTTTGGCGTTATACAGTTGAAGGTGTCGAGTTGGTTTAATCCTAAATTCAAACGTAAAAAATTGAAATAATGAATACAAACGGTCGCACATTGCTGCATAATGCAATCATCGTCAACGAAGGTGAACGGTTCCCGGGGTATATAGTCATCGAGGGGGAGACAATTGCCTGTGTGGGGCATGGTACGCCCGATGATGCCGCACGTGCTTCGTGCGGAAAATGTATCGATTTGAAAGGTTGCCTCGCAATTCCCGGTGTAATTGACGACCAGGTTCACTTTCGCGACCCGGGATTGACGCACAAGGCCGACATATACACCGAGTCGCGTGCCGCAGTGGCGGGAGGTGTTACTTCATATATGGATATGCCCAATGTGGTGCCGCCTACAACTTCAGTCGAGCTGCTTGAGGCGAAATATCGCCATGCCGCCGACGTGTCGTTAGCCAATTTCAGTTTTTTCATAGGTGCCACCAACGACAATATCGATACTTTGCTCGACGTGGATTATTCCAAGACGTGCGGAGTGAAGGCGTTCCTGGGCAGTTCCACGGGTAATATGCTTGTGAGCGACCCTGAGGCGTTGCATAGGCTTTTTGCCGAAGTTCCGGCTTTGATTGCCGTGCACTCCGAAGATGAAGCGACCATAGCCGCCAACCGTGCCCGGTATGTGGCCGAGCGAGGTGACGATCTCCCGGTAGAGTATCATCCGCTCATTCGCGATGCCGAGGCCTGCTATGTGTCCACGGCTCGTGCGGTGGAACGTGCCTCCCGTTACGGAACCAGGTTGCACGTGTTGCACTTGTCCACGGCTCGCGAATTGCCGCTTTTCGACAGTCGTACGCCGCTTGCCGACAAACGCATAACTGCCGAGGTGTGTGTGCACCACTTGTGGTTTTGCGATGAAGATTATGCCAGTCTTGGAAACATGATAAAGTGTAATCCCGCGATAAAAACCGCCGCCGATCGTGATGCCCTGCGTGAAGCCTTGCGCAGTGGTGCAATCGACATAGTGGCTACCGACCATGCTCCGCACCTATGGCAGGAAAAGCAGGGTAATTGCTTGAAGGCCGCATCGGGAATGCCGCTTGTGCAATTTTCGCTTGTTGCCATGCTTGAAATGGCACGTGAAGGCGTGTTTACAGTTGAGCAAGTTGTGGATAAAATGTGTCATGCCCCGGCTCGGCTTTACCGTATCGATCGCCGAGGTTTCCTGCGACCCGGCTATCATGCCGATATCGCCATCATAGATTCAGAAGCCGCCTTTACCGTTACACAGCAAGATGTGGTTTCGCGTTGCGGCTGGTCGCCATTTGTCGGCACCACGTTCCATAACCGTGTGGTAAGGACATTTGTGAACGGGGCCGAAGTCTATTCCGATGGTGTCTTCGATGAAAAACCTCACGGGCGGCGCATGAGGTTCAGTTAAAGTTATTTTTCCACCAATCACACTGTTTTTGTATGTCATGAAAAAGCTGTTAACCATTATTTTGTCGGTTGTGGCGGCGATGTCGGCGCAAGCGCAGTTTTCCGACTTGATGCAATTTGCGCAAACCCAGCAATCGTTGTCGTTGTTTTCCTATAACGGCTATGTTGATGTCGGTTATTCGGCGGGTGTGGGTTATTACAAGGCCAACAAATTCGAGGCGACCACATCGCATGGAGTGAGTAACGGCAGAATATTTGCAGGCTTGGGCGCAGGTGTCGATGTCTTGAAAACCGAAACTGTGGAGCACCCCACACGGTGGGATGCCGACCTTGAAGTGTCGGACAATGCCTATATGGTACCACTGTTCCTCGACTTTCGCTATTCGGGCCGCAGTGCCATATCTTTTTTCTTCGATTGCAAGACGGGGGTGGCTTTCCTTGTGGGCGATGACTATATTACCATAGGCAATGGCATCATCGACAATGAATTTTGCTTTTACCTCAATTGCAGCATCGGGTTGAGGTTTGCGCTTGGCGCAAAGTCGGCATTTAACGTAGGTGTGAGCTACGGCCTTATCCAACAGCGGTATTATGACTATGACGATTATTGCTATCACAACCGTTATGATGGCATATCGCTCAACAGCATCGGAGTGACTGCCGGGTTTGAGTGGTGATGTTTTTGCTATTATTATGATATGTGGGCACCGATATTGCCCGGTGTGGCTGTAATTTTGCAGCATGAAAGCATGAATGGCATTTTGTATTGCCGATGTTTAGCATTATCTTTACAAAACGATTAAAACAACAATTGTATTTATGGAAATAGGAGATAAGATACCCGATGTGCTTGGCTTTGATGCCGAGGGTAATGAAATAAAAGCTGCCGACTTTGCCGGCAAGAAGCTCGTGATTTATTTTTATCCCAAGGACAACACTCCCGGTTGCACGGCCGAGGCTTGCAGCCTTGCGGCAGGCTATGGCGAATTGCTGGCTGCCGGTTATGCCATAGTGGGAGTGAGTAAGGATTCGGCCGCTTCGCATAAGAAGTTTGCCGAAAAGCATTCATTGCCGTTCCCGCTGATTGCCGATACCGACCTTGAACTTAACAAGGCATTTGGCGTGTGGCAGTTGAAAAAAATGTGCGGGCGAGAAAGTATGGGTACGGTGCGCACAACTTTCCTTATCGATGAAGAAGGGCGCGTGGCCGACATAATCACCAAGGTCAATACCAAGGATGCCGCCAATCAAATACTTAATTTGAAGAAATAAATAAATGTCACATATGGCTGATAAGAAATCAAAAGATACCGCTGCCGATATGCCGCAAGCCGACGGGCAGCAAGGACAGCAAGAAACGTTGAAATTCGGCCGTGTGCCTGTGCCTGAAGAAAAATTGAAGGCATTGCAGGTGGCCATGGATAAAATCGACAAGTCGTTCGGTCGTGGTGCTATAATGAAACTTGGCGATGAGAAAATCGAGGATATTGCCGTTATTCCCACAGGTTCCATAGGGCTTGATTATGCACTTGGTGTGGGCGGCTACCCTCGCGGACGCATAATCGAAATTTTCGGTCCTGAGTCGTCGGGTAAGACCACACTTGCCATTCATGCCATAGCCGAGGCGCAAAAGCAGGGTGGCATTGCCGCCATTATCGATGCCGAACACGCATTCGACCGTTTTTATGCCGAGAAACTCGGCGTCGATGTCAACAACTTGTGGATTGCGCAGCCCGATAACGGAGAACAGGCTCTTGAGATTGCCGACCAACTTATCCGCTCGTCGGCCATCGATATTATTGTAATCGACTCGGTGGCAGCCCTTACGCCGAAGAATGAAATAGAAGGAGACATGGGCGATAACAAGGTGGGATTGCAGGCACGGTTAATGTCGCAGGCATTGCGCAAACTCACTTCCACCATATCAAAGACCAATACCACGTGCATATTCATCAACCAGCTGCGCGAGAAGATAGGTGTGATGTTCGGCAATCCCGAAACCACCACCGGCGGCAATGCATTGAAGTTCTATTCGTCGGTGCGTCTTGACATTCGCCGCACGGGGCAGGTGAAAGATGGTGAAAACATACTTGGCAACATGACACGTGTGAAAGTGGTTAAGAACAAGGTTGCGCCACCGTTCCGCAAGGCTGAATTTGAAATACTTTTCGGTGAAGGTATTTCTAAGACAGGTGAGATTGTGGACCTTGGCGTGGAATATGGCATTGTGAAAAAGAGCGGTGCATGGTTCTCTTATGGCGACACCAAGCTGGGGCAAGGCCGCGATGCCGCCAAGCGCACCATAGCCGACAATCCTGAACTCGCCGAAGAACTTGAAAGCAAAATCATGGCTGCGATGAAAGAAGCCAAGGCATGATTGAAAATAAGCAATACATTTCACCCGGTTAGGCTTAATAGCGACCGGGTGTTTCTTTATCTGCGATTGGCTTTATTTCTCCATAATAGGCGGGCGGGATATTCCGGTTGGTTTGCATTGTGCTATAATAAGCAAATTTTATTGTTATAGTAGTATTATTTTATCATTATTGAAAGCTGCATTTTTAAATTGATTAAAATTCAATATTTTTACGTATATTTGCGTAATTGATTCGTTTTCCATGGAAAAACGGATTCGTAAAATAAAGAGGCATAATACTATAAAAAACAAAACCCATGAATAAAGTCATAACGGAAATAACACCATTGTCTAAAGAGGACTGTTTTTATTTGGTTGACAGATACAAAGACAGGTTTACATATCCATTGCATAAACATGATGAAATAGAACTGAATTTTGTACAAAAATGTGCAGGAGCCCGCCGTGTGGTGGGTGATTCGATTGAGGAACTTGGGGAATATGACCTTGCTATCATAGGCAGCGGCCTTGAACACGTGTGGGAGCAAGGTGATTGTACCACTAGTCCCATAAGGGAAATCACGTTGCAGTTTTCACCCGAGCTTTTCGGTGAAAATTTCTTGAACAAAAAGCAGCTGAAAAGTGTGCACTCCATGCTCGACAATGCCAAGTATGGCATTGCATTCGATATGACTGCCATTATGAAAGTATATGGAATGCTCGATGAGATTACCAGGCTGCAATCGGGATTTTATCGCGTGATGAAAATTTTGTCGATATTGTATGAATTGTCAATCGACAGTAACTACCACTTGCTGTCAAGTAGTTCGTTTTCTCATATCAAGGTGAGTGCCGACAGCCGCCGGGTGCAAAAAGTGGAAGAATATATCAACGAGCATTACAGTGCCGACATACGGTTGCAGACGCTATCCGACCTTGTCGGCATGACACCGACCGCATTCAGCCGCTTTTTCAAGTTGCGGACGGGCAAGACTATATCGGAGTACATAATCGACATACGCCTTGGGATTGCGTCTCGCAAGCTCGTTGATACCACTATGTCGATATCCGAGATATGCTATGACTGCGGTTTTAACAATGTGTCGAATTTCAACCGCATCTTCAAACGTAAGAAAGGGGTGTCGCCCAAGTCGTTCCGCGAAAACTACCGCAAGCACAAGGTGATAATTTGATACCGTATCACTAATGGAAAAGTGCCTATTCCGGCACTAATAGTTGGAGATTTTAACTTTGGGGAAAGTTTTTATCATTCAAATAATAATTGCAGAACTCATTGAGTAGTTTTTGCATCTGCTCTTGTGGCATGAGAATACGTTTGTATTCTGCTATCATTGTTGGGCTCATGCTTCTGCTTAAAGCATATTCCACTACCATTCGGTCGGCTTCCGGACATAATATAATACCGATTGAAGGATTCTCATTGGAACGTTTTACATCACGGTCCAATGCTTCCAAATAGAATTCCAGTTGCCCGAGGTCTTTGGGGTGGAATTTGCTTTTTTTCAGTTCCACCGCAACAAGAGCCTGTAAACCTCTATGAAAAAAAAAGGATCAGCGGATTTTCCCGGTTGGTGGAGCAGGGATTTCAGGAATATAGCTTGGCAAGCCTGAACATGAAGAAGCCTATGTCGCCCACGCCTCTGAAGTGTGTGCGGAGAGCCTTGATTTTGGCGTTGAACGATTCCGCCGAGG
>CASENC010000005.1 GCA_949289215.1 uncultured Bacteroidales bacterium | reverse complement strand
TGAATCTCTTAACTCTAAGTTGAAAGGCTTTAGAGCACAACTACGCGGTGTGCAGGATTTACCTTTCTTTATGTTCAGAGCGTCCATAATCTTTGGATAACATGATTATATTGCCACGGACTTATGCAACTGTGCCAAAATATTTATAATTTTACCCTTATAAAAATGAAAAAAGAAACTCATGGAACAATCCATTATTAAGTACATAGAGCAAGCCATACGTGAAAATTGGGAAGAACTTGCCCTGACCGACTTCAACGGGGTCTCATTCCAATATAGAACTATTGCCCGCAAAATTGCAAAACTTCACATTGCATATGAGGCCGCAGGAATAAAAAAAGGTGACAAAATTGCATTGTGCGGACGCAATTCGGCCCAATGGTCGATTGCATTCCTTGCTTCACTCACTTATGGCGCAGTACCGGTGCCTATCCTTCACGACTTCAAGCCCGACACCATACACCATCTCATCAACCACAGCGAGGCCAGGCTCTTATACACCGACAATTCGATATGGGAAAATTTAAATCCCGATACAATGAGCAACCTGCTCGGTGTAATTCACATAAGCGATTACGGTTTGATGTTTTCACGCAGCGAGAAACTAAATTACGCAAGGCTGCACCTGAATGAACTTTTCGGCAAAAAATATCCCGAACGCTTTACTCCTGAGGATGTGGTATATGAAGATGCAGATCCCGAGAGCCTTGCTCTGATTAATTACACATCGGGTTCAACAGGGTTGTCGAAAGGTGTAATGATACCGTACCGAGCACTTACGTCAAATATAACATACGCAATCGAACATCTCACATTCCTGAAACACGGCGATGGGATGGTGTGTATGTTGCCTCTTGCACACATGTATGGATTGGTGATTGAAATGATACACCCACTCGTAAAAGGTTGCCACATATATTTCCTCACAAAATTGCCATCGCCAAAAGTTATAATGGACGCATTTGCCACTGTGCATCCGAAGTTAATTGTCAGCGTACCTCTTATATTGGAAAAAATAATCAAGACAAAAGTTTTTCCACTGCTCGAAAAACCTCTTATGAAAATCATGATGAAAGTTCCGGGACTCGACGAACGGCTTTTAACAAAAATCAAAGAAAAACTGCAAGAAACTTTCGGCGGGCAATTACAAGAATTCATTATTGGCGGTGCCGCACTTAACAAAGATGTTGAAGCATTCTTGCGCAAAATAAATTTCCCGTTCACTGTAGGCTACGGCATGACCGAATGTGCCCCGCTCATATCATATGCACCTCACCGGGAGAGCCGTCCGGGCTCATGCGGGAAACTCGTTGACCGCATGGAAGCAAAAATCAACTCCACCGACCCTGTTCACATTGCAGGAGAATTACTTGTAAAGGGTGATAACAATATGCTCGGATATTACAAAAATCCCGAAGCAACAGAAGCGGCAATGACCGATGACGGTTGGCTGCATACCGGCGACCTTTGCACCATCGATGAAAACGGATATATTTATATCCGGGGCAGGAGTAAGAACATGATTTTGGGCCCGTCAGGACAAAACATTTATCCCGAAGAAATCGAACAGCAACTTAATAATATGCCATATGTAAGCGAATCGCTTATAGTAGAAGAAAACAATCGACTTGTAGCACTTATATACCCCGACATTGAAAACGGCTCTAAGCAAGGCTTGACTTTCGATGACCTTACCCGCTTGATGAAAGAAAACATTACAAATCTCAACAAAGACCTTCCGGGCTATTCGCAAATCGAAAGTGTAAAAGTTTTGCATGAAGAATTTGAGAAAACTCCCAAACGCTCAATTAAACGATATTTATACCAACACTAAAAACACCAAAAAAGCTCCATTCCTTTGACAGAGATGGAGCTTTTTCCTTATCTATTACCTGGAATTACTCTTTAATAAGGCTCATTCCCATTTTCAATGCTTCCTCATTCATCGGTATCAAATGATGATGACGTTCGGGCAAAGTCTTCTTCAATGCCTTTATCACGCTTTCAATCGAAACCATAGGCTTCACTTTCAGTAACGCCCCAAGCACAATCATGTTAAATGCCTTGGCATTCTTTAACTCGAAAGTTGCTTCCATCGCTTCAATTTGATAAATACGTATGTCGGTACGTGCAGGTGGCGTGTGGATACCATAGCTATCATATATAAGCACACCGCCGGGCTTTACTTTGCTCTCAAACTTGTCAAGGCTTTGCTGGTTAAGAACTACCGCAGTGTCATATGTGTTAAGGACAGGCGAACTTATGCGGCTGTCACTCAATATCACTGTGACATTGGCTGTTCCTCCACGCTGTTCAGGCCCGTATGAAGGCATCCAAGTAACTTCTTTGTCCTCCATAAGTCCCGAATAGGCAAGAATTTTACCCATCGACAACACTCCCTGGCCTCCAAAACCGGCTATGACTATTTCTTCTTTCATAATTTTTCAGTTATTCGTTTTTTAGGTCTCCAATGGGATATTTCTTAAACATATTCTCTTCCATCCACTTGTTGGCATCGGCCGGGGTCATTTTCCAACCCGAATTGCAAGTACTTACGATTTCCACCACCGATGTACCTTTACCCTGCAAACTGTTTTCAAAAGCCTTGCGTATGGCAACCTTGGCCTTACGCACAGCCGCAGGAGTCTCCACGCTTTGCCTTGTGACATAACAAGTACCGTCAAGTTGTGCCATCAGCCCTGTAATCGCAAGCGGATAGCCGTTAAGATCGGCTCGGCGGCCATACGGTGTGGTAGAAGTTTTCATGCCAAGCAATGTAGTAGGTGCCATCTGCCCCCCTGTCATGCCATAGATGGCATTGTTGATGAATATCATGGCTATATTTTCTCCACGGTTCGCCGCATGAAGCGATTCGGCAGTACCTATTGCCGCCATATCGCCGTCACCTTGGTAAGTAAATACCAATTTATCGGGTTGCAAGCGTTTTGCAGCAGTGGCAAGGGCCGGAGCTCTGCCATGCGGAGCCTCTATCCAATCCACGTCGATATAATTATACGCAAACACGGCACATCCCACAGGTGCAATGCCTATTGCAATCTCGGCAGCCCCCATCTCTTCGATGACTTCCGCCACCAGTTTATGCACAACCCCGTGGCTGCATCCGGGACAATAGTGCATATGGGTGTCGTTGAGAAGTTCCGGCTTCTTATAAACTCTGTTCTCGGGTTTTATTATATCTTGAATATCCATATTGCGCTCCTTCCTCTCATTATTTGTTGATTGCAAATTGTTTTTTCAAGGCATCAAGCACTTCTTCGGGTGTCGGTACTATACCTCCGAAACGACCGTAATGCTTAACATCCACATTACACTCCACGGCAAGTTTCACATCTTCTATCATTTGGCCTGCCGACAATTCTACCACCATTATACCTTTTACGTTCTTGGCGGCTTCTTTTATCTGTTGCGACGGGAACGGCCAAAGCGTTATCGGGCGCAATAAACCAATCTTTATTCCTTCTTCGCGGGCTACTTCCATCACCTTTTGACATATACGGGCCATACTGCCGAATGCCACAAACAGGTAATCGCAATCCTCGGTGTCAATAGTCTCGTAACGCACCTCGTTCTTCTCTATTTCACGGTATGTGCGTTGGAAACGCAGGTTATTTTGTTCCATGATTTCGTCCACCAGTTCAAGCGATGTTATCACATTGCGAGGTCGCATACCTTTTCTACCGTTGATTGCCCACGGACACTGCTCGCGCACTTGTTCTTCCGTCCGACGAGGACGCGGTTCGGGCAATACCACTTTTTCCATCATTTGCCCCACTAAGCCATCGGCAAGAAGCATGGCCGGAGTACGATACTTGAAAGCCAAATCCCATCCGAGCCACATAAAGTCGCACATTTCCTGCACACTGCTCGGAGCTAAAACTATGAGATGGTAGTCACCATGGCCTCCGCCTTTCACTGCTTGGAAATAATCGGCCTGCGATGGGTGTATGGTACCCAATCCTGGACCTCCGCGCATCACATTCACAATCAATGCCGGCACTTCACTCGCAGCTATATATGATATGCCCTCTTGCATGAGGCTTATACCGGGACTCGACGACGAAGTAAACACCACTTTGCCGCAAGCAGCACCGCCATACACCATATTTATTGCCGCCAACTCGCTTTCGGCCTGCAATACAACCATTCCTGTCGTTTCCCACGGACGTTGTTCTTCAAGTACCTCAAGCACCTCTGACTGCGGCGTTATCGGATATCCGAAATAGCCGTCGGCTCCATAACGTATCGCCGCATGAGCCAAGGCCTCATTTCCTTTCATCAATCTTACTTCTTCCATATTTCAAAAAATGTGTAAGCTTATTTATATTCAATCAACCTTGACCCTGTAAACCTCTATGCATGCATCAGGGCAAACCAATGCGCAACTGCTGCACCCGACACATTTGTCGGGGTCGCTCATATATGCAAAATGGTATCCGCGATTATTAACCTCCTTAGGTTGTAACGATAAAACTTTGGCGGGACAAGCCACAACGCACAAGTTGCATCCCTTGCACCGCTCGGTATTCACTGTCACTGCTCCTCTAATCTTTGCCATAGTATTATAAACTTTTTATACAATACAAATTTAAAAAATAATTTGGGCTTCGCAAGTTGATTAACAAAAGATTAACCTTTGGCACAATTTCGCTTGAATTGTGCCAAAGGTCGCATAAACTGTTACACTTCAAACACATAATTTAAAAAGTCATTAAACGGTTTCATATACCTGAAATCATCGGCAACCTGTTCCACCCAATCTCCCGACAAAAAATAGTCATCACTCACCGGCATCGACACAAGGTATTCTTTCATTTTTATATATTCGCCGTATGGACTATTCTTATCAAACCCCTTAGGCATGGTTTTAAGGCTGTCTCCCGAAATCCTGTAACGCTTCTTAAATTCCACATCATTTATAATCGACAAAAATTCATCGATGTTGTCTTCCACCTCATGGCGCAACCGAGTAAGAAGAGGCATCTCGGGACACCATATTCCGCCATGCAAGCCGCATTCTCCGGGCTGTACGTGCAGATAATAACATCCCTTGAGCGTCTTGCGCCCGCCCTGCGCCACCACAGTCGAAAAATAAGTCTTATAAGGCAATTTATTCGGGCTGAAACGTATATCCCTGTATATTCTATACACGCAATCCTTAGCATCCACACTTTTAAGCGACTCATCATACTCAGCCATTAAGTTTATAAGACGCTGCACATCGTTAAGCCATAACGTTCGCAATTCATCAAATTCTGCCTTATTTTGATGAAACCATTCCCTGTTATTGTTCATCGCCAATCTGTTCAGGAAATCAAACAATCGGCTCATATGGCCATTGACCTTTCTTACCATAACCTTAAATTTATATATACACAAACTTACGGAAAAAGAATTTACAAAAAAACAAAAACCTGCCAAAACCGTTAATTTCAGCAGGTTTTTTGTCAACCAAACAATAATCCAAAAACTAAACCATGTTATTTAACCGAAAAAGCCACCCTTCCTTTTATTTCGGCCGACGAACTACCTACAAGAGCTTCAAACACCCCTGGTTCGGCAATCCATGCTTCCTTATTATCATCATAAAACGAAAGTTCATTTTTCCCCACAGTAAAGGTCACTTGTTTCTCTTCTCCTGGCATTAAAGTAATTTTTTGAAATCCTTTCAATTCTTTTACCGGACGCGGAAGCGACGATTTTTTATCGGAAATATACAATTGAACCACTTCTTTTCCCACTCGGTCTCCGACATTCTTAACCGAAATCTTGAATGTAATTTCATCAGAAACCGACATTTCATCTTTATCGGCAACAAGTTTCCCGTATTCAAATGTCGTATATGACAATCCATGTCCGAAAGGGAACAATGGCTCTATACCCTCTTTATCGACCCATCTGTAACCTACAAAAATACCTTCTTTGTAAACGACATCCAACCCGTCGCCCGGATACTCTCCCAGTTTATGAGCAGGCACGTCGTCAAGCCGCTTCGGGAATGTAAACGGCAGTTTCCCCGATGGACTTACATCACCGAAAAGCACCGATGCCAATGCATTGCCAGCCTCCGAGCCGTTATACCATGCTTCAATTATTGCCGACACATCATCAATCCAAGGCATTCCTACCGCGTTGCCGCTTAAAATCACAACTGCAACATTCGGGTTAGCCGCGGCAAGTTCCGATATCAATTTATCTTGCCCGTAAGGCAAGCCCAACCCTTCACGATCATTTCCTTCACAATCTTGTCCGGCATTCTTGTTTAATCCGCCTATAAAAAGAACCATGTCGGCTCCGGCAGCGGCTTTTACGGCCTTATCACGCAATTCATCAAGATCAAATTTCTTTTCCGGAGCCACAGCTCCTTTCATATCTTGAGCAGCTACAGCCGGAGATGCATATCCCATTTCAAACATTACTTCTATCCCGCTTTGCTTTGCTCGATTTATTATCCCTTGTAACGGAGACACTTCATACTTTACCTTCAACGACGATGAACCTCCGCCGATAGTCATACTGTGAACGCCATTTTCCCCCACTACAAGCAGTTTCTTCACTTTTCCTCCATCAATAGGCAAAATGTGATTATCGTTTTTCAACAGCACGATACCTTCTTCGGCTATTTGTTTACATACTGATGCATGCTCTTCCGAAACAAATGAACCAAAATGACGTTCCTTGCTCATATTTGTACGAAAAATCAGCCGCAATATTCGACGCACTTTATCGTCAAGTTCAGCCGTACCTACTTTACCCGACTTCAATTTGTATAGATATGGACCGGCCAAATAATATTGGCTATACGCATCCGACATTCCTTCTTTAAGCCCATCGGTCCAAGTTCCAAATTCCATGTCAAGCCCGTTATATATAGCTTCATCTGTATCGTGTGTGCCTCCCCAATCTGAGATTACCACACCGTCAAATCCCCAATCACGTTTCAATATATCGTTAAGCAAATATTTGTTATGACAACAATGCTCTCCTTTATATTTATTATAAGCACCCATTATTGCCCATGCGCCACCCTCTTGCACAGCAGCCTTGAACGCAGGCAGATATATCTCGTTCAATGCCCTGTCATCTACAACTACATTTACATGATCCCTATACTTTTCTTGGTTATTCAAAGCGAAATGCTTCACACAAGCAGCCACACCATTCTTTTGCACTTCTCTTATATAAGGCACAACCATTCTTGAAGCAAGAAACGGATCCTCGCCCATATATTCAAAATTACGTCCGTTTAACGGCGTACGATAAATATTTACGCCCGGACCAAGCAATATGTTTTTATTCCTATATCTTGCTTCTTCCCCTATACTCTTCCCATACAACGCCGACATTTCAGGATTCCATGTGGCAGCAAGGCATGTCAATGCAGGGAAAGCCATGCACGAGTCGTTAGTCCAACCCGCACCATACCACTCATCCCAGGCAACTTCCTGCCTGATGCCGTGAGGACCGTCGGTTGCCCAGTTTTCTGGAATACCCAGTCGTGGAACTCCAGGCGAGCTGAATTTAGATTGGGCATGAATCATAGCCACCTTTTCTTCAAGAGTCATTCGCGACAATGCATCTTCCACTCTGTCTTCTATCGGTTTGTTCAAATCAAGGTAAACCGGCTGTTCTGCCATCACAGGCAGAACAAAACACATAATAAAAACAATCAATGTTAATGGTTTGGAGGTCATATTCGTCTTATTTTTTATGCGAATTTAAATCATAAACATATTATCACCCACATTTTTCGTTCTTATTTTTACCGATTTATTAATTAATCCCCATAAAAACACATTTTTACCTATAAAACAAGTCTCAGAAAAGAATTCTACTTTCCCGAGACTTGCAATATTATTGAAAAATACAAATTATTCTGCCACTACTTCAAACGGAATTTCCACCGAAACTTCCTTGTGCAACTTAATGGTAGCAGTGTAATTGCCCACTTCCTTGATGCTGTCTTTCACAAATATCATCTTGCGGTCGATATTGTGACCAAGCTTCTCAAGTGCATCGGCAATTTGAATGCTGTTAACCGAACCGAAAATAGTACCGGTTGCACTTGTCTTTGCGCCGATAGTGAGTGAAACGCCTTCCAAAGTGGCAGCCAAAGCCTCGGCATCGGCCTTCAACTTAGCTATCTTGTGGGCACGTTGCTTAAGATTTTCAGCCAATACCTTCAGAGCCGACTCTGATGCAATAATGGCTTTCTTTTGTGGAATAAGATAATTACGGCCATATCCGTTCTTCACTTCCACCACGTCATCCTTGTATCCAAGGTTGGCGATATCTTCTTTTAATATAACTTTCATAAATGTGTTGCCTTTCTAAGAAATTAATTACTTCATCAAGTCGGTTACATATGGCAGAAGGGCAAGATGGCGTGCGCGTTTTACTGCACGGGCAACCCTTCTTTGGAACTTGAGCGAAGTTCCGGTTATACGGCGAGGGAGGATTTTCCCTTGTTCGTTCAAGAACTTCTTCAAAAATTCGGGATCCTTGTAGTCGATATACTTGATACCGCTTCTCTTAAAACGGCAATATTTTTTCTTCTTCACGTCAACCGACAGCGGAGTGAGGTATCTGATTTCTGATTGATTCTGTGCCATTATAATTAGTCCTCCTTTACTTCCTTAACTTCTTCGTTGTTTGCATTGGTCTTTGCTCCTTTCAGGCTTCTTCTCTTGGCAGCATACTCTGCAGCATACTTGTCCATATGGAAAATCAAGAACCTGATTACTTTCTCGTCACGACGGAAAGCT
Organism: uncultured Bacteroidales bacterium; assembly: GCA_949289215.1. Classification (GTDB taxonomy): domain Bacteria; phylum Bacteroidota; class Bacteroidia; order Bacteroidales; family Muribaculaceae; genus Avimuribaculum. The sequence continues at coordinate 20,144 of CASENC010000005.1, read as the reverse complement.
GTTTCGAGCTTCTTAACAACTGTAGGCTCTGCATCGAATTCGATAAGTGTGTAGAACCCGGTTGACTTGTGTTGGATAGGGTAAGCGAGTTTACGCAATCCCCAGTTCTCCTCATTCACGACAGTAGCGTTGTTCTCGGCAAGTACTGCCTTGAATTTTTCTACCGCTTCCTTCATCTGAGCATCAGACAAAACGGGAGTCAAAATGAAAACGGTTTCGTAATGATTCATAAAATATAAAAATATTTAATAGTTTAATGATGCTTTAAAAGCGGTGCAAAGATAGTAACTTTTTCGCAATAAAACAACAAGCACCCTAATATATAATCCTAAAAACATGCTTTGGAGTTTCTTTAGCTTGTATATACGAAAGTCAAAAGTTAAACAATGTTATCATGATGAACTTTAAATCGTCTTTGGTTGTTCTTATATAAAAATAACAACACGAAATCTGTAAATTCGTACTTTTCTCAATAGACAACACGCGTGAGCGTTAATATTCTAACACTTTTAATTAAGCATAATGTGATAAAAACGAGAAAGGACTGCGAGAGCAGCCCTTTCTTATTGTTATTACGGTGTACCCTAATCACCGGGCAGCAAAAGCCCCCGACATTGCTATTTGCTGATAGGCATATACGCCGGCCTGCGATAATTCCACTTTTTCAAAGGTTCCGTCAGGCGTAATCATTTCCACATTGTTGTCATCGATAAAGCGCATGAATTTGTGCTCTTCGCCATTGGCTTCAACCGACCATGAATTGTCAACCTCATCAAAGTTGAATTTTACCGTCGTGTTGTCGTCCAAATTTTTCACGATATAACCTTCGGGATTGGAAATAATTTCATAGCGAGCATCCTTGCCATCGATTACTTTGTTGCAGGCAATAGGATTGCTACCCGACCAAAACTCAATAGAGTTGATTACCAAGATATCGGCCAACATTGAAAGTTCATACACCGGTAAAATCCAAAATGCAATAAATACTACCTCGTTTACAAACTTTCCACCAATCTGGTTATTCCAGTCCAAAACCTTGTTTGAAAGGCCGAAACTACCTATACAAGAAGACAGTGTCAACGACCCGGCTATTACCAAAGCCAATAATGCCGAAAAAAAACCTTTTCTCATAACTATTAAATTTTAATGTGGTTATTTGATACAAATTTAGCAAATTATTACATCAATGCAAATAAAAGTCATTATTTTAATTATCAAAAATCTTTCTTATTATTTTACCCGAAGATGTTTCCTTGAATTTGCCGACGGCAATATATCGGCGAGGAACCGCATGGACAGGCAGCACTTTTTTCATCTCCTCGACAAACGCCGCCTTTATATCTCCCTCTTTTATCTCCCCTTCGGGCATTGTGGGATACTCAATTGCCAAAACCACCTCTTCTCCCCACTTGTCGGAAGGGCGTGATGTGACGAAAAATCGTGAATGAGGAATTAAACCGGCAAGGCGTTTTTCTATTTCTTCGGGAAAAACCTTTATACCACCCGTATTGATAACATTATCGATACGTCCGAGCCAAAAGAAATGCCTGTCGTCAGCCAGCTTGACCACATCGTTTGTCACATACCTCGAAACCGACAAATGCGGAGCATTTATCACAAGGCATCCTCGATTGTCGCATTCAAATGTAATATCGCCGATTGCTGCATATGGCTCGATTTCCCTTGCCGAGATTTTCGACAAGGCTACATGACTGCAAGTTTCAGTCATTCCATATGTTTTGTATGCGTTCATGCCTCGGTCGGCGAGCCACCGTTCCACACGTTCAGACAATTGACCGCCACCTATGATCATCGCACCTATTTTGTCGAGTACCCCCGGAGTGTTGACCATAAACCCCAATTGCGACGGCACCACGGCTATCAGGTCGACATGGCTGCCTGAATAATCGGCAAGCGGCATATTGCTCGGTGCCTCTTCATATATAGCCGCCCCCGACTCGATGGCACGCACTATCATCATTTTCCCAGCTATATAAGTAGGCGACAATGGCAGATACAGCACTGAATTTCCGTTAATTCCGAAAAAATCATTTGTCAACCGTGCCGAAGCCCTCATGTCTGATTTGAGCAGTTTTATCAACTTCGGTGCACCTGTTGAGCCTGAAGTATGCGCTACCACATAATCATTGCTGTTGCAATACTCTTCAAGGAAATCGGCAAAGGCCATTGATGAATTGCTGCGCACAGCCTCAAGGTCACGGCAAATCACCCCATTTACATTTATTTCCATGTACTTTACATAATTAAAATTCCCGCCATTCAAGTTGTGGAATAATCCATTCTTTACTTGTGTTATAAGAAACAGAATCGCCGATTTGTTCGAGCGGACTTATTATATTATTGCTATACAATTTCCCGGTACCAAGCCCTTGCGGTATTTTAGGCTGTAACGTCGATACCCACTGGGCAATGGCATTCAGACCTATGTTTGACTCCAATGCCGATGTCACCCAAGCACCGATATTAAACTGCGAAGCCATTTTAAGCCACTCGGTGGCATTGGCAAAACCGCCAACGAGAGAGGGTTTCAAGACCAAGTATTGAGGCCTGATGGTTTTCAACAATTCCATCATAAGCATGGGGTTTTCTATCCCTATCAATTCCTCGTCAAGGGCCACAGGAACAGGCGTGTTGCGGCACACTTTTGCCATTTCTTCCCATTGTCCTTGTTTTATAGGCTGTTCTATCGAATGCAAGTCATACCGTGCAAGCACATCAAGATATTGCATCACATTTTGAGGTGTAAAAGCTCCGTTTGCATCAACACGTATTTCTATAACATCGGATGAATATCGTGAACGAATACTTTTTATTAACTCCACTTCCGAATCAAAATCAATCGCACCTATTTTCAACTTTACAGTCTTGAAACCTGCCGAGAGTTTTTCTTCGATGCGCTTTTGCATTTCGTCTTTGGTACCCATCCACACAAGCCCGTTGATGGGAATTTTCTCCGTTCCACCAACAAAACGCGACGGGAAAATGGTACGGTTACACCCGTTCGAGAAATCAAGTATCGCTGTTTCAAAACCGAATGTGATTGACGAGTATCCGGTTAAATCGGTACCTTTATCCGATGATATATTCGTGCACAATTCCTGTAATTTTGCCTCATATGTGTCATTGTCTTCAACCGACAAGCCTTTAAACAATGCACATTCTCCTATCCCGTAACATTCGGGACGGTCGGGTTCCCATATTTTCAGGAAATAAGTGTCTTTGTGCGTCAACACTCCACGTGAAGTTCCACCCGGCGTAATAAAATCAAGCCTATATTTTGCATATGCCGCTTTCATCGTCAACCCGGGAATTTAGGAAATTGCTCAAAATCGGGATCACGTTTTTCAAGGAAGGCGTTTTTCCCTTCTTGTGCCTCGTCCATGAGGTAATACATCAATGTTGCATCACCGGCAAGTTCCATCAATCCTCGCTCACCGTCAAGCTCGGCATTAAGGCACCGTTTTATCATTCTTATGGCCATTGGGCTGCGTTTGAGTATGGTTTCACACCATTCCACAGTCTCATCTTCAAGTTGTTCAAGCGGAACCACTTTATTCACAAGCCCCATTTCCTCGGCTTCTTTTGCAGTATATTGACGGCACAGGTACCATATTTCGCGGGCTTTCTTCTGCCCTACACACCGAGCCAAGTATGACGACCCGAAACCTCCGTCAAAGCTGCCGACTTTTGGACCCGTTTGCCCGAACCGTGCATTATCCGAAGCTATCGACAAGTCACACACCACATTCAGCACGTTTCCGCCACCTATGGCATAACCATTTACCATGGCAATGACAGGCTTGGGAATTGAACGAATGGCCTTATGCAAATCAAGCACATTCAAGCGCGGCACTCCGCAGTCATCATTATAACCTCCTCGAGTCTTGTAATTTTGATCGCCTCCGGAGCAAAAAGCCTTGTCACCGGCTCCCGTAAGTATAACGACACCAATATCCTGCCGTTCCCGGCAAATCGACATGGCATCGAGCATTTCACTGTTGGTCAACGGACGGAAAGCATTATAAACCCGCGGCCTGTTTATAGTAATCTTTGCAATACCCTTGTATTGCTGAAACAGAATATCGGTATATTCCTTGATGGTAGTCCATTCTCTTGTAGCCATATTCATTATGATAAATCATTATATACAAAATTAAGACAATTCGGCCAATAAGCCAAATAAACTTACAGGGCTTTACCTTTCAATAATGATAAAGCCCTGTAAATTAATCAATATGAAATATGCGCGGTTATTTCGCCATATCCTCTATTATCTGTTTGATATCGTTGCCCAATTTCTCGGCTTTTTCCATCGTTGAAGCCTCGGAATATATGCGTATTATCGGCTCGGTGTTACTCTTGCGCAAATGCACCCAGCTATCAGCAAAATCTATCTTCACGCCATCTATGTCGGTAACTTTTTCATCGGCATATTTTTCTTTCATTGCCGCAAGTATCGCATCAACATCAATATCGGGCGTGAGTTCTATCTTATTTTTAGCTATGCTATATTGCGGATAGCCTTTTTTAAGTTCACTTACTTTTTTGCCCGACTTGGCGAGCAAAGTGAGGAACAATGCCACTCCCACAAGAGCATCACGCCCATAATGCAAAGCAGGATAAATCACCCCGCCATTACCTTCACCGCCTATTACCGCTCCGGTACGCTTCATCTCGGTAACCACATTCACTTCACCAACTGCAGCGGCCGTATATTGGCAACCATGAGCCTCGGTCACATCTTTTAAAGCTCGTGACGACGAAAGATTCGACACCGTAGAGCCCGGCGTGTGCGAAAGTACATAATCGGCAATCGACACCAATGTGTATTCTTCAACGAAGAACTCACCGTTTTCCATAACAATGGCAAGACGGTCAACATCGGGATCAACCACAAATCCCACATCGGCACGTCCTTGCTTCATCAGGTCGGCGATATCCGTAAGGTTTTGCGGTATAGGCTCAGGTGTGTGTCCGAAATTTCCGGTCGGGTCACAATATAACTTAATTACATTCTTCACGCCTAACCGTTTCAACAATTCAGGGATTACAACTCCGCCAATTGAATTAACAGCATCCACCGCAACCGTAAAATCAGCTTTTTTTATAGCCTCGACATCGACCAAATCAAGGGCAAGCACACTGTCGATATGACGGCGCATATAAGTTTCGTTCATGTATTCTTTGCCCAAATAATCTACCTCGGCATACGAGAAATCCTCTTCCTCGGCTATTTTAAGCACCTCTTTTCCTTGTGCATCATTAAGGAATTCTCCGTTTTCATTAAGCAATTTCAACGCATTCCATTGCTTGGGATTGTGCGACGCCGTGATGATTATACCGCCACAAGCATTTTCTTCGGCCACCGCAATCTCGGTTGTGGGAGTAGTTGCCATTCCTATGTTTACTACATCAAATCCCATTCCCTTAAGCGTACTGACAACTATATCATTCACCATCTTCCCCGAAAGACGGGCATCACGTCCTACCACGATTATGTTACTGTCCTTAGTCGTGGTTCGTCTGATAAACGTGGCATAGGCCGATGTGAATTTAACGATGTCAAGCGGCGTAAGACCATTCCCGACCTCACCGCCTATCGTTCCCCTGATACCTGAAATAGATTTAATTAACGACATTTTATTCAAACTTTACTTATTATAATGCACTTTTAAAGTATCTGACATTCCACCTGTATGGCGTAACATACGATATCTCGTCGTCAATTCCATATTGTGATTTTATTACCAAATTGACTTCACTGTTTATACCCACATATTGCAAAGGCAATTGCAGGCCCATACCACAAGTCAAACTTGCCGACTTGGAAAAATCGTTATAATAGAAATGTCTCGATGAATATACCATATCATCTGAATTGCTATCTATCATAGAATAGCCGTATTCATACCAGTCGAGCAAACTTGTGCGGGAATACCTGAAATATATCTTGTCGCCGGTATGAGCCATGGAGTCGCGGTCTCCGGCTTTAACCACTTGCATATACACATTCCCTTCAGGTTCTATGCGGTAAAACGGAGCTTCGGTCTCCCCGACTTCTGCCACAGTTACAAACACTGTATCGTCGGGAATACCCATTACCACGTTATATCCCGAAAGAAACGCATTTGAGGCCTTACGTTCTTTATCAAGTTTCTCGGCATAACTTTCATTATCGTCACACGACACAACACCTATGCAAAACACCATGAGCAATGCCATGGCAAATGCGGTTATTTTATTCTTTTCCATTTTCATTCCACGTTATTTTTTTCTATATCATCAGCATCGGCCTTTGATTTCATTTCTTCCATTATTTTATCAAATTCAGCCCTGGCCTCCTCTACCGTGCCATAGAACTCACCTCCAGCCGCATTCTTATGCCCACCACCATTAAAATGTTTCTCACAAATGGTGTTAACGGCAAATTCCCCCTGAGAGCGTATCGATATTTTCACATATTCATCATCTTCACGCATGAACACCGACCAATACACCTCTGGAATTTGTAATGGCATATTCACAAGGCTTTCGGTATCTCCTTTCTTGTAATTATACCTGGCAAGCTCCTCTTTTGTTAATATTATAAGTGCGGCACCGCAGTCCTCAAACACCTCCATCTTGCTGTCGAGCGAATAACCAATGAGGCGCAGGCGGTCAACGGAACTTGTATTTATGGCAAGCGTGTAAATCCTATCCTTGTTTATACCCTTCTTCATCAACATTGCTATAATGTTATAAATATCGGGATCATTCGAATTGTAAGTGAAGTTGCCGGTATCGGTCATCATACCTGCATACAGGCACTCGGCACATTTCCTGTTTACTTGCTGGTACATATTCATGCCAAGTATGGCTCGGAATACAAGTTCACAAGTTGACGACATCTTGTCATAAGATATGCTCAAGTCACAGAAATCCTCTGCACCTATATGATGGTCAATTAATATTTTCTTTGCCTTCGCTTCTGTTATCGCAGGTGCAAGGTTATCAAGCCGCTTGGGGGTATTGAAATCAAGGCATATTATTAATTGGGCATTAGCCACTAGCCTATTACCGAGTTCTGCATATTTTGAGTAGGCAATTATATCCTTTGCTCCGGGCAAGAAAAGCAATGAACGCGGTATCATATCAGGAGCAATAATATGCACGGTCTTCCCCATTGTTTCAAGCAAGTGTTTCATGCCAAGGGTGGATCCCACAGCATCTCCATCGGGCGACAAGTGACACGTCAAAACGATATTGTTATATCGCTCCAAATAATTTTTCAGTTGTATTATCTCTTCGTTGGAAAGTATTCTGTCTATCATCTTTTATTCTTTTTCAGCGACAAAAGTACAATAAAATGTGTAATTGCAAAAACACATTTCCACGCCTCAGGCTATTTTTACCGATATTATTCCAATATTACGGATTGTATAAATCTGTATTATAAAAATCAAGTATTTCTTGCAATTGCTTCAGAGCCTCTGCAGCCGGACTGTTCGGCTCCAATTCTGCCGCTTCTCCATAATTATATATGGCCTCCTTTATGTTACCAATTTTATGATAAGCCTTCCCTAACAAGAAAAACGCATCGGCACAAGTCTTGTCGGCTTCAACATATTGTTCAAGTTGATTAATCGCTTCTATAGCGCTCCCATTACGAATAAGAAAATTAATTGCTTCAAAATCGTTTGACATTTCTGTTTTTGTTGATACATTTGTATAAAAAAACGAGTATGCGCAAGTTATTATTATCAATCACAATATTTTTTTCATTTTTTGTTGCCGGTGAAGCATCTTCACATTTCGAAGGCAGCCATCATCCTTATACCGTGCCACAAGCCATCACAGAGCATCCCGACTCGCTACAGCCCTTTTATATAAGCCATATCGGCCGACATGGCTCTCGTTACCCGTCATCGGCCTCAACAGCCAAATATATCAAATTCTACCTTGATTTTGCCGACACTACAGGCACAATAACGCAAACTGGCCGGCAGCTGCTCGAAATTATCGACAAAACCATTGAAATGTGCGACGGCAAATGGGGCGACCTCGACTCCTTAGGCATGGAAGAACAGCGCGGCATTGCCGAAAGGCTCTATGCAAAATTCCCCGAATTGCTCGAAAACGGACAAATCGAAGCAATATCAACCCGTTCGCCTCGTGCTGTAATGAGTATGTATGCCTTCACACATCGCCTCACACAGCTTTCAAGCGAAGTGGAAATATCAACAACCGAAGGTGAACGATACACACCATTATTGCGTCCTTACGATGTAAATGAAAAATATATATCATTCTGCGACAGCCCTGAATGGAAAAACATTTTTGACAGTTATTGTAAAAGTACTTGTCCGTTGGCGGTGGCACGCCGGCTCGTAGGCAATAATTTTGAAGCCACCGACGATGCATTGCGAGAACTATCGATAAGCGTATATTCATTCATATCGGGAATGTCGGCAATGGGTATCGATTTTGATTATACCACCTATCTCTCCGACGAGGAATATGAACAGTTATGGTCGATTGACAACATGGAACATTACCTGTTATACAGCGGCACAACCGTTTCTTCCGCACCTGCCGAGTTGGCAATACCGTTAGTGGAGGAAATTGTGGAAGCTGCCGATCGGGTGGTGGAAGGGCGACGACCGGTTGCTGCAAACCTGCGTTTTGCCCATGCCGAAACACTCATGCCGCTGCTTTCATTATTGCAAATCAACGGCGGGCATTACCTTACCCACTACTTCGACCAGGTTAAAGACAACTGGAAGGATTATGCCATAGTGCCTATGGCGGCCAACCTGCAATTCATCTTTTTCAAAACAGAAAACGGCAACATATACGTCCGCACCGACCTTAACGAACAGCCGATACCGCTAATTCCCGGCAACCCTGCAATATACCTTTCCTGGAACGAAGTCCGAGATTATCTGCTGAACTTCATACTTGTCATATAAACCATCATCGTTTTTCCTCCTCGCCCCATGTCGTGGATTCAACAAAGTAGCGTGGACGCTGCTTCACCTCAAGGTAAATCTTGCCGATGTATTCACCTATAATGCCGAGGGCGATAAGAATAAGCGACCCAAGAAACCAAAGCGACAACATAAGCGATGCCCACCCCGGATAAGTACGCCCGAGCAGTATCGCAGCAAGCACATATATTCCTACCGACAAAGTCAGTACCAACGACACTACTCCTATAAGGAATATAGAACGAATGGGACGTATTGAAAACGACGTTATGCCCTCGACTGCAAAATTTAGCATTCGTGCCAATGGATATTTCGACCTTCCGAACTGTCGCGGACGGCGATCATAATACACCATTCCTGTCTTAAATCCCATTGACGTGATTATCCCGCGTAAAAACACATTGCGCTCGCCATATTTCAACAGGCAGTCAACTGCCCTGAGACTCATAAGGCGATATTCGGCATGGTCGGGCACCACAGGGGTATGCGTGTTTTTCATCAGGCTGTAAAACATTTGTGCCGTATATCGCTTCAACAACGAGTCACTTTTACGGCTGCGCCGCACACCCAGTACAATATCACAGTTTTCAAACCTGTATTTCTCCACCATCTCTTTAATGGCTGCTACATCATCTTGCAAATCGGCATCCATGGTAATGACGGCTTCGCACAAATTTTCTTGCCGCACATGTTCAAGCCCTGCGAGAATGGCATTTTGATGCCCTACATTACGCGACAACTTAATACCTGACAAACGCCCTTGATAATTCCGAGCCAAGTTGCAAATCATCGGCCATGTTCCGTCAACGCTTCCATCATCGACGCACACCAATTTATATGCCGCATCTATAATCCTATCCCCTGCCAAGGCTGCAAGAACTTCGTTGAGCGACTTTATAGAATATTCAAGCGCGGCCTCTTCATTATAGCAAGGCAGCACCACACATAATTTTACAGGTGCATTTTCCATTCCATCATTCCATTGAATGAACAATGTCGAGCAATGCACGACGGTCTTTCACCAATATTTCCGACAATGTGTAATCTATCACGCCTTGTTCTTGTAAACGATCCATGGCATTTATGAACGAGGACCTTTGTATTCCCAGCAAAGTGCACAAATCTTTTTGTTTATACAAAATCTTCACTTCACGGGCATTACGCTGCGTAAGTGACACCACAAAAAATGCAAACCGCTCGAATATCGACCCGGTACTTAACGACAACAATTCCTCCACATTGTTTTGCGAATTACGCGATAACATATTCAATATATTGAACAAAAATATATTGTCACTTTGCAGTATGTTAATGAAATCGGGCTTTGTGATTTGCAATATTCCACACTCTCCGTTGCCATAAACATCATACGGATAGTCGGTGCGACGTCCGAACAAGTAATCATGTCCAAGCACATTGGGACTCGATAAAATTTGCGACACTTTTACCCTGAGATTACGGCACGGAATGGTCATTTTCACTTCTCCCGAAATAACAAACTTGACATGCGTACATGCACTGCCGGCTGTCACAATTTCCTCTCCATCGGCAAATTTCAGAAAATGGAACGGGGTCTTCTCTATCAACTCCGACAGCTTGTCACGGCTCACACCCTGAAACAGCGGCAAGTCCATCAATATTTCAAACATACTATTCATAATTCAAGAATTTATACACGGTATGCAAAAATACACAAAAAAAACAGAATAACCGTATGCACGAAAAAGCAAAAACCAAACGAATGCCACCAACACAGCAAATTATATGCAAAGAGTAGAAATCTTGAACATTTTTTGCCTGCTATATTGGCTTTTTGTAGTAATTTTGCGACATGGAAACTTTAAAGCATGAGTGCGGTGTGGCAATGATAAGGTTGCGCAAGCCGCTTGGATATTTCAAGGAGAAATACGGGTCTTGTTTCTACGGATTAAACAAGCTCTATCTCCTCATGGAGAAACAGCATAATCGCGGGCAAGAAGGTGCCGGACTGGGGTGTATAAAACTGAATGCCATGCCCGGTAACGAATATATCTTCAGGGAAAGAGCATTAGGTTCTTCGGCAATTCAAGAAATCTTCGACAACGTAAAACGCTCAGTTAACACTGCAAGCGAAACTTGCAAACGTGAAGAAGATTTACCTTTTATCGGCGAGGTATATATGGGACACCTTCGCTATAGCACAACGGGGAAGTCGGGCATCTCGTATGTGCACCCGTTCTTGCGCCGAAACAACTGGCGTTCACGCAACCTGATGCTGTGTGGCAACTTCAACATGACCAACGTCGATGAAATATTCGACTCAATTGTCAGCGAAGGACAGCACCCGAAGATTTATGCCGATACCGTGCTCATTTTGGAACAACTCGGCAGCAGGCTCGATGATGAATATCACCGCCTTTATTCCATTTACCATAATCAAGGTCTCGACGGGAAAGAACTCACAAGGCAAATCGAGGCCAACCTGTCCATTCCCGACATAATCACCGAACCGGGCCGGTTATGGGATGGAGGTTTTGTAATTTGCGGGGCACTGGGCAGCGGCGACATTTTTGCCTTGCGCGATCCTCATGGCATAAGGCCTGCATTCTATTACTACGACGACGAAATAGTGGTTGTGGCTTCGGAACGCCCTGTGATACAAACCACCATGCACCTCGACATCGACCAAGTAAAGGAACTGACACCCGGCTCGGCAATAATCGTCAACCAAAAAGGAGACATAACTATTACCGACATTTTGGGCGAACAGAAAAATGAACGATGCTCATTTGAACGCATATATTTCTCGCGTGGAAGCGATGCCGACATATATAACGAACGCAAAGCATTGGGGCATGAAATAGCTCCGGCGATTTTGAAAGCTGTTGACAACGACCTTGAAAACACGGTATTGTCATTCATTCCAAATACTGCCGAGGTTGCGTACATAGGACTCATGGAAGGCATGGAACACTTCCTAAAAGTCCAAGTTGCCGACAAAATCTCCAATCTCGACCCCAATCTACCCGATTATAAAGAGCAACTGCTCAAGATACTCGACACCAAGCATCTTAGATGTGAGAAAATAGCAATCAAGGACATAAAATTACGTACGTTCATTACCGAAGGCGACTCACGCGACGACCTCGCGGCACATGTATATGATGTCACCTACGGGCAAGTAAAACAAGGTATCGACAATCTCGTGGTTATCGATGACAGCATTGTGCGCGGCACCACGCTGAAGCAGTCCATCATAGGCATTCTCGACCGCCTGCACCCACGCCGCATCATCATTGTGTCATCGTCGCCGCAAGTACGATACCCCGACTATTACGGCATAGATATGTCACGCATGAGCGAATTTGCCGCTTTCCGTGCTGCCATCAGATTACTGAAGAAACGCGGTATGCAAAACATAATCGATGACGTGTATGCGAAATGCAAAGCCCAGCAAAACCTGCCAAAAGAAAAAGTGGTGAATTATGTCAACGAGATATATGCACCATTTACCGACGAAGAAATTTCAGACGAAATAGCAGAAATGCTAACTCCTGCCGGAACTGAGGCCGAGGTGAAAATCATATACCAGACTCTCGACGGGTTGCACAAATCAATCCCCGGGCATCCCGGCGACTGGTATTTCTCGGGCAACTACCCCACCCCCGGCGGAAACCGCATGGTTAACCTTGCTTTCATCAACTACTATGAAGGCAACCCCAACCGTCGCAATTAAGAGAAAACCTGTTTAAATTTTGCACTTGCCCACAAGCTATGTGGTTGTGGAAGTGCTGTAAAATAATTAACTTTGCATGGTTTTTACGATGGTGGAAACCGGCAAATTAAAATATTCATCTATCGTACACTATGCAAGAAACAAAAAAAGCAGTTCTTACATTGGAAGACGGCACGACTTTCGAGGGATTTTCGTTCGGAAGCGATAAGCCGTGCGCAGGCGAGGTGGTTTTCAGCACAGCCATGACCGGCTATCCCGAGAGCCTTACCGACCCGTCTTACAGCGGACAAATATTAGTGACGACCTATCCCATGCTGGGTAACTATGGCGTACCTCCGCGGAGCGAAGACAATGTAACCGATACCTACTTCGAGAGTGACAAAATTCATTGCGAGGCAATCATCTGCCAAGATTATTCGTGGGATTACAGCCACTGGCAGGCAGGCCGCAGCTTGAGCGAGTGGTTGCGCGATGAAAATATTGTGGGTGTGTATGGCATCGATACCCGTGCGCTCACCAAGCGTTTGCGCGAAAAAGGCTCAATGCTAGGCAAGATTGTAATCGATGGCGGAATGGACATAGAATTCCATGACCCGAACAAAGAAAACCTTGTGGCACGCGTAAGCTGCAAAGAAATCATAGAGTACGGCAAGGGAGACAAAACCGTAGTACTGGTCGATTGCGGAGTGAAGTACAATATAATCCGTTGCCTTGTAAACCGCGGCGTGAAAGTGGTGAGAGTTCCTTGGAATTACGACTTCTCACAACTCAAATATGACGGCCTGTTCATTTCAAACGGCCCAGGCAATCCCGACTTTGCCGAAGAAACAGTAGCAAATTTGCGTCGGGCTATAACCCAGGATAAACCCATTTGTGGCATTTGCATGGGTAACCAACTGTTGTCAAAAGCCGCCGGAGCCCGGGTATATAAACTGAAATACGGCCACCGCAGCCAAAACCAGCCGGTAATGAAAATAGGCACCACACAATGCTACGTAACTTCTCAGAACCATGGTTTTGCCGTTGACACAGCAACGCTCGGCAACGATTGGGAACCGCTGTTCATAAATATGAACGATAATACCAACGAAGGGATACGGCACAAGAACAAGCCTTTCTTCTCGGCTCAATTCCACCCCGAAGCGTGCGGCGGCCCTACCGACACAGAGTTTATTTTTGACGATTTTATCAAACTGCTTTAGCGCATAGTGTGTAATTATGGAAAAGGGAGAAATCAAGAAAGTCTTGCTGCTCGGTTCAGGAGCATTGAAAATAGGCGAAGCCGGAGAATTCGATTATTCGGGCTCTCAGGCATTGAAAGCGCTAAAGGAAGAATCAATCGAAACAATATTGATTAATCCGAATATCGCTACAGTACAAACTTCGGATGAATTTGCCGATAAGATTTATTTCTTGCCGGTAACGCCTTATTTTGTCGAAAAAGTTATTGCAAAAGAACGTCCGCAAGGCATATTGCTGTCGTTTGGCGGGCAAACTGCCCTGAATTGCGGCGTAAAGCTGTATGAAAGCGGCGTGCTTGAAAAATACGGCGTACAAGTACTCGGCACTCCGGTTCAGGCCATCATGGATACCGAAGACCGCGAACTGTTTGTAAAGAAACTTGACCAAATAGGTGTAAAAACCATTAAAAGCGAAGCTGTCGAAAGCATAGAAGATGCCGTAAAGGCAGCCGATGAATTGGGATACCCGGTGATAGTCCGCGCGGCATACGCTCTTGGTGGGCTCGGCAGTGGGTTCTGCGATAATGAGGAACAACTTCGGGCACTGGTCGAGAAAGCATTGTCATTCTCGCCGCAAGTACTTGTGGAGAAGTCATTAAAAGGCTGGAAAGAAATAGAATATGAAGTGGTGCGTGACCGTTACGACAATTGTATCACGGTGTGCAACATGGAAAATTTCGACCCGCTGGGCATACACACCGGAGAAAGTATTGTGGTGGCACCGTCACAAACGCTCTCAAATGCCGATTATCACCTGCTTCGCGAACTCGCAATAAAGATAATACGCCACATTGGTATTGTGGGTGAATGCAATGTGCAATATGCCTACGACCCTCGCTCAATGGATTACCGAGTGATTGAAGTAAATGCACGCTTGAGCCGTAGCTCGGCTTTGGCATCAAAAGCCACAGGATACCCGCTTGCATTTGTCGCTGCAAAATTGGGCCTTGGGTACGGACTGTTTGAACTCAAGAATTCGGTGACGAAAGTTACATCGGCATTCTTCGAACCTGCACTCGATTATATCGTTTGCAAAATACCACGTTGGGATCTTGGTAAGTTCCACGGCGTGAAACGTGAAATAGGTTCGTCGATGAAGTCGGTGGGCGAAGTAATGGCCATAGGCCGCACATTCGAAGAGGTTATCCAAAAAGGTTTGCGAATGATAGGCCAAGGAATGCACGGCTTTATTGAAAACAAGCGTACCAAGGTAGCCGACTTAGAAAAAGCATTGAAAGAACCTACCGACAAACGTATATTTGTCATTGAAAGTGCCTTCCGTGAAGGATACACCGTTGACCAAATACACGAACTGACAAAAATCGACAAGTGGTTCTTGTATAAGCTAAGGAATATAGTAAACACGGCGATGGAATTGGAGAAATGCAATGAATTGGACGAACTTTCAACCGATTTGTTGCAACAGGCAAAGCGTGAAGGCTTTTCCGACTTTCAAATAGCACGTGCCGTGCTTAAAGAGCGCATGACCGATGCCGAAAAAGCAAATCTCGACGTGCGTCGTTTGCGTAAAAGCCTCAATATCGTGCCGTGCGTGAAACAAATCGATACGCTTGCTGCCGAATATCCGGCGCAAACCAATTACCTGTATCTCACATACAACGGCAATGAAAACGATGTCACCTATCTGCACGACCATCGCTCGATAATTGTACTTGGATCAGGGGCATATCGCATAGGCAGTTCGGTAGAATTTGACTGGTGTAGTGTAAATGCACTGATGACAGTGAAGAAAGAAGGCTGGCGCAGTGTGATGATTAACTATAACCCCGAGACTGTATCGACCGACTATGATATGTGTGACCGCCTATACTTCGACGAACTCACATTCGAGCGTGTGATGGATATCATTGAGCTTGAACAGCCTCACGGGGTGATATTATCAACCGGCGGACAAATCCCAAACAACCTTGCAACGCGCCTTGACGCAGAAAAAGTAAACATCCTGGGCACAAGTGCCAAAAGCATAGACAATGCGGAAGACCGACACAAATTCTCATCAATGCTCGATTCACTTGGCATCGACCAACCTCGTTGGCGTGAATTGACTTCACTGGCCGATATTAAGGAATTTGTAGAAGAAGTGGGATACCCGGTACTCGTGCGGCCGTCATACGTGCTTTCCGGTGCTGCCATGAACGTATGTTCCAATGAAGAAGAACTCGAACGTTTCCTGAAACTCGCAGCCAACGTGTCGAAACAGCATCCGGTGGTAGTAAGTTCGTTTATACAACACGCAAAAGAAATTGAATGGGATGCAGTGGCACAGAACGGAGAAATAAAGCTATATGCCATTTCCGAACATATCGAATTTGCCGGAGTTCACTCAGGCGATGCAACCATCCAATTCCCACCGCAAAAGTTATATGTCGAAACCATTCGCCGAATAAAGAAAATAAGCGGGCAAATAGCAAAAGCATTGAACATATCAGGACCATTCAACATTCAATATCTTGCCAAGAACAACGATATAAAAGTAATAGAATGCAACCTGCGTGCTTCACGTAGTTTCCCGTTTGTGTCGAAAGTGCTAAAAATTAACTTCATCGACCTTGCTACAAAGGTAATGCTCGGCATTCCCGTAGAAAAGCCTAACAAAAATGCTTTCGACCTTGATTACGTAGGCATCAAGGCATCGCAATTCTCATTCTCACGCCTGCAAGGTGCCGACCCGGTGCTTGGCGTGGATATGTCTTCAACAGGAGAAGTCGGCTGCCTTGGAGAAAACACTTCCGAGGCATTGCTGAAAGCCATGCTTTCGGTAGGCCAACAAATACCCCAAAAGAGCGTATTGCTCAGTACAGGTGGAGCCAAGCAGAAAGTGGATATGCTCGATGCCGCACATAAACTGCACGACAAGGGTTATACACTATATGCCACAGGTGGCACACATAAATTTCTCACCGACAATGGCATTCCGGCAATACTTGTTTATTGGCCGAGTGAGAGCGACAAGCAACCGCAAGCACTTGAAATGCTGCATAAAAAACAAATCGACATGGTAGTGAACATACCCAAGAATTTGTCATCAACCGAACTGTCAAATGGATATAAAATACGTCGTGCCGCAGTCGATTTGAACATACCATTGCTTACCAACGCACGTTTAGCATCAGCTTTTATCGATGCTTTCTGTGACCTCACACTTGACCAAATCGAGATAAAAGCTTGGGGCGAATACTAAATCACTAAACATGGATATTATGTAAATACCAACCACCACAAGAAACAATGGCATATGAAGATTATAGAACAAAATTATTTCATATGCCATTGTTATTTATTGTAATTATCTTAACTTTATATCTCTTAGCAAATCAATATGGTGAATGCTGTCTATCCTACTGCATGCAGCATCAACATATTGATTTTTAACATACAATCTATGGCACGATGTCTATATAATTCTACAATCCGCGAGTTCTTGCAGTTGTCTCCCGATGCGCTGTTAGGATGTTTTGTGAACAATTATCACGGTGCTGTACTTACTACGACCAATGATGCATGGGCCAACGAAATTCTTATAATGCAGGAAATCCTACAACCGTGGAAAGACGAATATGGACAGGTGATTTTCGAGTATGACATTCCACGACTTGGAAAACGTATCGATGTTGTATTACTGCTTCGTGGCCTGATCTTCTGCCTCGAGTTCAAGGTTGGAGAACGAGACGTGCTTCAATCCAATATGGAGCAGGTCATGGACTATGCCCTTGACCTTAAAAATTTTCACCTTTTAAGTCAAAACAGGATCATTATCCCGATTCTCGTACCTACTCGATTCCGAACAAGTTCAAACAAGTTCATTCCTTCGGTATATGACGATTCCATATACAACCCATTAGTGACTGGCACCAACGAATTGCAAAAGCTCATTGCAGATGTTATGACACATGCCGGAGCTACAGCCCCGGATCCCAGCTTAGGAGCCGACTGGGTTATCAGCCCTTACTCACCTACCCCAACCATCATTGAGGCCGCAAAAAGACTCTATGAAAATCACTCGGTAGAAGACATTACCCGCCACGAGGCTGACAAGGTATCGACCGACCGGACCATTGCGTACATCCTCGATGTAATCAAAACCAGCCGAGAGAAAGGAGAGAAAAGTATCTGCTTTGTGACCGGCGTACCCGGAGCGGGTAAGACGCTTGTCGGGCTGGACGTCGCTGTCAAACAATCCTATCAGAATGGAGATAAATTGATTGAAGACGAGGGTGCTGTTTATCTGTCAGGCAATGGCCCATTAGTCGCAGTACTTACCGAGACTTTGGCTATCGACAATCAAAAGAAATGCAAAGCTCGAGGCGAGAAAAAGAACATGTCAGACTCTCGAAGAGAAATCGGTAAATTCATACAGATGATTCACCGCTACCGCGACAACATGCTGGCCAAGATTAAAAATCCAGTTGAAAACGGTGTCCTAGAGATTGACCCGAAGAAAGCAATGAAGCTGACAAAGTCCGGGTATGGTGAAGTGGAGCATGTTGCCATCTTCGATGAAGCTCAACGTTCTTGGACACATAAAAGGCTCGCTGACTACCTCAAAAGAGGGGGTACTTATGGAAACAAACTTAAGGTGCCAAACTTTCCTTACTCCGAAGCAGCCTTTTTGATCTGGTCCTTAGATCTCAGGGAAGATTGGGCAACTATCGTGTGTCTAGTCGGTGGCGGACAGGAAATCAACACAGGAGAAGCCGGCATATCAGAGTGGATCAAAGCACTCAACGAGAAATTCACACACTGGCAAATTTATATCTCCGACAAACTGACCGAAGCGGAATATGCCGAAGGCCGAGTCAATGAACTTTTAACCGGCAATAACAATGTTACCTTCTCTCCTGAGCTCCATCTGGGAGTCTGTTTACGTTCATTTAGAGCTGAGAGCCTCTCTGCGTTTGTGCACTCTTTGCTCTCTTTCAATCCGGATGCTTCTACATGGTACAACACAATAAAAGAACACTATCCTATTGTGCTGACAAGAGACATGTCCAAGGCAAGAACTTGGCTGCGAAAGAACACCAGAGGCTCACAACGATCAGGTGTGCTAGTCAGCAAGACTGCCGCACGGTTCAGACCCTTGGCTGTCGATATTCTGGCTCAAGGCGACGAAAATGCCGTACACTGGTTCCTAGAGGATAAAACCGACATCCGGTCATCCAACTTCCTCGAATACGCTGCCACCGAAATTCAAGTTCAAGGGCTCGAACTGGATTACACCTGCGTCTTATGGGATGCCGACTTAAGATGCGAAAACGGACAGTGGAAATATTATAACTTCAACGGCCGAACAGCCTGGAGAGAAGAAGTCGGCAAAACCGAAAACAGCCTTGAGCGAAGGAAATACATGTTAAATGCATACCGTGTTCTCCTAACACGCGCCCGCATCGGCATGGTCATTTGCGTCCCAGAGGGCAACCCCAACAAAACAGTCAACGGTTTCCCGGAAGATGCAACCCGACTTCCAGAATTTTATAACGGCACCTATGAATACCTCAAATCAATAGGGTTAGTGGAGATATGAATTGAAATTATTGTTGTTCGCTAAAACTTTTTATTAGTGACATAAACGACACCCCGCCGGGTCAGTTCCTCGAACTTCGTGTAATCAACATAGGCCCTGTCCATGGCGATGACCTCCCCGGCGGCGTAGTTGGAAGGTGCGAGCATGAAGCTGTCGTTGGTCGCCGCCAAAGTGAAACGTATATCCGAGGGTACACCTTCGTTGGCGTGGATGTTCATGTGGACTTTCAGGCCGCCTTTCTTCCTGCCCGTCTTCGGGTGGCGGCCCACTCCCTTGAACACGAGGTTGGAAAACAGCGTTATCGTGGTGGAATCGATGATTTGCAGGCGTTTGAGCCATGATGGCACCTGCCGCCTGCGGCTGTCCGAGGAAAGCTCCTCCCTGTACCTGTCATAGAGGCTGCGGTAAATGAGGCCGAACACCTTCTCCGGCCTGCGGGCGTTGGCGTCGGAGAGCGTGCTGCGCCGCGGCATCACGCTTATGCCAAGGTGCGCCAGCTTACGGGCCTCGGGGAACATCGAGTCGCTGATTTCGCGCAGGGAGTCAAAACGTTTGATTGTGGCATAGAGCATCACTACCAGATGTTGCCACGCATCGAAACGCTTTACGTAGCGTTCTCCGCCGTTTTCACGGCTGAACTTGAGGATTTCTGACTTGGA
>CASENC010000004.1 GCA_949289215.1 uncultured Bacteroidales bacterium | reverse complement strand
GTCAACTGCTACACCTTCTTTGAATGCCCCGAAAAGGACTGGGTCAAAATACTCGAAGATGCACGGGAACACCCTCCGGAACCCTCACTTTTTGACTGACGGGGGCTTGGCTTTCAAAAAAAGTATCCGCAACGCCTGTTTATGGGCATTGCGGACATGAATTTTACGCCTTACTATTTTTTAGCGGACACCAATAGATAAGAATAAAGCCCCCGGCAACATCTGTGTTAGGGGCTTTATTTTGTAAGCAGGTGATGTGTATATTATGCTTCGTGCTTGTAGTAGGCGGTGAAGTCTTCGGGGGCAAATTCGGTTATGAACTTGTAATGACGGTTGACTTCAGCTTCACCGAAACGTACATATATATTGGCCGATTTCATAAAGTCGGCACAGCGGGTAGCATCGCCAAGCAATAAGTAACCCATGATAATATGTCCGGCCATTTCCACCATGCGGCGTGCATGGAAATCGGTGTATTCGGTATTCTTAAGTGTGGTTACGCGATCTACGGCATCGGCATACAATTTGGTCATTGCAGCGAGTCGGTCTTGCAACGGTTTCAATTCGGGGGCGTAAGTTTCAGTTGCATACTCGTTAATCTTGTTAAGGTATGTGCCTGTGGTCACGTGGCGAATTGCTGCAACGACTTGTAGCTGGGTGGTACCTTCGTAAATCGATGTGATGCGTGCATCACGGTAGATGCGTTCGCAAGCATAATCTTTCATGAAGCCCGACCCTCCATGAACCTGGATACTGTCATATGCGTTTTGGTTACAGAATTCACTGCCCATCCCTTTTGACATCGGGGTGAAAGCATCGGCGAGTTTCGAGTAATATTTCATTTCGGCGCGTTCCTCGGGAGTGAGTGTGCGTTCGCGAGCAATATCTTCGTAGGTCTTGTACATATCTACGAAACGAGTTGTCTCATAGAGCAACGAGCGAGAAGCATCGAGTTTGGCTTTCATCATTGCGAGCATTTCGGCAACTGCCGGGAATTCAATGATGGCTTTGCCAAACTGGCGGCGATCGAGTGCATAGTTGTATGCTTCACGATAGGCAGCTTCACTTACACCGACAGATTGTGCTGCAATTCCAAGGCGGGCACCGTTCATAAGAGCCATCACATATTTGATAAGCCCCATGCGGCGAGAGCCGCACAACTCGGCTTTCACGTTCTTGAATACAAGTTCGCATGTTGGCGACCCCTTGATTCCCATTTTGTTTTCGATGCGGCGTACCGTCAATCCGGGTTCGTTCTTGTGGTCGAAGATAAACATCGAAAGACCGCGGCCATCATGTGAACCGGCTTCGGAACGAGCCAATACAAGTCCGATTTGTCCGTCGCCGTTGGTGATGAAACGCTTAACACCGTTTAATCGCCAAGTACCATCTTCGGCTTCGGTAGCCTTGAGCATAACAGCCTGCAAGTCGCTACCGGCATCGGGTTCGGTAAGATCCATTGCCATGGTTTCGCCGGCGCATACACGAGGCAAGAAACGTTGACGTTGGTCTTCATTGGCAAATTCATATATTGTTTCGGCACAGTCTTGCAAGCCCCAAATGTTTACGAAACTGGCATCGGCACGACTTACCATATCGGCAGCCATGATATAAGGAACGAGAGAGAAGTTAAGGCCGTTGTAACGGCGAGGAAGTGAAATACCCATCAAGCCGGCTTTTACAAGGGCATCAAGGTTTTGTTTTGTGCCTTCGGCATATTCCACATGGCCGTCAACCAAGTGTGGCCCTTCGTGGTCAACGCTTTCGGCATTTTGTGCCACAATTTCCCCGGCGATTTCCCCGGCGATTTCCAGCACTTTTTCATAAGAATCCATTGCATCCTCGAAGTTGAGGGGAGCATAATCAAATTTTTCGCAATCGGTGTAGTTGCGTTCTTTCAATGCAACAATCTTCTGCATCAACGGGTGGTGCAAATGATGCTTCAGGTCTTTATTGTCGTTAAAAAAATTAGCCATCTTTTCGGTAAATGTGAGGTTTACTTAGAGTTCTTTTTGTAATACTTGATAAGTTTCGGAACGACCTCTTCGATGTCGCCGGTGATAACGTAATCGGCGATGGTATTGATAGGAGCCTTGGGGTCGTTGTTTATCGAAATGATAATTGAGCTGTCTTGCATACCGGCAATGTGCTGTATTTGTCCCGATATACCGCAAGCAATATATAGCTTGGGGTGAACCGTAACACCTGTTTGACCGATTTGACGTTCATGTTCGGTGAAACCGGCATCGACTGCGGCACGGGATGCGCCAACTTCGGCACCGAGTGTTTCGGCAAGCTGGAATAGCATTTGGAAATTCTCTTTGCTGCCTACTCCATATCCACCGGCAACAATTATCGAAGCATTCTTGATGTTGATTTTCGACTTCTCGATATGGCGATCTATTATGCTTACCACGAAATCGGCGTCGCTTACATATTTATTGGCGTCAAGGTCGATAGCTGTGCCTTTGTAATTTTCATCGAAAATTTCTTTTTTCATCACACCTTCGCGCACGGTTGCCATTTGTGGGCGGCACTCGGGGTTGACAATTGTTGCTACGATGTTGCCACCGAAAGCCGGACGGATTTGGTAGAGCAAATTGTGGTATTCCTTACCTGTTTTGGCATCGGTATGGTCGCCTATTTCGAGAGAAGTACAGTCGGCGGTCAATCCGCTGTGCAGCGAAGAAGAAACGCGTGGGCCCAAGTCGCGACCGATGCTTGAAGCACCCATCAGGCACACTTGCGGCTTGATTTCCTTGAATAGATTTATGACTACCGATGCGTGGGGCTGAGAGGTGTAGGGGTACAAGCGCGGATCTTCAACCTTGTAAACTGTATCTACACCATAAGGATATAACTGGTTCTCGATTCCTGTAAGCTTATCGCCAATGACAAGGGCTTCGAGTTTCACGCCTAATTGAGTGGCAAGGGTGCGTCCTTTAGTGAGCAGTTCCAAACTGATGTCGGCCACTTTGCCATCTTCATATTCGCAATATACTATTAAATTATTAATATCTGCCATAGTTGTTTCTAAGTGTGTTTAAACAAATGTGAGTGAGATGGGAAAATCAGCCTATCGTATGGTTGGCAATAAGGTCTTTTATGAGTTCCTCGATAGCTGTATCATCCTTGCCTTCAAGCGTTTTGCTTTCTTTGGCTTGGAATACGACGTTCACGATGCCCTTAACTTTTGTGGGAGATCCGGCCAAACCAATTTGTTCAGGTTCGGCATTTACTTCAGTTGCGCTCCATTCATATAAATTGAGGTATGGACGTGCATCAACGAGCTTTGACTTTTCTTCGGGCAAGGTGGCTTTTTCACTTGGAGTAACGGCATACTTGTATTTTTGTACAAGTCGAGCGTTGCGAGGTCGGCATGGTGTTGCCGAGCCATTTACAGTAACAACGAGTGGCAACGGGCATTCTACGGTTTCGACTCCATGTTCAAGGCGGCGCTTGATGGTGGCTTTGCCGTCGGCGACTTTTACTTCCTCGGCATATGTTACTTGTGGCAAGCCGAGTTTTTCGGCAACTTGCGGTCCTACTTGTGCGGTATCGCCATCGATGGCTTGACGGCCGCCGATGATGATATCATACTTGCCAATGTGGCGAATAGCCACTGACAAAGCATAGGAAGTGGCAAGGGTGTCGGCTCCGGCAAAAGCACGGTCGGTTAGCACGATACCGGTATCTGCCCCTCGGTACATTGCTTCGCGAATGATTTCGGCTGCACGTGGAGGACCCATGGTCAGAATGGTGATTGTAGAACCTGGATTTTGTTCTTTCAGTTGCAGGGCTTGTTCCAATGCGTTGAGGTCTTCGGGGTTGAAGATTGCAGGAAGTGCGGCACGGTTGATGGTGCCATCTTCTTTCATAGCATCTTTGCCTACATTACGAGTGTCGGGCACTTGTTTTGCCAAGACAACGATATTCAAACTCATAAAATAGATATGTTAATATATTAAATTAATTATTTGATAATCAAGCTTTATGTAATGGCTCAGGCAGCGTAAACCATGAGTCGGTTCAACTTTACAAAGTTACACAAATTAAGCTATTTGGCAAGGTGGATTAATGAAAAATATCCCTAATTAATGTATAACATACTCTAAAAGTGCGATTTGCATTACTCTTTGGGTTGCTGCCTTCCCCACAGTATGTCCATACGTTCTTTTGTTTTGTATTCGGCAGGATTTTGTCCCGGATTATAAAATGTGGGGTGCTTGCTCTCGTGCGGCATGAACTCTTGGCGTACAAAATTGCCGGGGTAATCGTGGGCATATTTGTAGTCTTTGGCATATCCAAGTTCTTCCATCAGCTTGGTTGGAGCGTTGCGCAAGTGCAGCGGAACAGGGAGGTTGCCCGTCTGTTGAACATATTGCAGGGCAGCATTGATAGCCATGTAAGCCGAGTTGCTTTTAGGTGATGTTGCAAGGTATATGGCACATTCCGAGAGGATAATGCGACCTTCGGGCCACCCGATTTTTGTAAGTGCGTCAAATGTGGCATTGGCAAGTAATAAGGCATTGGGATTGGCAAGTCCTATATCTTCACTTGCAAGTATCACAAGGCGGCGTGCAATGAATTTGGGGTCTTCGCCTCCGGCGATAAGTCGGGCAAGCCAATATACGGCAGCATCGGGGTCGCTGCCTCGTATCGACTTTATGAAGGCCGAGATAATGTCATAGTGCATTTCACCGTTTTTGTCAAAAGCCATTGGGTTTTGTTGAAGGCGATCGGTGACGATAGCATCGTTTATGACAAATGGCTCGTTGGCACTGAGTGATTGCATAATCAGGTCAAGGATGTTGAGCAATTTGCGTGCATCGCCGCCGGAGTATCGCAGCAGTGCCTCGGTTTCCTCGATACGCACTTCCCGGTTTTGAAATATTTTATCGGTGGTAATGGCGCGGTCGAGCAATTTCAGCAAGTCGTTTTTATCGAGAGGCTGCAATACATAGACTTGTGCACGTGACAATAACGGTCGGATTACTTCAAAAGAAGGATTCTCGGTGGTTGCGCCAATCAGGGTCACTATTCCTTGTTCCACTGCACCGAGCAGCGAATCTTGCTGCGACTTGTTGAAACGGTGTATTTCGTCGATGAACAAGATTGGGCGGCCTTTGGAAAAAACACTTATGGCGTCTTGCTTGCAGCGGTCAAGGATATCCCGCACCTCTTTTACGCCCGAGGTCACTGCCGACAAAGTGTAAAACGGAACTTGTGTCTGTGCCGCTATGATTTTTGCAAGCGTGGTTTTGCCTACGCCCGGGGGGCCCCATAATATAAATGAGGAAATGTTGCCCGATTCAATCATTTTGCGTAGCACTGCTCCCGGGCCGACAAGGTGCGTTTGGCCGATATATTCGTCAAGCGACTTTGGTCGCAATCGTTCAGCTAATGGTTCGTACACGATAGTTTTGTTTTTCAACCTTTCGATGCAAAAGTAATTACAAATCGGGTCGGCTGCAAGCATATTGTCAAATTAATATGTGGGGGTGAGTGTATGGCGTTGGAAATCAGTCAATAAGATACTGATGGCCATTTTATTCGATTTTTTGTAATGAATAATGCTGTTAATTTAGTAATTTTGCAGCATAAATATAAAGAAGTAATTTTTATAAAATGGCTGAGAACAAACAAATCAAGACAGCATTAGTTTCTGTCTATCACAAAGATGGTTTAGACAAGATTTTGAAAATATTGAATGACAACGGAGTACGCTTGCTTTCGACAGGTGGTACACAGTCGTTCATACAACAGCAAGGATATAAGTGTGATGCCGTGGAGGATCTCACCGGATATCCGTCGATATTAGGCGGCAGGGTTAAGACGTTGCACCCGAAAGTGTTTGGTGGCATACTCAACCGTCGCGACAATGAAGGAGACAAGGAGCAAATTGCAAAATATGATATTCCGGAAATCGACCTTGTGATAGTCGATTTGTATCCGTTTGAAGATACAGTTGCATCGGGTGCGTCGCACGCCGACATTATCGAGAAAATCGACATAGGCGGTATTTCGCTAATACGTGCGGCTGCCAAAAATTATAAGGATGTAGTGATTGTGGCATCGAAAGCCCAATATGAGCCGCTTTACAATAAATTCATGGAATATGGTTCAGCAAGCACTACCGAAGAAGACCGCCGTTGGTTTGCCAAAGAAGCATTTGCCGTATCGAGCGCATATGATTCCCACATCTTCAACTACTTTGATCAAGATGAACCGTCGGCACTGCGGTTTGCCGTAGATGGGGCAAAAGTTATGCGGTATGGTGAAAACCCGCATCAAAAAGGTTATTTCTTCGGCGATTTCGATGAAATGTTTACCCAGTTGCATGGTAAGGAAATTTCTTACAACAACCTGCTTGACATTGATGCTGCCGTTAACTTGATGGCTGATTTCACCGAGACATCTTTCGGCATATTGAAGCACAACAATGCTTGTGGTTTTGCATCACGTCCCACTGTGCTTGAAGCATGGAAGGATGCGCTTGCCGGTGACCCGGTTTCGGCCTTTGGCGGTGTGCTGATTACCAATGCCGAAGTAGATGCAGCAACTGCCGAGGAGATGCATAAGATATTCTTTGAAGTGTGCATAGCTCCCTCATACAGCGAAGAGGCTCTGAAAATACTTGAACAAAAGAAAAATCGCATAATTCTTGTGCAGAAACCATTTGTTCGTCCGACAATGCAATATCGTACTATCTTGAACGGTGCGTTGGGCCAAGAGCGTGACAGCCACATCGAAACCCCTGAAGAGTTGAAGCAGGTCACTACTAAGGCTGTCGATGCAAGCCAAATTGAAGATTTGCTTTTTGCCAATAAGATAGTAAAGCACAGCAAGAGTAATGCAATTGTCCTTGCCAAGAACAAGCAATTGTGCGCAAGTGGCATAGGTCAAACATCACGTGTCGATGCCTTGAAGCAGGCTATAGAAAAAGCACACAGCTTCAACTTTGATTTGAATGGTGCTGTAATGGCATCGGATGCTTTCTTCCCGTTTGGCGATTGCGTGGAGATTGCACACAAGGCAGGTGTGACGGCAGTGATCCAACCCGGTGGTTCGATACGTGACAATGAGTCGATAGAATATTGCAACAACAATGGTGTGGCAATGGTTACGACCGGCGTACGTCACTTTAAACATTAAAGCTATAATTGATTGAAGCAACATGGGACTTTTTTCGTTAACGCAAGAAATAGCTGTTGACCTTGGAACGGCCAATACTATTATAATACATAACGACAAGATTGTTGTGGATGAACCGTCGGTTGTGGCACTTGACAATCGAAGCGGAAAATTGATAGCCGTGGGTGAACGTGCACAACAGATGCATGGAAAAACGCCGGAAAACATTCGCACGATACGCCCATTGAGCGATGGCGTGATTGCCGATTTTAATGCTGCCGAATTGATGATTCGCGGCATGGTGAAAATGGTTAGTTCAAAGAACCATTGGTTTGCTTCCCCGTCGTTGCGCATGGTGGTGTGTATCCCGTCGGGCAGCACCGAGGTGGAAATACGTGCTGTGCGAGATTCGTCGGAACACGCCGGTGGCCGTGACGTGTACATGATTTACGAGCCTATGGCAGCAGCACTTGGCATAGGGCTTGATGTGGAAGCACCCGAGGGTAACATGATTGTGGACATAGGTGGCGGCAGCACCGAGATTGCCGTAATATCGCTTGGCGGAATTGTCAGCAACAAGAGCATACGCATTGCCGGTGATGACCTTACCGATGATATAATGGAGCATATGCGCCGTGCACACAATGTGAAAGTGGGGGAGCGTACAGCCGAGCTTATAAAGATAAATGTGGGGTCGGCTCTTACCGAACTTGAGAATCCCCCCGAGGATTATATTGTTCACGGACCGAATCAAATGACGGCTTTGCCGATGGAGGTGCCTGTGTCTTACCAGGAAATATGCCACTGTATCGAGAAGTCGATATCGAAAATTGAGGCAGCGGTGCTTAGTGCCCTTGAACAAACACCTCCGGAGTTGTATGCCGACATTGTGTCAAATGGCATTTATCTTGCAGGGGGTGGCGCATTGTTGCGAGGTCTTGACAAGCGGCTTACCGATAAAATAGGCATACCGTTCCGCATAGCCGAGGATCCATTGCACGCTGTGGCAAAAGGTACCGGTGTGGCCTTGAAGAATATCAGCCGTTTCAACTTCTTGATAAGATAAACCACATAATGAGTGTGGTGTGAAACTTACGGGAATTGTCGGGAAAGTTTTTAATTATGCTTCCCCGACAGTTTGCGTATAAACACGCCGACATCGACAGGCTTAAAAAGGCTATAAAGAAGTGAAAAATTTACTGGATTTTATCATAAAGCACAGTTCTTGGTTTGTTTTTCTGCTTTTGACAGTGGTAAGTTGCTTGCTACTGTTTCAAAGCAATCCGTATCAACATTCCATTTATCTTACTTCGGCTAACGCTGTGAGCAGTTCGATATACGGGCTTTTTAATAATGTTACCTCTTATTTTCATTTGCGAGGCATTAATGAAGATTTGCAGCAACGTAATGCCATGCTTGAGAATGAAGTTGTGAGCCTGCGTAATCAAATAAATGATTACAAGATGTTACTTCCTGATACAAGTACAATGCCGGGTAACTACAGCAACTTCGATTTCGTTATAGCCCATGTGATAAGTAACAGTATATCGCAACCGCATAATTACATAACAATTAATCGCGGCAAGGCCGATGGTGTGATGCCTGAAATGGGTGTAGTGGACCAAAACGGTGTGGTAGGTATAGTGAATGTAGTGGGAGAACATTCGGCTCGCATAATTTCATTGCTTAATCCTAATTTAAGATTATCGTGCAAGGTAAAAAACAGTGATTTTTTCGGAAGCCTTGTGTGGGATTGCGTAAGTCCGCAATATGCAGTTTTGGAGGAACTTCCACGCCATGTGAAATTTGAAAAAGGTGACACAATCATTACCAGTGGATACTCGGCAGTGTTTCCCGAGGGATTGATAGTGGGAACCATTGAAGACCGTATGCCTACTAATGATGATAATTTTTATACACTGAAAATAAAGCTAACCACCGATTTTTCGCGGTTAAGTACAGTAAGAGCTATAAAAAACGGTATGAAAGGTGAGCTGGATGCCCTTGAGGCTGCCGATTATAATAGCAAGAAAGGAGGTTGGAATTGAGTAAGCAGGTATTACAATTTGCGATGTTATTTATCGGTATGTTGCTCGCCCAGGTTATATGCAACCGTATATGCTTGTTTGGTGTGGCTGTGCCGATAGTGTTTATATATTTTATCATAAGGCTGCCGATGAATATGTCGGCCAACTGGGTAATGTGCCTGTCGTTTTTGTTGGGATTGGGTGTGGATATATTTAGTGACACACAGGGCATGAATGCGCTTGCTTCCACAATTCTTGCGGCAAGCCGCAAGTGGGTGTTCCAGTTATATTTTCCTCGTGAAGATGATTTGGGCAATCCGGTACCGTCGATGCGTTCATTGGGGCTTGTGGTATATGCCAAGTATATGCTGACGGCTGTTTTGCTTTATTGCATTGCAGTATTTTTCATTCAGGCATTTACTTTGCGGCACTTCGAGATAACGCTGCTGAGGATAATATCGAGCAGCGTGCTTACATTCCTAATGTTATTGGGTTTTGACAGTATAGCTACAACAAGACACAGTGAGAAAAGATTATAGGCTTGAAAAGCGTAAGTATGTCGTTGGCGGATTTGTAGTCGTTTTAGTGCTAATATTCATTATACGATTATTTGAATTACAGGTAGCCGATAGCCGGTATAAAGAAAATGCCGACTCAAATGCCTTTTTGCGTAAAACGGTATATCCGTCACGCGGGTTGATATATGACCGTAACGGGGAACTTATCGTGTATAACCAGCCGGCTTATGATGTGATGATGATACCAAGGGATGTGCAACCGTTTGACACTACCGATTTTTGCAAAACATTACAAATAAGTAGAGAGGAATTTGACAAGCGTATGGCGGATATGCGTCGAAATCCGGGATATTCGTCATATTCACAACAGACGTTTATGTCGCACTTGTCGGCGAAAGATTACGGGCGGCTTCAAGAAAAACTGTATCGTTATCCCGGTTTTTTTATCCAAAAAAGGATATTAAGGCAGTATAACCATATCGCAGGGGCCAATATTCTGGGCAATATCAGGGAAGTTAACAGCCGAGATATCGAGCGAGACGATTATTATCGTTCAGGCGATTATACGGGAGACCTTGGCATTGAGAAGAGTTATGAACGGCAATTACGCGGCGAAAAGGGGGTGGAAATACTCATAAGAGATGCTTATGGTAAGATACAAGGACGATATGATGACGGGCGGCAAGATGTTAGGGCCATCTCGGGTAAAAACCTTAAATTAGGCATCGATATAGAGTTACAGGAGTATGGTGAAATGCTTATGCAAAATAAGATTGGAGCAATAGTAGCCATAGAGCCATCAACAGGTGAGATATTGGCAATGGTATCGAGTCCAACATATGATCCTACGACACTTGTCGGCCGTGAACGTGGAAAAAATTATCGTGAACTTGTGCGTAATCCTTACAAGCCGCTGTATGACAGGTCTATAATGGCGGCATATCCACCGGGATCAACATTTAAACCCACACAAGGACTTATACTTGAACAGGAAGGGATTGTAAACTTGACGACATCTTATCCTTGCCATCACGGATATATAAATGGTGGATTAAGAGTAGGCTGCCACGGACATGAATCGCCAATAACCTTGAAACCGGCCATACGTACATCGTGTAATGCTTATTTTTGTTGGGGGTTGAAAAATATGATCGATCGACGGTCGAAGTATGGTACACCTGCCCGTGCGTTTGAGGTGTGGAAAAATCACATGGTGTCGATGGGGTATGGTTATAAACTCGGTATCGATTTGCCTGGTGAAAGCCGCGGATTTATTCCGAACAGTGCATTTTACAGTAAAATATATGGCGAAGGGCGTTGGAGTGCCAATACCATTATATCCATTGCTATAGGGCAGGGCGAAATTTTAGCAACCCCATTGCAGATTGCAAACTTATGTGCCACGATTGCCAATCGGGGATATTTTATAACGCCACACGTTGTCAAGGAAGTGGAAGGCGATACTATTGCGAGCTTGTATAAGGAAAAACGTTACCCCACAATCGAACGGAAGTATTATGAAGATATTGTAGAAGGTATGCGCATGGCCGTAGTTGGCGGTACGTGTCGTAATGCAAGTTTCGGGGATGTGGAGGTGTGCGGTAAGACCGGAACGGCGCAAAACCCGCATGGACGAGACCACTCGGCATTTATGGGATTTGCACCGATGAATAATCCGAAGATTGCAATTTGCGTATATGTCGAGAACGCCGGGTTTGGAGCTACATATGGTGTTCCCATTGGCGGATTGATGATGGAGAAATATCTGACCGGAGAAATCTCGCCGCAGCGTAAATATCTTGAACAGCGTATGCTTGAATCAAATACGATTTTGTACAGTGGAGTTAAGAAACACTAAATATGAGGCTCGTTCGGCATTTCGATCGATAGATTGGGTGCTTGTGATATTATATGCCACGCTAATGGTGTGTGGAGCTGTGAGTATATATGCGGCAAGTTATGATTATGACCAAGCCAGTATGTTTTCGCTGGCAGAATTTTCGGGCCGGCAATTTTTATGGATGGGTATTTCGCTTGTTGTGGGCTTTTGCATACTTATCATCGACAGGCGATTCTTTGAGGCATATGCTTATCCTATTTATGGCGTGGCCGTATTTTTGATGGTGCTTACGATATTTGTGGCGACCGATATAAATGGGTCGCGATCGTGGATTGTGCTTGGTCCCATAAGCTTCCAGTCGGCCGAATTCGGCAAATTTGCCACAGCACTTGCTCTTGCCAAACTTTTCAGTGGGTATAATTTCGTATTGAACCGCAGCTATAAGAATTATCTTAAAGCCATAGCGATAATCGTTATTCCCATAATATTGATTTTCTTACAGAAGGAAACCGGGTCGGCAATCGTATATACGTCACTTGTATTTGTGCTTTACCGTGAAGGCATGAGCGGATTTGTGCTTTTCGCGGGTTTATGTGCTATTACTTTTTTTGTGATAGTCATAAAATATTCCGAATCGATGTTGATGGGCATACCGTTAGGTGAATTTATTACATTTGTGCTCATTCTTGCAATCATGTTGTGCATGGTGGCATTTTATGGCAAATCACTGAAAACGGCGCGCAATATGCTTATTGGCTTTATAGGATGTGGATTGGCCGTTTATGGATTAACGTTTGTGGGTGTTAATATTAATGGATTGTTATTCTTTTTCACATTGATAGGCGGTGCTGTTGTTTATTTGGTTGTTGTAATGTCGGTCGAGAAGGTAAAGAAAGTAATCCCCACGGTGTTGTTTGTATTGGCTTCGGTAGGATTTATGTTTACAGTGGATTATGCATTTAATAATGCTCTTGAACCATATCAACAGATGCGTATTAAGGTTTCTCTTGGGCTGGAAGAAGACTTGCGTGGTGCCGGATATAATGTAAATCAGTCGAAAATTGCCATAGGTTCGGGTGGTGTCACCGGTAAAGGATTCCTTAACGGAACACAGACAAAGCTTAAATATGTACCTGAGCAGCATACCGACTTCATTTTTTGTACCATTGGAGAAGAGGAAGGGTTTGTGGGTACAACGACGGTGTTGGTTTTATACCTTGCATTAATATTGCGCATAATTCATATTGCCGAGCGGCAACGGCGGGCCTTTGGCCGCGTTTATGCATATTGTGTAGCATCATATTTGATATTCCACTTGGGCATAAACATTGGCATGGTGGTGGGATTGAGTCCTGTGATAGGAATTCCGTTGCCACTGTTTAGTTATGGGGGGTCGGCATTGTTGGCATTCTCCACACAGTTATTTATCTTGCTTAAAATCGACAGTTCCCGCCGCGAGTTTGGCAACTGAAGCCACAAAATCTTCGTTATTCATGTCAAACGGAAGCCAATTAATGTGGGTGCCGCGTCGTTCCATACCACGGAACCAAGTCATTTGCCGCTTTGCAAATTGGTGGATAGCAATTTCAAGGCGTGAGAACATTTCATCATATGAGATTTCTCCGGTTACGCATTGTGTGACGTATTTATATTCAAGTCCGTAATAAATGAGGTTTTCGGGTGTCACACCGTTGTCGATAAGACGTTTTATCTCATCGACCATTCCGTTTTCAAGTCGGGCGTGCAATCGTTGTGATATTTTCTGCCGCCTGTTTTCCCTGTCGATGTATATGCCTATGACAATGGCATTTTTCATGGGATGTGGTGTTGTTTTGATTTGTAGGTCGGGATTGTCGTGGTAATATTTTTGTATCTCGATAGCTCGGATGGCGCGTTTGCAACTGTCAACATCGGTGACATTGTGCAATGTTTTCATTTCGCCAAGCATACGGGTTAATTCAGGCAAAGTCTTGCCTGATAGTTCATTCCGTAATCCGGGATTTTCGGGCACCGGAGGTAGTTCTATTCCTTTTATCACACTTTCGACATATAATCCGGTGCCTCCGCATAAGATAGTATTTTTCTTTCGTGATGAAATATCATTGTATGCGGTTTTAAAATCGCGTAAATATTCAAACAGATTGTATCGATACCCCGCATCGCATATGTCGATAAGATGGTAGGGAACCGGACCATATTCGTCCAAGTCTTTGCCTGTGCCTATATCCATACCACGATATATTTGACGAGAATCGGCACTTATGATTTCGCCTCCTATGGCTTTAGCCAAAGCTACGGCTTTGGCAGTTTTTCCCGAGGCCGTGGGTCCGGTGATGATATATAGTGGATTATTGTCCATTGGGTTAATGAAACGTGAGGTTATTTCGCTATTAAATTCCATAGGCATAACAACGGGAGATGAAATAATTCTCATTAAATTTCATCTCCCGATTGTTATGGTTTAAGATGATTACTTTTTTAAATGAGTGTCAAAGAAATCAAGTACCTGGCGGTAAAGAACGTAGCGGGTGTCGCCTCCGGTTATCGAGTGATTTTTGTTCGGGAAAACCATCATGTTGAACAATTTATCGTGTTGTTGCAACCTGGAGGCATAGTTAAGCGTGTTGGTTATATGCACATTGTCATCGGCTGTACCTGAAATAATAAGTAAACGTCCTTTAATGCTTGCTGCACGTTCAAGAGGGGAACTCGATACATATCCGTTTTCATTCTCTTGTGGTGTGCGCATATAACGTTCGGCATATATCGTGTCATAAAAACGCCAATCAGTAACCGGCGCAATGGCAACTCCTGCGGCAAACTTGCTATCTGGTTGGGACATTGCCATCAGGGTTTCATATCCACCGTAACTCCATCCCCAAATCCCTATCCGAGAAGCATCGACGAAAGGTTGCGAAGCCATATATTGGGCAGCGGCAATTTGGTCGATTGATTCATATTTACCAAGGTTCATGTAAACAATGTCTTGGAAATCTTTGCTGCGTCCGCCTGTGCCACGGCCATCTACACAGGCTATAATATAACCTTGTGTGGCAAAATATTGTTCCCAATCCATTTTCCACTCGTTGAGTACTTGCTGTGAACCGGGGCCGCTGTATTGTGACATGATTACCGGATACTTTTTCGACGGGTCGAAGTCAACCGGTTTTATGATGTAACCATTGAGTGTGTTGCCATCGCTTTGCATGGTGAAAAATTCCTTGTGTGGCACATCGTTTGCCATATATTTTTCACGATATGCCACATTCATTTCAAGATCACGAACTTTTTCCCCACGGTTATCGCAAATAGAGTATTGGTCGGGGCAGTCAGCACTACTGTAGTGTTTCACAAAATAGGAATAATCACTGCTGAATTGGGCATTATGGGTTCCTTTACATTCCGATACGATGGTTATTTTTCCTGTTCTGTCATCGATTTTTGCGACTACACGATTAAGAGGACCTTCTTGAGTGGTTTGTATATAGTGTATTTTACGCACAGGGTCATAGCCGTAATATTCGGTCACGTTCCAGTCGCCCGATGTCAGTTGTTTTATAGGTGAGCCACTTGCCGATAACTTGTAGAGATGGGCGTATCCATCTTTTTCGCTTGGCATTATTATGAAGTTGTCGTAAAATTTCATCTTTGACATAAACTTGAAGTCTATCCAGCTGTCCGACTCTTCCTGGTATATAAGTTTTGAAAGTGTTGAGCGAGGATTGGCGGCATATACTTGAATTCGGTTTTGGGTACGATTGAGTGTGGTAACCATCAATTTCGCGGGGTCGTTGGTATAGGTGATTGCAGGAATATAGTCATTATCGGTTATCGGTAATTGCATAGTTTTCAATACACGAGTTTCAACATCATAGCTAAGTACGCTTGTCACTGCATTTGCTTGTCCTGCGGTGGGATATTTATATTCAAAATCTCCGGGATATAAGCAATAACCGGTATTGCCAGAATTATCGAAAAGTTGCATCGAATATAATGGTACGTTGGTTTCATTCCAACGGATGAATGACAGCATAAGATTGTCGGGAGACCATGCAAATGAATTGAGCAAACCAAATTCTTCCTGATACACCCAATCGGGAACGGCATTTATGATTTTATTTTTTTCGCCATCGGTGGTAATAGCAATGTTAGTGCCATAATCAAGTTTTGCGACATAGGCATTATTATCTTTCACGTATGCTACCATGCGCCCGTTTGGCGAGAATGTGGCAATCTCTTCGCCGCCATCTTCAGTAAGTTTCGTAAGTTTATTATGGTTTATTTCATACACATAATAATCGGCTTTGAAAGAATATCGGTAAATGAGACTGGAATTGGTGTAAAGCAATATTTTCTGTTCATTTGGCGAAAATGAGAAGCCTTCCCATTGAGAAATGTCGCAATCACGAGCGGTGGCCGAATCGAATACAGTTTCGGCAATTTTACCGGTTTTATATTCACGTTTTATTATTTTGCTTCCGCCGTCAGAAAGTTCATAATAGTATTTGCCATCGGCGGCCGGAACAATCTCATTAATGCCGTTGGGGAATTTCTGTTGCAAAACGGCATCTTGTAAAGTAAATTCGGCGTTACAGTCGATTGTAAATGCAGAAGCAGTAACGGCCATTATAAGTGATGTGATAAGAAACTTGTTCATAAAATACTTATGATTAATTTTAATACAAACTTACGAAAAATCTATGGAATATCCGTCGGATTTCGGCATAAATGCGAATTTGAGATTGAAGATTAAGTAGTTAGGAGAAAATGATGGAATAGCCCAAAAAACGTTTTGAGGAGGATGGAGCAAGAGAACGGTTTCCGATTCGTTACTTGTCAGAAGTGCAGATTTAGCAGTCGCCATTCGTTTGCGTTGTTCTGTGTAGGTTTGCTTGTCATACGCCGCAGCAATGGTGAAATACAGATTGCAGCGTGGCATCCGTGGTTCGGAAGCACGGAACACTAAAAGGAAGTGTCATTCCTGAAATCCATTATCCGGAAAGCAAAGAAATGGTTTCCGCTGTTCCAAGAACTGGTGTACATGGAGAGGTTCTGCCTAAAAGTCGGTTTCAGCGAAAGACAGACCGTCACGCTCTTTTTATTCGGAGGAACACAGACAGAAGTTCACGACCGAGAGGGCGAGCTTCCAAGTGGTGAAAGTCCCGGCGGACAAATCGAACCTTGCACTTGCCATCAACGGGCAACTGATAGGCGAATGGTTAAAGGAACAGTTCAACAAGTTGAGGAAAAGTATGCGATTGTCTGTTTAACCGTAGCGAAAAAGGAGAATAGCCAAATGATAGTGCAATTAATCTCGAAGAAAAGAATGTTTTTTCGGAAAGTATTTGTATTTTTTGCAGGTGGATTGATAACTCTTTCCATACATTACAAGAAGAAAGAAGCGTTATGCTTCCTTGTAAAGTTGAAATCTGAAGAATTTCAGGCTTATTACAAGGTAGCATAGCGCTAAATGTTTTATCATACTTGTATCAAGCCGCTAAATTAGGGAATGAATTTGATGAAGTGTACCCCATAAATTTTTATTTAACTTTTGGGGTACACTTCAGTTTTTCTTTGGCACAAAAAGTTTAGTTGACAATAAAGCAACCTAAGTTGCAACTTAAACGCTTATCATAAGAACATGCGCGAGCAAACTGTTTTAAAAAAGTTATGGTTGAATTTTTAACCCGTGTTTCGCTGTCTTTAACTTGGTTCTTATGGCTTGATTTTAATAGAGTAGAACTTTTACCCATAGGCATATAATTTTAAATTTAACATTGATAAAACGTATAATGTTCAGGCTTTATTACATTTGAAAAGGATTATTTTTCTTAATTTTCACGCTCTAAATCGGGTATAACCGGAAAATAGTGGCATGGCATTTTGCAGAGTTGGAAAATGAATAGTACTTTTGCATCACTTTTATATATAACAATAAACGATAACATTATATTATGCTGAAGAAAATATTGTCGATCTCGGGCAAGCCCGGATTGTATAAGTTGATTTCATATGGGAAAAATATTATAATTGTGGAAGGCCTTTCTGATGGAAAAAGAATGCCGGCATACTCCTACAATAAGATAATATCGCTCGGTGACATAGCTATTTATACTACCGATGAGGAAGTTCCACTTGCCGATGTGATGGAAACCATTTATAAGAATAACGACGGCAAGGTTCTCGATAAGAAAGAGCTTACCAAGAATGCGGCTGCATTGCATGAGTTTTTTGCAAGTGTATTGCCCAATTATGATACCGACCGTGTGTATGACACCGATATCAAGAAGGTGATTGCATGGTATAACTTGCTTGTAGAAGCCGGGGTTACTTCATTTAAGGCTGAAGAAACCAAAGAGGATGAAGATAAAGTGGAAACAACAAGTGAAGAGCAAAAAGCTGACGAAAAAGAATAATAGCTGTTTCATAATTATAAAGTGATTGGAGATGGGGCGGAACACCGAGATGGAATGTTCCGCCCTTATTATTGTCAATCGATATGTCTTGATTATATGGTATATATTTAAATGTTGCGGTAATGAATTTAAAAAAGCATTTTATATTTGTTTTGATGGTAATAAGTTTACTGGGAATGGTTTCGTGTCATTCTCAGCGCGACATTGTTGCCGGAGGATATTTCGGAATGGAGATGTCGAGTGACGATAACATCAAGTTATATGAAGAGATTAAAAATTGGATAGGTGTTCCTTATCGCTATGGTGGTAATACCTCCAAAGGGGTTGACTGCTCGGGATTTGTGGTAAATGTGTATAAAAATGTGTATGGGATAAAACTACAGCGCAGTTCCGAACTTATTTATAAGAAAAATTGTGATAAAATCAAGAAAAGCAAATTGCAGGAAGGTGATCTTGTGTTTTTCAAGACCGGTAAGAAGAAACGTATAAATCACGTGGGCATATATCTTAAAAACGGCAAATTCGTCCATACATCAACAAGCCGAGGGGTAATAATAAGCAGTTTGGATGAGGATTATTATCGCAAAAATTTTATGCAAGCCGGCAGAGTCAGGAAATGACTGCATTGTATCCGTTGGTTTATAGTGGATAGCAATTTGGTTAAGATTGGCAATGACCTGGTATTGGCAAAAAATCAGTAAGCTGTTTTTTTGCATTGCGCTTGACTTGCACTATCTTTGCACAAGGAAAAAACTTATATGGTGAAAAATAAATTCATATTGTTTATACGGAATCACCCGATAATTGTCAATTTATGCCTCATAATATTGGCTTTTTTCGTGGTTAGCTATATGGCATTGTTTGCGCTTGACATATTTACCGAACACGGCAAGACTGTAAAAGTGCCTGATGTGAAAAATATGTCGTTGACTGATGCCACGAATCTACTGCGTAGAGCCGGATTTTATTGTGAAGTTACCGATTCGCTTTATAACGACCAATATGGTTTGGGCGCTGTTGTAGAACAGACGCCCAAGGCCGGAGCTGAAGCAAAGTCAAGCAGAACGATTTATGTCAGCGTGAATTATTCGACACCACGTACTATCACATTGCCTAATTTGGCAGATTATTCTGAACGTCAAGGTTTGTCGATGTTACAAGGGCTTGGCTTTAATAATGTCGAGGTACAGTATGTTCCGTCTCCATATCGAGGACTAATACTTGATTTGTTGGTCGATGGTCGTCAGGTTGAGCCGGGTACAAAGTTGTTGCCTTCGGTGTCTATAACTTTGAATGTAGGTGATGGCAATGAAGTTCCTACAGATTCGCTAAACAATAGTGGAGATGAAAATTTTGTTGATCCTTATTCCGACGACAGTGATGAAATATTTCTTTGAGTTGTATAGATGAAAGGTGCTGACGATTTCGATGATGAAATAGGGGAGTCGCTTGAACCCGATTTTGTTGACGGTGGGCGAGAATTATGGGAGCATTACCGTTTTGTTGCCGATAAAGGGCAAGATTTATTGAGAGTTGACAAGTTCCTTGTTGCACGAATTTCGGGAACTTCGCGTAACCGTGTCCAGCAAGCAGCCGATGCCGGGTGTATTATAGTCAACGGCAAAGCAGTGAAATCAAATTATCGTGTGAAACCGCTCGATGTCGTAAGCATCGTAATGGATCGGCCACGATATGAAAACGAAATTATTCCCGAGGATATACCGCTTGATATAGTGTATGAAGATCAAGAATTGCTTGTGGTGAACAAGCCAGCCGGGCTTGTGGTGCACCCGGGTCATGGTAATTATTCGGGAACACTTGTCAATGCTCTTGCATATCATTTCAAGGATAACCCCGACTATGATGTAAATGACCCACGCATGGGACTTGTGCATCGTATCGACAAAGATACTTCAGGCTTGCTTGTCATTGCCAAGACTCCTGATGCCAAGACCGCCTTGGG
The DNA here is from genome assembly GCA_949289215.1 of uncultured Bacteroidales bacterium. Classification (GTDB taxonomy): domain Bacteria; phylum Bacteroidota; class Bacteroidia; order Bacteroidales; family Muribaculaceae; genus Avimuribaculum. The sequence continues at coordinate 12,655 of CASENC010000004.1, read as the reverse complement.
AAAACAATTCTTTAACAAAACAACAAAAAGGCAATATATAGCCGTGGTGTGGGGCGAAATGGGAGAAGCCGACGGAACCATTGAGGGCAACATAGGTCGTAATCCGAAAGATCGTTTGCAAATGACTGTTTTCCCTGACGGATCGGACGGCAAACACGCTGTGACGCATTTCCACACACTTGAGAACCTTGCGCACGTAGCTGTGGTAAGATGCCAACTTGAGACGGGGCGTACACATCAAATACGCGTTCATATGAAGTATATAGGGCATCCGCTATTTAATGATGCGAGGTATGGCGGCGATGTAGTTTTGCGAGGGAATAATTCGGGTAAATATATGCAATTTGTGCGTAATTGTTTCGAGATATGTCCACGCCAGGCGCTTCATGCCAAGACTCTCGGTTTTGTGCACCCTAAAACAGGTCAACAGATGGATTTCGATAGTGATATTCCTCAAGATATGCAGGCCTTGATAGAAAAGTGGAGAGCGTTTGCAAAAGTTTTAAAATAAAAATTATGGTTATAAAAAACGAGCAGGACTGTTTGCCGGTCCTGCTCGTTTTTTTTGTGAATTTAAAATTCTGCATTTTTGGGTGTGCGAGGGAATGGGATAACGTCGCGAATGTTGGTCATTCCAGTAACAAACAGCACGAGGCGTTCAAAACCCAAGCCAAAACCCGAGTGAGGCACAGTCCCGAAACGGCGAGTATCGAGATACCACCACATATCCTTCATTGGAATGTGCAATTCTTCAATACGGGCGAGTAACTTATCATAATCGGCTTCGCGTTCCGAACCACCAATGATTTCGCCTATCTGCGGGAATAATACGTCCATTGCGCGAACGGTTTTTCCGTCTTCGTTGAGTTTCATGTAGAACGCCTTGATTTCCTTGGGATAATCGGTGAGAATGACAGGCTTTTTGAAATGCTCTTCTACAAGGTAACGCTCGTGTTCGCTTTGCAGGTCGATGCCCCATGAAACCGGGAACTCGAATTTTTTGTCGGCTGCTTCGAGGATTTTTATAGCCTCGGTATATGGCAGACGCATAAATTTATTATGCAATACAAATTCCAAGCGTTCAACCAAATTCTTGTCATACATTTGTGCGAGGAATTCGATATCATCTTTGCAATTTTCAAGAGCATACCCGATACAATATTTTATAAAATCCTCGGCCAGATCCATATTGTCGGTGATGTCGTTGAACGCTACTTCGGGCTCAACCATCCAAAATTCGGCAAGATGTCGCGGAGTATTTGAGTTCTCGGCCCTGAATGTGGGGCCGAAAGTATATATGGCACCGAGAGCCGTTGCGCCAAGTTCCCCTTCAAGTTGGCCCGAAACGGTAAGGCTCGTTTGCTTGCCGAAGAAATCTTGCGCATAATCGACATTGCCGTCTTCTGTTTTAGGAAGGTCGTTGAGGTTTAGTGTCGTGACTTGGAACATGGCCCCGGCACCTTCGCAGTCGCTGGCCGTAATAAGCGGAGTGTTCAGGTAGAAAAATCCGCGTTCGTTGAAGAATTTGTGTATTGCAAATGCAAGGTTGTGACGGATGCGCAGGACGGCACCGAATGTATTGGTGCGTGGACGCAGATGTGCGATTTCTCGCAGGAATTCAAGTGTGTGTCCTTTTTTTTGCAGTGGGTAGGTTGTAGGGTCGGCTGTGCCATATATTTCAATGGTTTCGGCCTGTATTTCACAGGTTTGTCCTTTCCCTTGCGAAGCCACGAGTTCTCCTTCCACGTGCAGGCTTGCACCTGTAGTGATAGGCTTCAGTTCTTCTTCCGAGAATTTGGTCAGGTCAAAAACGATTTGTACGTTTTTTATAGTGGAACCGTCGTTAAGGGCAACGAATTGTACATTTTTGTTGCCTCGACGAGTTCTTACCCAACCTTTGACGCATACTTTCTCTCCTATGAGTTCGGGGTTGAATATATCAACGATTTTAGTTCTTTTTAGTGCCATAGTTGACATTAATGATATTGAATTAATAAAGATTGTGTTACATCGTCAATCATATTGTATGGTGCCGAAGTAACACAATGCTTTTTAGTTGTTATTGTTTTGTCTTTAATTATTCAAACGAACCTTGCTTCAAGAAGTTTACTTCTTCTTGTGTTAGGTAACGCCATTTGCCACGAGCAAGATTTTTCTTGGTGAGCCCGGCGAAATACACGCGGTCGAGTTTAACTACATGGTATCCGAGCGACTCGAAGATGCGGCGAACCACACGGTTGCGGCCTGAGTGGATTTCAATGCCTGCTTGCTTTTTATCGGTGGGTGATACGTAGCTTATTGCATCGGCATGGATAGGCCCGTCGTCAAGTTCGACACCATCGGCAATGTGTTGCATATCATCTTCCGAGATGGGCTTGTCGGTCCATACTTGGTATATTTTCTTTTTGATATATTTAGGGTGCGTAAGTTTCGATGCGAGGTCGCCATCGTTGGTAAGTAGCAGCACACCTGTGGTGTTACGGTCAAGACGTCCGACAGGATATACGCGTTCGGTGCAAGCCCCTTTGATAAGATCCATAACAGTTGTACGGCCGTTAGGGTCATCGCTTGTTGTGACGCAATCCTTGGGTTTGTTGAGCAAGATGTAACATTTGCTTTCAAGAGTTACTACCTTGTCATTGTATTCAACCACGTCGTTACGAGTGATTTTTGTTCCCAATTCGGTTACAGGTACACCATTTACCTTTACTTCTCCTTTTTGTATCAATTCGTCGGCTTCACGACGTGAGCATACACCGGCGTTTGCCATGAATTTGTTTAAGCGAATTGGTTCGTTCGGATCAACTTCGGGCAATTCATATTCGATGCGTTTTGGACGCGGAGTGAATCGCATTTGTTGATGCGGTTGCTGGTTACGGTTGCGCTGGTTGTGTTGCCCGACATTTTTATTATAACCTCCGCCACGTTGGTTGTTGTATCCGCCGCGTTGGTTATAACCGCCTTGGTTGTTACTGCGTTGCTGGTATCCTCCTCGCTGATTGTTATAACTGCCGTTTTGGTTGTAACTGCTTTGGCTATAGCCGCCTTGGTTGTTGCCGCGTTGCTGGTAACCACTGCGTTGGTTGTAACCGCCACCTTGACTGTTACCGCGTTGCTGATATCCGCCACGTTGGTTGTTATATCCGCCACGTTGGTTGTTGTATCCGCCGCGTTGATTGTATCCGCCGCGTTGATTGTATCCGCCGCGTTGATTGTATCCACTGCGTTGTTGGTAGCCGTTTCCGCCTTCGCCTTGTTCCTGGCTGCTTTCACCGTTCTCGCTGTTTTCGTAATTGTTGTAGCGGTTGTAGTTGCTGCGTTGGTTATACCCACGTTGGTTGTACCCACGTTGTTCTCTGTAATCTCCACGTTGGCCATAGTTTTGAGAATATTCGCCTTGTTGGGTTGCATTTTCGCCACGGTTCTCGGTATTATAATCGATTTTCTCGTAGCGGCTTTCATTGCCCTCGGCGATTTCTCCCTTGTTTTCGCCAATCCGCGGTCTCCTTGTCTTTTTTTCTACATTCTCTTCCATAAGTTTACAATTCAAATCTTGGCCTCTCGGCTAAAAGTTTAGTAATAAGGTTTTAAAATTTTAAATATTTGTCATTTATGATGTTGCAAAGATAACTTAAAGCCTGAATAAAACAAACTTAAAATCGTGAAATTTAACTAAGAATCTGCTTAAATTTTGCGATATTTATGGACTTATGTCAAGTCTTGTTTTATTGCAAAATTTAAGCAGAAGTATAAGTGTAATCAATATCCGGTGTAATTGTGTGGAGTAATTTGTTTTAACTCATTTTTTACGGCATCCGAGACATTGAGAGTGTCGATGAAGTTTGCGATGCTTTCGGCATTTACCACACTGTTGGTGCGAGTTAGTGCTTTTAATGTTTCGTATGGTTTTTCATATCCTTCACGACGCAAGATTGTCTGTATTGCCTCGGCTACGACATTCCACATACCATCAAGGTCGGCATTAATGGCATCCTGGTTCAAAATCAGTTTGTTGAGTCCCTTGATGGTGCTGTGCAACGCAATAATGGTGTGACCGAAAGGAACGCCGATGTTACGCAGCACCGTAGAGTCGGTAAGGTCGCGTTGCAATCTTGATACAGGTAATTTGGTTGACAGATGCGTAAATATGGCATTGGCGATGCCCAAATTCCCTTCAGAGTTTTCAAAATCGATAGGATTTACCTTGTGCGGCATTGCCGACGATCCAACTTCTCCGGCCTTGATTTTCTGCTTGAAATAATTCATAGATATGTATTGCCAGAAGTCTCGGTCAAGGTCGATGATGATTGTGTTGATGCGCTTGAGTGTATCGAAAATGGCCCCCATATTGTCGTAGTTGGAGATTTGTGTGGTCCATTGTTCACGTTGTATTCCGAGGGTGTCTTGCAAGAAAGAGTTGGCGAATGCCACCCAGTCATATTCGGGAAATGCTGCAAGATGTGCATTGAAGTTTCCTGTTGCACCACCGAATTTCCCGGAAACAGGTACTTGCGAAAGCATTTGTAATTGTTGGCGCAGACGGTATGAGAATACACGTATTTCCTTGCCAAGGCGTGTGGGCGATGCCGGTTGTCCGTGGGTTCGTGCCAACATTGGCACATCGTTCCATTCTGTTGCGTAGCGGTCGAGAATTGACAACATTTCGTTCATCAAAGGCAAATATGCTTCATATAGAGCGTCTTTTATGGACATGGGTACCGAAGTGTTGTTGATGTCTTGTGAAGTCAATCCGAAGTGAATGAACTCTTTGTATTGTTGCAGGCCGGACAGGTCGAATTTTTCTTTTAGGAAATATTCAACGGCTTTTACGTCATGGTTGGTTGTGTTTTCAATTTCCTTTATGCGTGCTGCATCATCGACCGAGAAGTTTTTGTATATTTCACGCAGAAATTGGAATTTATCATGTGGAACTGATGCAAGTTGTGGCAAAGGTATTTGACACAATGCGATGAAATATTCTATTTCTACCTTTACGCGGTAGCGGATGAGTGCGAATTCCGAGAAATACTGATCTAATTGTTCGGTTTTTGAACGATACCTCCCATCGATGGGAGAAATTGCGGTTAGTGGCGAAAGATTCATAAAATGATGTTGAATAATAAAAAATGTAAGTTGTCGTTATGATGAACTCAAATCACTAAAAATGTGGTTTTTTGATTTGCTGCAAAATTACAAATAAAAAATGATATAATTGAGGTAAATTATGCAATGATGTATTTATTCGCCTTTTGCGGCATCTGTTGTGTGAGTATGTATAAAAAAACGCCTCGACAAGAAATTATTGCCAAGGCGTTATGGGAACTGTCAATTCGTGGCAGTTGTGTAGGATTATTTTACACGGCCAACGTATGAGCCGTCGCGAGTATCGACTTCGATAAGCTCACCTTCGTTGATGAAGAGGGGCACCTTCACTGTGGCACCGGTTTCAACGGTTGCCGGCTTCAGTGTGTTGGTTGCTGTATCGCCTTTCAATCCGGGTTCGGTATAAGTTACCTTAAGAACTGTCTTTACAGGCATTTCGGCATAAAGCACTGTCTCGGTAGAAGCGTCGGAAACAACTTCTACTGTGTCGCCTTCTTTCATGAAAGCTGCGCCTGTAACAAGGTCCTTGGCAATAGGTATTTGTTCAAAAGTTTCATTGTTCATGAAAATATCGTCACCACCTTCTTGGTAGAGGTATTGGTATGGGCGGCGTTCCACGCGCACGTCTTCGAGTTTTTCGCCGATGTTGAAGCGGCGTTCTATTACGCGGCCGTCAACCACGTCTTTGAGCTTTGTGCGCATAAAAGTGTTGCCTTTTCCCGGCTTAACGTGAAGGAATTCGACGCAGAAATATAATCTGCCGTCCATACGGATGCAAGTTCCGTTCTTGATGTCTTGAGCGTTAATCATATATATTAATGTATAGTGTAATTTAAAATTGGAATTATTTGTGGTGCAAAATTACTGTAAATCGGAAAAAACACAAAAGAATGGGGCAAAAAACTGAGTGCGCTTTGGTAAATTCAAAAAAAGTAGCTACTTTTGCACACCGAATTTGAAATAAAAAAGAACAATAAAAATATAAAACGATGAAAAGAACATACCAACCGTCGAACAGGAAGAGAGTTAATAAGCATGGCTTCCGCCAAAGAATGAAAACGGCTGACGGCCGCAAGGTGCTTGCCCGCCGCCGCGCAAAAGGTCGTTACAGCCTTACTGTAAGCGATTCTATAGGAAGCAAGTAATCCACTGTGACAGTGATGCGTCTTTCCACACAAGGGAAGTTCCCCTTTTTGTCGGTGACGATTGGTGGAGAACGTTAAAAGTTAAGCCGTTGCCAAAGATATTTGGCGACGGCATTTTTTATGCCATGATACCAAGTGGCAGTTTGTTAAAATTGCCGTTAAACTGTCAAAAAAAAGACATAATTAGCATATTTTATATGTAAAAGTGCCTTTGTTTTGGCCGATATGGCTACATTTGCATTGATTTGTCACTACTGTGGATTATGGAAACCGAAACGCCGTGATCGGCGATGAGGCACAATGAAAATATAATTATAACTTTACAAAACAAAACCTGACGGTGGCCTATCGGAAATGCACCTTGCGAAGGCTGCGCGTATAAAATTAAACTAAGATGAGACTTTATCCGACAAAGCAAGATTTGAAGTTTAGAAAGAAACAGATAATCGTGACTGCGGTGGCGATAGTGGTTATAGGTGTCGTGTGGTTTATACTGACACGTAAACCGGCTCCCGAACCTGAGTATCCTGTGGTGTGTGTAGAACCTGCGGGAAAGCAAGACGTGGAAATTTATGGCGACTATGTGGGTCGTATCAGGGCGCAACAGTTTGTGGAAGTGCGTGCCCGTGTGGAAGGTTTCCTTGAACAGATGAAGTTTGAAGAAGGTACATATGTCAACCGTGGACAGGTGCTGTTTGTCATAAATCAAGACCAGTACAAGGCGAAAGCCGACAAGGCTCGTGCCCAGTTGAAGAAAGATGAAGCTACTGCCCGCAAGGCCGAGCGCGACCTTGAACGCATACGCCCTTTATATGAACAAAATGCAGCGAGCCAACTTGACCTTGACAATGCCATTGCTGCATACGAGACAGCTGTGGCAAGTGTGGGAATGAGCCAGGCCGACCTTGACCAGGCTGAACAGGAACTTGGTTATACAATAGTTACATCACCCATTTCGGGGCACATCAGTGAGCGTCATGTTGACCTTGGAACGCTTGTCGGTACAGGTGCTCAGTCGCTGTTGGCTACTATAGTCAAGAGTGACACGGTGCTTGTGGACTTCAGTATGACGGCACTTGATTACTTGCGCAGCAAGGAGCGCAATGTAAACATAGGCCAACAGGACACCACACGTTCGTGGCAGCCTACGGTAACCATCACCCTTGCCGACAACAGCGTGTATCCATATAAAGGACTTGTTGACTTTGCCGAACCGCAAGTAAACCCTGAAACCGGTACTTTTTCGGTGCGAGCCGAGATGGCAAACCCCAATCATGTGTTGCTGCCGGGACAGTTTACCAAGGTACGACTGTTGCTCGATGTAATGGAAAATGCCACTGTTGTACCACAAAAAGCCTTGATACAAGAGAAAGGCGCTTCTTATATATATGTGATGCGTCGCGACTCGGTGGTTGAACGCCGTTATATAGAAGTTAGTGCCGAATTTGGCAACAATATGGTTGTAGAGCGCGGTCTTGTACCGGGAGAAATGGTTGTGACTGAGGGTGTCAACAAATTGTCGCCGGGAGTAAAAGTCACTATTGCCAGGCCTGAAGATTTTGTGAAACCCGAAGGGGTAGATGATAAGGATAGTGAATAACCAAGTGCCTAAACATCGCAAAGAATGAAAGTTAATTTTTTCATCGACAGACCGGTGTTTTCGGCTGTCATATCGATATTGATAGTAATCATAGGTATAATAGGATTGTTATTATTGCCTATCGACCAATATCCACAAATAACTCCGCCGGTGGTGAGGATTTCGGCATCATATCCGGGGGCAAGCGCACTCACGGTATCGCAAGCCGTGGCTACACCTATCGAGCAGGAATTGAATGGTACGCCGGGTATGTTGTACATGGAGTCGAACAGTTCAAACTCCGGTGGATTTACGGCGAATGTCACTTTTGACATCAGTGCCGATGCCGACCTCGCTGCCGTTGAAATCCAGAACCGTGTGAAACTTGCCGAGTCTCGTCTTCCGGCCGAAGTGGTACAAAATGGTATAGAAATAGAGAAACAGGCTTCTAACCAGCTTATGACCATCTGTATAACGTCCGACGACCCGAAATTCGACGAAATATATTTAAGTAACTTTGCCACGCTTAATATTTTGGACTTGCTGCGGCGCATACCGGGAGTGGGGCGCGTGTCAAACATAGGCAGCCGCTATTATGCCATGCAGATATGGGTTGATCCGGCTAAATTGGCAAACTTCGGGTTGACAGTTCAAGATGTGCAAAGCGCGTTGAAGGATCAAAACCGCGAATCGGCTGCCGGAGTGTTGGGCCAACAACCGGTTGACGGAGTGGATATAACCATACCTATTACGGCACAGGGTCGTTTGTCGAGCGCGTCTCAATTCGAGGAAATAGTGTTGCGAGCTAATGCCGACGGTTCGCTGATAAGAATGCGCGATGTGGCGCGGGTGTCGCTTGAAGCACAGTCATATAATACCGAGAGTGGCATAAACGGCGGTAATGCAGCCGTACTTGGTATTTACCTGTTGCCGGGTGCAAATGCTGTAGAAGTTGCCGACCTTGTGAAGCAAGAAATGCAGGAAATAAGCCGCAGTTTCCCCGAAGGACTTTCTTACAAGGTTACATTTGACATGACTGAATATATTTCAGAGTCGATACATGAAGTATATAAGACCCTGTTTGAGGCTCTGTTCTTGGTAACAATAGTGGTGTTTTTGTCGCTGCAAAGTTGGCGAGCCACGGTTATTCCTATCGTAGCCGTTCCTATTTCTTTGATAGGCACATTCGGGTTTATGCTTATAATGGGATTTTCGCTCAATATTCTGACGTTGCTTGGCTTGGTACTTGCCATAGGTATAGTGGTGGACGATGCCATAGTGGTGGTGGAGAATGTGGAGCGCATAATGGAAGAGGAACATTTGAGTCCGTATGAAGCCACCAAAAAAGCAATGGAGGGACTGACGGGTGCTTTGATTGCAACATCACTTGTGCTTGCGGCGGTGTTTGTGCCGGTTAGTTTCTTGTCGGGTATAACAGGGCAGCTTTACCGCCAGTTCAGTATCACCATTGCGGTGTCGGTGCTGTTGTCGGCAGTAGTGGCGTTGACGCTTACGCCGGTAATGTGCTCGCTTATTCTTAAGCCTGTGGATCCGACCAAAAAGAAAAATCGTTTCTTCAGATTGATTAACCATTGGATTGATGCGGGTAATCATAAGTATGTGGGTTTGATAAAAGTGGCATTGAAGAACCCACGCCGTATAATGGCTGCTTTCGGAATGGTGATTGTACTTATATTCGTACTGTATAAATTGATACCTACAAGTTTCCTTCCGTCGGAAGACCAAGGGTATTTTACCGTGGAACTTGAATTGCCCGAAGGTACAACTCTTGAACGTACACGGGTGGTTACCGAGCGGGCTATTGACTACCTTATGACGCTTGATGCCGTGGAGTATGTTCAAAATGTAACAGGAACCAGCCCTCGTGTCGGAACCAACCAGGCCCGCAGTCAGCTCACAGTGATATTGAAAAACTGGACAGAGCGCGGAGAGGCTCCTATCGACAAAGTGATGGAGGATGTAAGGAATGAATTTAAGAAATATCCGGAGTGCAAGGTTTACTTGTCAACGCCGCCGGTAATCCCGGGTCTTGGTACATCGGGCGGATTTGAGTTGCAACTTGAGGCTCGTGGAGATGCCACTTATGACAACCTTGTGGCTGCAGCCGATACGCTGATGTATTATGCCGGGCAAGATCGTGGGTTGACAGGTTTGTCCTCATCGTTGCAAGGTGAAATTCCGCAATTGTATTTTGATGTCGATCGCGACCGAGTGAAGATGGCAGGTGTGCCCATGGCCGATGTGTTTGCTACTATGAAGGCATATACGGGTGCAGTATATGTGAACGACTTCAACATGTATAACCGTGTATATCGTGTGTATTTACAGGCCGAGTCGCAGTATCGCGAGCATCGTGATAATATCAACCTATTCTTCGTCAGGGGGAAAAATGGTGATATGATACCGCTTACTGCACTTGGTACCACCGAATATACTACCGGACCGGGTAGCATAAAGCGTTTCAATATGTTTACGACTGCTGTAATACGCGGCGAGGCTGCCCGTGGTTATAGTTCGGGGCAAGCGATGGAGACAATAGAGCGGTTGGCTCACGAACACTTGCCCGACAACATCGGAGTGGAATGGAGTGGACTGTCGTATCAGGAACAGAAAGCCGGCGGACAAACCGGACTTGTGTTGGCGCTTGTGTTCTTGTTTGTGTTCCTTTTCTTGGCTGCTCTTTATGAGAGTTGGACCATACCTATTGCCGTGTTATTGTCGTTGCCGGTGGCTGCTTTGGGCGCATATTTGGGCATCATGGCTCTCGGGCTTGAAAACAATACTTATTTCCAGATAGGTCTTGTGATGCTGATGGGTATGGCGGCAAAGAATGCTATTCTTATAGTGGAATTTGCCAAGGACGAGGTTGCGGCCGGTAAAGGAATTCAGGAAGCCGCATTGCACGCGTCACACTTGAGGTTCCGACCGATTCTCATGACTTCGTTGGCATTTATTTTGGGTATGTTGCCATTAGTCATCGCTTCGGGTCCGGGAGCCGGAAGCCGTCAGGCCATAGGTTCGGGAGTATTCTTCGGAATGATATTGGCCGTTACGCTCGGTATTGTGCTTGTTCCATTCTTTTTTGTAATGATATACAAGACGACGGGCAAAATCAAGCAGACAAAGAATAAAATTCACATCATCGGTAAAAAACACGTGACAGAAGATGAAGCCAAGTAGAATATTATTTATCATATCGCTATTGTTGGCAATGGTTGCCACAAGTTGTAAGCTAGGGCAGCGTTATGCCCGCCCCGACGTGGAATTGCCGTCTCGGCTTGATAGTACCGTCATAGCCGATACAGTATCGATAGGCGACTTGCCGTGGAACCAGGTGTATGCCGACACGCTTTTGCAGACTTTGATAGAGAAGACTCTTGATAACAATAAGGATATGCTTATTGCTGCTGCAAAAGTTAAAGAACTGGCTGCAATGAAGCGCATTGATGTCGCGAATTTGTTTCCCGATGTCGCATTGCGTTTGTATGCCGAAAAAGAGCAGGATAATTATGGAGGCAATAATTCGGATGACGATGACCAGTTTGACATAAAAGCACGTATAACATGGGAACTTGACTTGTGGGGTAAATTGCGATGGGCGAAGGATCAAAGCATGGCTGAGTTCCTTGCGTCGGTCGAGAATCGTCGTGCGTTGCAGATGAGTCTTGTGGCAAGTGTTGCGGAATCATACTTCGAACTTGTAGCTCTTGACAATGAGTTGAAGATTGTGAGCCAGACGGTCGATGCCCGTCGCGAAGGTTTGGAACTTGCTCGCATAAGGTATGAGGGAGGTTTGACATCGGAGATGACCTACAGGCAGGCGCAAGTTGAGCTTGCAAGTGCCGAGGCTTTAATTCCCGATCTTGAACAAAAAATAACTTTGAAGGAAAACGAGATTGCGTTTCTTGCAGGTGAATATCCATTTGATATAGAGCGTGTGGAGCTGCCCGAAGATGTGATGATACCAGTCAGCCTGCCTGTTGGATTGCCGTCGGCTTTGCTTGAACGTCGTCCCGATGTGCGCGAGGCCGAGCAGGAATTGATAGCGGCTAATGCGCAAGTAGGCATCGCATATACGAGTATGTTCCCTCAAATAAACCTTACGGCCGACCTTGGTGCCGAGAGCGACCAACTGAGTGATATATTACGCTCGCCTTACCATTTGATAAGCGGAACTCTTTTGCAGCCGGTTATAGGATTGGTTAAGAACAAGGCGCGGCATAAAGCTGCACAAGCGGCTTACGAGCAGGCTGTATATGCTTATGAGAAAGCAGTGCTTAATGCTTTTATGGATGCATATAATGCTATTGTGCGCTTCAATAAAACCAAGGAAATTTATGAGTCGCAGTATCGCCTTGAACGTTCGTCTCGCAGTACGCTCGACCTTGCGCAATTGCAATATATGAATGGGGTAATAGGTTATCTGGATTTGCTCGATGCACAGCGTACCTATCTGTCGGCGCAAATTAGTTTAAGCAATGCTATCCGAGACAAACAACTTGCTGTAGTCAACTTATATAAGGCTCTTGGCGGTGGCTGGAAGCGGCCGTCCGAGTAAGGATGGATAATTGGGAAGGGTAATTAATACCAAAACACAGACGCAGGAGAATTAATGCAAACTCCTGCGTCTGTGTTTTATAGAGTATATTTAGGAACACTCATTAATTATTGCTGTCCGGTAAAACTTTTTAGTCATCAAAAAATAAGGGCTGACTTCCGAGCGAGGAAATCAGCCCTTTTCGTTACCTTTGTTTCTGCGACAAAACTATAATAACGATGGGCAAAGGTACACATTTTCTCGGACAGC
>CASENC010000003.1 GCA_949289215.1 uncultured Bacteroidales bacterium | reverse complement strand
AGAAACAATAAGCATAAGCAATAACGTAAGTTTTATTGCAAATACGTAAATTTTCAGCTATTATATCGGCTATTTAAGCACTTTTAGAGCTAAATTCCTTATTGCATAGTTCAATAAAAAGTTTTAGCGGACACCAATAATAAAGAAAAAAGGTGCACCGCAGATACACGGTACACCTTTTTTTCATATTGTTAATATTACAGTATATTACTCTGCTTTTGCTTCAGCAGCAGGAGCATCTTCGGCTTTAACCTCTTCGGCCTTCACTTCCTCGGTTGCAGGAGCTGTTGCAGCACCTTCTGCCTTTTCGGCAGCCGATTTGCGGCGTGAACGGCGAGTGCGAGATTGCTTCTTTTCCTTGCCTGCAGCAAGCATGTTTTCGTTGTAGTCAACAAGCTCGATAAAGCAAGTAGCAGCACCGTCACCCTTGCGGAAACCGGTCTTGAGAATGCGCAAGTAACCACCGGGGCGGTTGGCAATCTTTTGAGAGATTTCGTTGAAAAGTTCCTTGATGGCTTCCTTGTTTTGCAAGTAGCTGAATACTAAACGACGGTTTGCTGTGCTGTCGTCTTTGGCACGGTTGATAAGCGGCTCGGCATACACACGCAAAGCCTTGGCCTTCGGCAAAGTGGTGAATATCCTCTTGTGTTGAATAAGAGAGATAGTCATGTTGGCCAACATTGCATCGCGGTGGCCTTTCTTCCTGCCTAAGTGGTTGAATTTTTTATTATGTCTCATCGTTATTACTCTTTATCCAATTTATACTTAGAGATGTCCATTCCGAACGACAAGTTCAGATTGGCAAGCAACTCGTCGAGCTCGGTGAGCGACTTCTTTCCGAAGTTGCGGAACTTCAACAAGTCGGTTTTGTTAAACACTACCAATTCGCCAAGCGTTTCTACTTCGGCCGACTTCAAGCAGTTAAGCGCACGCACCGAAAGGTCCATGTCAACGAGCTTGGTCTTGAGTAATTGCCGCATATGCAGCACTTCCTCGTCAAACTCCTCGTTTTCCTCATTTTCGGGCGTTTCAAGAGCTATTTTCTCGTCGCTGAAAAGCATGAAATGGTGGATGAGAATCTTAGCAGCCTCTTTCAAGGCATCCTTCGGGAGAATCGACCCGTCGGTAGTGATTTCAAGCACAAGCTTCTCGTAGTCGGTCTTTTGCTCTACGCGATAACTCTCGATAGCGTACTTGACATTAACAATAGGAGTGTAAATAGAATCAATAGCGATAACGTCAATGGCATCGTTCGGATTCTGGTTTTCCTCGGCGGGGACATAGCCACGGCCCTTATTGATGGTAAGATCGATTTGGAAACCTGTAGTGGGATCCAAATGGCAGATAACCAAATCCGGGTTAAGGACTTCAAAACCCGTCAATGCCTTGTTAATGTCACCGGCCTTGAACACCTCCTGACCCGAAACTTTGACAGTAACCTTCTCGGCCTCGGTGTCTTCGACGATACGTTTCAAGCGCACTTTCTTCAAGTTAAGGATGATGTTGGTTACATCTTCCTTAACACCCGGTATAGTGGCAAACTCGTGCTTCACGCCATCGACGCGCATCGACGAGATTGCAAACCCTTCGAGTGAAGAGAGCAGGATACGGCGCAATGCGTTGCCTATGGTAACGCCATAGCCCGGTTCCAATGGCCTGAACTCGAACTTGCCGAAGAAATTGTCGGCCTCCAACATTAATACTTTGTCGGGTTTTTGAAATGCTAATATAGCCATGAATCGTTATTAATTTTATTGTTTTGAATACAATTCCACAATCAGCTGTTCCTTGATGTTCTCGGGGATATCTTCACGTTGCGGCAGGTGCAACAGCTTGCCACCCTTTACGTTTTCGTCCCATTCGATCCAAGGATACTTGCTGTGGTTGAAGCCGGCAAGTGCATCGGCAATTACTTCGAGCGACTTGCTCTTTTCACGCACTGCAACCACCTCGCCGGGAGTAACCGAGTAAGACGGAATGTTAACAACCTTGCCATTTACAGTGATGTGGCGGTGCAATACCAATTGGCGTGCAGCAGCACGGGTAGGAGCTATGCCCAGGCGGTAAACCACATTGTCGAGACGGGCTTCGAGCAATTGCAAAAGCACTTCGCCCTTTACACCCTTGGTGCGCGATGCTTTCTCGAAGAGGTTGCGGAACTGGCGTTCAAGCACACCGTAAGTGTATTTTGCCTTTTGCTTTTCGCGCAACTGAGTTCCATATTCCGAGAGTTTCCGTCTCTTGTTCACACCATGTTGGCCCGGTGGATAATTCTTCTTTGCAAGAACCTTGTCTTCACCGAAAATGGCTTCGCCAAAACGGCGAGCGATCTTTGTTTTTGGTCCGGTATATCTAGCCATTGTTGTTTTTTGACTTTTAAATAATTTAAACTGACACTTTCAAGTGCAGCCGCGATTACAGAGAGGTTAGCTAAGAATGTAATCTATTTCACTATGAAAGCCTCGAAATTGTTGTATTTGTAAAAAACGGGAATTTTAAGATTAAACCCTACGTCTTTTGGGAGGACGGCAGCCATTGTGTGGCAGCGGAGTAACGTCGATAATCTCGGTTACTTCGATTCCGGCACCATGCACCGTGCGGATAGCAGACTCGCGTCCGTTACCGGGTCCTTTCACATAAGCCTTCACCTTGCGTAAACCCAAGTCGTAAGCAACCTTTGCGCAGTCTTGTGCTGCCATTTGGGCTGCATACGGGGTGTTCTTTTTAGACCCGCGGAAACCCATCTTGCCGGCACTCGACCACGAGATGACTTGACCCTCACTGTTGGTTAGGCACACGATAATGTTGTTGAAAGAGGAGTGTACATGAAGTTGGCCTGCGGCATCAACTTTAACGTTTCTCTTCTTTGCTGCGACTGTCTTTTTTGCCATAGTTTAATATTATTTAGTAGCTTTCTTCTTGTTAGCAACTGTTTTCTTCTTACCCTTGCGAGTACGTGCGTTGTTCTTTGTGCTTTGCCCACGTACCGGCAAGCCAAGGCGGTGACGGATTCCACGGTAGCAACCGATATCCATCAGGCGCTTGATGTTCAATTGGATCTCACTTCTCAAGTCGCCTTCCACTTTGTAGTCGCTACCTATGATTTCGCGAATCTTGGCGGCCTGAACGTCGGTCCAGTCCTTAACTTTGATATCCTTGTCGATTTCGGCCTTGGCAAGTATCTTATTTGCCGAGCTGCGGCCGATACCAAAGATATAGGTTAAGGCAATTTCACCTCTCTTGTTTTGGGGCAGGTCCACCCCAACTATTCTTACTGCCATATCTTAACTTATATTGTTTTTGTTGCTTCGTCCAATGACACTGGCGGCCATTATCCTTGGCGTTGTTTAAACTTAGGGTTCTTTTTACAAATCACATACAAGCGGCCCTTGCGACGAACTATCTTGCAGTCGGCCGAACGTTTCTTTATTGAGGCTCTTACTTTCATATAGCGTTTTCGTTTTTTTATTTATATCTAAAAGCAATTCTTCCTTTCGTCAGGTCGTAGGGAGACATTTCCACTTTCACCTTGTCGCCCGGCAGAATTTTAATATAGTGCATTCGCATCTTGCCCGATATGTGAGCCGTGATTTCATGCCCGTTTTCCAACTCCACGCGGAACATTGCGTTAGACAATGCCTCTACGATTACTCCATCTTGTTCGATTGCAGTTTGTTTTGCCATATATTTACTTTAAATTGATTTATCACCCAACACTTCTTCGACGAATTGGAACGACGACAATATGTCGGCCTTCCCGTCCTTGATTGCCACCGTGTGCTCGTAATGTGCCGAAGGTTTGCGATCCTTGGTGCGGCACGTCCACCCGTCGGATTCCATGACTATGTTCTTGCTACCCAAGTTAATCATCGGCTCAATGGCTATGCACATACCGTTCTTGATGAGCGGGCCGGTACCACGACGCCCATAATTGGGCACATCGGGATCCTCATGCATGTCTCGCCCTATGCCATGGCCGCAAAGTTCGCGCACAACGCTGAAACCACGTTTCTCGCAATACTCTTGAATTGCATGGCCTATGTCGCCGATACGGTTTCCGGCTACGGCCTTGCTTATTCCCACATACAACGACTCCTTGGTGGTCTTAAGCAACCGCATGACATCGTCCGACACCTCCCCGACGGGGAATGTGTAACACGAATCGCCATTAAAACCGTTTATCACGGCTCCACAGTCAACCGATACGATGTCACCCTCGCGCAAAGCATAATTCGACGGGAATGCGTGCACCACATTTTCGTTAACCGACACGCAAAGCGTGTAAGGATAGCCTGCATACCCAAGGAAACCCGGAATGGCACCTTGAGAGCGGATAAAATCCTCGGCCACCTGGTTAAGCTTCAATGTAGTCACACCCGGCTCTATGTACTTTGCCACTTCGCCCAGTGTCCGGGCCACTATCATGTTTGCAGCCCTTACAAGTTCTATTTCTTCGTCAGTCTTAAGGTAAATCATCAATCCTATTCTCCTATAGCTTTAAATGCCCGAACGTCCGGCTATCTTGCCCGACTTCATCAGCCCGTCGTAGTGGTGCATCTTCAGGTGACTCTCGATTTGTTGCAACGTGTCGAGTACCACACCTACAAGGATGAGCAGCGATGTGCCGCCGAAGAATTGGGCAAAGCTGTGGTTGATGCCGCAAACCCCGGCAAATGCCGGCAGGATGGCTACGCAACCAAGGAACAACGATCCCGGGAAAGTAATTCTCGACATGATCGAATCAAGGTATTCGGCAGTCTTCTTGCCGGGCTTGATTCCGGGTATGAAGCCGTTGTTGCGCTTCATGTCCTCGGCCATCTGGGTCGGGCGGACAGTGATTGCAGTGTAAAAATAAGTGAACGCTACAATCATCACGAAGTAAACGGCATTATACCAAAAACCATTCATGTCGGAGAATGCACGGAAGAATCCCGACGGGTTCTGGTTGGCACCAAATCCCATGAGTGTAATCGGGATAAACATAATTGCCTGGGCAAAGATGATAGGCATTACACCGGCAGCATTAACCTTCAAAGGAATGTACTGGCGCACACCGCCATATTGCTTATTGCCGACAATGCGCTTTGCATATTGCACAGGCACCTTGCGTGTGCCTTGCACAAGCAATATCGCACCGGCAATCACGGCAAAAAGGATTACTATCTCGACGATGAACATGACAAGGCCGCCCTCGGCAGTTGTCAGACGGTTAGTGAACTCTTGCACGATGGCACCCGGGAAACGGGCGATGATACCCACCAAGATTATGAAAGAGATACCGTTGCCGATACCGCGGTCGGTGATTTTCTCGCCGAGCCACATGATAAACATACTGCCTGCTGCAAGTATGATTGTCAGGTAAGCAGTAGTCCAAAAGCCGAAATGGGCTGCACCACCGGCCGCATTAACCTGCACTTGCAGGTTGATGAGGTAGGCGGGACCTTGCAGAAGCAGAATAAGCACCGTGAGGTAGCGTGTGTATTGGTTAAGCTTCATACGCCCGCTTTCACCTTCACGCTGCATCTTCTGGAACGAAGGCAGCACCATGCCAAGCAACTGGATTACAATCGATGCCGTGATATAAGGCATAATGCCGAGCGCGAAGATCGATGCTTGCGAGAACGCGCCGCCCGAGAACATATCGAGCAGTTGCATCAATCCCCCGCTGGCAAAACTGCGCAGGGCATCGATTTCAGAAGGACTGATTCCCGGAAGAACCACGTAACAACCGAAGCGGTACACAAGTACCAACAGGATTGTTATCGTGATTCGTTTCCGCAAATCGTCGATCTTCCAGATATTCTTTACTGTATCGATGAATTTCATTTCTTAACAGTTTGAATAGTTCCACCGGCGGCAGTGATGGCCTCTTCGGCTTTCTTCGAGAAAGCATGGGCTTCAACTTCCACCTTAGACTTCAGTTCCCCGTTTCCAAGGATTTTGACCAATTGCTTCTTGGTTGCAAGACCGGCTGCGACCATGTCGTCAACAGTAATCTTTTCCAATTGCCTGGCATCGATCAATGCTTGAAGTGCATCGAGGTTTACTGCTTTATATTCAACGCGGTTCCTGTTTTTGAAACCAAACTTAGGCACACGGCGTTGCAACGGCATCTGTCCACCCTCGAAACCTACCTTTGTAGAGTAGCCCGAACGCGACTTAGCACCCTTGTGACCGCGGGTTGATGTTCCACCCTTGCCCGAACCGGCACCGCGACCCAGCCTTTTACCTTTCTTGTTTGAACCGACTGCTGGTTGTAAATTGCTTAAATCCATAGTTCTTGATAAGTTTTTTAACGTTTAACTCAATCAACAACTTTCACCAAGTGGTGAACTTTGTTAATCATTCCCCTTATTGATGGACAATCTTCCTTCTCCACCACTTGATTCATCTTTCTCAACCCGAGCGAGTCAAGAGTCTTCTTTTGAACAGCCGGACAATTGATGCGGCTTTTCACTTGCTTTATCTTTATAGTTGCCATTTCTCTTAATCTTTATCCTTTAAACACTCGGTCAATCGAAATGCCCCTTTGGCGTGCGATTGTCTCAGGGCTTCGCATTTCATCAAGAGCCTTGAAAGTGGCCTTTACAAGGTTGTGAGGGTTGGACGAACCTTTCGACTTGGCAAGCACGTCGGTTATGCCCACGCTTTCAAACACGGCACGCATAGCACCACCGGCCTTAACACCGGTACCGGCCGATGCCGGACGAATGATAACGCGCGAACCGCTGAACTTGGCTTCCTGCTCGTGAGGCACGGTACCCTTGTGGATGGGCACACGGATAAGGTTCTTCTTGGCGGCTTCCACGCCCTTGGCTATGGCAGCAGTCACTTCATTGGCCTTGCCCAAGCCGTAGCCGATAACACCGTCTTCATTGCCCACAACCACGATTGCAGCAAAAGTGAACGTGCGTCCGCCCTTTGTAACCTTGGTTACGCGATTGATGGCAACAAGGCGATCCTTGAGTTCTATATCGTTAGTCGATTTTACTCTATTGTTCTTCTTTATCATAATCGTTAAAATTTAAGTCCGGCCTTGCGGGCACCATCAGCCACTGATTTCACTCTCCCGTGATACAGGTAACCATTGCGGTCGAATACCACTGTGGTGATGCCTGCTTCCATTGCCTTCTTTGCTGCCAACTCTCCCACTTTTTCCGAAATCTCGCACTTGGTGCCTTCAGTCATGCCTTTTGATGAAGCCGAAGCCAAGGTGCGGCCGGTGGTGTCGTCAACAAATTGCACATAAATTTGCTTGTTGCTTCTGAATACCGTCATGCGAGGGCGTGCGGCACTGCCGGAAATTTTCCCACGGATGCGGGTTTTGATTTTTTGTCTTCTCTGTAACTTGTTTACCATGATGACGTCAAATTAATTATTTGGCAGATGCCGATTTACCAGATTTACGACGAATGATTTCGCCAACAAACTTAATACCTTTACCCTTGTAAGGCTCGGGCTTACGCAACGAACGAATCTTGGCGCATACCTGGCCGAGCAATTGCTTGTCGCTCGACTCGAGAATGATGAGCGGGTTCTTGTTACGTTCGCTCTTAGCTTCCACCTTGATTTCCTTGGGGAGCTTGATATATATTGCGTGAGAATATCCCAGTGCAAGTTCCAACACCTGGCCGGTGGCTGAAGCACGGTAACCCACACCTACTAATTCCATTTCCTTCTTGTAGCCTTCGCTCACACCCACCACCATGTTGTGGATTAATGCACGGTAGAGACCGTGCTGTGCGCGGTGCATGCGGTCGTCGGTAGGACGTGTCACATGGATTTCACCATCTTTGACCTCGACATTGATGTCGCTGTGCACGGCTTGCGACAATTCGCCCTTGGGACCTTTTACACTTACTACGTTATCTTTGATTGTTACAGTCACACCGGCGGGCACTGCAATTGGCAATTTACCTATTCTTGACATATCTCGTACCTTCCATTAATAAATGTAACACAATACTTCACCGCCAATCTGCTGTGCAAGGGCTTCCTTGTTGGTCATGATGCCCTTTGAAGTAGAAAGGATGGCTATACCCAAACCATTCAATACGCGCGGCATATTCTTGTAGCCGGTGTATTGGCGCAATCCCGGACGCGAAACGCGCGTCAGGCACTTGATTGCGTTAACCCTGTCAACCGGGTCGTATTTCAAGGCAATCTTGATGGCTCCCGATGGAGTACCGTCATCTACAAACTTGTAGTTCAAGATATAGCCTTTTTCAAAAAGGATCTTGGTTATCTCCTTTTTCATTTTTGAAGAAGGGATTTCAACGACCCTGTGCTGGGCCTTGATCGCATTCCTCAGACGTGTTAAATAATCTGCTATTGGATCAGTCATAAATAATTTGTTTAAATTGATCCGGTAGTTCACGTCCCACGGGGAGGGACGCTCCTTGCCGAACAATATTTAATACTAAGTTATTTTTTATAATCTTCTTGTTATATTGGCTCGTTTACCAGCTTGCCTTCTTTACGCCGGGGATAAGGCCTTTAGAAGCCATTTCGCGGAATTGGATACGCGAGATGCCGAATTGGCGGATATATCCCTTCGGACGGCCGGTAATCTTGCAGCGGTTGTGCAAGCGCACTGCGCTGGCGTTGCGAGGTATCAATTGCAAAGCTTCGTAGTTGCCTTCGGCTTTCAATTGAGCCTTCTTGGCAGCATACTTTGCAACCAATTTCGCGCGCTTCACTTCGCGGGCCTTCATCGATTCTTTTGCCATATTACTTTTTATTTAGCGTTTTTAAATGGAAGACCAAACTCTTTCAACAAAGCATAACCCTCTTCGTCGGTGGCTGCCGATGTAACGAACGTGATGTTCATACCCATCAACTTGCTGATCGAGTCGATGTTGATTTCAGGGAAGATTATCTGCTCGGTGATACCCACTGTGTAGTTACCACGGCCGTCGAGCTTGCTTTCGATGCCCTTGAAGTCGCGGATACGCGGCAAGGCGATACGGATGAAACGTTCCATGAACTCATACATACGGTCGCGACGCAATGTTACACGCACGCCGATAGGCATCTTCTTACGCACCTTGAAGTTAGAAATATCCTTGCGCGACAGCGTTGCAACAGCCTTTTGGCCTGTGATGGCGGTAAGCTCGTTGATGGCAGTCTCGATGACCTTCTTGTCGCCTGTGGCTTCGCCAAGACCTTCGTTGATGACAATCTTCAACAGGCGGGGCACTTGCATGGTAGAAGAATAGTTAAACTTCTTCATGAGAGCAGGCGCAATTCTCTCGGCATAATCCTTTTTAAGACTTGTTGAACTCATTACTTAATCTCCTCTCCTGACTTTTTAGAATAACGTACCTTCTTTCCTTCCTCGTTGATGCGATAACCTATGCGAGTGGGCTTGCCGCTCTTGGGGTCGATAAGGCTCAAGTTGGAAACATGAATGGGGGCCTCCATCTTGATAATGCCGCCCTGCGGGTGCTTTGCGCTCGGTTTAACGCTTTTCGACACCATGTTGATGCCTTCAACCACGGCGCGGTTCTTCTTTATGAGTACACGCACCACGCGACCTGTCTTACCACGGTCGTTACCGGCATTGACATAAACTGTGTCACCCTTCTTTATAAATAAACTATTCATTGCGTTCTATTGTCTCTTCGTTTTTTATAATACTTCGGGAGCGAGCGAAACTATCTTCATGTTGGTCGCACGCAATTCACGTGCCACCGGGCCGAAGATACGAGTGCCGCGCAACTCGCCGGCGTTGTTTAACAAAACACAAGCGTTGTCGTCGAAGCGGATATAAGACCCGTCGGGACGACGCACTTCTTTCTTAGTTCTTACTATCACAGCCTTCGATACAGTACCTTTCTTCACGTCCGACGATGGGATTGCGCTCTTCACTGTAACTACAATCACGTCTCCGAGCGAGGCGTAACGGCGTCCTGTGCCACCCAAAACGCGGATGCACAGCACTTCCTTTGCGCCACTGTTATCTGCAACTGTTAATCGGCTTTCAGTCTGTATCATGATTACTTAACTTTTTCGATTATTTCTACTAATCTCCATCTCTTGGTCTTGCTCAGCGGACGAGTTTCCATCAGGCGCACCTTGTCGCCGATGCTACATTCGTTCTTCTCGTCATGGGCGTGGTACTTCTTTGACTTGTTGACAAATTTCCCATAAATCGGGTGTTTTTCCTTCCAACTGACAGTTACCGTAATGGTCTTGTCTGCCTTGTTGCTGGTCACAATCCCGACCCGTTCCTTCCTTAAATTTCTTTTTTTCTCTTCCATTGTCTCACTTAGGATTACTAATCTTTAGCTCGCGGGCGCGCAATTCGGTTTTCACTCTCGCAATCATTCGGCGGTCTTGCGTAATCTTGGCAGGACTATCAAGAGGGCTGATAGAATGATTCATCTTCATTTGGAGGTATTCGCGCTCCATCGTCTCCAAGCGTTCCTTAAGTTCCTTGTCGCTCAGTTCCTTTATTTCTTCCTTCTTCATAATCTACTTCCTTGAATTACACGTTTTGACTTGGGTCGTAATCACGGCGTACCACAAACTTGGTGGTAACCGGCAACTTTTGTGCGGCAAGACGCAATGCCTCCTTGGCAACTTCGTAGCTTACACCGTCAACTTCGATAAGTATGCGGCCCGGAGTAACCGGTGCCACAAACCCTTCGGGAGCACCTTTACCTTTACCCATACGCACATCGGCAGGCTTCTTAGTAATAGGCTTGTCAGGGAATATCCTGATCCAAATCTGACCTTCACGCTGCATATAACGAGTAACGGCCACACGGGCAGCCTCGATTTGGCGAGCTGTGATCCACTTCGTCTGAAGCGTCTTTATTCCGAACGACCCGTGGGCAAGCTCGTATCCGCGGTGTGCGAAGCCCTTGCTCACCCCCTTTTGGGGTCTCCTATATTTAACTTTCTTAGGCTGTAACATTGTCTCTTAACGATTTCAATTGGCGATTAACGATTGTTCTTCTTGTTACGGAACCCGCCACGACGCTGCCCACCGGCGTTGCCGCTGGCACGGTTTTCCTTAGCATTCGATGCGAACTGCGGAGCCAAGTCGCGCTTGCCGTAAACTTCACCGCGGCAAATCCACACCTTCACGCCGATGACACCCACCTTGGTGTGAGCCTCTACGAGAGCGAAGTCGATGTCGGCACGGAAAGTGTGCAACGGCGTGCGGCCTTCCTTGAACATCTCGGAACGAGCCATTTCGGCACCGTTCAAGCGTCCGCTCACTTGCACCTTGATACCCTCGGCACCGGCCCTCATGGTACCAGCCACTGCCATCTTCACTGCGCGGCGGTAGGCAATCTTGCCCTCGATTTGGCGAGCAATGTTGGTAGCAACGATTTCGGCATCGAGTTCGGGACGTTTCACCTCGTGGATGTTGATTTGTACATCCTTGTCGGTGACTTTCTTCAATTCTTCTTTGAGCTTATCGACTTCGGCACCACCCTTGCCGATGATGATACCCGGGCGCGAGGTGCACACGGTTATAGTCACCAACTTCAAAGTGCGCTCGATGACGATGCGCGATACACTGGCCTTTGCGAGGCGAGTGTTAAGGTAGTTCCTTATCTTGCTGTCTTCGAGCAAGGTGTCGCCGTAATTTCTTCCGAAGTACCAGTTGGAATCCCAACCGCGGATAATGCCCAAGCGGTTGCTGATAGGATTAACTTTCTGTCCCATATTAAGCGTTCTCTACTGCGTTAGTTTTTTGGATAGTATCTACGTACAATGTCACATGGTTAGAGCGTTTGCGGATACGGTATCCACGACCTTGCGGTGCAGTGCGCAAACGTTTCAACATGGGAGCACAATCCACAAAGATTGTCTTTATGTACAACTCGTTATTCTCTGCCTTGCGTCCGTTCTTCTGTTCCCAGTTGGCAATGGCCGAGCGGAGCAGCTTCTCCACCTTCAATGCCGGTTCTTTCTTGGTGTAGTGCAGAATGCCTAAGGCCTTGAAGACCTCGACACCACGCACCAAGTCAACCACGTAACGCATTTTGCGGGGCGAAGTGGGGACGTTCCTCAATTTTGCGAAGCTCTGAGTGCTGCGTTCAGACTTGATCGCTTCGGCTGATATTCTTTTTCTTTTACCCATTGTCTTAATTCTTTTTCAATTTTTTGCTTCCCGGTGGCCCGCTTATTTCTTCTTGTTGCCCGAGTGTCCGCGGAAGGTACGAGTGAGGGCAAATTCACCCAACTTGTGACCTACCATATTCTCGGTAACGTACACGGGAATAAACTTATTACCATTGTGAACTGCGAAAGTGTGACCGACGAAATCGGGCGAAATCATCGATGCGCGCGACCAAGTCTTGATGACTTGCTTGTTGCCGCTCTTTTCCATTTCGGCGACTTTCTTTTCCAGCTTTACACTGATATATGGGCCTTTTTTTAATGATCGACTCATAATTAATCAATTAATCAAATTACTTTTTCCTTCTTTCGATAATGTATTTAGAAGACAGCTTCTTCGGCGAGCGTGTCTTCAAGCCCTTAGCATACAAGCCTTTGCGTGAACGAGGATGACCTCCCGACTGACGGCCTTCGCCACCACCCATCGGGTGATCTACCGGGTTCATTACCACACCACGGTTGTGAGGGCGGCGGCCAAGCCAACGGCTGCGTCCGGCCTTACCCGAACGTTCAAGTGCGTGGTCGCTGTTTCCTACTACACCCACCGTAGCCCTGCACGAGGCAAGTATCTTGCGGGTTTCTCCCGAAGGTAATTTGACAATTGCGTAATCTCCTTCGCGCGATACCAGTTGTGCGAAGGTTCCGGCACTGCGTGCCATCGCTGCACCCTGGCCGGGACGCAATTCGATGTTGTGAATTAAGGTACCAACAGGTATGTTGCTAAGCGGGAGGGCGTTCCCGATTTCGGGAGCCACGTCCTTGCCGCTTACCACCGTAGCGCCAACTTCAAGTCCGTTGGGTGCGATGATGTAAGCCTTTGCTCCGTCAACATAGTAAAGCAATGCAATACGAGCCGAGCGGTTGGGGTCATACTCGATTTGCTTTACCTTTGCCGGCACACCGTCCTTGGTTCTCTTAAAGTCGATGATACGGTATTTGCGCTTGTGGCCCCCGCCCATATAGCGCATCGTGCGGTGGCCTTCGCTGTTGCGGCCGCCCGTCGATTTCTTACCGACCGTAAGAGATTTCTCTGGTGTACGTGTAGTAATTTCGCTGAATACACCAATAATCTTGTGTCTCTGCCCCGGTGTTGTGGGCTTAAATTTCCTTACTGCCATTTTTTATTGTATGTTGCTATAAAAATCAATAGTATCGCCCTCGGCAAGTGTCACAATGGCTTTCTTGAAAGCATTGGTGCGACCCTTGATGAGGCCACCTTTGGTGTAGCGGTTTTTCCTCTTGCCGCTGTAATTCATCGTGTTGACCGAAACGACTTTAACGCCATAGAGGTCTTCCACAAGAGCTTTGATTTGAGCCTTATCGGCCTTGGGAGAAACCTTGAATGTGAATTGGTTTCTCTTTGCACTGAGGTTGTTGGCCTTTTCAGTGACTACCGGTAATATCATTATGTCCATTGTCTATGCCTCCTGTATGTTAAAATTCGTTCACAACCGGAACTGCACTCTCGCTTAATACCAGCACCTTGTTGTCAAGGATAAGATAAGTATTTAAGTCAGATGCAGTTGCAATTTTCACACCCTCGATATTTCGAGCCGACAAATATACGTTTTTATTCTGGTCTGCTAAAACCCAAGTTGCTTTCTTGTCATTAATTTTGAGATTCTTAGCAATATTTATGAATTCTTTAGTCTTAGGTGCTTCAAGATTGAAATCTTCAACAACCAGAATTTCATTGTCGGCAGCCTTGAGCGTAAGAGCCGAACGGCGAGCCAAGTCCTTAGTCTTCTTGTTAAGTTTGAAGCGATAATCGCGCGGACGCGGACCGAATACACGGCCACCACCTGTCAAAAGCGGCGAATTGATATCGCCACGACGTGCGCCGCCGCCACCTTTTTGGCGACCGAGCTTGCGGGTACTTCCCGACACTTCGCTTCTCTCCTTAGCCTTGTGCGTACCTTGGCGACGGTTGGCAAGGTATTGCTTCACGGCAAGGTAGATAACGTGCTGGTTAGGCTCTTCGATTGCGAAAACAGCATCGTTAAGTGTCACCTTCTTGCCGGTGTCTTCTCCTTTTATATTATATACTGCGAGTTCCATTATTTCTCAATTAATACGATTGAACCTTTATAGCCCGGAACCGATCCTTTGATTACCAACAGATTGTTTTCAGGCATAACCTTCACAACTTGTAAATTTTGCACGGTCACGCGCTCGTTACCCATTTGGCCGGCCATGCGCATACCCTTGAACACCTTTGCGGGATAAGAGCAGGCACCGATTGAACCGGGAGCACGCAAGCGGTCGTCCTGGCCGTGAGTTGATTGTCCCACACCGCCGAAGCCGTGACGCTTAACTACACCTTGGAAACCATGTCCCTTTGATGTACCTATTACATCAACAAATTCGGTGTCGGCAAACAAATCCACGGTTATCGTGTCACCTAATTTGTACTCGCCTTCGAAACCTTTGAACTCGGCCAAGTGCCTTTGCGGAGCTACTCCTGCTTTCTTGAAGTGACCTTGGAGCTGCTTGGTGGTGTGCTTCTCCTTCTTCTCGATGAAACCGAGCTGGAGAGCCTCATAGCCGTCTGTCTCCACAGTCTTAACCTGAGTAACAACACAAGGACCTACTTCGATAACAGTGCACGGTATGCTTTTACCGTCGGCACTGAATACGGATGTCATTCCGATTTTCTTTCCTAATAATCCTGGCATTTCTCTTAATTTAAATGTTTCTCTCTACTTAATTTGTTTCTCTCTTGCAGGCGCCGTCCATCACACCTTGATCTCTACTGCCACACCGCTGGGCAATTCGAGCTTCATGAGAGCATCTACTGTCTTGGCTGTGCTGTTGTAGATGTCGATCAAACGCTTGAACGACGATAATTGGAACTGTTCGCGCGACTTCTTGTTAACGAAAGTCGAACGGTTAACGGTGAAAATCCGCTTGTGCGTTGGCAATGGAATAGGACCGCTCACCACAGCTCCGGTTGCTTTCACAGTCTTGACGATCTTCTCGGCCGACTTGTCAACCAAGTTGTGATCGTAAGATTTCAATTTGATTCTTATTCTTTGATTCATATCTTGTTAAGATGATAATTTTATTTCAATAAGTCAACTCGACCTTTACATTCGGTCAACACTTGCTTTGCAATAGAAGTGCTAACCTCGGCATAGTGAGAGAACGACATGGTAGAAGTTGCACGACCCGATGTGATGGTACGCAAAGCTGTCACGTAACCAAACATTTCGGCAAGCGGAGCCTTGGCTTTCACGATGCGGGCACCGCTACGGCTCGATTCCATGGCCTCAACCTGGCCGCGACGCTTGTTAAGGTCGCCAATCACGTCACCCATGCTCTCTTCGGGGGTTACCACTTCAACCTTCATGATAGGTTCGAGCAATACCGGGCCGGCTTGTTCACAAGCTTTCTTGAATGCCTGGATGGCACAAAGTTCAAATGACAACTGGTCGGAGTCAACCGGGTGGAACGAACCATCAAGCACTGTAACTTTGAGGTGTTCTACCGGGTAGCCTGCAAGCACGCCATTCTTCATTGCTGTGGTGAAACCTTTTTGAATGGCAGGAATGAATTCCTTAGGAATGTTACCGCCCTTGACTTCGTCAACGAATTGAAGGTTACCTTCAAAGCCTTCGTCAACCGGTTCTACACGAACAATGATGTCGGCGAATTTACCACGACCACCTGTCTGTTTCTTGAACACTTCGCGAAGTTCAACCGGCTTGGTGATAGCTTCCTTATAAGTAACTTGCGGACGGCCTTGGTTACATTCAACCTTGAATTCACGACGCAAACGGTCGATGATGATATCCAAGTGAAGCTCACCCATACCGCTGATAACGGTTTGACCTGTTTCTTCGTTGGTAGCTACACGGAATGTCGGGTCTTCTTCGGCCAACTTCTGCAAGCCCACGCCAAGTTTGTCGAGGTCTTTCTGAGTCTTAGGCTCTACTGCAATACCGATAACCGGTTCGGGGAAGTCCATTGCTTCGAGCACAATCGGGTGATTTTCGTCACACAAGGTATCACCGGTGCGGATATCCTTGAAACCTACACCAGCACCGATGTCGCCGCAACCGATTGTTTCCATCGGGTTCTGCTTGTTAGAGTGCATCTGGAACAAGCGCGAAATGCGTTCTTTCTTGCCCGAACGAGAGTTAAGCACATAGCTACCTGCATCAATCTTACCCGAATATACGCGGAAGAATACCAGACGGCCTACATAGGGGTCGGTGGCAATCTTGAATGCGAGAGCACACATCGGCTCTTCAAACAACGGCTTGCGGGTAACAGCAGTATCAGGATCGCCTACTGCATGGCCTACAACCTCGGCAGAGTCTTCAGGGCTGGGGAGGTAAGCGCAAACTGCATCGAGCAGTGTCTGTACACCCTTGTTCTTGAACGAGCTACCGCAAAGCATCGGCACGATGCTCATCTTCAATGTAGCGGCACGCAATGCACGCTTGATTTCTTCGGGAGTGATTGTCGAAGGATCGTCGAAATATTTTGCCATCAAGTCGTCGTCGAATTCGGCGATGCTTTCAAGCATCTTGTCGCGCCATTCTTCGCACTCGGCAACCAAATTTTCGGGAATCGGGCCGCGAGTATATTCGGCACCCATGGTTTCGTCATGCCAAATAAGAGCTTCCATGGTGATAAGATCTACAACACCCTTGAAAGTTTCTTCGGCACCTATGGGCACTTGTATCGGGCAGGGATTTGCACCAAGTATTTCCTTCATTTGGCGTACCACCTCGAAGAAATTGGCACCCGAGCGGTCCATCTTGTTAACGTAACCGATACGGGGCACATTATATTTGTCGGCCTGACGCCAAACAGTTTCAGATTGAGGCTCAACACCACCTACGGCACAGAAAGTGGCAACAGCACCATCAAGCACACGCAGCGAACGTTCAACTTCCACAGTGAAGTCAACGTGTCCCGGAGTGTCGATAAGGTTGATTTTGTACTTTTTACCTTCGTAGTTCCAGAAAGTAGTGGTTGCAGCCGAAGTGATTGTGATACCACGTTCCTGCTCCTGCTCCATCCAGTCCATGGTAGCAGCACCGTCGTGCACCTCACCAATCTTGTGGGTCAAACCGGTGTAGAACAGAATACGCTCAGACGTGGTAGTCTTACCGGCATCGATGTGAGCCATGATACCGATGTTGCGCGTAAAAACTAATTGCGAATCAGTTGTAGCCATCTTTTATAACGTTCTCAAATTAATTAAAACCTGAAGTGAGCAAATGCGCGGTTAGCCTCGGCCATCTTGTGCATATCTTCCTTGCGCTTGAATGCGCCGCCTTGTTCGTTATATGCATCAACGATTTCCGAAGCAAGCTTGTCGGCCATTGTCTTGCCGCCACGTTTGCGAGCATATAAAATAAGATTTTTCATCGAGATCGACTCTTTGCGGTCGGGACGAATTTCGGTAGGTACTTGGAAAGTAGCACCGCCCACACGGCGAGACTTCACTTCCACTTGCGGCGTAATGTTTTCCAACGCCTTTTTCCATATATCGAGGGCGCTCTTTTCCTCGTTAGGCATTTTTTTCTTCACTAATTCGAGCGCAGTATAGAATATCTTATACGACGTGTTCTTCTTACCGTCATACATCAAGTGATTTACGAATTTTGAAACTCTTACATCACTAAAAACGGGGTCGGGTAATACGACCCTCTTCTTTGGCTTTGCCTTTCTCATTTCAATTTTAAAAGTTGCGTTTTTTGTTCGCTTGGTTGTTGTCTTACATCTTCAACGGACATTCTCCAATGCCTCATTTACTCAACCGTAATACCAATTCCAATAAAACCAAAAACTAAGTTTGATACTTGTTCTTTTTGTTTTGTGTTGCCGGCGACTGTTTCACACGGCATTTAAGTAAGCGGCAGTGTCACTGTTTCTTTTCAAGAAGCTTGATATCACTTCTTGGCCCCTGCCTTCGGACGCTTGGCTCCGTATTTAGAGCGGCGTTGGGTACGGCCTGCTACACCTGCGGTATCAAGCGTGCCGCGAATGATGTGGTAACGAACACCCGGAAGGTCTTTAACACGTCCACCTCTTACCATAACGATAGAGTGTTCTTGCAAGTTGTGGCCTTCACCGGGAATGTAAGAGTTAACTTCCTTGCCGTTAGTCAACCTTACACGAGCCACCTTACGCATAGCCGAGTTAGGCTTCTTAGGCGTAGTGGTGTAAACGCGCACACACACGCCACGACGTTGCGGGCATGAATCGAGTGCGGGAGACTTGCTTTTGTCAACCAGTGTCACACGGCCTTTTCTTACTAATTGCTGAATTGTAGGCATCTTAGTTCTTTTTGTTTATTAAAAAATTACTTTTGTTTTAGTCCTATTGTCTGTTTTCAGCCCTCTGCAGCACATTCAACACACTAAATCAATTACTTAGATGTCTTTTTTGCACACGTTGGCTGAAAAACTTTGCAAAGATAAGCACTAATATTCTAACTACCAAATATTTTTACGCCTATCCCACACGTTTTCGCACTGATTTTCTTGCATTTATGCGACAGAATAAGACCTTGACGTATTTTAGTATTAAATTTATTTATTGTTTATTATATTTATTTCACTAAACAACAATCCCCGCTTGTCCTTCTCCGACAAGTTAAGCACCATGCCATCAACGGGCCAATCTATGCCCAGTGCCGGGTCGTCGTAGCGCAACGTAGCCTCGGCCTGCGGGGCATATACATTGTCAACCTTGTACTGGAACTGGGCCACGTCGCTCAGCACCAAGAACCCGTGGGCGAAATGTCGCGGTATGAAGATTTGCCTGCCGTTTTCCTGGCTAAGCTCCACGGCCACGTGCTTGCCAAACGTGGGGGAACCGACCCGCAAATCAACAGCGACATCGAGCACCCTGCCCATCGACACCCTGACAAGCTTGGCCTGGCTGAACTCGCCGCGCTGGAAATGCAGCCCTCGCAATACGCCGCGCGACGATACAGACTCGTTGTCCTGCACGAAATCAACCTTGCCAATCACTTGCTCGAACTCCGACCGCTTGAACGTCTCGCAGAAATAGCCGCGCGCATCGCCATGCCTCACGGGGTCGATGACCCACACCCCCTTGATATATTGTTCCTTAAATTCCATCTGATGTATCTATACGCATTAATGCCACAAAATTAGCAAAAATACGACAAGACTGTTTGAACTACCGCATTTTATTATTACTTTTGAAGACAAACGCAAACAAACTTCATTAACACATACCTATTATCACGACATGACAACAAAACTACTAACCTCACTCATCGCAGCATTGGCCTGCGCAATGCCGCTAATCGCGGCACCGGGAGAAATCTCAAGGACTCTTGTAACACAAAATGCAAATTGCACAGGGCCGGGCAATCCAAACGAACCGATTCTGAAAATAACAATAACCGCATCAGGCGACCCCGTGAAGGCAAAGTCGATGGACATAACACTCGACGGAACTACCGACATCAACGACTATGAAAAGGTAAAGATATACTATGACGGCACCGACATGTCAAAACGATTCGACGAGCGAGATGCGACAGGCTCGACATTGCTTGGCGAATTTGAACCGAAAGAAGGTGTGATATCCTGCAATTTCAGCGAGGAGGTGGAAATAAGCGGCCGGTTCAACATTTTTTATGTTGTGGCCTCGGTGGCCGACGATGCCAAAGAGGGCAACCACATCGACGCATCACTCGTCTCGATAACGACCGAAAACGAAACATTCAGCGTTGACGACGGCGCTCCCGAAGGCGACCGCGAGATACTGATGCTGCGCAAGCTGATATATGCCCCCGGCGACAACGGCTCGGTGGCCTACCGAATACCGTCGATGGTAATCCTGCCTAACGGCAACATAGTAACGGCCATCGACCGACGATGGAACAGCGAGGCCGACTTGGCCAACCGCATCGACATCATAGCCCGAATAAGCGAAGATGGCGGATACACATGGAGCGAAGAATATACCATAGCCGAGGCCACCGACGACAAGAACGGGCGCGGCGACTGCGCAATGGTGGTAGCCGCCAACGGCGACATAGTGGCAGCATTCGTGGGCGGCAACAGCTTGTGGAACTCCACCGAGACCGACCCCATGGTGTCGTTCATAAGCCGCTCAAGCGACGGCGGCAAGACGTGGACCCCGGTAGAAGAAGGTGGCCGGGGCGACATCACCTCGCAGATATGGGGCTCGAAATGCGGCGGCGACGACACTCGCGTCAACGGCACAGCGGCATTCTTCGGTTCGGGCCGTGGGCTGTGCCTGACACGGCAGACGGGTGACAACGCCGGCAAGAACGGACGCATAATGTTTGTCACCGGCGTTCGCTACAACGAGAAGCTTTACAACTATGCCGTGTATTCCGACGACAACGGGCTGACGTGGAAAGTGTCGGAACAAGCATTCGCCGAGGGCGACGAATCGAAGGTGGCCGAACTTAACGACGGCACCATACTGATGAGTGTGCGCAACAGCAACGGCTGCCGCGGATATGCCCGCTCGACCGACGGTGGCGAAACATGGACCGACCAAGGCACTTGGAGCGACCTTAACGTGAATGCCTGCAACGGCGATATACTTGAATACACCGCAATAGCCGACGGCGACGACAAAAACCGCACCCTGCACTCGCTGCCGATAAACGACGGCCGCAAGCAGCGAGAGAAAATATCGGTTTACCTGAGCTACGACGAAGGCCAGACGTGGGAACGCCGCAAGCAGCTCTTCGAC
The DNA here is from genome assembly GCA_949289215.1 of uncultured Bacteroidales bacterium. GTDB lineage: Bacteria > Bacteroidota > Bacteroidia > Bacteroidales > Muribaculaceae > Avimuribaculum. Next base: position 7,892 of record CASENC010000003.1, on the reverse strand, counting down.
GGCCTCTCGGCCTACTCCACCATGATAAAGCTCCCCGACGGCACCATAGGCGTATATGCCGAAGACCAGCAGGGCAACAAGACCAGCAACTACTTCATGCGCTTCTCGCTCTCGTGGCTCACCGACGGAGAGGACTCCTACACTACCGGCATAAAGGATATTGCCGCCACCAAGCCGGGGAACGACACGACCATCATTGCCGGGAAAGGATACATTGAGATTTCAGGCAAAGGAACTCTGACAGCCGACATATACAACATCGAGGGTCAACTCGTGAAAAGCCCCACCATATCACAAACCGATATCATTCCCATACCTTCGGGTACATATATAGTAAAAACCGGAACAGCCACACAAAAAGTCATCGTAATGTGATTAAAAAAAAACTTGCAGAGGTGCAAAATTTTGCACCTCTGCAACCCATCTCCGGCTTCCGGAACATAAAATTACAGCAATATGCGAGTAATATAAAATGTAAAATTCTGCAAAAACTTGCACGGCACAACAAGAATGCTTATCTTTGCAGCACTTTTATGCCAACCGCCTGTTAAGGCTACATAAAAAGTTGCTCGGATGGTGGAATGGTAGACACGAAGGACTTAAAATCCTTTGGCCATTGCGGCTGTGCGGGTTCAAGTCCCGCTCCGAGTACCCAACAAATCGCCAATCATCTATAAACAAGATAATTGGCGATTTTATTATGTCTTATTTTCAACAAGAAGTGTCACTCGGGAGCACTGTTGCCGCCTGATTTCTCGCGGGCAAGGCGTTCTTTATAGGCTTTTAATTGCTTTTGGAATTGTAACTTTTTCTGCCTCTCTTTTGCCGCCTTGCGGGCAAGGTAGGCCTCGTATTGGTTTTCAAGATAATTATCAGCCATGACCAAACTTCTTTCTTATTTTAAAGCAAAACGCACACGCACTGTGGCGCGTATCGAAATCGTACGAAATTCATCATAATCGCCGGCAGTGTCAACGGCAACATTCGCAGTAGCAGCATCGGCAGCCACGGTTTCTACCAGTCCGCCCCTCGACGGTTCCACTATTTGCAGCACACCGCCTATTTCCGCGCCCAAGGCCCGAGCCATATATCCGGCCTTGTCGCGAGCAGCCTTCAATGCATCGATACGGCAACGGCGACGATAGCTGTCGATATCGTGGCTGCGCAACTCCCCTATCTGCATATATTCAACAGCCTTGCGATTTATTACCGCCCCTATTTTATCTATCATGGCAAAGTCGCCCAATGTTATGTCATAGCATTTCGACACATAAAATTGTTCGCCTTGCTTGCGCCAACTGTCTCCGACCTCAACCACCCTCACGGCACTGTCGGCAATACCTATGGCCGATAGTTGGCGGCGAAATTCAGTGTCAAGTTGCTGTATCGACACCCCGGTGCTGAATTCTTCGGGCTTCTTTCCTTCAAATTCCTCGGTGAAATATTCACGCAACTGCACCCTGTAGTGTATCTCGTCGGGGACAACTTCAATTTGCGCATCGCCATTAACTTCGATATACTTTTCAATGGCATCGGCACCCATCACCGAGAATGAAACCACAGTCGCAACTGCGAAAAACAAGATTCTTTTCATATACCACACTTTTTTAAAGGAACCACACAAGATTAAACCGAACTGCGACGAAGCACATACCACAGCGACGGGTCGAAACGCGGCAAGGCCACCACCTGCACATCCTTGGCACGGTCGCTGAGCGTACCCTCGCCTTTCCCTACACTCTTGCCGCTGGCTTCAAGAGCATTACGCATCTCTTTAACTGCGATTTCAGGAGTATTGTTATCATGGCTCAAGTGGCACAAGAACACATATTTCAAGTCGTCGGTGCAATTCCCGGCCACAAAACCGGCAGCCACCTTGTTGTCAAGATGCCCTTTCACATCGCGTATGCGGGCTTTCAAGTATTCTTTATACGGGCCATTGGTAAGCATTACATCATCATAATTCGATTCTATCATCAGGAAGTTGGCCTGCTTCATGTAAAAATCGGCACGGTCGGTAATGCACCCCATATCGGTGGCAACCACAAAACGGCTTCCCGAATATTCAATCATATACCCCGAATTATCGGTACCGTCGTGCGACACCTCAAAAGCAGTCAACGTCATTCCTGCAAGGGTAAACGGAATCTCCTTGAAAATTGCTTCATGATAATCCTTGATACGGCGCGATATACTGTGGCGGCGCAAAATCCCATTAAGGGTGCGTGGCGTACAATATATGTGTATATGACGATAGCGGCGCACAATCTGATAAACATACCTCACATGGTCGCCGTGATCGTGCGTAAGGCATATACCCTTCACCATCTCGGGCGTAACCCCGTTAAGGGCAAGCACTTCAAACACCTTGCCGGCATCAACCCCGGCATCGATGAGTATGCCTCCCGCTGATGTGCCAAGATAGGCGCAATTACCACTGCTGCCACTTCCGAAACTTATAAACCGCAATGCCTCATCGGCAGCAACTGCATTATTCTCACCTACAGCATCGGCAAAACCCGGTTCGCTCGACGACTCCGCCGCATCGAAATCAACGGCAAAATCGTCGGCATCAAAAATTATAGCTTGTTGACGTTCGTTTTTTACGTATTTCTTTACCATTTATTTATATAGCAGGAATATAGTGGGCACTTTGTCATAATCATATTTTGCCCGTCCCCATTCCTCGACAGTTCGTGTAATTATAGTTTCTTTTTCGCCGGTAATATCACTTGCCACACACAAGCGCAACCGACGTGGCAACAATTTTACAAGCTCGGCAAGCAATTTATTGTTACGGTATGGCGTTTCGATGAATATTTGCGTTTGGTCAAGCGTGTTGATGCATTGTTCCATGCTGCGCAACTTTCGTTGACGTTCGGCCGCGTCTATCGGCAAATAGCCTACGAAAGCGAAACTCTGCCCGTTGAAACCCGATGCCATAAGCGACATTATAATGCTCGAAGGACCCACCAGCGGAACCACCTTCAATCCTTCTCGTTGCGCCACTGCCACCACGTCGGCTCCGGGATCGGCTATTGCCGGGCAACCGGCCTCGGAAATTACCCCTACCGACTCGCCTCGGCGCAACGGCTCAAGCATCCCCGACACCTCCTCGGGACGCGTGTGCCGGTTCAGTTCATAAAACGTGAGGGCATCAATATCGATTGACCTATCGCATTTCTTCAAGAAACGCCGCGCCGAACGCACATTTTCAACAATAAAATAACGTATCCCGCCCACTATGCGCCTATTGCGCACAGGCAACACATCATCTGCATCACCTTCGCTGAGTGGAACCGGTATCAAGTATAACGCGACATCAAGCATCTTATTAGCCTTTTTAACTTACAAAGATAGTGCAAGGCGAGCGCAGAACAAAACAAATACATTTGTTTTTTATGCCGTCACCGGGCCTTATTGCCCGCTACTCGTGCTGCGACCGAGAAAATCAAACGTATCTACATACACTTCGGTCACGTAATGCTTTATGCTTGCGCGGTCTTCCCACACACGGGTGCGCAACTTCCCTTCGATATACAACTTGGTTCCCTTGCGTATGTAACGTTCGGCAAACAGGGCATTCTGCCCGTTCATCACTATGCGATGCCACTCGGTGCGCTCGGGCACTTGCACTCCGGCAGCATTAGTATGCGCACGCTCGCTTGTTGCAAGCGTAAACTCGGCAATCGCCTGCCCTGGCCCGGTGTAGCGCACCTCGGGGTCGCGCCCCACGTTGCCAAGCAATATCACTTTATTGACCGACATGGCTTAATATGCTGTTTTATCGGTTTTAGAATCCCACAAGCGGAACGCGTCGATAGCGTGCGGCTCATCGATATGTATGCACGGAATAGCGCGTTCCAAGTGCGGACGTGCAATTTCCTCATAGATGAAATTATCGTCAAAATTGATGGCACGCGCGTCCATTTGTGTGTTGCCGTAAAATATCCGCCGCACACCGGCCCAATAAAGCGCGCTCAGGCACATAGGGCATGGCTCGCATGAGGTGTATATGTCACACCCTTCGAGCTTGAAATTTCCCATACTGCGGCAAGCATTCCTTATGGCATTTACCTCGGCATGAGCCGTAGGGTCGTTGTCGATAGTGACGGTGTTGGTCCCCGTGGCCACCACTTCACCGCCTTTCACTATCACCGCGCCAAACGGCCCGCCGCCCTTCTCCACGTTTGCATATGCAAGCTCGCAGGCAACACGCATGAACCGACGATCATTATCGTTTATTTCCAATTTCATAAAAACATATATTTTTAAAAAATTCCACTCATAAAGATAATAACAAAAAAGCGAATATGCAACAACCGCCGACGCCCAACAGTTAAACAATGCAAATTAGGTAAATTTTTCTTTCCAATCCCTTGTGCATTTATCAAAAACGATTATATTTGCGATGTGTTTTTCATGGTATTAGATTTAAGGTTAATAGTTGTGCCGGCAGTCGCGAGATTCCCGGCACAATGAGTATAATAAAACACAGTTTTATCACACATGATTTTGCCAAATTGAAGAATATCTCCTAATTTTGGCACAAATTACAAATTAATCAATCGAATCATGAAGAAAATAATGTTTTTCGTGGCAATTGTGGCAATGCTTGTTTCTTGCGGCAACAGCAACAAGTATTCGGTCACAATGACGTTGCCAAGTAGCGACCTTGCAGGCAACACTGCATATTTAATAGACTTAGACAGCGAAGACACTGTAGCTTCAGTTACAGTTACCGACTCGGTGGTAAAATTCGAAGGCACGGTGGAAAAACCGTTCATCGGCAGCATAGGTGTGGGCAACGGCAATGCAATCCTTATTGTCGAACCGGGCGAAATTACCATAACCGGCGAAGGAAAGGCAACAGGCTCCCAATTGAACTCAGCACTTGAAGCCATGATTGACTCGCTGCAAACAGCAACAAGCGAAGAAGCCGCCATAAATATTTTCAAATCGGCTTACGAAGCCAACAAAGACAACCCTGTGGGCATATTCGCATTCCTGAATTACGCACAAATAAAAGGCATGAAACTTGCCGAGGCAGAGGCAGAACTGGCCACTGCACCGGTGATTGCCGGTTCGAAGCAAGTGGGCAAACTGCTTGAATCGATGCGCAGCGTGGCAAAAACAGCCGAGGGTGAAATGTTTACCGACTTCACCGTGACCGACGACAATGGCAAAGAGCAGAAACTGTCGGACTACGTGGGCAAAGGCGAGTATGTATTGGCCGACTTCTGGGCAAGCTGGTGCGGCCCATGCCGAATGGAAATCCCCAACATCAAGAAAATTTATGACAAATACAACGGCAAAGGCCTCACCGTGCTCGGCATAGCCGTATGGGACAAACCTGAAGATACCCGCAATGCCATCGAAGAAGAACAAATTTCATGGCCGCAAATAATCAATGCCGGACACGTTCCCACCGACATTTACGGCATACAGGGCATCCCGCACATCATTCTCTTCGGCCCCGACGGCACCATCATCGCCCGCAACCTGCGTGGGGAAGAAATGGCAGCAAAAGTTGACGAAGTGATGCAGAAATAAAAAAATCACATAAACAAAAGAAACGGCTTCGGAGATGACAGGCACAAGAATGAGACACATCATTGCCCGGCACCCCCGAAGCCTTTATCATAAGAACATTCCCACAAAAATCGGCCACGCATAATGTCATTTTGCCTTTTTGGCACATTGCGGCACGACAACCACAGTTTGGCTCGTTTTTTGCAGTTTCCACATATACAGCAAAGTGCGCGACCGTTTTACAACTATGTAAATAAGCGAGATAAGCACCGCAATGTGGTTGTAATTGTAATAAATATTAAAAGATGCGGCATTAAGGAAATATTTCCGTAATTGTTTATTGTAGTTGAAAAAAAGTAACTAACTTTGCATTGCCAAAACAAGGCAAACATGAGATCTATAAGAATATTTTTAATCTCTCATTATATTAAATAATATGGCAAATTTAGATTTAAGCAAGTACGGTATCACCGACGTGAAGGAAATCCTCCACAATCCGTCTTACGAAGTATTGTTTGAGGAAGAGACCAAAGAAGGCCTTGAAGGCTATGAAAAAGGTCAAGTAACCGAACTCGGTGCTGTTAACGTTATGACAGGTATCTACACCGGACGTTCTCCTAAGGACAAATTCTTTGTAATGAACGAAGCCAGCAAGGACAGCGTATGGTGGACTACTCCCGAGTACAAGAACGACAACAAACCTTGCTCGGAAGAAGCTTGGGCCGACTTGAAGGCAAAGGCTGTTAAGCAATTGTCGGGCAAGCGCTTGTTTGTTATGGATACTTTCTGCGGTGCCAACCCTGCTACTCGCTTGAAAGTTCGCTTCATCATGGAAGTGGCATGGCAGGCTCACTTCGTTAAAAATATGTTCATCCGTCCTACCGAAGAAGAACTCGCCAACTATGGTGAACCCGACTTCGTTTCGTTCAACGCTGCAAAGGCAAAAGTTGACAACTACAAGGAACTCGGTTTGAACTCTGAGACTGCTACCGTCTTCAACCTCAAGACCAACGAACAAGTTATCCTCAACACTTGGTATGGCGGTGAAATGAAGAAGGGTATCTTCTCGATCATGAACTACCTGAACCCGTTGCGTGGCATCGCTTCGATGCACTGCTCGGCCAACACCAACATGGAAGGTACCGACACTGCTATCTTCTTCGGTTTGTCGGGTACAGGCAAAACTACCCTTTCAACCGACCCGAAACGTTTGCTCATCGGTGACGACGAACACGGTTGGGACGACGAAGGCGTATTCAACTATGAAGGTGGTTGCTATGCAAAGGTTATCAACCTCGACAAAGAAAGCGAACCCGATATTTACAACGCCATCAAGCGCAACGCATTGCTTGAAAACGTTACTGTTGATGCCAACGGCAAGATTGATTTCGCCGATAAGAGCGTAACCGAGAACACTCGTGTTTCTTATCCTATCGACCACATCAAGAACATTGTTAAGCCGGTATCGAAAGGCCCGCACGCTCACCAAGTTATCTTCTTGTCGGCCGACGCATTCGGTGTATTGCCTCCGGTTTCTATCTTGAACTCGGAACAAACCAAATACTACTTCCTTTCGGGCTTTACTGCCAAGTTGGCAGGTACCGAACGTGGTATCACCGAACCGACCCCGACATTCTCGGCTTGCTTCGGCGCAGCATTCCTTTCGTTGCACCCCACAAAGTATGCCGAAGAGCTTGTTAAGCGTATGGAAGCTGTAGGCGCAAAGGCTTACTTGGTTAACACCGGTTGGAATGGTACAGGCAAGCGTATCTCGATCAAGGATACTCGCGGCATCATCGACGCCATCCTCGACGGTTCAATCGACAAGGCTCCGACAAAGACTATCCCGTACTTCGACTTCGTTGTTCCTACCGAATTGCCGGGTGTTGACCCGAAGATCCTCGATCCTCGCGACACTTACAGCGATCCTGCACAATGGAACGAAAAGGCCAAGGATCTTGCTAACCGCTTCATCAACAACTTCACCAAGTTCACAGGAAACGAAGCCGGCAAGGCGCTTGTTGCTGCAGGTCCGAAGCTCTAATGCAATGCTAAGCTAATAATAAAACAAGTTTAGATAAATCCCACGAGGGGCGCACCACACAGGTTGCGCCCCTCGTTTTGTTTTTTTTGACCGGCATTATGCATCGGCGATTATTCTATTTCGTAGTCATCCATTACGAAAACAGGGGTCAGTCCGAAAACCCGGTTGTATTCCAGCCTTTCGTTTTTCCGTATTATGCGCACAGCTTAGATAACCTGAACAAGAAGAAAGGTATGTCAACTACTCCCCTGAACTGGCTTCTGAAGGCCTTGACTTTGGCATTGAATGATTCTGCCCCGGCGTTGGTTTGCCTGTT
>CASENC010000002.1 GCA_949289215.1 uncultured Bacteroidales bacterium | reverse complement strand
CGTTTTCACGGCTGAACTTGAGGATTTCTGACTTGGAAAGCAAACTTATCAGTTGTCCGAACATCGGCTGTCCGAGAAAATGTGTACCTTTGCCCATCGTTATTAACGTTTTGTGGTAGAAACAAAGGTAACGAAAAGGGCTGATTTCCTCGCTTGGAAGTCAGCCCTAATTTTTATTGGATATAAAAAGTTTTACCGGACACCAATATATAAAAATCGGCCACCCTTTTTTTCTTGGATGACCGATTTTTATGTTTATTTTTTGTGGGAAGAATTATTCTTTCAGCCACTTGTCGAGCCAGCCGAAGAATTCACGTTGCCACAGCAGCGCGTTTTGCGGTTGCAGTATCCAGTGGTTTTCATCGGGGAATACGAGCATACGTGTAGGTACACCGCGCAGGCGTGCGGCATTGAATGCCATCATGCCTTGCGAGGCAAGTATGCGGTAATCTTTTTCACCCACTGTCACCATTATAGGGGTATCCCAGTTTTGCACAAACTTGTGTGGCGATGTGGCGAAAGTGGCTTGTGCCACCTTGTTGTTTTTATCCCATGGTGCGCCGCCCATATCCCAGTTGGCAAACCACATTTCCTCGGTTTCGAGGTATTGGGCTTCCATGTTGAAAATGCCTGCGTGGGCGATAAATGCGGCAAAGCGGTGGTCGTGGTGTCCGGCAAGCCAGTAAACCGAGAAACCGCCGTAACTTGCACCCACGGCACCGATGTGCTTGCCGTCGATGTATGGCTCTTTTTTCATGTAATCGACCGCACTGAAGTAATCTTTCATGTTTTGGCCGCCATAGTCTCCCGAAATTTGTTCATTCCATTCGGTTCCGAAGCCCGGCAGGCCGCGACGGTTGGGGGCTATTACTATGTAACCCTGTGAAGCCATCAGCCGCATATTCCAGCGAGCCGACCAAAATTGGCTTACGGCCTGTTGCGGACCGCCTTGGCAGTAAAGGATGGCCGGATATTTCTTTGTCGGGTCGAAGTCGGGCGGGAATACTACCCATGTAGTCATCTGCTTGCCGTCGGTGGTAGGAACCAGGCGTTTTTCGACAGTGATAGGTTTTACTTGAGCCAGCAATTCGTCGTTTACATGGGTCAGTTGTGCAACCGTACCGTCGTTAGCAACCGAGAATATTTCATTGGGCGACATGTATGAGTGGCGCATTGTTATCACACCGCCTTCAAAAGGAACAACTGCTGCATAATCATATTGCCCCGAGGCAACAGTATCGACACGGTGTGATGCGACATCGATGCGGAAAAGCGGTTCACAGCCTTGGAACGGTGCTGTGAATAATATCGACTTTTCGTCACCGGCCCAGGCAATTGCATCGGCGGTGTAATCCCATTCGGCAGTCAGGTCGGTTTTTTTGCCGCTTGCCATTTCCATGACGAAAATGCGGTTTTTGTCGCTCTCGTATCCGTCATGTTCCATCGAAAGCCATGCAAGGTAATTTCCCGAAGGCGAGAATACCGGAGCTGTGTCGTAGCCCGGCATACCTTCGGTGAGGTTGCGCGTGGCTTTTGTTGCAAGGTCGTATTGATACAGGTCGGAATTGGTTGAAAGCGAGTATTCCATTCCTGTTTTTTTACGGCTCACATATACCACGCTTTTACCGTCGGGAGCCCATGCAAGCGATTCGATTCCGCCAAACGGTTTCATGGGAGCTTCGTAAGGTTCACCTTCCATTATGTCGTATCCGGCACCCATTTTGCCATTTGTGAAATCGGCGATGAACGGGTGAGGAATGGTTGACACCCATTCGTCCCAATGCTTGTACATGAGGTCATCGACAATGTGGCAATTGGCTTTGTCGAGGTCGGGATATGTGTCGGTGACGTTTTTTGCCCATTTCACTTGTGAAATGTAAAGCACTTTGCTTTCATCGGGCGAGAAAATAAAACCGTCAACACCCTTTTCCACGTTTGATACGCATTGGCGGCCTGTACCGTCGGCGTTCATCACGAAGATTTGCATTTTGCCGTTTTCGGGATAAAGGAATGCAATTTTGTTGCCTCCATCAAGCCAAGTTGCATTATATTCCGATTTTGGCGACTGTGTGAGGCGCACAGGGTTGCTGCCGTCGATATCCATCACCCACAGTTCGGCATTTGACTTGTTTTGTTCGATGCTTGTGAACGATACGCTGTAAAGCACACGTTTGCCATCGGGCGAAACCACGGGCGATGACACGCCCCCCATCGCCATTAACACTTCGGGAGTGAATTTCCCGTCTTGCACCGTCACATCGGGCCGCTCCACGATAACATCGTTGGCGGCTTTCTCCCCGGTGGTGCAAGCCACCGTTGCGGGGAGCAGCAGTAATGATGCCATAATTTTAGAAATGTTCATAAATCAATTAATTTTGGAATAAGATTATAAATTGTTATTTAGTTCTTCATTCAATTTATTTTCAAGGTCTTCTATTGAGGGCAGTCCGAAATTTGCATTTTGAGGTAAGGCTTTATCAAGTTCGTAATCAGAAATTCCTATTGGCTTATTTACGTCGCGTAAAGTATATTCAGCCATAATGCGGTCTTTCCCTTGGCATAAAAGCAAGCCTACGGTTTGGTTATCTCCGTCATGACAAAGTATGTCATCGATTGCCGAGCAATAGAAATTTAGTTTTCCTATATATTCAGGTTGGAATTCCCCTTTTTTTAATTCGATTACTATATAACGATGTAGGAATGTATTGTACATTAATAAATCGATATAAAAATCTTTGCCGGAAACTTCAATATGGTATTGCCTGCCCAAAAATGCAAAGCCTTTGCCCATTTCCATAAGAAACTTTTCGATATGTTTTACCAATCCAATTTCGACATCACGCTCGTTATATTCATCGGTAAAAGTAAGCATATCAAAAATATAAGGGTCTTTGAGCATGGAACCAACTTGCTCGGCTTGTATTTCAGGAAGTGTTGAATTGAAGTTATTGGTTAATGCACCATAAGAATGATAATAGTCTTGTTTGATGGCGTTAATAAGGAATTCTCTTCCCCAATTGTTTTTCACACATTGCACCATGTACCAGTATCGAGCTTTGATATCTTTGACTCGTTGCATAAGAACTATGTTGTGAGACCAACTTAGTTGTTTAATTGGAATATTCGACAAATACGAAACAGCCTGTTTCGTATTTGTAAGTTCGTGATTATATTCATTATAGAATTGCATCATGAATTGGCAGTTTCTCGTGGAGAAACCTTTTATTTTAGGGTACTCGTTTTTCATGTCTTTTGATAATTGCTCTATGGCACCATTTCCCCAACCAATTCTTTTTTTACTATCAGAGAGTAATTTACCTATATCCCAATACATTAATAATAATTCTTCATTTGCGGCATATATGGCACGCTTTTGCGCAATGGCTACACGTGCTTTTATTTGTTGTAATAATTCAGTATAATTGAAAATGTCTTGTTCCATAAGGATTTGTCGTTTAATAAATTACTATCCGAATTATTGTTTCTCCCCGGTGGTGCAAGCCACTGTTGTGGGGAGCAGCAGTAATGATGCCATAATTTTAGAAATGTTCATAAATCAATTAATTTTGGGATATATCATGTTAAAATATAATTTTATTCTTTCAATAGTTCCCTGTTTCCGTAATTTTCGAGAATTTCCATCTGTCTGATGGCAATTTTGTTCAGTTTTATCAATCGTTCGCGTTGCGGAATGCCTTGTTCGATGAATATGGCATTGAGATTTTCCATATTGGATAGGCATATCAACTCGTTGATTGTTGCATAGTCTCGTATGTTACCTTTCAAATCGGGGTGTTGTTCACGCCACATTTTGGCAGTCATTCCAAACATGGCAACATTCAACACATCGGCCTCGTTGGCATAAATCATGCTTGCTTGTTTCTCGGAAATTTCGGCCGGAATTAGGTTGTGTTTTATTGCATCGGTATGTATTCGATAGTTTATTTTAGATAATTCACGTTTTGCGTTCCATCCAAGTTGTTTTTGCTCGTCTTCTTTGAGGCGTTGGAATTCTCGAATTAAATAAACTTTAAATTCGGGACTTATCCACATGGCAAATTCAAAGGCTATGTCTTTATGAGCATAAGTACCGCCATACCTTCCGGCTTTTGAGATAATGCCGATAGCATTGGTCTTTTCCATCCATTCTTTGGCACTAAGGCGATAACTGTTTAATCCTGCTTGGCTTTTAATTATGTCGAATTCGACATAATTAAAATTTGGATTGCATAATTTTTCCCATATCCCAAGAAATTCAATAGTATTTCTATTTCTCAACCAATTTGAGAAAAAGAAATCGCCATCCTTGGCTTTTAGCATATCGGTCAGACTGATATAATCTTCTTCTTTTATTTTTATTACCGATATCGGAGTATCCTTGACTATTATCTTGGCCATATAATCACATTTAAGATTTGCGTTTGCTTTTTGAATGAACCGGTGTGTTGCCGAAGAGTGCGGCGACAAGGTCGCGACGGCCGAGGCGGCAAAGCGAATTGTAGATGTCGCGGCGATATTCGGGTTCATACCAGAAGAAGTATTTGCGTTGGGCAAGTTTCTCTTCGCGCGTAGTGGCTGTGAACACGGGTTCGAGTGTGTATGGGTTATAGCCTGTATAGTACATTTCGGTCGAGACTGTCATTGGGGTGGGTGTGAAGTCTTGCACCTGCTCAAGGTGAAAGTGCAGCCGCTTGGTTTTCACGGCCAGTTCGGCCATGTCTGTTTCATGGCAACCCGGGTGAGATGAGATGAAGTAGGGTATAAGTTGCAGTCGTAATCCTTTGCGCTCGTTCACCTTGTCGAATATGCGCTTGAATTCCTCGAATAAGCGGAATGATGGTTTTCGCATCAGTTGCAATACGGCATCGGACGTGTGTTCGGGTGCTACTTTCAATCGACCGGATACATGGCGTATGATAAGTTCCTCGATATATCGTCGGTTGGTGTTATTTATCTTGTCGTCGGTGTTGTGGTGCATGGCAAGGTCGTAACGCACACCGCTGCCTATGAACGACCGCTTTACTCCCGGCAGATCATCTACTGCGCGGTATATGTCGAGCAGTGGTGCATGGTCGTTGTTCAGGTTGGGGCATGGGGAAGGGTGCAGGCATGATGGGCGCACGCATCGGCTGCACTTGTCGAGGTCGCGCCCCGACATACGGTACATATTGGCCGACGGACCTCCGAGGTCGGAAATATATCCTTTAAAATCTTCCATCTCGGTCACCTGCTTCACTTCGCGTATTATGGATTGCTTGCTGCGTGATGCGATGAATTTGCCTTGATGTGCCGAAATGGTGCAGAATGCACAGCCGCCGAAGCAGCCACGGTGCATATTCACCGAGTGGCGTATCATTTCGTAAGCAGGAATGTGCTTGCCGTTGTAACGAGGGTGGGGCAGACGGGTGTATGGCAAGTCGAATGACGCGTCGATTTCCCCGGTGGTCATGGGCGGATTGGTGCGGTTCACTTTTATTGCCACGTTGCCGGTGCGTTGCCACACGTCGCGCCCGTGGTATCTGTTTGATTCCACTTCGATGTGCTTGAAATTTTCGGCATGGCGGCGTTTGTCGGCAAGGGCTTCCTCGTAGCTGTGAAGTATGAAATGGCTGTCGCTCTCACGCTCTTCGGGCATGGCATCGATAGGAGTCACCAGTGCGGTTTGCGGTATGCAGGTGAGTTCTTTTATCGGCTTCCCACAGGCAAGGGCATCGGCAATTTCCACCACGGGTTTTTCTCCCATGCCATAAATGAGCAGGTCGGCCGGGCAATCGATTAGTATCGACGGGCGCAGGCGGTCTTGCCAATAATCATAGTGGGCAAGTCGGCGCAATGAAGCCTCAATGCCACCCACGACGACAGGCACGTCGGGATACAGCCGGCGCAATATTTGTGAATAAACGATTGTGGGGTAATCGGGGCGCAATCCAGCTTTGCCATTGGGCGAATAAGCATCGTCGCTGCGACGGCGGCGGTTGGCTGTGTAGTGGTTCACCATCGAGTCCATGGCTCCGGCCGATATTCCGAAAAACAGCCTTGGCTTGCCCAGTTTGCGGAAGTCGCGCAAATCATCCTGCCAGTTGGGTTGCGGTACTATTGCCACCCGGTAGCCATGGGCTTCGAGCACACGGCCTATGACGGCGGCACCCATCGATGGGTGGTCGATGTAGGCGTCGCCAGAGAAAAGTATTACGTCGATGTAGTCCCATCCCAGGTGCTCCACTTCTTTGCGAGTCGTGGGCAACCATTGCTTGTTGATTTTGTTCATTTCTCGGTAGGTTTCGGTTTTTCGAGCCGTGCTTCAATCTCCAGCAGTTGGTCGCGCAACTGTGCGGCCTCGATGAAGTCCATGCGCTTTGCTGCGGCCACCATGTCGGCCCGCAGGCGGTCGGCTGCGCTTTGCAAGTCGTCGCGGCTCATATATTTTACTACAGGGTCGGCGGCCAATCCTGAACTGGGCGAGAATTCGGCCTCACACTGGCGGAATATTTCGTCGGGCAATTGTTGCTTGCTTCGTGTGTATTCATATTTTTTGCCTTTGCCTCCGCGGTTGCGGTTTTGCCTGTTCTCGTTGTCGATGTCGGCCTCGTCAACCTCTTTGCCTATGATAAGATTGCGGGCTTTTATGATGGCTTGCGGCGTAATGCCGTGTTCTTCGTTATACTTTAGCTGCGCCGTGCGGCGGCGTTCGGTTTCGTCGATGGTGCGTTTCATCGAGTCGGTGATTTTGTCGGCATACATTATCACCAATCCGTTAAGGTTGCGTGCGGCACGGCCGGCCATCTGCGTTAGGGAGCGGTGCGACCGCAAGAAACCTTCCTTGTCGGCATCGATTATGGCCATTAGCGATACTTCGGGCAGGTCAAGGCCTTCACGCAGCAGGTTTACACCTATGAGCACATCGATGGCACCGGCACGCAAGTCGTCAAGGATTTTTATGCGGTCCATGGTTTCCACATCGCTGTGCATATAGGCGCAATTTATGTCGAGCTTGGCAAGGTATGCGGCAAGTTCCTCGGCCATACGTTTAGTGAGAGTGGAAACAAGCGTGCGTTCGCCTATTTCGATGCGCTTTTGTATTTCTTCGATAAGGTCGTCGATTTGCCCCTTCGACGGTCGCACCGAAATTACAGGGTCGAGCAATCCCGTCGGACGTATTATCTGTTCGGTTACCACGCCTTCGGCCTTGTTAAGCTCGTAATCGTCGGGAGTGGCACTCACGTATATTGTTTGATGGGTCAGAGCCTCGAATTCCTCGAAGCGCAACGGCCGGTTGTCGGCTGCCGCTTGCAGGCGGAAGCCGTAGTTTATAAGGTTGGCCTTGCGTGACTGGTCTCCGCCATACATTGCACGTATCTGCGGTATGGTCACGTGGCTTTCGTCGATAATCGTCAGGAAATCTTTCGGGAAATAATCAAGCAGGCAGAATGGGCGTGTGCCAGGGCTGCGTCCGTCGAAATATCGTGAATAGTTCTCGATGCCGCTGCAATATCCCATTTCCCGAATCATTTCGATGTCATAAGTCACACGTTCTTGCAGGCGTTTAGCCTCGGCAAGGCGGCCTTCCTTGTTGAACATTCCCACTTCGGTGCCAAGGTCGAGTTCTATTTGCGCCAAAGCTTGCGCCATGCGTGTCTTTGACGTCACGAATATGTTGGCAGGGTATATGTTGAATTCTTCCACATTCTCCTGTGGCAACTGTGAAATGGTGTCGAGTACCTGGATGGTTTCGATTTCGTTCCCCCAAAATATTACCCGCACCATTATTTCTTCGTAGGCGAGCGACACATCGACCGTGTCGCCTTTCACACGGAATGTGCCGCGCTCGGGAGTTATTTCATTTCGCGAATATAAGGCGGCGACAAGGGTGCGCAGGAATTCATCACGCCCGATGTTCATGCCGCAGGCTATGTGTATCATGTTCTGCCCGAAGTCGTCGGGGTTTCCCATACCGTAAAGGCAAGATACCGACGATACCACCACAATGTCGCGCCGCCCCGAAAGCAGTGCCGTTGTCGTTGCCAGTCGCAGACGGTCGATTTCGTCATTTATCATCAGGTCTTTCTCAATGTATTTGTCTGATGACGGTATATATGCCTCGGGTTGGTAGTAGTCGTAATACGACACAAAGTAATGTACCGAGTTTTCGGGGAAGAAAGTCTTGAACTCCGAGTAAAGTTGAGCCGCAAGTGTCTTGTTATGTGACAATACCAGTGTAGGACGGTTCACTGTGGCAATAACGTTGGCCATTGTGAACGTTTTGCCCGAGCCTGTAACTCCCAGTAGCACCTGATAGGGTGTGCCGTTGTTTACGCCATCCGAAAGTTCGCGTATTGCGTTCGGTTGGTCGCCGGTGGGTTTGTAATCTGAATGAAGTTTGAAATCCATAAAAAAAACACATTCAATTTACAAAGGTACTAATAACCGACCTAAGAGCTCGTTTAAATTCCTCAAAATTTAAGCATACTCTTAGTTCCTTGATGCTTTTCAACAAGAATTGTTCGGGTGGTGCAAAAAAAGACAGGTAACGTAACTTGTGTGGTGTTACGTTACCTGTCGTGTGGTGTTTCTTGCTACTGTGCAAATTACTTGCGGATGCCAAGCTCCTTGTGAGCTATGATGGCACGGTAGCGGTTAATGTCTTTGCGCATGAGGTAGTCGAGCAAGCGACGGCGCTTACCTACGAGTTTCTTCAATGCACGTTCAGTGGTATAATCTTTGTGATTTGACTTGAGGTGTTCAGTCAAATGGGCGATACGGATTGAGAATAATGCAATCTGAGCCTCTGGCGACCCAGTATCAGTATTGCTGGCTCCGTAAGTCCCAAAGATTTCTTTTTTCTTTTCAGGATCTAAATACATTTCCTAATAGATTAATTGTTGTTATTGTATATAATTTCGGTGTGCAAAGGTAGTAACTTTTCTTGTATCACGCAAATGTCGGGGCACAGAATAATTAATATTTTGTTCCCATGATGCTTTGAGCCAATAAATACACCCTTGTTCCCACAGTTTGCGGCCAACGGTCGGCCGGGGATTTGTCTAAAGTCTTGGCCCGTTCGATGGCAATTGTTACATTTTCTATAAGTGCCATTGCATCGTAGTCCGACTCGTGATAGTGTCCGGTAAGTTCTTTCATTCGTTTCTTCAGCCAAGTGTCCCCGTGCCTTGAGGTTTTTTTGTTTTCGGCAAGCATTTTCATTTGCTCGGGAGAATATGATTCCACATCTTCGAGATGTAATAGCAGCCACAGTTCAAAACAGGGATTGCTTACGCAAAAATTTAAATTGTTGTTTTTCGCACAATTTTGGGCTATTAATTTCAACATTTTGCTTTTCCACTTGTCTTTGTCCACGACAATCCACAGTTGGTCATCATCTTCAATATTGTATTCTTCTATAAATTCTTGGATTTGGGTCATTACACTGTCGGGACTCGAATTGTCTGAATCACGGTAAAGAACTTCAACATGCACATCTGATGCGCATCGAGACGCTTTCATGGCTTCGAAGTATATGTTTTCGGTGCTTCTTCCTTCTGCGGCGATAACGATGAGGCGTGCCGACCTGGTTCCTTCAAGCCGTTTGAAGTCTTTTCGTTGTCTCATGATGTTACCAGTTTAAATTTTTTATTGAGGCAAAAAAAGGTATCGCTCCATATCGGCCTTGTAAATAGCCTTTGCGGATATCTTCACGAGGTTTAAATTCGGCGAGTGAATACAAGTGCGAAACACCTTCCCGGTCTTTTTCAACAAACCACACTTCGTCAGCACGAATTAATTCTAAATTAAGCAAGTTGGATTCATGCGTGGAAAATATCAATTGGTTGTCGCGGTCGCTTGATAGCTTGTTGAAATAATATTCCAATATCTTTTGCGAAAGCATGGGGTGCATACTGCGGTCAATTTCGTCGATTAAATATACCGATTCGTTCAACCGCAAATCAATCAACATGGGTATGAAATCAAGCAAGCGAAGTGACCCGTCTGATTCTTCATTCATGTCGAATGGTATGTCATTGCCATTGTCGTTTTTGTGTATGGCGTTTTGTTTGTATATAGTTGTTGTTCCGTTATCGTTTGTTTCAAAAAAATATATGGTGGTCGGCGAGGAGATTAAAAAGTTTTTGTTCGGTTCGGAATTTGCCATAAGGTCGTCAACCAACTCTTTGGGTAAATCAAGGCTCTCTTTGGAAATTTTAGTGCGCCTTATGTCGATGATGCCTGTATTGAAATATTCCAACAATGATTTTGTTGCCACAGCAAATTCTTTATCCTGTTCTATGCGCATGGAAATGCCGCTATAACGGGAATCGGGAAAAATTATTTTCAAGTTTTCTTTCATCCAATTATATGCTATACTAATGCAATTAAGGCCTTTGCCATTTCGCTTTATATACTCCGAGAGGAAACTGTCGGATATAGGAGTGCTTTGACCGATGAATTTGGCCAGTTGCCTGTCTTCATCATTCCCTTCGATTGTACCGAATGTAAATTCGTTACCGCTAATTGATGTTTTTCGGGAAAATATTTCCTTATCGGTTCGGCTGTTTATTTCATATAACCATTCTTCGGCAATGCCTTTGTTGTTGAATTCTGCTCCATAAGCAAAATATTGAGGTCCGGCCTTGAACTCGATTTCAACTTTTGATGGCTTGTTGTTTTGTTCGGACAGTTTGAATGGTACTATATCTTTTTTGGGAACACTGCCTAAGGCAATCTTCTGTATTATTGCAACGGCTTTTATAATATTGCTTTTCCCGGAAGCATTGGCACCATAGATTATCCCTGCTTTAAGTACCGATATGTCATCACGTTTTTCGGCACGGCATACTTGTTCATTGTGCTTGTCGCTTTTCCCTGCCACGAAACTTATTTCTGTTTCATTTTTGAAAGAAAAAAGGTTTTCTATTGTTATTCTTAAAATCATTTTTTCCCGACCGGTTATATCAGTGTTTTTGTACAAAGATAGGGATTGCGTGCGCATTTGCGTAATTCTTTGTCAAATAAATGCAAAGAATTACCTTTTTTAACGTTTGGACTGGTGCTGAAACTGCCACGTCAGTATTCGCGCAGGCCGAAGATGGTGGTGCCTATGCGCACCATGGTGGTGCCTTCATCGATGGCTATGCGGTAGTCGTGGCTCATGCCCATGCTCACTGTGTCGAAATATGGGCAGGTGTCGAAGTGTGACGCGTTAAGCTGGTCGAAAGTGTTGCGTATGGCATGAAATTCACGATGTATTTCGGCCTCGTCGTCGGTATTGGTAGCCATGCCCATCACACCGCGTATGCGCACGTTGGCAAGGCTGTCGATTATGCCGTTGTCGGCAAGAGCGCGGCACTCATCGAGAGTGAAGCCATATTTGGTTTCTTCCCGGGCCACGTGCAGTTGCAGTAGTACGTCGATGATGCGGCCGGCGCGTCGGGCTTCATCATCGACGCAACGCAACAGCCGTTCGCTGTCGATGCTGTGAATGAGCGACACGTATGGCACTATCTGCCGCACCTTGTTGCTTTGCAGGTGGCCTATGAAGTGCCATTCCACATCTTGCGGCATGGAAGTGTGTTTGGGTCCTATTTCCTGGGCCCTGCTTTCACCGAATATGCGTTGCCCGGCATCGTAGGCAGCTTGCAAAGCCTCGATGGGGTGGAACTTTGAAACAGCAACGAGCTTCACCCCAGTGGGAAGCTCGTTGTGCAGTTGTGTGATATTTTCTTTTATCTGTTCGAGAGTCATCGTGTTTGCTTCCCTTTCCTTTTATCCTATTGGTTTCTCGGCAGCTGCCTTTTTGCCGCTTAAGTCGGCGGGGAAAACGTCCATTAGCGGAGTTTCCACTATCGATGCAATTTCAAAATCGGCAAGTGTGCCTTTCATGTTTTCCATGAAATTGTCGAGAGCCACTTTGAACTCGCTTGCCTGCACAAGCATGAACGATGCGGTTTTCTTTTCTACAGCCGTTTTTTCGTCGATGGTGATGAAGTTGGTCTTCACCTTGTACCACTTGTCGCCGGTTGCGTCATAGAAAACATCGCTGATTTTTTCCCGTTTCACTGCCGACACCGTAAATTCGCCCGAGATATATGGCGACATTTCTTCGGTGATGCGGGCTTCGGCTTCGGTAAACGACAATGCATCTACCAGGTAGTTTTCGGTTACTGTTTTTTGCAACCCTGTTTCAAGAATTTTGCTATATCGGATTTTACATTCAAACCAATTTGCCATAATACTTTTCTTTATTGATGATATTTTCAAAATGAGCGGTTGCAAAGTTACGCAAAAAATCAGAAAGGCCGTCATAAATGTTGCAAGTATTGGCCAATGTTTTTTCCATAATACCGGGGTGTGCCGTGTGTTTATTGTGCGGTTGGTGCGGTTGGTATGGTTTGTTTTTTGCTAATGTGAAAAATTGTTTGTAGGTTTGTGGAGAATAAAATTACGACTATGAAAAAATCATTCATTTTTGCCGTTTCCTT
Organism: uncultured Bacteroidales bacterium; assembly: GCA_949289215.1. Taxonomy (GTDB): domain Bacteria; phylum Bacteroidota; class Bacteroidia; order Bacteroidales; family Muribaculaceae; genus Avimuribaculum. Next base: position 60,342 of record CASENC010000002.1, on the reverse strand, counting down.
GATTTTCTTGGGGCTTTTGCAAGGAATGGCGCAGCGCAAGGAAATATTGCTGAATGACAACTGGCAATTTAACTTGACGGGTTATTCAACCATGGTTGAGAAGGTGCGCGTGGATTTGCCTCACACTTGGAATGCGCAAGATGCGTTGACGGGCGATGTGGAGTATCATCGCGGCATAGGCAGTTATGAAAAAACGATTAAGGTGCCTGACGACTGGAAAGGTCGGCGGGTCTTTTTGAGGTTTGAAGGAGCCAATACGGTGACCGATGTTTTCGTCAACGGGCGGCATGCGGGCCGCCACAAAGGCGGGTATGGAGCTTTCAACGTGGAAGTTACCGATTACTTGGATTACGGGAAAAACAATGATTTGCTTGTGCGCGTCAATAATGGGGAAACGCTTGAAGTGATGCCTTTGTCGGGCGATTTCAATCATTACGGCGGAATTTATCGCGATGTCCATATAGTGGTTACCGGCAAGGTCGGTATCTCGATGCTCGACCATGGGTCGTGCGGAGTGCGGTTGGTGCAAGACAGCGTGAGCCGTGACCATGCCGATGTGAGGGCTATGGTGTCGTTGGCTAACGGCAGTGAAGAAAGTGTGGAAGCCACGCTGCGCCTGCGGTTGTCCGACGGGGAGAAGGAAGTGCTTGCAGTAGAAAAACCGGTGATTTTGCAAGCCGGGTGCGAGTCGTTGCATGAATTGCCGTTTTCGCTCGATGAGCCGCGCTTGTGGGACGGTCGTAACGACCCGTTCCGTTATAAAGTCGAAATCATGTTGTGCCGTAATGGCGAGGTATTAGATGTGGTGGAGCAGCGTTTGGGCCTTAGGTTTTATGATATCGATCCCGATAAAGGTTTTTTCCTTAACGGGAAGCATTTGCAATTGCATGGTGTGTGCCGCCACCAGGACCGTGCCGAGGTGGCAAATGCCTTGCGGCGGGAACATCATGACGAAGACGCTGCGCTGATGTCGGAAATGGGGGTGAATGCAGTGCGTTTGGCGCATTATCCGCATTCGGCATATTTCTATGAATTGATGGACAGCCTTGGCATGGTGGTGTGGGCCGAAATTCCTTTTGTGGGACCCCAAGGCTTTGTCGATATTCCCGAATTCAAAGAGAACGGTCGGGAACAATTGGTTGAGATGATAAGGCAGCATTATAATCACCCGTCGATATGTGTTTGGGGGCTGTTCAACGAACTCGACGAAGCCGGGAATTCGCCTGTTCCGTATTTGAAAGAACTTAATGATTTGGCTCATGCCGAGGATCCCACGCGGCTCACGACCGCTGCATCAAATATTGATGGCGAATTGAATTTCGTCACCGATGTTATGGCATGGAACCGTTATGACGGGTGGTATGGCAATATGCCTGCCGACCTTGGCAAATGGCTTGATGACAGGCATAGCCGTTACCCGGGATTGTGCATAGCCATAAGCGAATATGGCGGAGGTGCCAGTATTTATCATCAGCAGGATTCGGTGGTGAAATCGGTTCCGGTGAGTTGGTGGCATCCCGAAAATTGGCAGACGCGATACCACATTGAAAATTGGCGGGAACTTTCGGCTCGTCGGTTTGTGTGGGGCAGTTTTGTGTGGAATATGTTTGACTTTGCCGCGGCACACAGGCGCGAGGGCGACCGTCCGGGCATCAACGACAAGGGGCTTGTGACATATGACCGCAAAGTGAAGAAAGATGCATTTTATTTCTATAAGGCCAATTGGAACAAGGAAGAACCTGTGCTGTACCTTGCCGACAGGCGCAACACGCACAGAACGTTGAAAAAGCAAACGTTCATGGCATTTACCAATCAGCCGGAGGCTGAACTTATAATAAATGGTCATAGCATGGGTAAGGCCAAGGCCGACGGCTTGTGTACTGCCACGTGGCATGATGTGGAACTGTCTCCGGGCGAGAACGTGGTGACTGTGATTTCAGGCACGGGAAAGAAGCGACTCACCGATACTTATCGCTGTTATTTGCAGGATTAAATAAAATCATACCTTTTATAAAAAATATTATTATGGATGTAATGAAATGTACCTTTTCTGCTGCATTGTTTGCAGTTAGTGTAGTTGTAGTGCCGGCCGTTACTGTTTCGGCCGAGGAGGTGGCGATGGGGAATTGCCGCAATTTCGACGAGGTGCCGGTTGCGACCGGTACCGAGGCCGATGACGAGTATGAACTTGTATTCAGCGACGAATTTGATGCTGCCGATGGTACACAGCCCGATGCCGGCAAGTGGGTTCGTTGCCTGCGGCAAACTTCAACGTGGAACCGATGGCTTTCGGACAGCGAGGAGGTGATTTACATAGAAGACGGCAACCTTGTGGCTCGCGCCATTCCCAATCCCGACCAGGCGACCGATCCTGTTCCCATGATAACGGGTGGAATACAGACCGAAGGTAAATTTGATTTCAAGTACGGTAAAATCGAAGCCCGCATTCGCACCAACCCGTATAAAGGTAATTTCCCCGCATTTTGGATGATGCCTACCAACCAAAGTGGCGGATGGCCCACTTGCGGCGAAATAGATATATGGGAACAAATCGATGCCCAAAATGTTGCCTATCATACTATACATTCCAATTGGACTTATAACCTTGGCAACAAAAATAATCCCAAGTCGTCGTTTAATGAAAATGTCGATATGAGCCAATATCACATTTATGGTTTCGAGTGGGATGAAACGTCGATGCGGTGGTATGTTGACGGCAAGCAAGTGGGAAGTTACGCGAAATCGAACGATGCCGATGCTCTTGCCAAGGGGCAATGGCCTTTCGATAAAGAATTTTATATTATTCTTAACCAGTCGGTTGGCAATGGTTCTTGGGCAGCCGATGCCGATGTTTCACACACCTACGTGACTCTATTCGACTGGGTACGCGTTTACCAAAAGAAAAGCACGGGTGTGAACGGTGTGGTTGATAACAGCGGCATGAAGATTAAAGCCACCGATGGTCGCATACACATAAATTGCGACCGTCCGACCGAAGTAACCATATGCGACATTACCGGCAGGATGGTTTTTCATGGCTCGACTGTTACATCGGCCGATGTGGAAGTGTCGGGCGGCATATATATAGTGAACAACCAAAAGGTCCTTGTCCGTTGAAAAGAAACGACCTCGGTTAAATAAAGCAACAGGGCAGCACGTTTTCGGGTGCTGCCCTGTATTGTTTATGAGTGTTGTGGAAATGTGTGGATTAGCGGATGAAAAGAAGTTCGCGATATTTGGGAAGAGGCCACATTTCGTCATCAATCATCAGTTCGAGCTTGTCGATGTGGTAGCGAATCTCATCGAAGAGCGGCGCTACCGTGTCGTGGTAAGCTATGGCCTTGTCGCGCAGGTTCTCGATTTTGTTTGCTATTTTACGGGCATCCACCATTTGCGTCACTTTATCCCGTATTACAGCCATGTGTTCGGCGATGTCTTCAATCGACTGCATTTCGCTTGCAGCGAGTTTGTCGAATTTTTCAGACGGGAACAGCGATTTGACTTTTGCCACATGGTCGAGCAATACCGACTGATACCGTGTTGCAACCGGCAGAATATGGTTGATGGCAAGGTCGCCAAGCACGCGAGCCTCGATTTGTATTTTCTTGGTGTATATTTCCCATTTAACCTCGTTGCGTGCTTCGAGTTCCACTTTCGAGAACACGCCTGTGCGCTCGAACATCTCGATGCTCTCGGGCTTTAGGTATGAGTCGAAAATGATGGGTACCGATGTCTCGCAGTCGAGTCCGCGGCGGGCAGCTTCGGCTTTCCATTCTTCACTGTACCCGTTGCCGTCGAAGTGTATCGGCTTGGCATATGCTATGAGGGCTTTTACTTCGCTAAGCACTGCGTGATTTAGTTGCTCGCCTGCGGCAATACGCTTGTCGATGGCTGCGCGGAACCTGTTGAGCTGGTCGGCTACGGCTGCATTCAGGGCAATCAAGGCCGATGCACAGTTGGCCGACGAGCCAACGGCGCGAAATTCAAAGCGGTTGCCTGTGAAGGCAAACGGCGAAGTGCGGTTGCGGTCGGTGTTGTCGATAAGCAAGTTGGGGATTTGGTAAACGCCGAGCGTTTTTCCTGTTTTCCCTGCCATATCGATTATTTCATCCTTGTCGCTTGTTTCGAGGCGGTCGAGGACTTTGCTCAATTGTTTGCCCACGAATACCGAAATAATTGCCGGAGGAGCTTCGTTGGCTCCGAGCCGGTGCCCGTTGGTGGCCGATGAGATTGACGCCTTGAGCAGGCCGTTATGCCTATACACAGCGGCCATTACGTTGACAAAGAATGTAATGAATTGCAGGTTGCCGAGCGAAGTCTTGCCCGGGGCAAAAAGTTGCACGCCGGTATCGGTGCCGAGGCTCCAGTTGTTGTGTTTGCCCGAGCCGTTTATTCCCTTGAAAGGCTTTTCATGCAACAGCACGCGGAAGTTGTGTCGGCGAGCCACGATTTCCATCAGCAGCATCAGCAGCAGGTTATGGTCGTTGGCAAGGTTGGTTTCCTCATATATAGGAGCCAGTTCAAACTGGTTGGGAGCAACTTCGTTGTGGCGCGTTTTTGCAGGAATACCCAGTTTGTGGCATTCGATTTCGAGGTCAAGCATGAAAGCTTCCACGCGCGAAGGTATCGAACCGAAGTAGTGGTCGTCGAGCTGTTGGTTCTTGGCGCTGTCGTGCCCCATGAGAGTGCGTCCGGTGAGCATAAGGTCGGGACGGGCCGAGTAGAGCATTTCATCGACCAGGAAATATTCTTGTTCCCAGCCCAAGTAGGAATACACGTGCTTTACGGCCGGGTCGAAGAGTTGGGCCACTGATGTGGCAGCCTTGTCAACACTGTTGAGTGCGCGCAGCAGCGGCATTTTGTAGTCGAGTGCCTCGCCGGTGTAAGAGATGAAGATGGTGGGTATGCACAGTGTGTTGCCGAGGATGAATGCCGGTGACGAGATGTCCCATGCCGAGTATCCGCGGGCCTCGAATGTGTTGCGTATCCCGCCGTTGGGGAAACTTGATGCATCGGGTTCCTGTTGCACAAGCAGCTTGCCGGTGAAGTCCTCAAGTACACCGCCCTTGCCGTTATGCTCGATGAATGAATCATGCTTTTCGGCGGTGCCGTCGGTGAGGGGGTGGAACCAGTGCGTGTAGTGCTTTGCTCCATTGTCCAGGGCCCATTGTTTCATGCCCTCGGCCACGCTGTCGGCCACGTTGCGGTCGAGAGGTTCCTTGTTGTCGATTGCGTAAACCAACGCGTCGAATGTCTTTTTCGGCAGGTATTCATACATCTTTTGGCGGTTGAATACATATTTGCCGAAGTATTGCGAAGGTCTTTCCTCCGGCATATTCACATCTACTGCCTTGTGGCCGAACGCTTCTTTAACGACTGTAAACCTTAGTTGTGACATACTTTTTTTGTTTGATTTGTGTGTGGTTGATGTCTGTTTTAGTAACTACTATGCAGCTTTGTCGAAATCCCGGCGAGCGAGAACGTATCCCATATACCTAAACATCTTTTTTACCATATAATAGTTACCGATTATATCGCTGTCTTGTAGAAATGACTTTGCAAAGGTAATCATATTGTTTTAAATATAAGCAATTTTGAAGAAAATTTCTTAGAATTTATGCTGAAATAAAACTTTTTGCAGCAAAAAGCGGTGTGGTTGTGGATAAAAGATGCTGTGGCGGTACATTCCGGAAAAGGCAAACGGGGCAAGCCTTTGCTGCAGGTGTGTTGCAAGGCTTGTCCCGTTTGCTTTTGGGTGGTAGGCGTTCATTTCCGCTTTATATTTCGTAATCTACGCACGAGCGCATCATTCGAGCTTCGGCTATGGTTTCGATTGCTGCCAGGTGCATTGGGTGATTGGAGTATTTCTCTACATCTTCCAAAGTCGGCACCGTGGCTATCAGCACGAGGTCCCAGTTTTCTTTCGGGTTGATATTCAGCCCCACTTCCATGCTTTGCAGCACGTCGATTAAGTCGGGCAGCGTGAGCAGCGTTTCCCTGAAACGGCGGGCGACTTCCATCCGCTCGTCGCGGTCGCCTTCAAATCTGAAAGTTACGACGTGTTTAACCATTAGTTTATATTCTTTTTTAGTTGTTGTTATATAGTTTCTCTTTAAGCGCGGCAATTTTTTCATCGGCAATGTAGTCGTCATAGTCCATCATTTTGTCGATGATGCCGTTTGGTGTCAATTCGATGATGCGGTTACAGATGGTCTGGATGAACTCGTGGTCATGCGACGACATCAGTATGTTGCCCTTGAACGACTGCAGCGAGTTGTTGAACGCCTGTATCGACTCAAGGTCGAGGTGGTTGGTCGGTGTGTCAAGAATTAAAGTGTTGGCGTTGGTCATCATCATTTTGGCAATCATGCAACGCATTTTCTCTCCACCCGAGAGCACCGAAGCCTTTTTCAGCACCTCCTCGCCTGAGAACAGCATTTTGCCGAGGAACCCTTTAAGGTATATTTCACTTGTATCGTCGCTGAACTGGCACAACCAATCCACGAGATTGAGGTCGGTATTGAAAAATGCCGAGTTGTCGAGCGGCAGGTAGGCGGTGGTGATGGTCTGCCCCCAGTCATACGAGCCTGCATCGGGCTTGCGGTTGCCGTTGATGATTTCAAACAGTGACGTCATCGAGCGTGGGTCGCGGCTCAGGAACACCACCTTGTCGCCTTTCTCGATGGTGAAGTTAACGTCGTGGAACAGTGTGGTGCCTTCAACCGTGGCGGTGAGGCCGCGCACTTCAAGAATCTTGTTGCCCGGTTCACGGTTGGGAGTGAAGATTATGCCCGGATAGCGGCGTGAAGATGGCTGTATCTCCTCGATATTGAGCTTTTCAAGCATCTTTTTGCGGCTTGTGGTCTGTTTCGACTTTGCCACGTTGGCACTGAAACGGCGAATGAATTCGAGCAATTCTTTCTTCTTTTCTTCGGCTTTCTTGTTTTGCTGCTGTTGCTGGCGCAATGCGAGCTGGCTCGACTGGTACCAGAAACTGTAGTTTCCGGCAAACAGTGTCACCTTGTTATAGTCGATGTCGAGAGTGTGCGTGGATATTGCGTCAAGGAAGTGGCGGTCGTGCGAAACTACGAGCACCGTGTTCTCGAATTTCGACAAGTAGTCTTCGAGCCACGACACTGTTTCAAGGTCGAGGTCGTTGGTAGGCTCGTCAAGTAGCAAGTTGTCGGGGTTGCCGAAAAGTGCCTTTGCAAGCAGCACGCGCACCTTCTCTTTCGCGCTGATGTCGCGCATATACATGTAATGCTTGTCTTCCTTTATTCCAAGTCCGCTAAGCAGGGCAGCTGCCTCGCTTTCGGCGTTCCAGCCGTCCATCTCGGCAAATTTCTCTTCAAGTTCCGATGCGCGCATACCGTCTTCGTCGCTGAAGTCGGGCTTTGCATACAAGGCTTCTTTTTCCTGCATCACATCCCACAGTGCGGTATGGCCGCGCAACACGGTTTCGATTACCGTGCAATCGTCAAACTCGAAGTGGTCTTGGCTCAGTACCGACATACGTTCGCCCGGGCCTTGAGTTACCGTTCCGTGCGTCGGGGCCAGTTGCCCGCTTAATATCCTCATCAGGGTACTCTTTCCCGCGCCGTTGGCACCTATGATACCATAGCAGTTGCCCGGCGTGAACTTGAGATTCACATCTTGAAAAAGAACCCGTTTCCCAAATTGAATTCCTAAATTGCTGACTGTTATCATCTATAATCCCATGAAAATACGCCTGCAAAGTTACGAAATATCGCCGTAATAATCGAATAAAATCGGCAGATAAACGCAATAGAATTTGTAATTTAAGTAGTTAAGGGAAAATCGCAGAAGTTGAGCCGTAGCGCGAAAGGCGGTTTCTTTCCACCCGAGTTCAACCGAAAGTTCCGTGACGAGAGTGCAGCTTTCTCGTTTGAGGAGGGCAAAAACAGGAAAGGACAATGCCAGATATGCGTAAATGACATTCCGCTTGTGCAATGGTTCAGGCAGAAAGCAAATGAATGGAGAATCGATTTGTGAATTGCACCTACAAGGCAGGATAAAGGGCTGAAAATATAGGATATACTCAAAAAGCACTCCAAAAGCAAATAAAAACATTAGAAGATAGGGGATTGTCGGGAAAATTCTCTATCTTTGTAAGCGGATTGAGAAATCTCTTTCCGTACATATTGGAATAAAATAGAAGCGTTATGCTTATCTTGTAAGTTGGAAACGTAGGAAATTTCGGACTTGGTACAAGAGATGGCATAGTGGTTCTCACGCCATAGCGTGGGCTGCTATTACCATATCAGTGCCAAAGGTTTCCTACGACCTCCAACTTAGACGTGGTAGCATTGCAGTTCCACGCTCTTGCTTTTTATAACTGCCTGTAAAGGAACTGGCAGGCATTGAATAGGACAACGTATATGGAACCACAATTTTGTCAAAGTTGCGGCATGCCCCTGACTGATGAGAACAGAGGAACCAATGCTGATGGAAGCCGTAGCGAGGATTATTGCGCCTATTGCTACAAAAACGGGGAGTTCACCCAAGAGTTCACAATGAACCAGATGATAGAGTTCTGCTTGCAATTCTTAGACCAATGGAATGTACAGACGGGGTGTAAGTTGACTCCCATACAAACGAAAGAACAAATGTTCCAACACTTTCCGCACCTGAAACGGTGGAAAGTGAAAGATGAACGGACACTGACGGAAAAAGCAACGCATTTGCTTTCCCAATGCGAGAACGTTACCATAGTTTCCATTGATGCCAACGGTTATCCTCGTCCTGTGCAAATGTCCAAAATAGGTGCAAAGGGTTTCCATGAGGTTTGGATGGCGACAAGTGCTGATTCCGTGAAAGTGCATGATTTTAAGACGAACAGTAAGGCAGGGCTTTGCTACGACCATTATGGGGATGGTGTTACCCTGCGTGGTATGGTAGAGATTGTCACGGATGATGCCATCCGCAAAGAGATGTGGCAAGATTGGTTCATTTATCATTTTCCCGGCGGAGCGAGCGACCCGAATTATGTACTTCTGCATTTCATTGGTACGGAAGCCACATTTTGGATAAATTGCGAATTTTCCCACTCTAACATCCAATACTTATGAGAACTATCGTATCTGACACTCAAAACATAGCCGCTTGTGGTCTTTATTGCGGAGCCTGCCGTAAGTTCTTGGCAGAGAAATGTCCCGGATGCAAGCAAAATGAAAAGGCAACTTGGTGTAAAATCCGCTCATGTTGCCAAGAAAACAAGTTCAATACTTGTGCTGAATGCTCCCATGATGTCAAGGAATGCAAGTTGTTTTCCAACTGGATAGGCAAAGTATTCGCATTCCTGTTTAATTCTGACCGTTTCGCTTGCATTCGTTATATTAAGGAACAAGGCGAACAAGCCTTCGCCGAAGAGATGACCAAACGTAAATGTCAAACCATCAAAAGAAAATAAATATGAAGAACGAGGTATTATATCTGTTATTAAACAATTATGCCGACCATGAGTCTGTGTTCTTGGCATCGGCTATTGCTTGTGACGAACGCTGTATAAAAGAAAATCCCAAATACATGAACAAAATCGTAGCCCCTACATTGGATGCCGTGCGCTCATGCAGTGGTTTCCATACTTTGCCTGACTATTCTTTTGCTACGATGCCCGATGATTATGCTGCATTGGTGCTCATTGGAGGTTTCGGTTGGCTCGATGAAAAAGAAGCGGATAAAGTCGTGCCGATTGTCCGTCGTGCCATAGAGAAAGGGATTATTGTAGGAGCTATCTGCAATGCAGCTTCTTTCCTTGCCAAACACGGTTTCTTAAATGAGATAAAACATACGGGAAACGGCTTGGAACAGCTACAATTATGGGGAGGGAGTAACTATACCAATAAGGCGGGTTATGTGAACGAGCAAGTCGTATCCGACAATCGTATCGTAACGGCAAACGGCACCGGTTACTTGGAATTTGCCAAAGAATTATTGTTATTGTTGGAGAATGATACTCCTGAACAGATTGACATGTTCTACCGCTTCAACAAAGTGGGACTTGTGGCAATGATGCAGGAAATGCAATAAAAATAACAAGTATGGATTGCAACTCTGATTTTATCGGTTAATTATTTCTGTCAATGATGCACTGCTGCGGTGTGTGCCGTTCAGGCTTGGGTAGTGAGCTAGTTGGCGTTTTGTGGAAGGCTATGTGCCAGATGGGCAGGTTCGGAATGGGGATTAGTGGGAGGTGGTGGTTTCGAGCAGGTGCAGCAGGCTGTCGCGGCGTGCGATGGATTGGGGGGAGTTGCTTTGTTCGAGCAAGCGAATTTCTTCCCTGATTTTGTCGGCTACATGGGATTTTTGTGTGGCAATGGAGTCGAGCAGTTGTCGTTTTTCGTTGAATGTTTCGAGTATGTGAGCTTCTTCATACACGTTGATTGCGCCATCGATGTCGCCGGCATCAAGCAATGCCAAGGCACGGCGGTCGAGTTCGCTTAGCATATCCCGGTTGATGCGTGCAAAGCGGTCGCAAAATTCTTCAAGGCGGTTGAGTGCGCGTTGCAGCTGTTCGCCGGCCTCTATTATTTTTTCGCGGTATTGTTGTTCTATGATTTGGCGGTCGGCCAAAGCCCGGTCAAGTTCTTCCAATTTCTGTTGGTAAAGGCTGCGGTAACGGTCTTCACCCAACTTGTAGTACCGGCGGCGGCTTTCGTTGAGGGAACCGCGAGGGCATAGCACAACGGTAAAAGTGTCGGTTTCTGAAATGTTCCATAATTCCACTTCGCGGGTGTTTACCAGCTCATATCCCGTTTTGCCTATTTCCACGGTGCGCACGGCATCGCCCTCATTGCAAGTGGCAAAGTGTAGGCTGAATTGCCCATGGCTGTCGCTTGTGGCCGGGGCGGCTCCCGACACCATTACCGTTACTTGCGGCAAAGGTTGGCGGCCTGAGTTTTGTAGCAAAGCGATGCCATGTTGGCGCACTTCGCCGTTGGCGGTTGCAATAACCGAAATTGTTGTACAGATGGCCAAAATATGTGCTATTTTTCTTCCCATAGTGCTGCTATTACAAGTTGATTTTGTTCCATGTCGCTTATTTGCGGGTAGAGCCCCACGATGTCGATGGCGGCTGCGAGTACTTGACGTTTTTTCTCCCTGTCGGTAAAATGCTTGCCGTGCAAGTGGTACATTCCCACGAGCATATATTGCAATTGCTTGATGTGGCTGTCGCGGAGCCAGTTTCTCGAAGTGTCGTTCTTTTTTATGAAGTCGAGCATTTCAAGCATCATGTTTTCGCAGTCGGTGAGTTCTTTCCCCGACATGGTTCGGGTGAACAGGTATGCCCAATACACGTCGAGCATCTTCCGGGCATCTACTGACAACGGGTGCGAGCGCATATATTCAAGTGCAATGCGGGAGTAGGGCAGTGCTTTTTCTTCAGGGAGCGAGATTGACGCAATTGATAGCAGGTTCAGTGTGTTCATGATGCACTTGGTGGCATACGGAGCATCTTTAAGTATATCGTATGTTTCGACAAGCACTTGTGCAGCTTTTGGGTAATCTTTGGAAAGTATGAGGTTTTGCCCTTTTGCCAACAGGCATTCTCCTTTCAATTTTATAAAAAGCACAGGATTTAGTTCCATATACTTATCTACAATCATGAGACAGGAGTCGGCATAAAGGTCGCTTTCATAGGCTTGCATCCAGTTAGAGCTTGCTACAGACATCGTGCTGTAACACCCTGCCAGCCATTGTGCAGTCTTTATGCGTTGTTTCTTGTCGGTGCATTGGGCTACTACTGCGGCGGCATTGGCTAACGATTTTAGTATTTGCAAGTTTTCAGCCGTTTTTAATTTATATTCGATGAAGAATTCGTGGAATGCACCTATTGATTCTGACACAAATACCAAATATGGGTAAGCATATTTGTCTGGTTGCAAGCCGAAACCCTTGTTGGCGTAGTCAACTCCTTTGGTCATGATATTTGCTGCGTTGGCGATCTTGCCCATTAGCAACCAGTAGCGCGATTCGGCAATGGCGTAGGTCGTGTATGACATATTGAAGTAGGCATCTTCGCTGTATTTCTTCTGCCGTATCAGAGCCTCGTATATCGTGACGGCCTTTTGTAGATGTCGCAGGGCTGCATCGGCATCGGGGATGTAGGTGCACAGCAGGCCCAGCCCGGTGTAGAGTTCGGCACGTTGCAGGCTGTCGGTGGAGTGACGTAGGGCGGTGGATAGCCATTGCTGAGCCTCGTTTAAGTTTATTGCTATTTCGGTGAGGAATGAGGCGTAGTCGATGGCGTAAGAGGCGTTGGTGGTGTCGCTTAGGGCTATCGAGCGGTATATTTCGCCGGCACGTTGCAGGTTTTCCTCGCCGCCGGCAAAGCAGCATAGGTCGGCGTTCAAGCGCAGGGAGGGTATCATCGCCTCCATCTCGCGGCGTTCGCGTTCGTGTCTGAAGTCGAGCCCTTGCAGCAGCTTCCCGAGCTGCGTATCGCGGTATTTCTCCAGAGCCTCGTCCAGTCGTCCTTGCTCCACCAGGGTTAGGGCATCGATGCTCATTTGGTCGAGGTCGTCGCGGTTGTAGCAGGCCAGTGCGTATGCGTATGCCTCAAGGCGTTCCATTGCCTTTACGTAGTCAGCCGAGAGCTTGTCGAGCCTGGCATTGTATTGCTGCTCGGTCAGTAGGTTTTGCGCCAGTTGTTCATCAAGTTGCCGGCAAGCATCGGCATACCGTTCCATGTTGTGGCTGCGTCCTATCTCGTAGTATTTTTCCTGAGCTGCTGCCAAAGCCCCCTTTCGGCACATCACTATCGGCAGCTTGCTCGACTGGGAAACCGTCCACTGTTCCAGAGCTTTTTCGTTGACCAATTCGTAGCCGTCCTTGTAAACCTCGTCGAGCAGGAGCAGCTGCCCCGGACGCGACTTCGAGAAGTGCAAGTCGAAATGCCCGGCGGCATCGCTTGTGGCCGGAATGGCACCCATTGCGCGTACCTGCACACCGGCCAGCGGCTGCCGCCCCGAGTTTTGCAGCACCACTTCCCCCCGCTGCCGCACTTGTGCCTGCAACAGTGACGAAATAAGCAAAATAGGGAGAAACACGGCAGCTATTGCTATTCGATATTTTCGTTGCTCCATATATGTTCGATTATTTGCCTCAGAATTTTCTTGTTTTCAGGTCCGGCGCTTGTGTCGATTATTTTAATTGCAGTTTCGCACAATTGCTGTTTTGTCGAATTATCTGAGATGGTTCTGTTGCCATTATCGTATATTGCGTTTATGATGGATATTATTTGAGCCAAAAGTTCGTCGTTGTACAGTCGTCCGTGCTTGTTGTTGTCGAGCATGAAATTCAGCATTTCGAGTGTAACACTTTCACACGATACCAACTCGTGACCCTTGAATGCCCGTATCACAGAATATGACAGATAGATTAAGAATTTTCTTTCTGAAGTCAGTCCGTAAGAGTGGCTGTGCATATAGTCTAATGCCATTTGTGTACGCGACAAACCTTTTTCATACAGCGAGCTTGAAAGTTGTGACATTAGAATTGAATTCGAGGCCAATTGGTATATTGCATTGTATGCAATTTGGTCGGCATAAGGTATTTCTTTTGCTGCTTGAAAAATATTCATTAATATCGAATCGGCTGCCACATGGTCTTTCTTTTGCATAAAGTAAAATCCCTTGTTTAATGCGTAATGCAGTCGTTGATTTTCAAACAGCACGGGATTAAGGTGCTTATAATTGTCGATTAAGGCAAGGCATGTGTCGGTATATTTGTCGCCTTTATCTAACTGCCTCCAATTGGTGTGTGTTATTGCCAACAGGCCATAGCAATCCACCAAACACTGTATTGTTTTTATTCGATCTTTTTTATCGGCTGATTTTGATATATCAATAGCAGAATGCAGCAGGGAAGTTATTGCATCTAAAGATTCCTGTGTTTTCATTCCGGGGTCATACGCATCAAATTCGTGCAAGGATATAGCATAGTGCTTGAATAGTTCCATATACTTGTAAACATACTTGCCGGGCTGCAGTTCCACCGCTTTCCGGGCATAGCCAAATCCTTCATAAAGCAAGTCGGAGGCGTTGGTAGCCCCTTCATATATGTCGGGTTGCAAAATCCAATATTGCGACATATTAATAAAAAGGTCGGCATATGATATGTTGAAATGCGCATCGTTGGAATAAGAATCTTGCTGTGACAGATTTTCGTAAATCGTTTTGGATTTTTGCAGATATTCGGGGGATGCTTGTATCTTTTCCGAGGAGTAGGTGCATATCAATCCTATTTTTGAATACAATTCGGCTTGTTGCAGGCTGTCGGTGGAGTGGCGCAGGGCAAGGTGCAGCCATTTATCGGCTTTATCGTATTGTAATGTGTTGTTAATCAAGAATTGCGCATAATCGGCAGCATAGGCGGCATTGGTGGTGTCGCTTAGAGCTATCGAGTGGTATATTTCTCCGGCACGTTGCAAGTTATCCTCTCCGCCGGCAAAGCAGCACAGGTCGGCATTGAGCCGCAGCGACGGAATCATTGTTTCCATTTCGCGGCGTTCGCGGTCTTGCCTGAAGTCGAGGCCTTGCAGCAGCTTCCCGAGCCGGGCGTCGCGGTACTTTTCCAGAGCCTCGTCCACACGGCCTTGCTCCACCAGGGTCAGGGCATCGATGCTCATTTGGTCAAGGTCGTCGCGGTTGTAGCAGGCCAGGGCGTATGCGTATGCCTCAAGGTGTTCCATGGCCTTTACATAGTCGGCCGATAGCTTGTCGAGTCGGGCATTGTATTGCTGTTCGGTCAGTATATTTTGCGCCAGTTGCTCGTCAAGTTGCCGGCAGGCGTCGGCATACCGGGCCATATTGTGGCTGCGGCCTATCTCGTAGTATTTTTCCTGGGCAGCAGCCAAAGCACCTTTGTGGCACATTACGATTGGCAGTATGCTTGACTGGGATACCGTCCATTGCTTCAGAGCCTCCTCGTTTACCAGTTCGTATCCGTCCTTGTAAACCTCGTCGAGCAGGAGCAGCTGCCCCGGACGCGACTTCGAGAAGTGCAAGTCGAAATGCCCGGCGGCATCGCTTGTGGCCGGAACGGCACCCATTGCGCGTACCTGCACGCCTGCCAGCGGCTGCCGCCCCGAGTTTTGCAGCACCACTTCTCCCTGTTGCCTCACTTGCGCCTGCAAGGGCATCAGTGCCATGGCAATGGCCGCGATAAAGGTGATGTGTCGTGGTTTCATTACGTTAATTGTCTTTTTTAAGCACTATGTTCCAAGGAACGCCGGGCATTACTGGGGCGGTAAAAGTCCAACGCTCATATCCCGGCTTGAATGCGGCGAGCAGTTGTTCCCCGGCTTGTTTTTCCCGTGGTATCTCGATGCGGAAATTGCCTGTGGCATCGCTCTCCACGCTTAGCCCTTGCACTGTTACCGTAACCCCGGACAACGGGCGCCCTTTTTCATCGGTTATCGAGCCGAATATGCATCCAAGGTCGTTGTTGCGCCTGATGGGCAAGGTGAGGCATTCGTCGGTCATTGGCAATAGGGTGTCAATGGGCAGGTATCCGGTGGCGGTGAAACGCAGGTGAGCGTCGGTGTCGCGGAATTTTGAGTGTACCCCTTTTATCACGGCATCGAGGTGGCGGCTGTCGATGAGGAATGTTTGTGCCTCGCCGTTGCCGTATTGCACTTCGAGCTGCCCTTCGCTGAAGGGCAACCCCGGAATGCTGAAGCTGTTGTCTTCTTCCACACGCACTGTGAAGTCGAAGTCGCTGTAATAATGAAGTGCGGCGAAAGCCGATGCCAACACCACCAGCGGCAGCAAGATGTAGAATATGGCATACTTCACCGCCTTGCGCGGATTGAAGTGGTCGGGCTTGATGTAACCGTTGTTTTCGAGCAATTGCAGTTGCTTGTCAACTTTTTGCAGCAACTCGGGATAATCGTCGTAGGTGTCGCAAAAGTGCCCGTAGGTCTGCTCCGAAAACCGCTTGAAGTTGGCAAGTTCGGGGGATTGTTCATTGCTTTCTTTGTAAAAGATGAAAATGCGCGGTCGCCCCTGCTTGCTTTTCTTGAACACCTCGCTTGCTATTTCCAGCTCGTGAAGGGTGTATTTCCCGAGCCGAGTGTGGAACAGGAATAGCACGATGTCGCACCGGCGTATGTATTCGTCATACCGCTCTTGCAGGAACTCCTTATGCAGTGAGCTTTCAAAGTCTTTCCACGTGCGTTGCACAAACAGTATGTCACGTTTTTCATATATTTTGTTCTTTTCGGCGAAAAACAAGTCGAGCCGTGTCTTGTCCTCGTCAAGTTCGGCCGACGATGCTATGAACACATTTACTTTTTTCATCAGGATGACATGGTTTGTTAATGGTACATTAGGTTGGAACTCTCTCCTAATGGGCAAAGATAGTACAAGTCGAGCGCAATACAAAAAAACAACTTGTTGATTTTTTGCATTGTCGAGACGGCGCCTATTTTATGAAAAGGTATGAAAAAAGTTCCCATTATCGGCCACGTTTTGCCAAGTATGACAAGATGGAACCTTGGTGCGTCTGTATGGTGGCTGTTATTGCGCTCGCCTTGTGGTAATTTTGGATAAATTAGGCTGCGGCTCGGCAATTGATAAAAAGAAAATGGATTTTCTTTTTGTCATTGCGCTCGCCTTGCACTAATTTTGTGGTGCTACAAGAAGATTGTGGTTTAGGTTTTCAGTCTTTTATGGAAATGGAAGAAAAATATAGGGATTTTTTGAACCGAGTAAGGGAGTTTATTCCTGCCGACCGTGTTTATACCGACGACCTGCGCCGATTGGCGTGGGGAACCGATGCGGGTTTCTACCGCAAGATACCACAGGTGGTTATACGTTCAGCCTGCGAGGCCGAAGTATCGAAAATATTGAAACTTGCCGATGCGCTGGGGTTGCCTGTGACATTCCGCGCCGCAGGAACGAGCCTTTCGGGACAAGCTATTACCGACTCGATACTGGTGGTGGCAGGCAAGAATTGGGAACAATATGAGGTGTCGCCCGATGGAGAGACTATCACCCTGCAGCCCGGAATAGTGGGGGAGCGGGTGAACGAGATATTGAGGCCATACGGGCGTATATTCCCACCCGACCCGGCATCGAAAGGTGCTGCTATGGTGGGTGGCATTGTGATGAACAACGCCTCGGGAATGAACTGCGGCACCCATGCCAACAGCGACCGCATACTGCGTTCGGTGCGCATAGTATTGGCCGACGGCACGGTGCTCGACACTGGCGACGAGGCGAGCCGCCGGGAGTTTTGCCGCACCCATCCCGACTTTATAGCGAAAATCGAGGAGCTGCGCGACCGCGTGATGGCCGACACGGAGCTTGTGGAACGCATAAAATATAAATATTCGATAAAGAATGTGACGGGATTGAATATTTACCCGTTGGTAATGTTCAGTGACCCGTTCGACATAATCACACACCTTATGGCCGGGTCGGAAGGTACGCTTGCTTTTGCGTCGCTTTTCCGCATGGCCACAGGGCATTTGTACAAATATTCGGCAAGCGCGATGCTCTATTTCAAGAGTATGCGTGAGGCTTGCAATGCTGTGCTGGCATTGAAGAAATGCCCAGTTTACAGTGCCGAGATGCTCGACCGCAAGTCGCTGCAATCGGTAAACGACACTACCGGCGAAGGATTGACCGCGGTGCTAACCGAGACCAAGGCCGACACCGAGGAGGAGCTGAACCGCAACATTGCAGTGGTGATGGAAGCGTTAAAACCGTTTGACCTGTATGTTCCGGCACGGTTTACAGCCGACCCTGCAGAGTATTCAAAATATTGGGCTATTCGCTCGGGCATATTCCCGAGCGTGGGCGGTACAAGGCCGCTCGGCACCACGGTACTTATCGAAGACGTAGCTTTCCACATCGACGACCTGCCCGATGCCACAGCCGACCTTGCCGAGCTTATCGACCGCCACGGTTATAACGATGCTTGCATATATGGCCATGCATTCGAGGGAAACTATCACTTCGTGCTCTCGCAGTCGTTTGAGAGCGAAGCCGAGGTGCGCCGATACCGCGACATGATGACCGACTTGTGCCACCTTGTGGTTGACAAGTATGACGGGTCGCTCAAGGCCGAGCACGGCACAGGCCGCAACATGGCTCCTTTCGTGAAAATGGAGTGGGGCGAAAAGGCTTACGGGATAATGCGTGAGATAAAGCAGCTTTTCGACCCGAAGAACTTGATAAACCCCGGTGTGATTTTCAATGACGACCCGGAATGTTTCATAAAGGGCATGAAACACCTGCCGGTAACCAACGACCATGTTGACCGTTGCATAGAATGTGGTTTCTGCGAAGTGAATTGCGTGACGTGCGGACTGGGGTTGTCATCGCGGCAACGCATTGTGGCACAGCGTGAAATATCGTGGTTGAAATCGACAGGTGAAGACCCGCAACGGCTTGCAAGGCTTGAAAAGCAATTTGAATATTACGGCAATGTCATGTGTGCCGGCGACGGGTTGTGCAGCACGTCGTGCCCGATGAAAATCAATACGGGTGAGATGATACACGACTTGCGTGCCGAGCAGTTGCCACGTGGCAGTTTCGGCTACCGCGTGGGCGATTTCGCCGCTCGCAATTTAAGCAAAATTGAAGGAACATTGCGTCCGTTGCTCTCGATGGCCGGTGCGGCGCAAAGCGTGATAGGCGACAAGGCAGTGGCCGCAATAGGCCGCGGGCTGCACAAAGCCGGTGTGCCGCTGTGGACGCCGTCGTTGCCCACGGCGCATTATAGAAACAGCTGGGAAATAAGGCAGAGCGACCGCAAGGTGGTGTATTTCCCCAGTTGCATAAACCAGACGATGGGGCGTGCAAAGCACGATGGCACCGGCCTCGACCTGGTTGACGAGGTGGTGAAACTGTTTGGCAAAGCCGGTTGGGAAGTCGTTTTCCCACGTGGCATGAAACACTTGTGCTGTGGCATGATATGGGAAAGCAAGGGTATGCCCGACATCGCCGAGCGCAAAATAGCCGAACTTGAAGATGTGCTTTATGAAACATCCCAACAGGGGCGGTTACCGGTGATATGTGACCAAAGTCCCTGTATGCACCGCATGAAAGAGCATTTCAAGAAAATAGTTCCGTATGAGCTTGCCGAGTTTATACATGATTTCATTGCACCATGCCTTGATTTCACGCCCATCGACGAGCCTGTGGCATTGCATATAACTTGCTCGACACGGAAGATGGGGCTTGCTGGGAAGATAACTGAGCTTGCCCGAATGTGTTCGCGCCATGTGCTTGTTCCCGAGGGGGTGGGGTGTTGCGGTTTTGCCGGAGACAAAGGTTTCACGCACCCCGAAGTTAATGCTTACGCATTGCGCAAACTGCGGCCGCAAATCGAGGCTGCCGGCATCAGGCGCGGTTTTTCAAACAGCCGCACCTGTGAAATAGGGCTGACAACCAATTCAGGCATACCATACGTGTCGATAGTATATTTGGTTGATGAATGTACAAAAATCAAGGAGGAAAAATAATGGCAGATGTGAAAGTTAAAGCATCGAGCCGCTTGTTGTCGCTCGACGTGTTGCGCGGAATAACGGTGGCCGGTATGATACTGGTTAACAATCCGGGTTTGCCGGCAGTATATACGCCATTGCACCATGCCGAATGGAATGGATTGACACCTACCGACCTCGTGTTCCCGTTCTTCATGTTCATCATGGGCATTTCCATGTATTTTTCGTTGCGCAAGTTTGATTTCCGTCCGTCACGGCATATGTTGTGGAAAATCGTGCGCCGTTCGGTGCTTATATATCTCATAGGGCTTGCGATTGCATGGTTTGAGAATTTTTGCTACGGCCTTGCCGGTGCCGATGCGTCGCTTCCTTTATGGGAACGTATATGCAATTCGGCCAATAATTTCGACCACATCAGGCTTGTGGGTGTCATGCCGCGGTTGGCAATAAGCTACTTTTTCGGCTCGGTCATTGCCATAACGCTGCGTCACAAGTTTATACCTTGGCTGTCGGCTTTAATTCTTGCCGTGTATGCCGTGATTTTGCTTGTGGGTCACGGATACGATTTCAGCCATGAAAACATAATTTACCGTTTCGACAGTGCCGTGCTTGGCGATGCGCACTTGTATAAATGGTTGATGGTTGACGGTGTGAACATGGTGTTCGACCCCGAAGGGTTGCTCAGTACATTGCCATGTATCGCCCATGTGCTTATAGGCATGATGTGTGGCGAGGCGATAATGAAAACTCGCGACAACAGCAAGCGCATGAGCGACTTGCTGCTTGTGGGCGTGGTACTCACTTTTGCCGGGTTGTTGCTTGATTACGGCCTGCCAATCAATAAAAATGTGTGGTCGCCCACATTTGTCCTCACAACCTGCGGACTTGCCGCAAGCCTGCTTGGATTGCTGATATGGATAATCGACATTAAAGGTTATAGGGCGTGGAGCCGATTTTTCGAGTCGTTTGGCATTAATCCATTGTTCCTTTATGTGCTTGGCGATGTGCTTGCAATATTGTTCGGGTCGGTTAGCGTGGCCGGGATATTGGTGAAAGACTGGCTTTGTGCCGAGATGTTATTGCCTTTGGCAGGCGATGAATACCTTGCATCATGTCTGTACGCGATATTGTTTGTGCTGATTAATTGGTGCGTGGGTTATATTTTGTATAAGAAAAAAATATATATAAAGATATGAAACTGATAGCAGATGGCGGATCGACCACGGTAGAGTGGTGTGTCCTTGACGGAAGTAAGGTGGTGGCACAAGTGTCAACCGAGGGTATGAATGCGATGATGCTCGGTGAAAAAGAAATGGCCGAAATAATAGGCCGTGAACTTATGCCTCATTTGCAGGGATTGGAGATTGATGAAGTGCAATATTATGGCGCAGGCTGCCTTTTCGACAGCATTTGCAACAATGTGCGCAATGCAATAGGTGCCAATATCCCGTCGGCAAAGAAAGTCACTGTGGATACCGACCTGCTTGCCGCCGCGCGTGCTGTGTGTGGCAACCGGCCGGGAATTGTGTGCATACTCGGCACAGGGTCCAATTCGTGTTACTATGACGGTACACGCATTGCCGACAACGTACCGTCGCTGGGTTATATACTTGGCGACGAGGGCAGCGGGGCAGTGCTTGGAAAGATGCTTGTGGGAGATGTGCTGAAAAGACAAATGCCTCAAGATCTCGTAGATAAGTTCATGAAGCAATATTCGCTCACACCGCAATCAATACTTGAAAATGTGTATCGCCGTCCCGGAGCTAATCGTTTCCTTGCATCGTTATCGCCGTTCCTGGCCGAGAATATCGAGGAGCCATCGGTTCACCGTCTTGTACTGAATGCCTTCAAGTCGTTTTTTGTACGTAATGTAGAAGGATATGAGGGTTACAAAAATATGCCGGTGAACTTTGTCGGTTCGATAGCCGTCAGTTACCGCGAAGTGATTGAAG
This sequence comes from uncultured Bacteroidales bacterium, assembly GCA_949289215.1. Classification (GTDB taxonomy): domain Bacteria; phylum Bacteroidota; class Bacteroidia; order Bacteroidales; family Muribaculaceae; genus Avimuribaculum. The sequence continues at coordinate 38,913 of CASENC010000002.1, read as the reverse complement.
AAGCAGCCAAGGCTCTGTATATCACGGTGGGCAAAATAGTGAAAAGTCCGATGCTCGGATTGGTCGATTATCATTCGCAATTGGGTTAATCAAGAATGTCATGGCTTTTGTTAAGATAAGCGAGCAACCATCGCTTTATGACAACCTTGAGCAAAAATCGGTGCACGAAATACTCACCGAAATCAATGCCGAAGACCACAAGGTGGCCGATGCCGTGCAGCGTGCCATTCCGCAAATCGAACAACTTGTCACGCGCATTGTGCCGCGTATGAAACGCGGCGGACGCATTTTTTACATCGGTGCAGGTACGTCGGGAAGGCTCGGAGTGCTCGATGCATCGGAAGTTCCTCCCACATTCGGTTTGGAGCCGACGTGGGTTATAGGTATTATTGCCGGTGGAGACAGGGCTTTGCGCAATCCTGTGGAGAATGCCGAGGACGATACAGCACAAGGGTGGAACGACCTTCTTGCACACGGCGTCAACGAGCGTGACACAGTGATAGGCATAGCTGCTTCGGGAACCACTCCTTATGTGGTGGGTGCGTTAAAACAGGCGCGCGCTGCAGGATGCCTGACGGCTGCCATAACAAGCAATCCCGGAGCACCGGTGTGCGAGGCTGCCGAAATCCCTATTGAAGTTGTCGTCGGGCCCGAGTATGTGACCGGCAGTTCGCGCATGAAATCGGGAACGGGGCAAAAGATGGTATGCAATATGATTACAACCACCGTGATGATACGGCTTGGCCGTGTCAAGGGAAATAAGATGGTGAATATGCAGCTAACCAATGCCAAACTTATCGACCGTGGCACTCGTATGCTTGTTGAGGAACTCGGCCTCCCTTACGATGAAGCCCGCCGCTTGCTGCTGTTTCATGGTTCGGCGCAATCGGCCATAGATGCATATAGGCAACATATTGTTTAAAAAAATTGAAACCAAGCGTTTTTGTGGGGCTGAAAATTGCTTAATCAAAGATATTAGCTTACTTTTACCTTGGCAAATGATGCGCTCGTTTGCCAAGGTGTTTTTAATTGTAAAATAATGAAAGCAATAAAAGGAGTATTAAGCGTTTTTGTGGTTTTGTTATTGTCGTGTTCGGTTATGGCTCAGGATACCGAGGATTTGGCGGGAGGAGAACGTCTGTTTGACTATCCCGAGGTGCCCGATACGATAATCACGCTTGAAAACAGGACTAATTACATAGTTCAGAATTTTTGGAACAATTATGACTTTTCCCAACCGATAAGGAACGAACGTGTGTTTGAAGCCACGTTCAGGGATTATGTGACCTTCTTCAAGTATGCCCACAAGACAATCGTGGTTTCGTGCATAAAGGATATGATGCGCAAGGCTCAGTCCAACAAGTCGAATTTCCTGCTTATAGCCGAGATTGCCGAACGAGCACTTTATGCGCCCGGTGCCGAGTATTGGAGCGACGAGGTGTATATTCCGTTCCTTGAGAGTGTGCTTGACAACAATATGCTGAAAAAATCGGAAAAAGAGCGTTATAAATACCAACTGGAATTGTTGCAAAATAACTTGATGGGCGACCGTGCGCAAGATTTCGAGCTGCGTCTTGCCGATGGGAGCAAGAAGAAGTTGTCGGAAATAGAAGGAAAGATGTTCCTTGTGTTTTTCAACGACGAGGAATGTGACGATTGCACCATAGGCAGGTTGAGGCTCAGTACTGATGTGACGCTGAATGCCCTGATTGACGCAGGCGAAATCACATTTGTGTGCGTGTATATGGGCAAATATACCGATGAATGGGCGCAGCGGGCTGCATCGTATCACGATAAATGGATAATAGGCGCCAACGACGAGGTGGCCGAGAAGTATGATTTGCGCATACAGCCGAGTATATATATACTTGACAAGGATAAGGTAATTCTCGACAAGAATATCAATGTCGAAGGCATTAAAACATTGTTGAACTAAACAAAGCGTCAGAGCCATGGTCCCTGTATTTTTGAAGAAATTGTTGCTTTATAGCACAGGCCATACCTATAGCAATCTTTCAAGGTTGTTCTTGAGGTTATTTACAGGCATAATGTTCATGCAGTTCGGTATAAGGCAGTGGACATATTTCAATGATATATCCCATACCATGGTTGGAGTGATGGGTATGTCGGGCGAGACTACATTGGTCTTGATGATAATAATCGAGATAGTATGTTCAACACTGATAATAGTGGGGTTGTTTTCGCGTCTTGCAGTGTTGCCGCCTTTGGTAACCATGATAATAACCGAGAATGTACTGTTGAAGAGCATGGATGTGGCACCTGAAATGCTGTTCAGCACACAACCGGGTTATGTGCCTATATTATTTATAGGTATTTTCGTGTATATGTTGCTTGCCGGACCCGGAAAGGTGTCGCTCGATTATTTGATTTCGATAAAATTGCTTGATTCTGACATTCAGGCACAAGATGAATTGGACAAAGCATAACAAACACGTGAAATGAGGATAGCTGTTTTGATATCGGGCGGTGTGGACAGCGCGGTTGTCGTGCACAAGCTCAAGGAAGAGGGGCATGATTTGCACCTGTTTTACATAAGGATAGGCATGGACGATGATGAAGGCGATTGCTCGGCCGAAGAAGATATAGAAATGTGCGGGCTTATAGCCGCACGTTACGGCTTGCCGCTCGAAGTGGTGTCGTTGCACCAAGAGTATTGGGACAATGTGATGGACTATGCTTTGCGCACCGTAAAGGCCGGCCTTACACCCAATCCCGACATGATGTGCAACAAGATGATAAAATTCGGGTACTTCGAGCAACGTTGGGGACATGAATTCGACATGACTGCCACCGGGCATTATGCCACCACCGATTTCATCGATGGTGTGAAATACCTTGCCACGGCCGTCGATCCGGTGAAGGACCAAACCGATTTCCTTGCGCAGATAAGTTACGAGCAACTGTTGCACTTGATGTTCCCCATAGGCAATATGCCCAAGAGCGAAGTGCGCCGCATTGCCGTGGAAACCCGTATGCCTAATGCTTACCGCAAGGATAGCCAGGGCATATGTTTCCTGGGCAAAATCAACTATAACGATTTTATTCGCCGCCACCTTGGCGAGCGCAAGGGAAGCATAATCGAGATTGAGACCGGGCGCAAGCTCGGTGAGCATAACGGCTACTGGTTCCACACCATAGGGCAGCGTAAAGGCTTGGGACTGAGCGGAGGCCCGTGGTATGTGGTGAAGAAGAATGTGGCCGACAACACCATTTATGTGAGCAATGGTTATGGCAACGAGAAGCAATACGGTAAAATCATACATATCGATGAGATGCACTTCATTTCGGGTAATCCGTGGGAAGGTGTTGCCGGGCCGGTCGATATAATGTTCAAAAACAGGCATTCGCCCGAATTTACCAAGGCGCGATTGACGCACCTTGGCGGCATGGAATATGTAATAGAATCGGAGAAAAAGGTGCAAGGTATCGCACCCGGGCAGTTTGCCGTGATATACAGTCCTGATGCACACCTGTGTTACGGCAGTGGCATCATAACCGGGCAGAATGTGAAATTGTAAACCGAAAAAAAGCGAAGGACGTTAATGGACGATGAACGTGTGAAATTGCAGGTGATGGGCATCACTTACAGCCAGGTGCAACAGGGGGCATATGCACTTGTGCTTGCACAGGCCGACGGCCCGTATCGCATTCCCATAGTGGTGGGTATAGCCGAGGCTCAGGCAATAGCTGTGAGGCTGGAAAACATAATTCCGCCGCGCCCCATGCCTCATGATTTATTTGTGAGCCTTGCACACGCTTTCGGCATACAGCTTGAAGAGGTGTTCATCAGTGATTTTGACAATGGCGTTTTTATGTCGGAACTTACATTCAGCAATGATTCCGACAAGACTGTGGTGCTCGATTCGCGCACTTCCGATGCCATTGCCCTTGCCTTGCGTACCGGTGCGCCCATTTACACTACCGGTGAAATCATGATGAAGACCGGGTTCAAGATGGGAGAGCAACCCGAGCATGAAGATGCCGGTGATGGCGATAATCTTGCCGACCCGGGCAGGCAATATGAATACTGTTCGATTGAGAAACTGGAGAAAATGCTTCAATCGTGCGTTGACCATGAAGAATATGAGATAGCCGCCGAGATAAAGAAAGTTATCGACAAGAAAAAAGCCAAAGAACAGAAAGAAGATTGAAACCTAAAAACAGTTTTGAAATATGCTACAACTGAAGATAAGACTGATATTGATGAACTTCCTCGAATATGCAGTTTGGGGAGCATACCTCACGTCGATGGGCAGTTACCTGGTGAGTGTAGGGCTTGCCGGCAACATTGGGCTGTTTTACGCCGTACAGGGTATTGTGTCGCTGTTCATGCCAGCCTTGATAGGCATTATTGCCGACCGGCTGTTGCCCGCGCAAAAGGTGCTGAGCTTGTGTCACCTTGTGGCAGGTGTGTCGATGGCTGCTGCCGGGTGGTATGGTATGTCGGCCGGGGCAAATGTCGATTTCGGCATATTGTTTTCGCTTTACACCTTGAGTGTCGCGTTTTTTATGCCTACGATAGGACTGTCGAATTCGGTAGCCTTTTCGGGGTTGACCAAAGCCGGCGGCGACACGGTTAAGGATTTTCCGCCGATAAGGATTTTCGGTACCATAGGTTTTATTTGTTCCATGTTGTTTGTCGATGTGACCGGTTTCCAATACACATACGAACAGTTTTTTGTGTCGGGCGGTTTAAGCATTGTTTTGTGCCTGTATTCGCTCACATTGCCCGATTGCCCGGTAAGCAAAGACAAGGGTAAAGGTAACGTGGTAGATGCACTCGGGCTCAAGGCGTTTACGCTTTTCAAAAACCGTCGCATGGCCACGTTCTTCATATTCAGTATGTTGCTTGGTGTATCATTGCAGATAACCAACGGTTATGCCAATCCGTTCATAACGTCGTTCAAGAGTGTCGCTGAATTTGCCGACACATTCGGGGCAAACCATGCCAACGCGCTTATTTCGCTTTCGCAGATGAGCGAGACGTTGTGCATATTGCTCATACCATTCTTCTTGAAACGCTTCGGCATAAAGATTGTGATGCTTATAGCCATGTGTGCATGGGTGCTGCGTTTCGGCCTTTTTGGCCTTGGCGACCCGGGCGACGGGGTATGGATGTTCATATTGTCGATGATTGTGTATGGCGTGGCATTTGATTTCTTCAATGTGTCGGGCGCGTTGTTTGTCGATAAGGAGACCGACTCGTCGATACGTTCCAGTGCTCAAGGGCTGTTCATGGTGATGACCAACGGCATTGGTGCCACAATAGGAACATTGTCGGCACAGGAAGTAATCGACCGGTTTGTGTACTCGCAAAGCGATGTGCATATGCAACTCGAAGGGTGGAGCACTTCGTGGCTTATATTTGCAGGATATGCATTGGTTGTGGCCGTGCTGTTCATGTTGATTTTTAAAGAAAACAAGGCTGTGCCTGCCGAGGCATTGAAAAGATAAAATAGTATGCACCGATTTTTTGCTCCCGATATTGCCGAGACGCTTACGTTGCCCGAACAGGAATCGCAACACGCCGTGCGTGTGTTGCGGTTGGTCGAAGGTGACGAAATAGAGGTGGTTGACGGCAAGGGCAACCTTTACCTTTGTCGCATTGCATTGGCTCATTCCAAGCGTTGCGGTGTGGAGATAACAGGTTGCACAGCAGTTCCCAATCACTGGCAAGGGAAGATAGTCATAGCCGTTGCACCCACCAAGAATCTTGACCGCATGGAATGGATGGCCGAGAAAACCACCGAGATGGGAGTTGACAGGATAATACCGTTGCTGTGCCGCCATTCCGAGCGGAAGGAATTGAAGACCGAGCGCCTTGTGAAGATACTTGTGTCGGCCATGAAGCAGTCGTTGAAAGCCACATTGCCGCAGCTTGATGAAATGACGCTGATTGCACGTGTGCTTATCGATGCTTCTTTACCGCGCCAACGGTTTGTGGCCTATTGCGATGCGGCTACCGAGCGGCGGCAGTTTGAACAATGTTACAGCCCCAGTGAAGATGTTGCAATAATGATAGGGCCCGAGGGCGACTTCAGCCCCGAAGAAGTGGAGATGGCCGTGGCAAACGGCTTTGTCCCGGTGTCATTTGGCGAAAGCCGTTTGCGTACCGAGACTGCCGCCATGTATGCCGTTGCCGCTTGTCATGCCTTGAAACATAAATAAATAAAAAAGAAACAAATTTGATTATGATAAAAGAATTGATGTCGTCGGCTACAGGTAATTTCTTCCTGTTTGCAGGCCCGTGTGTCATCGAAGGTGAAGAGATGGCTCTTGAGATAGCCGAAAAGGTGTCGGCGGTTGCACGCCGGCTTGATATACCATACGTATTCAAGGGGAGTTACCGCAAGGCAAACCGCTCGCGGCTCGACTCGTTTACCGGTATTGGCGACATTCGTGCGCTTGAGATATTGAAAAAGGTGCGCGATACTTATGGTGTGCCTGTGGTGACTGATATACACAGCGTGGAGGAGGCCGAGCTTGCCGCCCGTTATGTCGATGTGCTGCAAATCCCGGCTTTCCTGTGCCGCCAGACCGACTTGCTTGTGGCTGCGGCCCGCACCGGGAAAATGGTGAATATAAAGAAAGGGCAGTTCCTTTCGCCCGAAGCCATGGCATTTGCCGTGCAGAAGGTGCGAGATGCCGGCAACGATGATGTGGCTGTCACCGAGCGTGGCACTACATTCGGATATTACGACCTTGTGGTGGATTTTCGCGGGTTCCCGGCAATGAAGGAGAATGGTTGCCCGGTTATATATGATGCCACGCACTCGCTTCAGCAACCCAACCAGCCTAAGGGTGTCACAGGCGGTCTGCCTCACTTGATTGAACCGATGGCACGTGCGGCGATAGCTGCCGGTGCCGACGGATTGTTTATCGAGACACATCAAAACCCGGCAGTGGCCAAGAGTGACGGTGCCAATATGTTGCGGCTTGACCTTATAGAAGGATTGCTTGAGCGACTGACCGAAATACGCATGACGATTAATAAAATCGATAAAAAAGTATGACAAGTAATATATTCAAGACGATTGTGGCCGGCTTGGCATTGCTGAGTAGTGCCGCGGTTGCCGTGGCGCAAGAAACATCGCAACAACGCATAATGGATGCCGTGATGCAGGTGTATGCCGATGAATTGAAGAAAAATCCCAATGATTATGTTGTGCTTTACAGCCGTGCCAACCAGTATTTTGTCAACGGGGATTATGAAAGCGCCCTTGACGATGTTAATGCCGCTTTGCGTGTGACCACGCGCGGCGACATGGATGTACTCGTGGATGAATATGTGCTCAGGTCGAAAATATACAATGCGACGGGCCAGCCGGCTCTTGCGCTTGCCGATTTGCAGGAAGCCAACCGGCTTAACCCATCGTCGTCGGAAGTACTGACGATGCTTGCCGAGGCATACTATGCCGAGGGAAATTATTCTGATGCCCGGAATTGTTATATGTCGTTGTACAGGCGTGATAATATAAATTATGTGGCTATACTGGGGCTTGCACGTGCCGAAGTGAAACTTAACAACATAGGCCGGGCTGAGGAATATGCCAACCAGGCTGTTGAGCTTTATCCTGCCGAAAAGGCGGTGTATATGGGGCGTGCCGAGGTGTTACGGATGCTTGGCCGAAACAGGGAAGCTGCTCAAGACCTGATAATGGCGGTGAGTATTTCCTCGGGAGACAATTCGGCATTGTCGCGGCTTATGAGTATGTCTGACACGGCATACGGCGATGTGGTGGCTGCTCTTGACGCCGCCATCCAGAGTGCACCCGCAACGGGAATGTTTTACTATATAAAATCATCGATCCAGGTAGGGCATTTCCATTATGGAGATGCTTTGCGCACGTTGCAAGAGATTATTTCGCGCAAATTGTATGATTATCACGGTATATATTATGATGCTGCCGAGGCTGCTTACAATTTGTGCCGCTTTGACGAGGCTTTGACGTATATCGACACTGCCATATCGATGGAAGGCGGTGTGGCCTATTATTATGTGCTTAAGTCGCAAGTGCTTGCTGCCATGAACAGGGTCGAAGATGCCGGCGTTGCAGTTAAAACAGGGCTGATGGCCGATGCCGATAATGTGGAAGTCTTGTATCAAAAGGCAATGCTCGACATCGACGCAGGCGAATATCGCCCGGCATTGCAGACGCTGAATGAAATATTAATGATTAATCCGTTGTGGCAACGTGCAAGGTATATGCGCGGTTGGTTGCAAAAGAACTGCCTTAACAATGACGAGGCTGCCAAGAACGATTTTAATGAAATACTGCTTACCGGTGACAGCGACAATGAACCGTTGCGCGGATTTGCCTTGTCGCAAATGGGGCGTAAAGCCGAAGCTGGAAGTTGGTGCGAAAGCCTTGTGGCCGGCAACAGCCGTGCCGGTGGGGAAGACTGTTATGTGGCAGCTGTGGTGATGGCGCAAAGCGGAAATGCCGATGCTGCAATCAGGTATCTCGACAAGGCTCTTTCTCAAGGTTATGGCAGCCGTTATGATGTGCTGGTCAACGAAACCCCGTTACGCTCGTTGGAATCGATACGCCACCTTGAAACATTTAAAGAAATCATTGCTGCACACGCCTCCATGCTTGAGTGAAATTTTCAGGATATAAAAGTTACGAAGCGTATTTGTTAATTGCAATGAATATAAACCGCCGGCGATTGGATGAGCTTGAAATGCAACAAAGTGAATTTGAATGAAGGCTCAATCGTTTCGCGAGACAATAAAATGTTGTTTTGGGTAATAAAATCGATACTTATTGCTGCCCACAGAAAAAACAGCGGGCAGCAATAAATTTTTCATATAGTTTCCACTATCTATGCCCTTGCATGGGATATGAAATTACGAGGGAATCATTGCCTCCCCAACTTTCCCATTCTTTCACAAATTCAGGGGAAGCCAAATCTCGGTCGATGACATCCTTGTTTCCCGATATCATGAATTTTATTTTGATGCCTCGACGTCCGCAAGCTTGTAGATAGCGGTGAATGGAGTTGCTTTTGTTTTCTTGTGCCACAATGTAGTCCTCTAAAATCTCGTTATTGAAATATTTTTCCCTGACTTCTCCTATTTTCAGCGGCTCTTGCTTTTCTCTAAAATAAGGGGCGGCATTATATGAGCAAAATATCTTGAGGTAGCCATCATCGGTAATTCGAGGAATTCTCTCAAATTCCACTTCATTGTTTAACTTAGGATTTTCACCATCTCCGGTCCAACCGAAATTTTTTTGTATGTCGAATGGAAGTATTGCATTCATCCATTCGAGTTTTGAGATAGTTCCCCATTGTTCATTATATGTAATCGTTGTGCTGTCGCTAAACAAAGAGGCATCCTTGATGACGAAATCAAGTGGCAAATAACCTTGGGAACTTTCGTTGGTATATGTAAGAGTGGCAATGGAGTCGATGAGTTGCCCGAGAACCGGTGATTGTGCAATCAATCCTTTCATGAAAGGGGTTGTTCCCAATTCGTTTTCGCCTGGGTTATAATATTTCATTTCTAAACGGTTGGCATATTCTTCATTTAATGTCAGCAGGGAGCTGACACAAGTAGGCGCGGTATTATTCAATGTAATTGACATTGAAAATTTCCCGTGCGAATAGTGCACGCTCGTCAGGGAGATTTCATCATTAATTAGGGCAATAGGGCATTTGCTGTTCCAATGTTCTGCAAACGAATGGGACGCAGCCTTGTCGGATTGTGAACAACTTGCGCATATCGACAAAAATAATATGCACAAAAAAGTTTTTGGCAAGTAATGAAAATAATACATATTAATATCAGTGTGGTTAAAAATAAAAATGCAGATGAATTTGGTCAAATTTAGTCAAATAATTCCGGTCATACAAGCAATTTGTTTTTATCCATTGCCATATTTGTTGCGTTGGGCTTGAAAAAGAGGAGGTGTGCCACCTGTCAAGGATTTTGTAGCTATGCGGTTTTTGTGTAATTTTGCGGTAGAATTTGGATGGATAGATGAAGCATATTAGGAATTTCTGCATTATAGCGCATATCGACCATGGCAAGAGTACGCTTGCCGACCGTCTGCTTGAGCAGACCAAGACTGTAGTGGGCAAGGATTTGCAAGATCAAGTGCTTGACGACATGGATCTTGAGCGCGAGCGTGGCATAACCATCAAGAGCCATGCCATACAGATGGATTATATACACAAGGGGGAGCCATATGTGCTCAACCTGATAGATACTCCGGGACACGTGGATTTCTCGTATGAAGTGTCTCGGTCAATTGCCGCTTGTGAGGGGGCGTTGTTGATTGTGGACGCATCGCAGGGTATCCAGGCACAGACAATTTCAAACCTGTATATGGCTATCGATAACGGGCTTGAAATAATCCCGGTGATTAACAAGGTTGACCTTGACAGTGCCAAGCCCGACGAGGTGGAAGACCAAATTATCGATTTGCTCGGATGCAAGCGTGAGGAAATCATACGCGCCAGCGGCAAGACGGGAATAGGAGTTGACGAAATTCTTGAAGCGATTGTGGAGCGTGTGCCCGCCCCTAAGGGTGATCCCGATGCTCCGTTGCAGGCATTGATTTTCGACTCGGTGTTTAACCCGTTCCGCGGCATTATCGCATATTTCAAGATTATAAACGGCACATTGCGCAAAGACGATTTTGTGAAGTTTGTGAGTACCGATAAGGAGTATCATGCCGACGAAGTGGGTGTGTTGAAACTTACCATGTCTCCGCGCAACGAGCTTTCGGCGGGCAATGTGGGTTACATAATTTCGGGCATCAAGACCTCAAGGGAAGTCAGGGTGGGCGACACCATCACTCATGTGGAGCAGCCGTGTGAAAAAGCCATCGAAGGTTTCCAAGAAGTAAAGCCGATGGTGTTTGCCGGTGTGTATCCCATAGTAAACGAAGACTTCGAGAACTTGCGTTCGTCGCTCGAAAAATTGCAGCTTAACGATGCTTCGCTCACATTCCAACCCGAATCTTCGATAGCCCTGGGTTTCGGGTTCCGTTGCGGTTTCCTCGGGCTGTTGCACATGGAGATTGTGCAAGAACGCTTGAGCCGCGAATATAACATGGAAGTCATTACCACGGTGCCTAATGTATCGTATAAGGTGTTTGACAAGAAAGGCGGTTGTACCGAGGTGCACAACCCGGCAGGAATGCCCGACCCGACTTATATCGACCACATCGAAGAGCCGTATATCCGTGCATCGATTATCACCGTGACCGATTACATAGGCCCGATAATGACGCTTTGCCTGGGCAAGCGTGGTGAACTTGTAAAGCAGGAATATATTTCTGGCAACCGCATAGAATTGATTTTCGACTTGCCGCTTGGTGAAATCGTGATAGACTTTTATGACAAGCTAAAGAGTATCTCGAAGGGTTATGCGTCGTTTGATTACCATATCCATGATTTCCGCGAATCGAAACTTGTGAAACTTGATATACTGCTTAACGGTGAGCCGGTGGATGCGCTTAGCACGTTGACGCATTTCGATAATGCCGCCACGTTTGGCCGCCGTATGTGCGAAAAGTTGAAGGAGCTTATCCCGCGTCAGCAATTCGATATTGCTGTGCAGGCTGCAATAGGCGCAAAAATCATTGCTCGCGAGACTATCAAGGCTGTGCGCAAGGACGTTACTGCAAAGTGCTATGGCGGTGACGTGAGCCGTAAGCGTAAATTGCTCGAAAAGCAGAAAGCAGGCAAGAAGCGAATGAAGCAAATCGGTTCGGTTGAAGTTCCGCAGAAAGCCTTCCTTGCCGTCCTCAAGCTCGACTAATAAATTGACGGGCATAAGAAACTCCGAATAAAAAAAGAGCCACGCTGCATTATCTTGCGGAGTGGCTCTGATTGTATATTTTATCGGGCATCAATAATTCCCTTTCAATTTGCAATTCTGTATTCGCTCGGCGTCATGCCTGTCACTTTCTTGAAAACCCGGCTGAGGTGGTGCGGATAGTTGAAACCGAGTTCGTAGGCTATTTCGTCGATGCTCTTGTCTGTTTCAGCAAGCAAATTTTTTACCTTTGCCATAGTAACAAGTTGAATGTACTCTTGCGCGGATTTTCCCCGTCTCTTTCTTTATCAGATCGCCGAAATAGTTGGTTGACAGGCATACTTTTTCGGCGCAATACTGCACGGTGGGCAGACCGATTGTCTTGGGCTTGTCGGAGTTGAAATACTCGTGCAACAACGCCTCGAATTTGTCCAGCACGCTGCGGTTGCTTACCTCTCTGGTAACGAACTGACGTTCATAGAAACGCACGCAATGCTTGAGCAACGTTTCGATGCAGGATGCCACAATCTGCTTGGTATGTTTGTCAATGACGTGTTCCAGTTCTTCGCGGATTTCACGGAAACAGTTGAAGACTACCACTTTTTCCCGTTCCGACATATGTAATGCCTCATCACAGGAGTACGAGAAGTACGAATAGTCTTTCATCCTCCGGGATAGCGGCGTACCGTAAAGTAGGTCCGGGTGGAACATCAGCACCATCCCTCTCGGGTTCAACGTCTCGCCACCGTCGTCCACTCCGGCAACCTGTCCGGGAGCAATGAAACGCATCGTTCCCTCTTGATAGTCATGCTTGTTGCGCCCATAAAGTATCGTGCCACAGTCCAGTTCCTTGAAGAAAACGCAGTAGAAGCCGAAGTTCTTCCGGCAATGCTTGATGGACTTCAGTTCCGAGAAATCAACAATGTTTACTAATGGGTGCAGCGTCTTTGCCCCTAATAACCGGGTGTAATCATTGACAGTCTCCAATCTTATGATATTATTCATAGTGTTTCCCATATTTCTGATTGCAAAAATAGTGATTAAAGATGGTAGTCGAACTTTCTGTGAATGACAATCCGTGATTTTGGTTTGTAAATCTGCAATATTGGTTATCTCATTGAACATTTCCGTAAAAACAGTTTGAGCATCCGTAATTTGTGTTCCATGTCTTTCGTCATATGCCTGTAACTTTACAAAAAAAATCAAATAAGAACAGTCATGAAACGAAATCTCCTTATTGCATCCTTGCTTGTCATCGCACAATCGCTGATGGCAGCCTGCTCGAATAACGGGCAACGTGTGGACGAATCGTCATTGTCGGAGCCTTCGGGTGAGACGAAGACACTTGTAGCTTATTTTTCTGCCACGGGCAATACACACGCCGTCGCGCTGCGTATCGCGGAACTGACCGGAGCGGATATCTATCGCATTGAGCCTGCACAATCATATGTCGATAATCCTTACGATGACAGCCAGCTTATCCAGGACGAGGCTTATGGCGACTTGCGCCCGGAAGTGGCAAACCTGCTTCCGGCGGAGGATGTGGCGCGTTACGATACCATTTATGTAGGCACACCGCTGTGGTGGCACCAACCGGCAATGGTGGTATGTACTTTCCTTGATGCTTATGACCTGAGCGGCAAGGTGATAGTGCCATTTGTTACTTACGGGGCGCGTACATACTTGAATGAAGCCATGCAGAAGATGTTCAAGTGTACCCCCAACTCCGTGCATGTCCCCAGTGAACTTCCCGAAGACATCGACCCGGACAACATCAGGGAGCCGCAGGACGATGATGACGGTATAGATATGCCCGGCAATGCCCGGGGCGTGGAGGAATGGCTGCAACGGATGGGGCTTATACACTGATTGTTTCCGAACCATATCCACTACGGTTCGGACCTAATGCCGTGCTGAAAGCCAACCTGCAAAGGCTGAAGCAAATCCTTGCCCCGCTCCTTGATTTTCCCTACCTTCGCAAACGGAACAACAGTAAAAATATGAGTATCATTAAACCGCAAAATATATTATCCGTACAAAGCCGCGACGAATTTCGCCAATGGCTTATGGTGCATCATGCCACCGAGAAGGAGTGTTGGGTGAAAGTCAAGCGCGGGCGTCCTATGGACGACGGGACGTTCTGGTACATCGACGCAGTGGAAGAAGCGATGTGTTTCGGCTGGATTGACAGCACTTTGAAACGGTTGGACGGCGAGGCATACCAACGGTTTGCGCCACGCGCGAAAGGCAGCCTGTGGTCGGAACTGAACAAGGAACGGTGCCGCCGCATGGAGCTGTTGGGGCGCATGACAGATGCGGGACGAGCCGTGCTACCCGACATGTCGCCCGGAGGTTTCACCATCGACGAGGAAATCCTGTCAGCCCTCCAGCAAGACCCCATCGTGTGGCGGAACTTCCAAAACTTTCCACCCTTATACCGGCGTGTGCGCATCGACACGATACAAATCAAGAAAAAACAACGTCCTCTCTTTGAAAGCCGTCTGAAAAAGTTCATCGACAACACCCGTTTCGGCATAATGTACGGTGAATGGAATGACAACGGGAGATTAATCGAATCGAATCAAGAATAGAAACCACGCTTGCCTACGTCAAAAATTCTTCCAATCCGTCCCGATAACTGCCGTCCCCAGCGGGGACGATGCCAATCGGCGCGGATAAGCACTTTCCCCGCTGGGGACAATAGAAATCGGGACAGATATACACTGCCTCCGAACACATCGGTAAGCGTGTTATCCCGAACGCTATCCGCTGATGATGAAGCGGTCGCCGCTGGATGTGGTTTGAAAGGAGAAATGCCATAGGTATAGGAAAATCCCCTGCAAGCCGGATGAGTTTGTGGGGGATTTTATTTCCCGTAAAAACGGTTTGAGCATCCGTAATTTGTGTTCCCGGTATTCCGGCGCATCCCCGTAACTTTGCAAACAGAAAATCAACTAATAATAAGATGAAAAAAGTATTTATCATGGCACTTACACTTGCAATCTCGAATGCCGCACTTGCACAGCAGGACGGCAATCGGCAGCTTCCGTTCACAACCGTGGAAGTGACAGCAATCAATAGCCCGAACAACAATCCTTGGGGATTGGTCTATGAAAGCGCGATTACCGAGAATCGCGAAGGGCAGGTATGCATCCATCCCATCAGCTATTTGCTGAACGGGTTGAAAATCGCTGCCAACGTATATACTCCGGCAGACTATGACGCGACGCGGAAATATCCCGCGCTGGTGGTGGCGCATCCCAATGGCGGCGTGAAGGAGCAGGTCGCAGGACTTTACAGCCAACTTATGGCGGAGCAGGGATATGTCTGCCTCGCCTTTGATGCCGCCTATTAGGGGGCGAGCGAGGGAGAGCCGAGGCAGACGGACAAGCCCGCCAACCGCATTGAGGATATCCGCCGTGCGGCTGACATTTTGGCGCAATATCCAGGCGTGGATGCCGACCGGATAGGTATCATCGGGGTATGCGGCGGCGGAGGCTACACATTGAAAGCTGCACAGACGGACAAACGTTTCAAGGCAGTGGCTACCGTGAGTATGTTTAATACGGGGCCGGTTCGCCGCAACGGGTTCCTTGATACTCAGATGAGCGATGTACAGCAGCGGCTTGCCGACGCCAACGCCGCCCGTCAGCGGGAGGCCGAAGGGGGCGAAGTGGAGTATGTCGGCGACATGAGCCACGTCACGCCCGAACAGGCAGCCCGTCTGCCGTTCGACCTCTACCGGGAGGGATATACTTATTACATGCAGACCCACGCGCATCCCAATTCCACGTTCCGATACACCAAGAGCTGCTTGCCGGAGCTGATGGCATTTGACGCGAGCGATGGAATGTACCTCATCAACCAGCCGCTGCTGATGATTGCCGGAAGCCTGGCAGATACATTCTACATGACCGAGCAATGCTTCAGCAAAGCCACGGGAACTAACGACAAGGAACTGTACCTCATCCCTGGTGCCACGCATATCCAGCTTTACTGGAAACCTGAGTATGTGGAAAAAGTGGCGGCAAGACTTACCGAGTTCTTCAACAATCACCTTCAATAAAAGCGAGTTATGAATAGAATCATCAGAATGACCGCCTGCGCTTTCATCTTTATGGCGTGCAGCTTATCGGCAATAAAAGCACAAGACAATATGGACGTATTGAACAAAAAACAACAACATCTGGCAGTGATAGCCGCTTTCGAGGCGAAAGGCGACATCGAAGGCTTGAAAGCAGCCCTCACAAATGCCTTGGACGACGGACTGACCGTGAACGAAGCGAAAGAAACACTCTCGCATCTGTATGCCTATACCGGATTTCCGCGCAGCTTGAACGGGCTTGGCGCTCTGCAAAGCGTGCTGGCAGACCGGAAGGCGAAAGGCATTGAAGACAAACCGGGCAAGGATGCCTCACCGCTTGCTCCCGATTATGACGCTTTGACGCAGGGGACGGCTGTGCAGGCCAAACTGCGGGGCGGCGAACCATTCGACTATGCCTTTGCCCCGGCAACGGACTACTACCTGAAAGCGCATCTGTTCGGTGACATTTTCGTCCGTGACATCCTCACCCATGCAGAACGCGAGATAGTGACCGTCAGTGCGCTGGCTTCCTTACAAGGTGTGGAATCACAACTGAAATCACACATTAGCGGGGCGAAAAACATGGGTGTCAGCGACGAGGAGATACACGCCATTCCCCACGTATTGGCTGCCAAAGTGGGCGACATGGAGGCTTACCGTGCCGCCAAAGCGATAGCGGAAGTGTATGGAGAACTGTTCAGCGAAGGCAAGCCCGTGGAACGCATGATGTTCCCGAAAGGAGAGCCGAATACGGCATATGCACAGTACTTTATCGGAAACAGCTATCTCGCTCCCTTGCTTACGGAAGGTCTGCCAATGTCGAACGTGACATTTGAGCCGCGCTGCCGCAACAACTGGCACATCCATCACAAAGGCGGCCAAATTCTTATCTGCGTGGGCGGCGAAGGCTGGTATCAGGAATGGGGAAAGCCTGCCCGCAAGCTACGTCCGGGCGACGTGGTGAACATCCCTGCCGAAGTGAAGCACTGGCATGGTGCCACCGCCGATTCCTGGTTCCAGCATATCGCCATTTCAGTGCCTGTCGAGGGCGCATCGAACGAATGGCTGGAGGCGGTGACGGATGAAGAATATTATAGGTTGAAGTAAAATCGTGGTCGTGAGGTTTATTGGGAATAAGAGTGTGTGCCGAAATACAAATTCAATGGGGGAGGCGGCAAAGCCGTCCAACCTGCGGTAACCGGCGGCGCAGCGACCGCCGAGGACGGGTTGCAAGCCGTCGGTAAGACTAAGTATCAACAAGTCCGGCCTCAAAGAGGCCGAACACATTGAACCGTAATGCATTCGACCTCTTTGAGGCCGTTCCCAATATAGTGGTTTCATGTTCCGACGGTTCGGCTTCGCCTCACACATCGGTTACCTCAAATTGGACGGTTTTGCCGCCCAATCTGCATTTCGACACATCTTCTTTTAAAAGTGATATCATATTAAACTGCACTCCAAAAGAATTGTATTTAACTTTTGGAGTGCAGTTTATTTTCAATACGTCTCGATTGTATCGTCAAGTGTGTAAACGGCTGTTATTTGAGGTGGAAGCCGCGTAGGAAGTCGGCGGCGGGCATTCGTTTTTTACCGGCAAGTTGCAGCTGCTTGATTTCTACTGCGCCGTCGCTGCACATGGCAAGCAGGCGGCCTGTGCCGTCGTTCCAAATTTCACCCGGACGGTGACAGGTGGCGGTAATGTCGGATGCCAGTGCCGTTTCAAATACTTTTGCGGTGTGCACTGTGCCTGCGGCATCGGTGATTTCGGTCCAGGCGGCAGGGTATGGCGACAGGCCGCGCACAAGGTTGCGCACGTCGCGTGCAGGGCGGTTCCAGTCGATGCGGCAGGTTTCCTTGAAAATCTTTGGGGCAGGTGTGGGTTCGGTTCCGGCATTGCAAAGTTGCTCTTGCGGAACGGGTTTCACCGTTCCTGCGATTATTGCATCGACGGTCTCAATCACCATGTCGGCACCCATTACCATTAGTTTGTCATGCACGATACCCACATTGTCGTCGTCGGCAATGGCTATTTTGCGTTGCTGAATGATGTCGCCAGTGTCGATTTCGTGTTTCAGGAAGAATGTGGTCACACCGGTTTCGGTTTCACCGTTTATCACGGCCCAGTTAATGGGGGCAGCTCCGCGGTATTTCGGCAGCAGTGAGGCGTGGAGGTTGAATGTGCCGAGAGGCGGCATTGCCCACACCGCTTCGGGGAGCATACGGAAAGCGATTACAATTTGCAAGTCGGCATTCAGGGCACGTAATTCTTCGATGAATTGCGGGTTTTTCAATCGTTCGGGTTGCAACAGCTTCAGCCCGTGTTCCAGTGCATATTGTTTCACCGGAGATTGCAATAATTTGTGTCCGCGACCTGCTTCCTTGTCGGGCATGGTCACAACGCCCACTATGTTATATCCACCTTCCACAAGGCGGCTCAGGCTCTCGACAGCGAAGTCGGGAGTTCCGAAAAATACTATCCTTAGTGATTCCTTAGTGTATGTCATGAGAGAATTAAAAAGTTTTCTTAATCGTCGGTATAATGTTTAAGTACCCGGCGGTAGGAGTTGAATATCTTTGATTTCGACACGAAGCCCACATACTTGCCGTTTTCCACCACAGGCAGGTTCCAAGCATTGGTGTCGTCGAATTTTTTCATCACTGCGTCCATTGTTTCCCCGATTTCGATTTTGGCCGGAGCCGCAGTCATGAATTTGTTCACATATATCTTGCGGTAAAGGTCGGGGCGGAACATTATGTTGCGGATATCGTCGAGCAATACTATGCCAAGCAGGTTGCCCCCCTTGTCAACCACCGGGAACAGATTGCGGTTGGAGCGGGAAATCACATCCACCATTTCCTTGAGCGACATATCGGGCCGAACCGGCAGGAAATCCTTTTCTATCACATTGTCGATTTTCAGCAATGTCAGCACCGATTTGTCTTTTTCGTGGGTCAACAGTTCTCCTCGCTTGGCAAGACGCATGGTGTAAATGCTCCAAGGCAGGAACAGGCGTATTGTGCCATAGGAAACGAGCGAGACGATGAGCAGGGGTAGGAACAATTGGTAGCCTCCTGTCATTTCGGCAGTAAGGAATATGGCCATCAGTGGCGCGTGCATTACCGCCGACATTACCCCGGCCATTCCCATCAGTGCGAAATTCTTTACCGAAAGCCCCCCCTCGGCAATACCCATGGTGTTCACCACTATGGCAAACAGGAAGCCTGCCATGCAGCCGACGTACAGCGACGGTGCGAATGTACCACCTACGCCTCCGCCTCCGTTGGTGGCACTGGTGGCAAATACCTTGGTCAATATTATCAGGGCAATGAATAGGATTACCATCCACACCTCGTTGCGGTATTCATAGAATATGCTGCCATCGAATATTTGGGCATAATTGCCGTTGAGCAGTGAATTGATGGGGCCGTAACCTTCGCCGTATAACGGTGGGAAAAGGAATATAAGGGTACTTAGCACTATGCCGCCGACAAGAAATTTAAGCCAGGGGTTGCCAAGGCGGCCGAACATTTGCTCCATTTTGCCCATCACATTGGTAAAATACAGTGACACAAAACCGCAAAATATACCGAGCACTATGGCATAAGGAATGCGTGGCGTGATGAATGTTTCGCTTTGTGAAAAGAAAAATTCGGCTTCATAACCGGTGAATGTGTAGGCTATGGATGCGGCTGCTACCGATGCAATCATAAGTGGCAACACTGAAACCGCCGTCAGGTCGAGCATAAGCACTTCGATGGTGAACAACATGCCGGCAATCGGAGCCTTGAAAATTCCGGCTATACCGGCAGCCGCACCGCAACCCACGAGTATCATCAGCACCCGTGGCGACAAGTGGAATGCGCTGCCGAGGTTGGAACCTATGGCTGCGCCTGTATATACGATGGGGCCTTCGGCTCCGACCGAACCACCAAATCCGATTGTTACCGAACTGCCAATCAGCGACGACCACATATTGTGTGGTTTAAGCCGACTCTTTTTTTGTGATATGGCATAAAGCACACGTGTGACACCGTGTGAGATGTTGTCGCGCACCACAAACCGCACGAAAATGCTTGTAAGCAGTATGCCCAGCACCGGCCACAGCAGGTACAGGTAGTTCCCTTCGTTGATGGCCACACTTGATGTCAATACCCCTGAAATAACGTGTATAAGATATTTGAGCAATAATGCTGCAAATCCCGACAAGATACCTACTATCAAGGCGAGGACAAGCACGAAGTTCCGCTCCTTGATGTGCTTTTCCCGCCACACCAGCAGTTGCAAGTACAGGTTGCTTAATTCCGCTTTTATGCGAGTAAATCGTTGATGTTCCATTTTCCCTTTGTTACAAACCTTTACCGGTTACCACCGTCCAAATGGTGTAGAACACTATTTTCAAGTCGGTGGTGAAAGATATATTTTCGATGTATGTTATGTCGTATTTCATTCGTTTTATCATTCCATCGATATCCGATGCATAACCATATTTTACCATTCCAAGCGAAGTGATGCCCGGGCGCACTTGCAGCAGCAATGTGTAATGCGGAGCGCAGCTGATTATGCGGTCGATGAAATATTGGCGTTCGGGACGCGGACCCACAATCGACATATCTCCGCGCAGCACATTCCAGAATTGCAGCAATTCGTCGATGCGGTATTTGCGCATGAAGTGGCCGAAGGGATACACCCGGTTGTCGTTGACGGCAGTCAGCCGCGGGCGGCCGTCGCTTTCGGCATTTACGCTCATGGTCCTGAACTTGTATATCGTGAAAGGTTTGCCGTGAAGCCCGGTGCGCTGTTGCTTGAAAACCACAGGCCCGCCATCTACAATTTTGATTATGGCGGCAATGGCAATGAGCCACGGTGACAGCAGTACAAGCGCCAAGGCCGAGAAAAATATGTCGGCTGTGCGTTTCATGTTGGTTTCACATTCGGTGAGGTTGCTGCATGAAATGTCGATAAGCGGAGTGCCGTGCATTGTGTCGAGCCTTCCACGCAACAGCAGTGGGTCGGCATCGTCCGAGAACATTTTTATTGGCAAGTTGAGCGGGTATAGCAGGTTGAGCGTGTGCAGCACATTGTCGGGGTCATGACGCTTTGGCGGCACCACAATCAGGTCGGTCACATTCCATTTGCGGCAAGTTTCTTCTATATTCCCAATGCTTGTGACAGGTATCCCGTTTATTGTATCGGCATGAATGTGGGTGTCGGAAGAAACAAATCCCACCACACGGTATCCCAGCTTGTGCTTCAGTCGTTCTAGCTCTTCGGCATATTGCTGTGCTTTGTGGTCGCATCCCACTATTAATGTTGCAAATTCCACTTGCGACCGTGCGATACGGCGTTTCATGCCAAATGTGGTTGCCAGCCTTGCCGGGTACACGCAAATGAACAGTATGCTCCATAATGCAAGCAACATTTCATAATTATGGTAGTGGTCGGTGGCGGTATCGTTGATGAGTGCGACGAAGAACACGAGCAACATACAGGCGCCGGTTGACAGCAAAGTGGTGGCAAATTCCTGCAACAATGATTTGCGGAACACATTGTTGTAGTATCCTGAAAGCCAGTAAATGGCAATCATGGCCAGCGGGAAACATATTTGGCCGGTCATAACCATATGATTCGAAAGGAATGTACCTGCCGAGTCGAAGCCTTGTGCAATGATTTTATCGGCATCGATGTAATATCGGAAGATGTTGTATAACAACATTGCCGCACTCGACATCACCCAGTCGCCGAGTACATATCTCAACTGATATTTCAATGTGCGATTGCCTGCAGTCACTTTCTATATTATGGTGTATATTGTTACTGCCTTAGGATGGTTACTGTGCCGTCACTTTTCAGCTTGATTATGCTTGAAGCCTTGTGGGGAGTCTTGTCGTTACGCCTGAAATCGACGATATAGTCAACCCCGTTTTTGATTTTGTCGCTTATTTCATCGAAGTTGCGTGCCGATGCCGCACCGCTCACATTGGCCGATGTGGAAACCACCGGACGGCCAAATCGCCGGCACAATTCCCGTGAAAATGCTTCACGTGTGACGCGGATGCCTATGCTGCCATCGCTCCCGACAAGGTTGGCCGCAAGGTTCTTTGCTCCGTCGTATATGATGGTTAATGGCTTGTCGGCTACTTCCACAAGTTGATAGGCAACCTCGGGCACGTCGGTCACATAACGGTCGAGCCGTGCTTCATTGTCAACGAGTACCAACATTGCTTTGCTGTCGGTGCGTTGTTTCAGGTCATACACTCGTTTCACTGCATTGGCATTGGTGGCATCACAGCCTATGCCCCATATAGTGTCGGTGGGGTAGAGGATAATGCCTCCGCCGCGCATTATTTCCACGCATTTTTTTATGTCGTCTTCAAAAATATTTTCCATGTTTTTTTGAGCGCGATGTTTTATGTTGGTTAACCCGACGGGTTGTCGGCTTGTTATTACAAAGGTAATGCAAAATAGCTTGAGGAGCAAAACAAACGTGTTAATTTATTTCCATATTGCCTGTTGCCTTGCGTAATTATCATTTGGTGCATGGAAAATATTTTTGACATGGGTTGCCGGTAAGTTGAAATGATTTGTTAACTTTGTAGCCAACTCTTAATATGTAAAAAACAGATTGACTAAATGGAAGTAGAAGGAAGGATTATCCAAAAATTAAATCCGGTGAGCGGCGTGTCGAAAGCCGGCAACAACTGGAGTAAACAAGAATATGTGCTTGAAACACAGGAGGCTTATCCTAAAAAAATATTTTTCAGTTTTTTCGGCGACCGTGCCAATCAGTATCCGCTTAATGTGGGCGACACGGTGAGGTTGAGCTTTGATATCGACAGCCACGAATTTAATGGACGTTGGTTTACTAATATCAATGGTTGGAAAGCCGAAAAAATCGATGCCATGGGTGGTGGTCAGCCGCAACAGGCGGCACAAGTTCAGCCGCAAGCCGCACCGATGCCGCCGATGCCCGACTTCAGCACAGGAGACAGTACCGACGACCTCCCGTTCTGAGATATCAGGGAGAACCATAAGTGATGGAGCAGGAATTTGCATCGTCGCTGCTTGAGGCGGCGGTTAACGAATTTTCAAGATTACCCGGTATAGGGCGCAAGACTGCCTTGCGCCTGGTGCTTTATTTATTGCGGCAAGATGAAGAACAGGCACACTTGCTTGGTGATGCAATAATAAAGTTGCGCGACGGGGTGCGTTATTGCCGTGTGTGCCATAACATTTCGGAACACGAAGTGTGCGAGATATGTTCCAACCCTATGCGCGACCGCAGCGTGATATGTGTGGTGGAAAATATAAAGGATGTGATGGTCGTCGAGAACACGCGCAGCCATAATGGCCTGTACCATGTGCTCGGGGGGCTTATATCGCCGATGGATGGCATAGGTCCCGGCGACATAGAAATCGACAGCCTTGCCGCACGGGTGGCCGAAGGCGGCGTGAAAGAGGTGATACTGGCGTTGAGTGCCACCATGGAGGGTGATACCACGGCATTTTATATATTCCGTCGCCTTGCCTCGACGGGAGTAAAGGTGAGTGTGATAGCGCGCGGTGTGCAGGTGGGCAATGAAATAGAATATACCGACGAGCTTACGCTTGGCCGCTCGATAATGAACCGTACGCTATTCAGTGACACTTTTACCGCTAAGTAATGCTGATGCTGACACTGTGTCAGTGCTCATTTCCCCCGAATGTGTGCAGTTTCTTAATGTTTCAAAATAATATTGCATTATGGGTATTTTTGCCCTAAATTTGTAGGGTAATAAGTAGCCGGGATATTATTCTCGGGCTATTGCAAAGTAAAAAAACATTTTTATTAAAAATAATAGAATAATTATGGCATTCTTAACAGACGAAAAATTGACTATCGTAGGTGCCGCCGGTATGATCGGTTCAAACATGGCACAGACGGCTTTGATGATGAAGTTGTCATCTAACATTTGTCTTTACGATGTATTCTCGCCCGAAGGCGTGGCCGAAGAAATGCGTCACTGTGGTTTCGATGAAGCCAACATTGTTGCCACAACCGATGCCAAGGAAGCATTCACGGGCGCAAAGTATATCGTATCGTCGGGTGGTGCTCCGCGTAAGGAAGGCATGACTCGCGAAGACTTGCTCGCAGGCAACGCCAATATCGCAAAGGAACTGGGTCAAAACATCAAGACTTACTGCCCCGATGTTAAGCACGTGGTTATCATCTTCAACCCCGCCGACATCACCGGGTTGGTTACTTTGTTATACTCTGGTTTGAAGCCCAACCAGTTGAGTACGCTTGCTGCACTCGACAGCACACGTCTGCAAAGCGCTCTTGCAAAGCACTTTGGTATCAAGCAATGCGAAGTTAAGAACTGCTGCACATTCGGCGGACACGGCGAACAAATGGCAGTGTTTGCATCGCCTGTGACTGTTGACGGCACTCCGTTGCTCGACATCATCGGCACCGGCAAGGCTATCAACGGCAAGACTTTGTCGAAGGAAGAATGGGCAGAAATGCAAAAGGCTGTTACCCAAGGCGGATCGGCTATCATCAAGTTGCGTGGCCGCTCATCGTTCCAAAGCCCGGCTTACGTTGCAATTGAAATGATTGCCGCTGCTATGGGCGGACCGGAATTCTACTGGCCTGTAGGTACATATGTTAATACCGAAAAGTATCACCACATCATGATGGCTATGCCGTCGCGCCTGACTGCTGATGGTACTTATTGCAAGGCTATCACCGGTACCGAAGAGGAATTTGCAGCACTTGATGCAAGCTATGCTCACTTGTGCGCACTCCGCGACCAAGTAATCGGCATGGGCGTAATTCCGCCGGTGGCTGAATGGAAGAACATCAACCCGAATATGCGTTAATTCTTCATTAAAATAATGTTTAATCATATCACGACAATGCCTGCAAAGTTGTTTGCGGGCATTGTTTTTTTATGTATTTTTGTATAAACGTGTAATTGATTAAGGTTATGAAAATAAAGACAGCCGAATTTGTAATAAGTAATTCAGATGTGACAAAGTGCCCCGAAGGTGACAAGCCTGAGTATGCGTTCATAGGACGCTCGAATGTGGGGAAGTCGTCGCTTATAAATATGCTTACAGGCCGTAACGGGCTTGCCAAGACATCGGCAACGCCGGGCAAGACGTTGCTGATAAATCATTTTATAGTCAACAATGAGTGGTATATCGTGGATTTGCCCGGATACGGGTATGCAAGCCGCGGCAAGGAGACTCGTGAACAGATTGCCAAGATGATAAAGAGCTACATTATGCGGCGCGAACAGATGGTGAACCTGTTTGTGTTGGTGGATTCTCGTCATAAACCGCAAAAAATCGACCTTGAATTTATCACGTGGCTTGGGGAAAACGGCGTGCCGTTCAGCATAGTATTCACCAAATTAGACAAAT
Source organism: uncultured Bacteroidales bacterium (assembly GCA_949289215.1). Classification (GTDB taxonomy): domain Bacteria; phylum Bacteroidota; class Bacteroidia; order Bacteroidales; family Muribaculaceae; genus Avimuribaculum. The sequence continues at coordinate 13,632 of CASENC010000002.1, read as the reverse complement.
TGGGAAATATGGCTGGACTGCGTAATGTGGAAGAATACAAGCAGGCATTGCTCGACCAGTGGGAAGAATTGCCGCCGGTGTTTATGACATCGTCGGCCGACGGGCGCGGGCGTGAAGAGTTGCTCGATTACATAGAACAGATTAATGCGACACTTACAAAATAAAAAAACAACATAATTGCCCTAAAATTGTAATGAATAAAGTATATGTGACGGCTTTGCTGCTGATGGCAATGGCACTGTCGGTGTGCGCGCAAGAGAAGCCTAATCCCGAGTGGCTTAACCAGAAGTATTCGATGTTTATACATTTCGGGTTGTATTCCCGGCTGGGAGGTGTGTGGAACGGAAAACCTGTTACCGAGGGGTATAGCGAACAAATACAGTCGTTTGCCAAAATTCCTAAAGAGGAATACATGGCCGAAGCCGGTAAATTTAATCCCGTCAGGTGGAATGCCGATTCGGTGGTTGCCCTGGCTAAGAAAGCAGGAATGAAGTCGATAGTTTTTACATCGAAGCATCATGACGGATTTTGTATGTACCACAGCAAGTACACCGATTACAACATAGTGGATGCAACCCCGTTTAAGCGCGACGTGATGATGGAGCTGGCCGATGCCTGCCACAGGCACGGAATCAAGTTTGCCGTGTATTTTTCGCTAATCGATTGGAATTTCCCGGGCAACCATATCACGCCGCATAATGCCGATGATGTGTCGCCCGAGCATCACCGTTTCAATATGAAACAGGTGGAGGAGATAATGACGGGTTACGGGCCGATATCGGAAATTTGGTTTGACATGGGTTCGCTTACGAGTGAGCAGAGCAAGGAATTGTATGACCTTGTGACACGTTTGCAGCCAGGTTGCATGATAAGCGGGCGGCTTGGAAACGACAGGGGGGATTTCTCGGTAATGTCTGATAATCAAATTCCCGATTATAAAATAGGTACTCCGTGGCAGACTCCTGCATCGTTTTTCAATGAAACATGGAGTTATCGCTCATGGCAGGAGCGTGGCGACATCGACAAGAAGATTGCCGAAAAATTACAGAGCCTGGTGAAAGTAGTAAGCCGGGGCGGAAATTATTTGCTTAACATAGGCCCTCGCGGCGATGGTTCGGTTGTGGAATTTGAGCGCGATGCGTTGCTTGAAATGGGACAGTGGGTCAACAGGTATGCCGAAGCTATTTATGGCTCGAAGGCCAATCCGCTCGACCACGCACCACAGTGGGGTGACATTACCACCAACGGTGACAATATGTATCTGTTTGTGGAGAATATGCCTGCAAGCCGCACGGTTGAAATCAATGGCATAATAGGCCAAGCATCTGGTGCCGCCTTGCTTGCCGATGGCAGCGAGTTGCCTATGACCCAAGACGGACAATCGGTGAAAGTAACTGTTCCGACCGAGGTCCGGCCTGATAATGGTATTACGGTCGTTAAGTTGGCTTTTGACAGAGGGTTCAGGACTGTTCCCGATGAAATATTGGATACCGATATTCTTACTGCTGAAAATTCCATTCCGGTATATGCCTATTCAAGCATGGATTATTATTCGAGTTTCCGCAGCACGGTGGGATATACTTGGCACTTCAAGAGCGATAAATCGGCGTTAATGCCATCGGTCGTTTATACTGCCGGCAACGAAGGTGACGTGGTACGTGTCACTATCGACGGTACCGCAAGCGATATCACACTTAGCGGTGGTGAACGGCGACCCTTGACCGTCGTTCCGGGCAGTGTAAAGTGGGGCGATGCCCGAATGGTGCAGCCCCGTGAAGAATTGTTCCGTGGCGGTAAGGTCGAGCCGGGAGAAGAAAAAGCCATAGACGGATTGGAATGGGGTAAAGCGGTTACGATACCTGTCGGTGAAAAGAATGCGGTATATGTGAAACACATGTTGACAAGCGACCGTGAACAAGATATATTGGTGAAATTCGGTGTTGCCGATGGCTTCCGGGTGCTGTTGAACGGGGAAACAGTATCGATGCGTACCTATGTGGGCGGCTTCGAGCGCAAGCCCGAGGTGCTGAAATTGCATTTGCAGCAGGGTGAAAACACGTTGTGTGTGGAATTGTATAATAGATATGGCAACAATGTGAAGTATTTGATCGACCCGACGATACCGCAGGAAATGTATGCGCTTCCCATAGGAACTGTGGAATTGTACCCGGCAAGCAACATTCATGATTGCAGTTTTGATTTGGTAAATCCGGCCAATAAAAACAGCGACATAGGTTGCCGCGACATCAGCATAGAATTATGACAACATGCACAGGGACGCATAAAAAATGCCACGGGCGGCTGAATCGCCTGTGGCATTTTTATTTTGCGTACCATTGTTATGGTGCCGGTGAGGCAGTTATTTCACTATCACTTTCTTTGAAGTGTTGCCGCTTGTGGCTATGTATATGCCGCGGGGTAATTGCAGTGTGGTTGTCGTGGTTACTTGGCTGCTGTGTACTTGCCTGCCATCGATGGCATATATGGTGATAGCGCAAGGTTCGCCGGCCACGGTGAGCGTGAGTTGCCCCTGTGTTGCCGAATAGGCGTTCCAACTTTCAGTGCCGGCTGTTGCCGATGCCACCGATGAAGTAATATAGTTTGTGATGCTTATGTCATCGATGTTGATGCGATTGCCGCTTGCGCGTTCAAAGCGGAAACGTATGTTGCCTGGTATGTTCAATTTGATGGAGTATTCTCGCAGCCCGCTTTTGCTTGTCAGTTCTATGGTTTCGGCTTTGGTCCATGAGGAGCCGCCGTTGGTGGAATAGCTTACGGCGACCGAGCCTTCGCTGTCGTTGCCGTATGTTCCACCATAGAACGAGAGCGTGCCTGCTCCGTTAAGTTTGTCTTCGGCCATTTCTATGTATCCATTAGAAATATTTTTGCCGTCCCTGAGCCTTATGCAATATGCGTCGCGAGGGTTGTCGCTATCAGAGTTGCCCAGGTATATGCCGCCATAATTCCACTTGCAGGCGTTTCCTACATAAGAATCGGTGGTGTTATATCCGCTGTTGCCGAACTCTTCCCATTCGAAATCCTCGAAGAATGTGCCGAGTGATGCCACTGTGCCGTTGATACCGACTTTGGCACTGGAATATTCGCCCGCTGTTGCTTGCAGTGTGCCCGAGTAGGTGTCTTCAAACTCCGATGCTTTCATGCGCAGGTAGAATGTTCCGCCTGTTGAGGCAACCGATATCTCGTTGTTCCAATTGCTGCGGTTGAGGCTCAGCTCGAAGTTGCCCGTTACGGTTACAACCACGGTTTCATCGATGTTTTTGGTCGAAACGGTTACCTTTGTGTCGGCCGAAGGTGTGCCGGGGGTTGCGCTGAATGTCGGGATTGTAGCCGGGCTGAATGTAATGGCGTGGTCGGGGGTAACGTCTCCGCTGCCGCCGGGAACCCAGCCTTCATCTTTCTTGTCGCCCCAGATGTATTCGGCAAGTTCCGGGTGGTCGATAAACGGGTTGCGGTTATGTTGCCAACGGTATATTACTTCGTTGCGGTCGGTTTCTTTTTTGCTTACCGGGTCTTGGCGGTGCCATTTCATGAGCATTTCCACCGACCAATCGCTGAAAGCCGGGTAGCTGTTGCCTGCAAGCTGGTCGCTGTGCCAGTCGTCGATAAGGCTGTTATATGCAGCGGCCATATAGAAGTAGGTGCGAGCAAAGTCGCCTTTGTATTGGTCGTCGGGCTCGAACACCGTGCCGCTGTACTCTGAGAAAGTGGAGCGGCCTAATCGACCGAGGGCATCAACACCATTGGCCGATGGTAACTTGGTACCGTTGGCACATTCGCCGAATGGATAATTGCCGCGTTGCCCGTTCACTTTTGAATCGGTGGGGTAAAGGTGAAAGGCATCGGAATACATCGGCTGTGCATCGTTAAACCAACTTTTGGGCATGGAGTGTTCACGGTTGTAATTGTCACCGACCGAACTGGCTTGTCCGTGGTTTTGGTCTTTACCCGGAGTGTATCGAGAAGTGGAATACATATCCCAAATGGTTCCGTCTTCCCTTACATCGCTCTCCTTGAATACTTCCCACACGCCGTCATAGCCCACGTTGGTGTGTTCGCCTACGATTGATTCGAGGGCTTCGAGCAGCGCGCCCTTGTTCAGCCCTTCAGCGCGGTCGTAATATCCGCTTGGGGCTTCGGCTTGCATTTGGGCAAAAGAGGTGAGCAGCAGCAAGGTTGCCGCTGTCAGTTGCTTAAAGTTGCTTTTTTGCATAATTGAGTATAGAAGTCTTTATGTTAAACTGTTAATCTTGTTGTGATTTTACTTTTCCGGCAAGCATACCGCAGGCGGCGGCTATGTCTTCGCCGCGGCTTTGGCGTATTGTGCAAATGATGCCATGGGAATTGAGCAGGTCGCGGAAGTGAACCATTTTGCGGTCATCGGCGGTGTGGAGGTTTACGCCGGGAATTGAATGGAACCTTATCAGGTTGACACGTGCACCGGTCGGTTTAAGCAACTTGGCAAGAGCCTCGGCGTGTGCGTCATCGTCGTTAACCCCGTTCCACATTATGTATTCGGCCGACAGACGGCGTTGATGGCGGAAATCGTAGTCCGACAGCAGGTCGAAGACGCGCTTCAACGGGAATGCTTTCTCTACCGGCATCAGCCCGAGCCTTTCCTCGTGATATGGCGAATGTACGCTCACTGCCACGTGCACGCTTGTTTCGTTGAGCAGTCTGCGCAGTGCCGGCAAAATACCCACGGTAGAGACGGTTATACGCTTGGGGCTCCATGCAAATCCCCACTTGGCTGTCATGATGTCGATAACTTGCAGCACGGCATCCAGGTTGTCGAGCGGTTCTCCCATTCCCATGAAAACCACATTGGTGAGTTTCTCGGCCTGCGGTATGCTCATCACCTGGTTAAGGATTTCCCGGGCGGTGAGGTTGCCGTGATATCCCTGTTTGCCCGTCATGCAAAAGTGGCAATTCATCTTGCACCCGCGCTGGGTGGAGATGCACAGTGTGGCGCGGTCGTCGTCGGGAATATATACGCTTTCCACAGCCTTGCCGTCGTTGCCGGTAGGGAACAGGAATTTGACTGTTCCGTCGGCACTGTCGGCATGGTGGCTTGGTTCATAGCGGCCTACGGTGTATTGTGCTGCAAGTTTGGTTCGGTTGTTTTTTGATAAGTCGGTCATTTCGTCGATGCTTGTGACGCGTTTCTCATAAAGCCACTTGCAAATTTGCCCGGCCGAAAAGCGAGGCATACCAAGCTCGGTGACAACCTTTTGCAGTTGTTCGAGCGTCATTCCCAGTAATGGGGTCAATTGCGTTGTTTCAATGTCCATGGCGTTTCCCTAAATTTTAGTAATTACAAATATACAATCTTTCGGTAAAACAGGCTGCGATATGTTGCCATCTTTTATTGTTTCAGTCCGAATTTCGGGTCGATTTTTATGAATGCACACACGGCTATGGTGGCGGCACAACATATCATGGTCCATATGAAGAAGTGCCTGTAACCGATGGCTTCCTGCAACCAGCCGGCGGCCATGCCCGGGAGCATCATGCCCAGTGCCATGAAACCGGTGCAGATGGCATAGTGGGCAGTCTTGTGCCTTCCTTCGGAAAAGTAAATGAGGTAGAGCATATAGGCGGTAAAGCCGAATCCGTAGCCGAATTGCTCGATGAACACGCACAAATTGATTGTTAACAACGAACTGTCTTGCGCATAACTGAGGTAAACAAACGTGAGGCAGGTGAGCGACATACTCCATGCCATGGGCCACAAACAACGCTTCAGTCCGCCACGTGCTGCGGCAATTCCGCCGATAATTCCGCCGACAGTAAGTCCTATAATTCCCACCGTGCCGTAAACCAAACCTACCTCGCCGGTCGATAGCCCCATTCCGCCTTTGTCGATCGGGTCGAGCAGGAACGGGTTTATCATTTTCACCAATTGAGCTTCGGGCAGGCGGTATAGAAGCATGAAGGCTATGGCAACCCAAATTTGCTTCTTTTTGAAAAATGATGTGAATGTGTGGGCAAATTCTTCGATTATCTCGTGTGCCGATTGACGAGAATGGTGCGCATCGGCAATCGGACGAGGCAGAATACGACTGTGGTATATTGCCGCGGCAAGGAAGAATGCCGACAATAACATAAACACCGCCATCCATGCAAACGGGATATTGCCCGATGCCCCGATGAATGTCGCCCGGGTTTCGCTTTTGATTTTGTGGTCTATTTCAAACAAGAGATAGGCCGTTTCATCGAAGTTTTCGCTTGTGAACTCGAAACGTGTCGATTGTAATGTAATGCCCGGGTCGCCGCTGCGGTGTGTCACATTCAGTATCACTGGCTTGTCGGCCGGCGGCATTTTGCTAAGCCGTACACCTACGATGGCTATGTTGTCGGCAGCATCGTCGGTTGCAGGTTGCCGGTTTTCGCCAAATGTGTTTTTTACCCATGTGGTGAATGGCGATGAGTTTTGTGCCGGAGATTGCCGGGCGGTTGCAGCTTGTTCCTTGTTTTCGGCTTCGGTAAAACCGTGAATTTCATTGTGCCGTTTTATTGAATCTCGCAATGCGGCGGCGTATGTTTTGAATGGGATGCCGTTGACTTCGTCGGGTGCATTGCTGCTCACCGATACTTGTGGGTCGGTATAGATAAAATATGGTTCCACGGCGGTGTCGGCCGGGATGTCGTTAAATCGCGGTATTTTGGCCACTGTGGGTTGTGCCGCGGGAGAAGCCTGCACGGTGAGTTGCGCCGGAGCAAGGCTGGTGCCGGTTTCGATAAGCCCGGCCATTATGACAAGCAATCCTTGCCCGGCCACGGTTGCTATGCGATAGAATGTGCTGCGAATACCCACGTATAGCGATTGTTCATGCTTGTCGAGGGCAAGCATATAAAATCCGTCGGTGGCAATGTCGTGTGTTGCCGAGGCAAATCCCATTATCCAAAATACAGCAAGTGTGAGCTTGAAGAAAAATGGTGCGGGAATGGTGAATGCAACACCGGCAAAAGCCAGTGCCAGTATCCATTGCATTGCTACGGTCCACCAGCGTTTGGTCTTTATGATATCTATAAACGGGCTCCAGAACGGTTTTATCACCCAGGGCAGGTATAGCCAGCCGGTGTAAAGAGCGATGTCGGTATTGGAGATGCCGAGGCGCTTGTACATGATTACCGAGATTGTCATGACTGCCACATAAGGCAATCCCTGGGCAAGGTATAGCGTAGGTATCCACGCCCAAGGCGATTTAATGTGCTTTCCCATAAGAATCGGTGATTATGGCGTTTTTGAAATAATGTTGCAGGATTTGCTTGTAGCTGTAGCCCTTTTCGCCCATAACAGCCGCACCTACCTGGCACAGCCCCACGCCATGCCCCCAGCCTGCGCCTCGCAGCACGAATTTTCCGGGAACACCGTCGGTTGCGACATTGTGCTTCTCGACGATGAAAGCAGAGCTGTATAGGTGGCTGCGCGACAGAATGCGGCGTATTTCAAGCTCTTTGCCTATGACGAGAGAGCGGTTTTCGCCAACGATTTTCAACTTGTACAGTCTTCCCGATGTACCTCGCGCCACCGGTTGCAGGTCGATGATGCGCCCGAAATCAATACCTGAACGCTCGGCTATCAATTGTGCCAGTTCTTCCTGGTCGTATTCCACGTGCCATCGGTAAAAGTCGGTGGTTTCACGGTCGTAATTGTTGAGGACTTGTCGTAACACTATCTCGTCGGTGGTATTGCAAAATGCTTTTGGTGACGACAAAATCCACAGTGCGGCATTTTCTTCCTTGGTAAGGTCGGGGAAATCGTTTTCGTCGTTTTCGTCGCGTCGTGCTTCAAGGTAATTGTGGTGGATAGGTTCCCAGCAGTTTTCAAATTGCTCGAATGCTCCGCCGCAGCATTTTGAAAACCGGGTGTCGCATAGTTCCCCGTCATACATCAGCACTTCTCCGCGCGTGGCATCGACGGCCTGCCTCACGGCTTCGGTGCAGGCACGTGTGATTCCCTGGTAACGCTGGCAGTGGTCGTCGGCGCATACGTCAAAGAGCCGGTGGTCGGTGTGATCATACCATTTGATTATTTCGTTTCCTTCGATATTGTCGTTTTCGGCGGTTTCATCGCGTTTTTTGGTAATATGTGCCATTTGTGCCAACAACCAACTGCGGGATATCACGGCATGAGCCTTGAGAAATTCGAGCGACGATGTTGCACTCATTTCCGAAGAGATTACGCTCATAAGGTAATCTTCGACCGGGAGTATGTTGATGGCTGTGATGGCATCGTTTTCCACAATTAGTTTTAATGCGCCCTTGAAGCGTTGACATTCGGTGCGTTGCCAGTGGAACCCAATGCCTATGGTGACATCATGTAAATCGAATGAACAGTTTGCCATATCGACAGGCTCAATCAAAACTTCGGAATAATCGCTGCTTTCAAGCATTATCTTGCCACACTTGATATAAGCCTCGTGCCGTCCGGTTATTTCAATGCCGTTGCACAGGTATGTGCCGTTTAGTATGAAACGCAGTGTAGGCACATTCATTATTCCAACTTTTACTTTCGGTGTGTCGTTGTTCATGATTTGATGCGTTTTATGATGAGTGAGGCGGTTGCTTGGTCGATGCACACTTCATCGAGAATGTTTTTTATGTCGGTTGCGGTGATTTTCGCAAAATCTTTTTCGAGTGGAGTTATGAGTACGCCTCCCATATCGACCGATGCCGGCGATATAAGCATATTACTTTCTCCGGCGGCGTAATAACATGACGGGCGATGCTTTGCCCGAGGAAACACATCGATTCTGAGCTTGCCATTTTCGGTTTGGCACAAAATGTTAAGCATGGGTTCACACACTCCGTTTGCCACCGGTATGGCCTCATACAGGCGTTGAAACATTACGATTCCATCATCAATATCGGAAGTGCGAATGATGAATGTCGTGCGGGCAAGGTTGGTGACAATGCCGAGTGTTGCGCTGTTGCAGGCTGCCACTTCATGTATTTCACCGTTTCTAATCAGGTCGTTATTGAACGGCATGAAATCTTTGCAGCCGGCTTGGAAATGCGCATGGTCGGGTGCCGAAGCTCCGCATAGTGGCCCATTATAGAAAATTACAAAATCATTGAGGTCGCAGGCGAGGCGCATCATGTCGCCTATGCGCGTGGCAATGCGTTGCGGTTCATGCTGCAGTGTTGGAATTGTAAGATGCCGCGGGAAGATGGGGTAGGGATTTACAAGGATTAAATAATCGTTTCCCCATGGCAAACCTTTTTGTTCGGGTGGCCTGTTTTCGCTGCACAAAAAGCATGGGCGTTGCTTTATCGACCTGTCATCGACTTTTGCCGCCGAAGAGGTGATGCGTGCCGGGTTGAATTGCACCTTAAATCGTGCCGCGCCTATTGCAAATTCCCGTGTCTTTACGTTCTCAATGGCTTGATAGTTGTGCTGTAATAAATCCCAGTCGCGCAGTTGCTGCAGGAACAGGTCATCTATGTCATGTTGCGTTATGCGAGTCATTGTTGCTGATTTTTGTTCATTGCCATGCGGGCCTGTAATTCCCAAGTGCGCAGGTGGTCTTTATACAGGTTGTTAGCGTTTATGCGGTCGATACTCAGTGCTGCATCCGTGTTCCCCTCCCAACGCCGGCACAGGTATATGGATTGCCATATGCGGCCTATCTGGTAGTGGCGCGAAATATTCAGCCCCATTGCATAATCCTCGCCATAACTTGTATTAGGAAATTTTATTTCCCGAGCTATCGGTGTGAAAAAGGCACGTGGCGCGCCAAGTCCGTTTATGCGCAAGGCGTTGTTTCGCCCGTTGTCGGGAGTCCATTCGCGGTGGTCGATAATGCCCGGTGGAATTGGGTTGCGGTTGAAGTCGGTCAATGTATATGATCCTATGACCATTGCACAATTTTGTTCATAGAATGTGGTAACGATTTTTGCCAAAGTGTGGTTGTCGGCATAAATGTCGTCACTGTCGAGTTGTACGGCAAATTTGCCGCATCGCGGGTCGCAGATTGCAGTGTTCCAGCAGCCGCCTATTCCCAGGTCGTCACGACTGGGAATGATGTGGACGAGACGCGAGTCATGGGCATATTCGTCGATTGCCTCGGTGGTGCCGTCGGTGGAATGATTGTCGATGACAATTACATTGAACTTGAAGTCGCACTGCTGCGACAGTGCCGAGGCCACGGCTTCACGAATGGTGCGCAGGCGGTTGCGCACGGGAATAATTACCGATGCTTCACATTCAAACCCCGATATACCCAAATCCACTGTTTTAAATGACGGGGCGAGGTATCCTCCGACAGCCTTTAAATGGTCGGTGCACACGGTTTCCATCTCGATTTGGCGGTCGCGGTTGCCTGGGCTGACGTAATCGAATTGCCGTTCGCCACTGAGGCGCGTGTCGGTTTCAATGTCGGAATACAGGTATTCGCTTATGTGGACTATTGGCGCGAATTGCGACAATTTAAGGCGCAGGTCATACAAGCCTGCCATGTCGTATTCGGTTGTCATTTTGCCAACGGCTTTAACCAATGCACGGCTGTCGAATAGCAGCATTGTGCCGAAATCGAAATCGTCGCGCAGGCTTCCCTGTTGATAATCTATGGCCGGAACATTTGTGCGGTTGCCATCGGTCGTTACGTTATAGTGGTCGGCATATGCCATTCCTGCACCGCTTTCGGCAGCCAACCGTGCCATGCGTTCAAGGGCATGTAGTCCCGGACGCAGTGCTGTGGGGGCGGTGTGCAGCAACACATAATCGCAGTCAGCACGTTTGGCTATGGCTTTTATGGTTGCAGTTGATTCTATCGATTTTACAGGCATGGCTTCGCAGCCGTCGGGAATTGATGCTTCACTTGAATCGTTGTGCATGACGAATATCCGGGCAACACAATCGCTTTCCCGCAGCAATGCGGCGGTTTCGGATGTTTCCTTGTGGCCGGCATAAGGCAGGAAACAATTGATGGTGTATTTCATTTTCATCATCATCATGATGTAGTAGTTATCGGCCTGAAAATACCATTCCGAATCCTATCATTCGGTCGTAACGTTCGCCCTGCCTGCGGTTATACACCCGTACCGAATATTCGTTTACCGTCTGGTATTTGTCACCTTCAATGGTCGAAGTCAGCCCTACACCGGTACCGTCGGGGACAAACAGGTATTGATAGTTATATGCACCTTGTTTCAGCAGAATGTCGGCGACGTAGCAACCCGATGCTGCATCGTAATTCATCAGTGCGTCGGGTGAAAACAGGTGGTTGGTAAATTCGCCATCGACATATATTTTTCCTCCGGTTAGCGGCTCACCTGTCGCGAGAGAGAAGTGTGTGACGATGTAGTCGGCACGGCCGTTGGAGTCGTCGGCTTCGGCATTGCGTATGGTGAAACGTCCGTTTTGCGTTTTGTCATACAAGTACATGGCATCGGTGCGCGGTTCGTCGGTGTATAGTGTGGCATGGTAAAATGGATTGAAATATTCCACCCTTGCGACTCCCATTGTGGGATAATTCACTGCAACAATTTCCATGCGGCGGTATTCGTTCCCGGCAGGGAAGATGAGGTTGCGGTTGTGCTCGAAAACGGCCTTGCTACCCATTACGCGCAACGGCTTGTTGACAAATGCTTCGTTGTCGGTGCGTGAGTTTTGATTTACGAATACCATCAAGTCTTGGTAAATGTCGCGCACCCGGTAGTCGCGAGTGTCAACGGTGATATCGATTTGCTGGTGCCCTATGTTATAGTCGATGTCGGTGCGTGATGATACCGATGGATATACCGATACCACATTTTCGCACACCATGAAACGTGCTTGCAGCAGTATCACGTCGGGTTCGTCCTCGCGGTAAACCTGTACAAGATAGTTGCCCGACTTGGTGAATGATATTTCTTCGTTTGGCAGAGAAAATTCGTAATGAACGAAATGGGTGAATGTGCCGCTTGAATATTCGTAGTTTTCAATGTTTGCGTAATTGAAGCCGTTCAAGTATTCGGTATCGACGAGTGCCGATGGTTGCCAGTCGGCATTGCAATGGATTACACTGTAACGCAGGTATGACAATTCGGGGCTTAATTCGTCGAAGCGCACTTCTATCACATTGTCGCTTCCCAACATCAGTATGGGGGGAAAATAATCGTTTCCCGACAATTTCACTTGCAGCGACTTGAAATTACCGTCGAATATGCAAGTCCGGGTATCCATGTATTGTGCCAATGATGCCGCGGTGCACAGGGTTACCAGCAATAAGGTGATTGTATTTTTCAATGCCATGTTTTTTGCTTATATTTAATTTACCAGTCGATAGGTTCCATGCCATGAGCCATGAGGTATTCGTTGGCACGGGAAAAATGCCTGTTGCCGAAAAATCCACGGTGAGCCGACAGTGGCGATGGGTGTGGCGAAGTCAGTACAAGGTGCCGTGTGCGGTCGATGAATGCGCCTTTTTTGATGGCGTATGCCCCCCACAGAATAAACACCAAGTGCTCGCGATGGCGGGCAAGGTGGAAAATCACGTGGTCGGTAAATTCTTCCCAACCGCGATTCTGGTGCGACCCGGCGCTATGCGCCCTCACTGTGAGTGTGGAATTTAGCAGCAGTACTCCTTGCCGTGCCCATCGGGTGAGGTCGCCGCTCGCCGGTATCGGTTTCCCAAGGTCATCGTGGATTTCCTTGAAAATGTTGACAAGTGACGGCGGGAACGGCACACCGTCGCGTACCGAGAAGCAAAGTCCGTTGGCCTGTCCGACGTCGTGGTAAGGGTCTTGTCCGAGTATCACAACTTTTACTTTGTCGAATGGAGTGGCGTCGAAAGCGGCAAAAATTTCACGTCCCGGAGGGAATATTTGGTAGTGGCTGTATTCGTCATGAACGAAATTCACAAGCTGCTTGAAGTAAGGTTGTTCCCACTCTTCGGCAAGCTCGTTGCGCCAACTTTCTTCTATTTTTACATTCATAAAAATCTTTTGAATAAATTGAATTGTATTTGCAAAGCTACAAATATATTATTACTTTTGCCAACCGAAAACGCAAAACCACTTGTAATTTTGCGTTGCGGAAGGCGCAAGCCTATGAGCACCCATAGTTCAATGGATAGAATAAAGGATTCCGGTTCCTTCGATTAGGGTTCGACTCCCTATGGGTGTACAAAATGCGGACTGCAATAAGCCCCGAAAATCAAAAAAACATCGAATTTCATTAAGTTGCTGAAATTCGATGTTTTTTATTTCTTTATTGCGGGTCAATCACGGGTCAGCGGATTTTCCCGGTTGGTGGAACGGGGATTTCAGGAATATAGCTTACCTTTGCATCATGGAACATATTAAATTGCTTCGAGCCATTCTACCGGATGTGCTGATAGACAACTTCGATGTTGTAAATTTTGAGAAAGGTGATACCCGATTTGACATCTGGCTTGACGAGAAAAAAGTTCTGATGCGAGAAGACAAGGTCAATGCCTCGGTCATCTCGCATGGCTTCGGCGAGTACCATACTATCCGAGACTTTCCCATCCGCGGGCGCTCCTCATACCTGCATGTACGCAAGCGCAAGTGGCGGGACAAAGACACGGGTGAGATATTCAGTTATGAGTGGGAACTGTCGGAGTATGACGAGACGCATCTTAATGCGGAATTCGTGTCTTTTTT
>CASENC010000001.1 GCA_949289215.1 uncultured Bacteroidales bacterium | reverse complement strand
CAACATAATCGGTAAACTCGAAATTCTCCGTAATTACTTCCGGAAATACTGTTCGTAATACTTGCCATTGTTTCATGCCACAAAGATACGTCTTTTACAAGATACGAGCATGAACCCCAACCAGGTTTTCGGACTGACCCGAAAAATCCGCTGACCCAAAAAGTTCCCCCATATAATGATGGAACAAAAAGGGCTACACGAAATCGCATCGTATAGCCTTAGGAAAAAAATAGTATGAATAAAATGTGGTATTAGGGTTAACTAACTTCCTTTTGAGTGGCCGACAGAACTATACCCTTCCGGGTACCGTTCCCTCAAGCCAATTGGATAGGAGGATATATATCTTATTATACTTTTTTACATAAACAAAAATCTTCCAATAACGCAAGAATAACACATTCCCTACGACTGGAAAATTATATTATCATGAAACCCTTTCGGGGCATCAATTCCATTTTTTTTGCAGTCACAGTTACTTAAATTCAAAACAAGCTTCTGCTCAAAATTTTTATTTTACTTGCTTTGCGTCACCGCAAACTCCAAAAAACATCTTCAACACACCTTCACGCCACTTTATGCGGCCGAAGATTTAACGCATTTGGCACATTCGGGCATGGCTACGTAACCTTGCCTGCGAGCAGCCATCAATGCTGCATTCGGATGATAAGCGTGCGTAGGTAAAACCTTGCACTTAAACACCGTCTCAAAATTACTGTAATTTCCCATAGTTTCTCTAAATTATGGGAGAACCTTACGGCTCTTCCCTAAAACAATCTTTCTAAAAAATCTCATATTCCCATATAGCAAATAACTTGCCAAACTTTATCAACACTCAGGGAATATTTCCTACTATTAATATTATTCTATGTTTTTACAATGCAAAGATACATATTTTTCTTTGAATTCTGCAATAACTCACATCAAAAAATGCCAAACAATGGCACAAACAGGTCGTTTTAACATCTAAAACGACCTGTCCTTAATCGGTTTCAATCATGATGCGTTGACAACACTATGCGTCGCCACAACGCACGTGGCACAAGCCGCCATAAAAACACAAGCACGGCATATAACCAATTAATTACCACCACCCTACGATACCGGTTAATGGCTCGGCGTATTACACGCGCCGTGTAATCGGCCTCAAGTTGCATAGGATAACAGTTACCGTCGTTAAGCAACGGTGTGTGCACAAACCCCGGGCGAATGTCGGTAATGGTCAATTTCACCCCTTGCGTGTGGGCGAGCTGCTCTATGGCCGAAAGATAGCACCATTGGTATCGTTTGGTGGCACTATATGAAGCCGCGATGCCTATACCTCGCGTACCCGCAATAGAAGTAATCGCAGCAATTTGGCCTTGACTGCCGTGTTCCTTGAAATACAGGTATGCAGCATCAATCATGGCCGTAAAACCTTTTACATTGGTAGCTATTGTGCGGTTTTCAATTTTTGCGTCAAGTTCGGGATTCTGGTTACCCACTCCCGATGACAGCAGGAATACGTCCATGCCGCCAAGTTTGTTTATCAGGTCGGCAAGTCGGTCGGCCGCATCATCGGCCGTCACATCAATAACCTGCGACGCCACCCGGTCGGGAGCCGATTGCCGCAACCTCTCAAGGATTTCGCCACGCCTGGCTGCCACCCCTACCTGCCAATTACCATCGGCTATATATTGCATGGCAAGGCATTGCCCTATGCCCGACGATGCTCCAACTATAACTATCCTTTTCAAAATACTGACATATATTAATTACCCGAACCCGGACCCGGTATCGAAATAGTTTTAGTTCCCGGCGACGAGTTCTCAATTGGCTCGCCGGTGTATGCATTTTTACCCTTCTTCTCATCACTCGGCCACTTGTCCCGATTAAGCGGTATTGTATAATAAATGGAAAGCCCTCCCGAAATCGCCGAGCCGCGGGTTCCGTAGCCGGGGATATACCACGGGTCGGCCGTAGGATTACTCTTGTAATTAAACAGGAAATGATATTTCAATGTCCAACCCGCCGACCAATTTTTATACAATTTTATGTGCATTGCCACCACAAGTTCTCCCCACAAAGCGTGCGACCTGAGGTCGTTTATTTCAAAACGGCTTTGCTCCTGCCAATAACCGTTGTCGATGCCGACATCGGTTATGCCATACCTGAAATTACTGTAACCGAGCCGAAAGCCAAGCAGTGCCATGTAATCGGGCTTATTGTTATACTTGAAATTATATCCGCACCCTATTTTGCCATACATGGCAAATTTTCCGTTATAGGTGAAATTTTTCTCCTCCGGAGTATTGTTGGCTGAGCCAAAGCCCAATTCCAAAGTCGGGAAAACTCGGTTCCACAAACTTAATTCAGCCGAGAAATCCATTCCTCCATACGTTTGCCCGAAGAGCCTCATCACCGGATCCCACACATTGGCCCCGATGGTTATGCTCGTAAGCAACGGATACCTCATTCGCGTGACTTTAATCGTATCATTCATCTTTGCTGCCACAGTATCAGGCAGAATAGTATCACCCACTATCACAAGTCCCCGCTGCTTCAGCTCGGCAATCTTGGCATCATTTTGCTTTACTGTCATGACCCTATTGGTACTCGGCTTTACAGGCGTCACGCGCCGCTGCCCCGCCAACGGAGACACACAGCACACCGCCAAAAGCATGACAGCCAATCTGATTACCGGCAATTGCCAAAGGTGATTTATCATCTTGTTTCGCTAACATTAAACCGCCGCCACAAGCAACGGCACTGCAAAGATAGTGCAAGGCGAGCGCAATGCAAAAAAAACAGCTCGCTGATTTTTTTGTTATTGCCAAAGCCCCCGGCACATCTACAACCTTCTTAAACCCACCTTGCTATTTAATCGCTTCATCAGGCCACGGGCATAATTTGCCTGTTGCCTTGAACGATGGCCGCTGTGCATCACGTTCACGCAAATACCCGGATAATTCAACAGCCATTGCCTTGACCACCTCAGGGTAGTCGGCAGCAATATCATTTTGCTCTCCTACGTCTTCTTTGACATTATACAGACGCAACCTACCTGTTTCCCACGTATAAACGAGATGGTAATCACCTTTCATAATTGCCGAATATGCGCCATAACCCTCCTCGGTGTTTTGCGTTTCACCCCACAAATTCGGGAAATGCCACACAATGTCACGTTCGGCAATGCTGTCACTGCGCAATGCAGGCACAAAGCTTACGCCATCTATCGTCTGGCTCGTTTCATACTGCGCGATACCTGCCATTTCAAGAATAGTGGGGAAGAAATCTTCTATCATGACACGTTGGCTTTCGGTAGTTCCACCTTCTGTCACACCGGGCCAGTACACCATCATCGGCTCGCGCACGCCTCCCATAAAAGCCGACCCTTTCCCGGCACGGGCCGGGAAATTCTGGTCACGGTTGGCCACACCCTGTCGCACATTGTTCAGAGCCTGTCCGCCATTGTCCGACATGAATATTATTATCGTATTCTGCGCCACATCGGGTTGTGACTGCAAAAAGTCGAGCAAGTCTCCAAGGCTCTTGTCCATCCCCTCCACAAGAGCGGCATATTTGGCTTCACTCAAATTAAGCGAATCTTTAAGCTGGTCGTCATATACGCCAAGATAATTGTCCACAAACCGCTCATCGGGGCTGTAAGGTGAGTGTACGGCATAGTGCGACATATACAGGAAAAACGGTTGACTGGCTGCAATAGGTTTCTTCAAGGCTTCAATAGCCTCGATGGTCAATGCCTCTGTAAGAAATATATCTTTACCGAAATATTTTTCAAGCCCTTGCACGGCAAACTTTGGATTGCTTACCTGGCCGAAATTATCGGTACCAAGGTAGCTGCCAGGCGCACCGTTAGGTCCACCGGCAATATTCACGTCGAAACCCATTGTGGCAGGGTCTGCTCCCGGAGTGGTACGTGCCCCGAAGTGCGCCTTTCCGCAATGTATGGTGTAATACCCGTTATCATGCAGCACTTGAGGCAACGATGTAATGGGCATCACATTCCTGGTGTTATGACTTGATGACACACTATCGGGTTGTATGCCGTTATAATTCCAATCGGGCAATACCAGCACATCGCTTGCGGCATCGGTTTGTTGTCCGTACTCAAGAGTCCAGTTGGTAACGCGGTGGCGCGAAGCATTCATTCCCGACAACAAGCTGCACCGGGTGGGCGATGACACAGCACAGGCATATGCCTCGGTAAACTTCACGCCCATTCTGGCAAGCCGTTCCATATTGGGCGTATGATAGCGACGATTGAGCGGTGTGGTATCATTGTAAAATGGCACCGACGTATCTTGCCATCCCATATCATCGACAAGGAAAAACACAAAATTGGGACGCTTTTGCTCTTCCTGCTGTTGGCAACTTCCCAATAATATCATCGGCAAAAGGCCTGCCGATGCCAATAATGCTTTATTTATGAATTGCATAATTAGTTTCAATTAAAATTCCACACAGGCATTCCCTGCAAAAAATCAGTTTACGCAAAATTAAACAATTGCAACGGCAATAACAAGTTCCAGGATGCATTTCCTTTGCCTTGCACTTGCCGTTCAAGGAATATTGTTATCTTTGCATCAGTTTTTTTACCATTATGCTGCAATACAGATGAATTTTATCGAGACGAGGAATGTCGTCAAGCAATACGACGGGTATCTTGCACTCGACCGCGTATCGATCGATGTGCCCCAAGGATGCGTCTTCGGGCTTTTAGGTCCCAACGGAGCCGGGAAAACTTCCCTTATCAGGATTTTAAACATGATTACCCGCCCCGATAGCGGAGAAGTGCTATTCGACGGACATTCGCTGCATGAAAAAGACATCACCAATATAGGTTACCTGCCCGAAGAACGCGGACTGTACCGGAAAATGAAAGTTGCCGACCACATCATGTACATAGCCCGGCTACGCGGCATGAACAGCAGCGATGCGCGACGTGCCATGGGCAAATGGCTTGAACGATTTGACCTCACACAATGGGCCGACAAGAAGATCGAAGCATTGTCGAAGGGTATGGCTCAAAAAGTGCAATTCATCTCAACCGTGATACATTCACCAAAACTACTGATATTCGACGAGCCATTTTCAGGTTTCGACCCGGTAAACACCGAACTGCTGAAAAAAGAAATCCTGCACCTGCACGACGAAGGTGCAACCATTATCTTCTCAACCCACAACATGGGATCGGTAGAAGAAGTGTGCGAGGAAATAGCTCTCATAAACCATTCGCGCGTGGTGCTTAACGGACGTGTGGCCGAAATTCGCCGCCGCTTCAGCAAGAAACTCTATCAAGTGGGCATTTCCGACACCATGAAAATAGACCCTGTAGAAGGCCTTTTCAATATCGAGTGCGTGCAACCGTCGCTTTTTGGCGGCATAACCGCCAACATACGCCTGACCGACAATGCACCGCTGCACGATGCCATTGCATACATCAACAACCGATATTCATTGAATGCTTTTCAAGAATTATTGCCAAGCATGAACGAAATATTCATTGAAACAGTTTCAAACAATAATCTGCAATCAGTATAACAATGAACAATATAAGCCGCATAGCCATAATCGCACGACATGAATTCCTTGCAATTGCCGGGAAAAAATCGTTCATCGTGATGACGATACTTGTCCCCCTCATCAGCATCGCCTGCTTAGGACTTCCATACCTGATGATGCAATTCAATAAGGGTGACATGGAAACCGTGGCCATAGTTGACGAAAGCGGACGTTACGGCAATGCCATAACCGACAACGATGAATTCCGTTTCCTCAACATAACTCCGGTGGGAACAAAAGGGCTGCACGAATTTTACAAGCAACAAGACGGGCTATATGCCATAGTGGTCATACCTGCCGATATCGACAGTACGTTACAGGTTGACGTGTTTTCACAGAATGCTGTGCGCATGGGATTACAAAGCCATGTGGCACAATGCCTCAGCGACACAGTGACACAAACACGCATTGCCTCATACCACATTCCAGGCCTTGACGAAATAATCAACGACAGCCATGCCGACATACATCTTAACTGCATGAAATGGGATGAAGATGGAGACGAATCTCAGTCAGACGCAGAACTTGCAAGCATAATCGGAATGATTCTTGCCTTTCTCACCTATATGTTCGTTATGATGTACGGAGCAATGATACTAACCAGCGTAGTTGAGGAAAAAACCAACCGCATCATCGAGGTGATGGTAAGTTGCTGCAAGCCAATCGAGTTATTATTAGGGAAAATAATCGGCGTGGGATTTGTGGGAATAGTCCAAATCGCCATTTGGTGCATATTCATCGGCATAATTTCAGCCATATTCGGCATAAGCTCAGTTGCCACCAATCCCGAATTGATTGTCCAGGCACAAGCAGCCGGAAACATCGATGCCGAAACCGGCGAAATGATAGCCGACATTGCTCGATCAATGGCATCTATCAACCTTGCAGGAATTGCCATTTGCTTCGCACTGTATTTCATAGGCGGATACTTGCTTTACGGGTCGATGTTTGCGGCAGCCGGCTCCACGGTCGATCAGCCTAACGAAGGCAGTCAGGCCACCATTCCCATGATGATGTTCCTCGTGCTTGCATTATGGGCAGGACTTGCCTGCATGGACAACCCTGACGGCTCATTGGCATGGTGGTGCTCGATGATACCATTCACGTCGCCCGTGGTGATGATGGTACGTCTTCCATATGATGTGCCTTTCTGGGAAATAACCCTAAGCATTGCCATACTATTTGGCTCGGCATTGGGCATAGCTGCCTTGGCAGCCAAAATATACCGCAAAGGCATATTGCTGTATGGCAAAAAGTTCTCATGGAAGAACATAATGACTTGGATAAAATAAGCACTGCCGACTGGGGCTGCCTGCGGGCAACTCAATCAAAAGTTGTTTACTTGCGCAATTGCAACTGAATAAAAATACTTCCACAACGGCGCAACCATCGTGGCTTGCACTATTTGCCCCGACTGCAACATATCAAACACGTCATCACCATCGAGCAGAAACATTTCAAGCTCCTCGGTAGAATCAAGATGGAAGTCGGCAATTTTTTCCACCCCTAAGGCAAGATAACAATGGGTATAATTATTCATTGAACTCGCATTAGGCGCAATCGTAAGCAACTTTCGCCATTCGCCGCCCCCATAACCGGTTTCTTCAAGCAATTCACGGCGGGCAGCCTGTTCGGGAGCTTCACCTCGCTCACAGCAGCCGGCGCATATCTCATAGCTCGTACCGGCTATGCCATGCCTGTACTGCTTAATCATTATAAACTTTCCGTCGGCTGTAACGGCAATAACATTAACCCAATCGGGGTACTCAAGCACATAATATTCATCGTTAACCACACCGTTGGCAAGCCTTACACAGTCGCGGCGAGCAGTCAGCCAGGGTCTTCGCACAAGGTATTCGCTGCCAAGCGTCACCCACGGTTTTGATTTTTCATCGGTAATTTTCATGATGTAACTTTTTTCTATGTAACGCACCACTCTTGCTTCATATTGCAATATTGTATTGCAATCGGCACAAAATCCACATCTTCCCAAAAGATTTTTTTCATGACGAATTGCGGTGAAAACATTGTCAACACCGCATTTTCACATACCTGAATATTGCAGCACATAAAAAAGTTACATAACTTTGCAACAAATTTCCTACTTTATTTATTAATATTCACAAGTATATGAAAAAGTCTCTATTTATTTCACCATTACTGTTGGGCTTCATAATGTGCATGACAGGTTGTTCCCCCGACGAACCGACAATCAAGCCCATCGACCAAAATCAAGAATACGCCGACAACTGGAAAAATATCATCGGCGACATCGATCCCGGGCAGTCATGGAACATTGCCACACAACGCTCGTTGACTGTAAACACCGGCAGCAATGCCACCATAAGCATCTACACCAAAAGCGACCGTGGCAGCTATCTTGTGGCACAAACCGAAGTGTATGGCTCAAACACAATCAAATTCGACATACCGAAAACCATCGATGAAGTATATGTAGTAAAAACAGCGCAAGGCGACCGCGAGGTGCAGACTGTTAACGTAAACACTGCATCTCATGTAAACTTCGGCGGCCGCACCGCTTTCCGCCAAAGCACACGCAGCAGTATGCCACTTATGCCACGCGAAAAAGTATATGCTGTTGACTACAACTTGTTTGCCGGTATGTATTCCAATTCATTCGGAGACGATTATATCAACAAAATCGGCTACACTCACTATCATGATTTATACAA
Source organism: uncultured Bacteroidales bacterium (assembly GCA_949289215.1). Classification (GTDB taxonomy): domain Bacteria; phylum Bacteroidota; class Bacteroidia; order Bacteroidales; family Muribaculaceae; genus Avimuribaculum. The sequence continues at coordinate 3,153 of CASENC010000001.1, read as the reverse complement.
AAGTTGGGAAAGCGAAATATACGCCATTCAAGAATGGCAAACTTACGATAATTTCACCGTTGGTGAAGAATACACATTGCAAAGTTCGAAATACCAAGATGTTGCTGAAACCTGCGCAAATATGTATGTAACCGACGATGACAATATCACAAAGTTGTACCCATATACGCAGAACTATAAAATCACCACAACCGAGGCCGGTGAAATTTCATTAATTGGCATTTACCGCAACACTAATGCCAATTCGGCTCTCGTATATTTTTACACCGACAAAGGCGCAACCACGGAAGAACAAAAGAAAGCCGACAAATATGTACTTATTCCAAGCAATGCCAATGTTGTAAACCGTAAGTTTACACTCGTTTACTATGACCCTGACAATGATTTTGCCCCTACAGCCACATTTCCTGCCGGGAAAGAAATACACTTCGGACTTGTTCGCGGATATAATGCCGAAGGATCGGGAGCCTTGGATAAATCGGTTGACTGGACACAAGAAACAGGAGACATATATATTCCCACCATGTATGCATCATTGTGCCTTTTCTCAAATGCAGAACTTAACAAAGATGTAACCGCGGCGAAAGGATGGACTAATATCTCGGGCTCGGCTCTTTATTCTACTCACGGAGTGAATATCCTCAGCTTTGAAGACTGGGGCGGCAAGTTCTCGATTGTTGACGGCCAACCGGTTCCTGAAGGAAAAAACAGTATCGACTGGAACGACATCGCTTTCATCATCGACGGCAAAGTAGAAGAATTGCCCACAATCGACGAAACACAATCCTGGATATTGGCTTGCGAAGACCTTGGCAACACCGACGACTTCGACTTCAACGACATTGTGTTCAGCATTACACATGCAGCAGGTAGCGAAACAGCAACCATCACTCCGCTTGCGGCCGGTGGCGAATTGGCATCTACCGTGTTCTTCAATGATGAACGCATAGGAGAAATACACGACATGCTCGTGCCCGGTAGCCCGTCGAATGTAATGCTTAACACTGTAACCAAGGGGAATGCAGGCAAGCCTGTCACCATAAATGTAGGGACCGATTTCAGCATGGCTGCAACCGATATGGGTGGTTTCAACATCGTGGTCGAAGGTAACTCCTCTCAGGCAACAATTGCCGCTCCCGAAGCAGGCAGTGCACCGCAAATGATATGCGTGGACGGAACCAATTGGCTTTGGCCGACCGAGCGCACAAGCATCACAACGGCTTACGACAAATTCTCAATATGGGCAGCCGACCACACTCAGGCTCTTGACTGGTATGTAACCCCATCCGATAATAATGCCATTGTGAAATAACAATATACCCATGGCAACATAAAAATCGAAAGAGGCAACCTGCTGTGCTGCCTCTTTCGATTTTTTTATACCACCATATATTATTGTTTCGGTTGCAAGCCCATGCCGGCTGCCACTTCAAGCATGAACCGGCGTGCTTCATCATGGTCGTTGGAAACCTTGCCGTCGAGTATGGCATTTTTTATTGCTTCTTTGATTTGTCCCACTGTGCTACACGGTTGCAAGTCAAAGGTCTGCATTATTTCCTCGCCTGTCACCGGCGGCTGGAAATTGCGTATCCTGTCTTTCTCTTCAAGTTCCACAAGTTTACGGCGCACAAGGTCATAATTTTCCTTGAACCGACGCACCTTCTCGGGATTTTTCGATGTAATATCCGCTGCACACAGCGTCATCAAGTCGTCTATGTCATCTCCGGCATCAAACAGCATGCGCCGTACAGCCGAGTCGGTAACCTCATCCTCGACAAGCGCAATCGGGCGCATATGCAATCCCACCAGTTTGGCCACATACTTCATTTTCTCGTTCATTGGCAGTCGCAAACGCTTGAATATGCGCGGAACCATTTTCTCGCCAATGAAATTATGATTATGGAATGTCCACCCCAGTTTCTCGTCATAACGCTTGGTGGCTGGTTTGGCAATATCATGCAACAATGCCGCCCACCGCAACCACACATTATCGCTTTTCGCAGCCACATTGTCAAGCACTTGCAACGTGTGCAGGAAATTGTCTTTATGCCCGCGTCCATTCATCTGCGTCACACCTTTCAGTGCAGAAAGTTCGGGAAATATGATTTCAAGTAATTTGCAACGGTCAAGCAATTTAAATCCGCGTGAAGGAACTGCCGACATCATTATTTTCATCAACTCGTCGGTTATACGCTCCTTTGATATTATATTTATGCGCTCTCGGTTCCGTTCTATGGCGGCGAATGTTTCGGGATATATCTCAAACCCAAGTTGAGTGGCAAAACGCACCGCACGCATCATGCGCAGCGGGTCGTCCGAGAAAGTCACGTCAGGATCGAGAGGAGTGCGTATCAATTTGTCATTCAAGTCTTGAATACCATTAAACGGGTCGAGTAATTCCCCAAAACGATCATGGTTGACACACACCGCCATGGCATTTATTGTAAAATCCCTGCGCCGTTGGTCATCGTCGAGCGTGCCGTCTTCCACTATCGGATTACGGCTATCGTGCGTGTATGATTCTTTTCTGGCTCCAACAAATTCAAGTTCAAGTCCATGCCATTTTACTTGGGCAGTTCCGAAATTGCGGAACACAGCAAGCGTAGCCCGTTTACCGAGTTTTCCGGCGACATTCTCTGCAACCTCGATGCCGCTGCCTACGGTGACAAAATCAATATCTTTTGATGTCCGCGCGAGGAATATGTCGCGCACATATCCTCCCACAACGTAACATTCACGTTTCATTTCATCGGCCACTTCACCCACCAAACCGAATGTCGGTGCAGCAAGGTGGCTAATAATCATATCTCTATCGTAATTTAATTCCTGCATTTTTTTCAATATAAATCATTCTTTCACCTTCCAGTCGGCAATTGTGCCGGTTTGCGAGGAGAACACTGCTCCTATCTTGTAGAGCCTGCGGCTGTCGGCTTCATATGGGCGGGAATAGCCCTTTTCTTCTATCTGTTGCAATGCCTCTTCTGCCGTGCCGTCGAGCTTGAATTCAAATACATACACATAATCGGGAGTCTCGACTATGCAGTCAACCCTGCCCTCGCTCTGCTGCTTCTCGCTGTAAACCGTGTAAACACTCACCAAGCGGAATATCAGGTAAAACGTGTAGTGGAAATATCGCTCACGTTCACGCTCATT